>NZ_JBIWOD010000013.1:0-250415 GCF_044767545.1 Streptomyces sp. NPDC101227 | reverse complement strand
CCTCCGTGCGGTGAAGCGTAGACACCTCCACCACACCGGAGGTCTTCGCCATTGATCAAGCCCAGCGACTGTTAACAACGCTCGTGATCAATACACCTAGTGGTTCGAGCGCGGGAGGCGTGGAAGCCGGGAGGGCGCCCGGCACGGGTGCTACGGGTGCCATTCGAAGAGCAGGATGGTCCCGTCGTCCCGCAGGTTGTTGTGCTGGTAGTCGAGGATGGCGTGGCTGAGCAGCCGCAGCACCTCGGCCGGGCGCTGGCCGGCGGCGGAGGCGCGGATGATGAAGTCCGTGAACCGGTCGAGGCCGAATTCAACGCCGCTCGCGTCGCGTGCGTCGACCACACCGTCGGTGTAGAGCAGGACGCGGTCGCCCGGTTCGAGTCTGGTCTCGTGGACCTGCCGGGCGGCCGGGGCCAGTTCGAGATGCAGGCCGATCGGCGGTTGCGGGGGGCTGTCCAACGCCCCGTCGAGCACGCGCTCGGCACGGATCAGCAGCGGTGGCGGGTGACCGCAGTTGATCCAGTGCAACACCCCGGTGTTGGCGTCGAGCCGGCACACCACACCGGTGCAGAAGTGGTCGGGCAGCCACTGGGCGAGCGCGCGGTCGACGGAGCCGACGAGTTCGGGCAGGTCGGCGCCGTTGCGGCGGGCGTTCCGCGCGCCGGCCATGGTCACCGAGGTGGTCAGGCCGGAAGCCAGATCGTGGCCCATGGCGTCGAGGATCATGGTGTGCAGCACGTGCTTGACCACCGCGTGGTCGAAGGCGTCGCCGCCGACGTCGTACGCCGGCTCCAGCACCGCGGTCGAGACGCACTGCTTGCTGCCGATGGTGCGGGGCGGCAGGAAGGCCCGCAGCATCTCGGCGGGCAGCCGCATGGTCGCGGTGCGGGTGCGAGCGGCGATCCAGTCGCTGTAGGCGCGCTTGGAGGTGACGACCATCGCGAGCAGATGGGCCAGCATCCGGCTGCGGCGCATCCGGGGCCCGTCCAGCGTGGCGGTCCGCACCGCCAGCACCCCCAGCCGCTCCGCCCCGTCGATCAGCGGCACCCAGACGACCACGCCGTCGCCGTTGTCCGTCACCCGCGGGGAAACCGTGCGGTACGCCCAGCCGGCCTGGGAGCCGTCCACCGGCAGCGGTTCCAGGGACTCGTCGAGCGGGACGAGCAGCCATTGCTGCAGGTCGACGAGGTAGATCAGCACCGTGTTGAGGCCGAGGGCCAACGCGCACCGGTTCGCCAGCGCGGACAGATCCACCGGGAGGACGATCTGCGCCTCGGTGATCAGCTCCTCCAGCCGTCTCTCGTCGACGGCGGCGCCGGGATCGGCGGGCGCCTGCGATGCGTCCAGCACGGGGATCACCCCTTCCGCACCCAGTCTCACACCGATCCCGGCGTCTCTCACCTCAGCGGCACACGCTGAACCAGGCCACGACTGCGTCGACGGGCGGGGTGCCGAATTCGGCAATGTGCCGGGTTGCCTCGCGGTCACCCAGGTCCCGTTCAGCGGCCCGGCACCCGTTTCACCGCGGCACGGCCGGACAGTCAGACGTTGGGGACGTGCAGCCGTTCCCAACTGGATTTTCCGGGGACACCGTCGGCAGCACTGCCTGAGAAGTCGAGCTTCTGCTGCCAGGCGGCGTAGGACTTCACATCGCCCGAGCCCCACACGTCTGTTTCACTGCTGGACGCGTATCGATCGCAGCCTTCGGCGACAAGCCGTTTGTGCATCGCGGTGATGATCGGCGATTTCCGTCCCGTGTGGAAGAACGACGCACCAGGAAACGGCTCGAACTTGGCGGGGCCGCCGTCCATGTGCGCCAGATAGGCCCCGTTCTTGAAAGTGGACCATTGGTTCCAGCCGTGAGCGTCCTTGATGGCCTTTGCCGTCTTGGCGTTGTACAGCGGGTCCTTGAGCTTTGTGGCGATCCTGAGCGTGTCTGGTGGGGTGAACTGCTCTGGGTGCCTGAGGGAGCGTATCTGGAAGAGACCCAAGGACGGCCCCCACTTGTTGTTGGCCAGCCCCTCGTCCCCGACAGCGGCCGGGTTGCCCGTGGACTCCGCCATGGCGACGGCTGCCGCGATGTTGATGTCGCTGCCGGTGAATCCTGCCTGTTTGGCGAGGGCGCGCAGCTCGGTCAGGTTCATTCTCATTCCCTACGCCCTTCTCACTTGTTGATCAGGAGCCATGTCCATATGGCGCATTACGGTGTCGGATCGAGGACCGGGCGCCCGCCGGTATCCCCGACCCGGGAGGAGCAGGGGGGGGAGACATCGCCGGAATGCGATAAATGCGCCTGTGCGGGTAAGGCCCGAAACCCCGGCTGTGAGCCCCACTACATAGACGCGGATGCAAAGTCGAATCAGGGCACTTATGTGCACCTGTTGGCCGCGCCTCCGTGGAGATTGAGGCGGGCGGCTTTGCGAGGTGTGAAAGGTCAGTTGTTTCGACCGTATGGCAACGTCAGACCTGGGGCAAACGGAGTGCTGGGCCGCCCTGTTGCGGGCGCGGCCTACGAACCGTCAGGCCGGAGACCCCACCGTCGACAAGCAGATCGGTGATGCGGTCGGTGCACTCTTCGCGTACCGATCGTATGAAGCGCTCGGCGTGCGGGTTGCCGTTCGGGACTGAGCGGAGCGGCCTCGGTTTCGGGGGATCGGAAAGCAGAAGCGAGCAAGGATCCAGGGCGGCCTTTCAGCCGCCGCCCCCATTGCTTGACTCCCCGAGTGCGCAGATGCACTCTGATACTGACGCTACACATGTGCTCTGCGCTCTGTGCTCTCTGCTATGTGCTAGCCAATCCGTGAACATCACACACGCGTCTGCGGTGAGATGCGCAAGGGAAGCGAGAATTGTAGTCACTCGCGCCTTTACCGACCCGACTTCGGTAACCTCCGCCGCGCTCGCGTATCGATAAGACACAGGTGCCCAACACGGCGCGCCTTCCCGTCCGTGGCTGCACGCCCGGCGTCTGAGCCCAGGAGGAGCACACTCGTCCCTTGACGAGACCCGCGACGGTCGGCCTGATCGACTGTCTGTCGGTCGAGAAACGACGAGCCCTTGGACCGCATGCTCGGCAGACAAGCCGACCTCGACTCGTGTTTTCGGTGTCGACGCGCTCTCGGAAGCGCAGCCCACGGATTGCGGACCGCCATGCGACGGCGCCGACCCGCAACTCACAAGGGAGTGAGGAATGCACCTCGTCACTCGCGCCGATTGGGGGGCCAAGCCGTCGCGCTTCCCCCTCACGCACATCGCGTCCACCCGGGGCGTAAAGGTCCACTATGAGGGCGCTGCCGTCCCGGCCGATCTCGCCAAGCCGGCGAACCACACCCGGTGCGCCGGCCGGGTGCGGCAAATCCAGGCCGATCATCTGGCGAACCGCAAGGAGAATTACTCCGACATCGCCTACAGCTACGTAGTCTGTCCGCACGGTCATGTCTTCGAGGGCCGCGGCCTGCACAAACTCCAAGCTGCGAATGGTAACCACCAGCTCAACCTGAACCACTACTCGGTGTGCGGCATGGTGGGCAACTCCGGACTCACCCATCCGACCGATGCTCAACTGGGCGGTATCCGCGACGCCATCGACCTCCTCCGGGAGAAGGGCGGCGCCGGAGCGGAAATCAAAGGCCACCGCGATGGATTCGCCACCCAATGCCCTGGCGACCCGCTCCAGGAGTGGGTGCAGAGGGGTGCCCCACGGCCCGGCCACGCCCCATCCCCGCCCCCACCTACCGGAATCAAGGTCAGCCTCTCCCACGTCGTCACTGCCGCACGGACCGACCCGGCCGCAGCCCAGGGGCACACCACATTCCCGGCGGACGTCAAACCCGTGGAGGCCGCCCTGGTCGCAGAGGGACTGCTGGACCCGAGCTTCGGCGATGACGGGTCCTTCGGCTCCCGGACCGTCGACGCCTACGCGGCTTTCCAGCGCCGCCAAGGGCTGAGCGGGGCGAACGCCGACGGCATCCCGGGCAAGACCACCCTCACTGTGCTCGGCAGCCAGCACGGATTCACTGTCGCCGCCTGAGCCGGGACTGGATCCACCGGCCCTTGTGCCCTTCTCGGTGGGCAGTTGATGAGCGTTTGGTGGTTTCGTCGTCGCCTGACGGCATGCGCGCGGGCGGAATCGATCGGTGAGTGGGCATCAGGGTGCCTCTCCGATACGGGAGACCGTGCACCCGCGGGCTGCCGTGCCGACCCGGCCCGCGCGACCCGCCAGGCGGTGAACACCGGCTCCATCAACGCCCAGAGGACAATGCACAGGGCACCGCCGACCAGGCACGTTCGATCACGGCCGGACGGATCGACGGTTCCGGCTGTCCTGATGGCCAGAGCATCCCGCTGACCTCCTGACCAGGGATCCCTCGCCCCTTACCGCCCCGCGGCGGCTGACGCGGACAAGTAAGTCAAGCCTTACTTTTACGGGAATTCGGTCGCATAGTGGAGGGCCTTGACGAGGGGAAGGCTGGCTACTGGTGGAGTTCGATGGCGACGGCGCTGCGCGCGAGACGGAGTCGGAACAGCTGCGGGTGACCGCCGCTTACCGGCTGCTGGACGAGCGGCTCATTGAGGCACGGGCGGGGTTGGCGGACGTGCTGCGGTCCGAGGCGGCGGGTCCGGGCGAGGTGTATGCGCGTGAGGTGGCCACCGCACGGCTGGCCGGGCAGGTCCGGCGTCTGGAAGGCGCCGGGGAGGCGCTCGTCTTCGGTCGGATCGATGCCGCGGACGGCACGCAGCTGCACCTCGGGCGGATCGGCCTGCACATGGACGGGTGCGAGCAGCCACTGGTGCTGGACTGGCGGGCGGAGGCGGCGCGGCCGTTCTACGAGGCGACGCCGCTGCGCCCGCTGGGGTTGCGGCGGCGCCGTCACCTGCGTGTCGAGGGCCGCAGGGTGCGGGCGGTGAGTGACGAGCTCCTGGACGGCTCGGCGCCGGCCTTCGGCGATGTCGTGGCTGACGGCCCGCTGGCGCAGGTGCTGGAGGCCGGGCGGACGGGGCGGATGGGCGCCGCCGTGGCCACCTTGCAGGCCGAGCAGGACGCGATCGTGCGCTCCGCGCACCGCGGGGTCACGGTGGTGCAGGGCGGCCCCGGCACGGGCAAGACCGTGGTCGCGCTGCACCGGGCCGCCTATGTGCTGTACGCGTTCCCGCGGGTCGCCGCGCAGGGCGTGCTGGTCCTCGGCCCGAACACGCGCTTCCTCGAGTACATCTCGCAGGTCCTCCCCTCCCTCGGGGAGAACGACGCGGTCCTGGCGACGTGCGCCGACCTGGCACAGGTGGCTCCCGCGGGCGTGGAGCCACCCGATGTCGCCCGCCTCAAGGGCCGGGCCGAGCTGGCCGATGCGCTCGCGGCGCTGGTCCGTTCCCACCAAGCTGCCGAGGGGGGCTTCGCGGTGCGGGTGGGCCGGGAACCGGTCCGCCTTCGGGACGAAGAGGTGGCCGGGGCACGTGCGGCGGCCCTCACCAGCGGTCTGGCGCACAACCCGGCCAGGGAACTGTTCAAGCAGCACCTGGCCGACCAGGTCACCAACGCCCTGGAACGCGCCATGATCGCCGCCTTGGAAGCCATCGATACCGAAGCCCTGGAGAGCACCGGCCTCGACCTCGACCAGGCCGTCGAGGCGGACCTCCGCGCCCTCGGTCTCGACGGCACCCCGACAGCGGCACCGTCCACGGAGTTCGACGCGGACGCCATTCGGGCCGGTCTCCTCGACGACCCCCACGTCGACCGTGCCGTGGAGGCGCTGTGGCCGCAGCTGACCCCCGACACCGTCGTCCAGGCCCTGCTGGCGGACGCCGAGACGATGGCCTCCCACCTGCCGTCGCTGACCGACGAGGAACGGACCAGGCTGCTGCGTGCACCCGGTGCCGGCTGGACCGACGCAGACGCGGCGCTGCTGGACGAGGCCGCGGCCCTGGTAGCGGGTCCGCCCGAGCGCCACTTCGGGCATGTGGTCGTAGACGAGGCCCAGGAACTGACCGCCATGCAGTGGCGCATGGCCCTGCGCCGCTGCCCTTCCCGGTCGATGACCCTGGTCGGCGACTTCGCCCAGGCCGGCCCCACGGCAACGGAGCACACATGGGCCGAAGCGCTACGTCCGCACCTGGGCACCCGGTACGCCCTGCACACCCTGACCGTCAGCTACCGCAGTACCCACGAGATCCTGACCACCACCCACGACCTGCTCGCCCGGATCGCCCCCGGCCAAGCGCCGAGCCGCGCGCTCCGCCACGGCCAGATCCCCCGCCGGCTCACCACCCACCGGGGCCGACTCACCGACGTCGTGATTGCCGAACTCAGGTCCCAGGTCGCAGCACACCCGGGCGATCTGCTCGCGGTGATCTGCGCGGACACCAAAGCGGCCGCCCTGGGGACAGCGGGAATCGACCGGTGGGCCCGTATCGTGCCGGTTTCCCAAGCTCGCGGCCTGGAATTCGACAGCGTGATCCTCATCGACCCGCCGGAGATCACCACGGCCCACCCGGACGGCGAACGCGACCTGTACGTCGCCCTCACCCGCGCCACCAAACGGCTCTGCACCCTGACCACCGAGTCGCCCTGCGGATCCCTCAACACCCGTGTGCTGTCGCAGAGTTGACCGGCCGTCCGGACGGGGGCGCCGTTCCGTGACCCGTACACGCAATGATCGACCCGTCCCAGTAGAACCCGGCCGCCTTGCGTGCCGCCCCTACATGCCGAAAGGGCGCCCCGCACGTGCGCGTTCGCACGAGCGCGCGCGGGGCCCCTGTCGATCCGGTTGGGGAGTCAGTTCCCTTCGGTTTCAAAGCCGCGCAGCAAATCGGCGGCAACGCTCACGGCAATGGTCGCGGGTTCCTTGCCGGTGATGTCGGCCATCCCGATCGGGGTCTTGATCCGATCGATGGTGGCCTCGTCGTGACCGCCCTCGGTGGCGAGGCGTTTGCGGAACCGCACCCACTTGGCCGCCGACCCGATCAGCCCGATGAAGCCGAGATGGGCGGTGCGCAGGGCGGCGTCGCACAGAGCGGCGTCCTCCGCGTGATCGTGGGTCATGATCAGGATGTGGGTGCCGGGCGCCAACTCCGCCAGTACCTCCTCGGGCAGCAGCGGCGTGTGATGTACGTGCACCTGCGCCACCGCATCAGCCAGCACGCCGAGCCGCTCCTCGGTGAGGATGTCGGAGCGGGTGTCGATCAGATGCAGGTCGAGGTCCTGACGTGCCAGGATGCGCGCCAGCTCCAGCCCGATGTGCCCGACGCCGAAGATCGCCACCGCCCGCGGCACCGGCAGCGGTTCCAGCAGCACCGAAACCGTGCCGCCGCAGCACTGCACACCATGCTGGTTGGTCACCTTGTCGTTCAGAGCGAAGTCGATCAGCTCCGGCTCCGGCTTGGACACGGCGATCATCTCCCGGGCCCGATCGATCGCGACGGCCTCGACATTGCCGCCACCGATCGAACCCCATGTCTCGGTCTGCCCCACAACGAGCTTCGCACCGGCGTCGCGCGGGGCATGGCCGCGTACGGTCGCGACGGTCACCAGCACGCCGGGCTCCCGGCGTGCGCGCAACCGTGCCACCGCGGTGAGCCACGTCATGTCAGGCACCGCTCAACGCTTTTGTGTCGGTGTGGATCTTGCCGTTGGCGGCGTGCCCGTTTCCGGCGTGGTCGCTGGTGGGGAACCCGTTACGGGCGTAACCGTTCCGCGAGACATCGCCCTGGCGAGCCGCCTCGATCGCCCAGTACACGGCCTCCGGCGTTGCGGGCGAGGCCAACTCGACGCTGACCCCGCTCGGCCCGAACGCCGCGGCGGCCTGCCGCAGGGCTTCCCGCACGGAGAACGCCAGCATCAGCGGAGGCTCACCCACCGCCTTGGACCCGTACACCGCGCCCTCTTCGGTGGCGTTCTCCAGAAGCGTGACGTTGAACTCCTCGGGCATCTCCGAAAAGCTCGGCAGCTTGTAGGTGCTCGCGGCCTGGGTCAGCAGCCGGCCGCGGTTCGGCCCGTCACTGGCGTCCCAGCGCATGTCCTCGAGCGTCAGCCAGCCCGCGCCCTGCACGAAGCCACCCTCGACCTGACCGATGTCGATCATCGGGGACAGGCTGTCGCCGACATCGTGCACGATGTCCACCCGCCGGATGCGGTACGCGCCGGTGAAACCGTCCACCTCCACCTCAGCCGCGGCGGCGCCATGGGCGAAGTACTTGAACGGCGAGCCGTGGAACGTCTTCGCGTCCCAGTGCAGACCCTCGGTCCGGTAGAAACCGGCCGCCGACAGCTGAACACGCTGGAAGTAAGCGGTGCGCACCAGGTCGTCCCAGGCCAGCTCCTTGTCGCTGCCCAGGGCGCGCGCGACGCCCTCGACGATGCGCACATCCGAGGCATGCGCACCCAGCTGGGTGCCGGCCACCTGCAGCAGCCGCTCGCGCAATTGCTCGCAGGCGTTCTTCACCGCCGCACCGTTGAGATCCGCCCCGGCACTGGCGGCGGTGGCACTGGTGTTGGGCACCTTGTCGGTCCGCGTCGGGGCCAGCCGCACCTTGTGCAGGGGAATACCCAGCGTGGTCGCGGCCACCTGCAGCATCTTGGTGTGCAGGCCCTGGCCCATCTCGGTGCCGCCGTGGTTGATCAGGACCGAGCCGTCCTTGTAGATCAGCACCAGCGCGCCGCCCTGGTTGAAGGCGGTGAGGTTGAACGAGATTCCGAACTTGAGGCCGGTGATCGCAAGCGCCCGCTTGGTGTTCGGGTGCGCGGCATTGAAGGCCGCGATCGCGCGCTTGCGGTCGGCGATGCCGGCGTTGTCCTGAACCTGCTGCCAGACGGCGGAGATCCGTTCGGGGTGAGTGACCGGCTGTCCGTACGGCGTCGACTGGCCCTGCCGGTAGAAGTTGCGCTCCCGCAGCTCCATCGGATCCAGATCGAGCAGCGGCGCGCACCGGCCCATGATGTCCTCGATCACCAGCATGCCCTGGGGTCCGCCGAAGCCGCGGAAGGCGGTGTTGGAGACCTTGTTGGTCTTGGCGATACGACCGGCGATGCGCGCGTGGGGAATCCAGTAGGTGTTGTCGATGTGGCACAGGGCACGGGCCACCACCGGCTCGGAGAGGTCCAGGCTCCAGCCGCCGTCCGCGGTCAGGGTGGCGTCCAGGGCCTGGATGCGGCCGTCGGAGTCGAAGCCGATCTTCCAGGTGGCGTGGAACCCGTGGCGCTTGCCGGACATGGTCAGATCCTGAGTCCGGTTGAGCCGCAACCGAACCGGCCGACCGGTCAGCTTGGCGCCGAGCGCGGCGATGGCCGCGAACCCGTGCGGCTGCATCTCCTTGCCGCCGAAGCCGCCACCCATCCGCAGGCACTGCACGGTCACTTCGTGGCTGTGCAGGCCGAGCACGTGGGCGACGATCTCCTGCGTCTCCGAAGGATGCTGGGTGCTGCTCTGGACGAACACCTGCCCGGCTTCGTCGACAAGGGCCAGCGCCGCGTGCGTCTCGAGATAGAAGTGTTCCTGATCGGAGAACTGGAACTCGCCGGTGAACACGTGCGCGGAGTCGGCGAAGCCGGCGTCGACGTCGCCGGTCAGCATCACGGGCCGGGCGCCGTGAAAACTCTCGGCCGCGATCGCGTCCTGCAGGGTGATCAGGGAGGGCCGTTCGTCGAGCTCCACCTCGACGGCCGCCGCACCGAGCCGGGCCGCCTCCAGGGTCTCGCCGAGCACCCAGGCGACCGCGTGGCCGTGGAACATGACCTCGTCGGGGAACAGCGGTTCGTCGTGCTTCATTCCGGCGTCGTTGACGCCGGGCACGTCGGCGCCGGTCAGCACACGGACCACACCGGGCACGGCGAGCGCGGGCTCGGTGCGCAGCGCGGTGATCCCGCCGTGGGCCTTCATGACCTGGACCGGGTAGGCGTGCAGCACGTCCTTGGTGCGATGGACCAGGTCGTCGGTGTAGAGCGCGGTGCCGGTGACGTGCAGGGTGGCGCTCTCGTGCGGCATCGAAACGCCGACGACGGGCTTTTCGGGACGCTCGGACAACTGGCTCATGACGACACCGCCTCGGTGGTTTGCGCGTACAGCTTGAGCAGGCTCTGGCCGAGCATCGCCGAGCGATAGCCGGCGCTGGCACGATGATCGTTCATCGGCGTGCCCTGGGCCCGCAGCCCTTGGGCCGCGGCCTCGACGGTCTCCGCCGTCCATGCCTTGCCCTCCAGGGCCGCCTCGGTGGCGAGGGCGCGGATCGGGGTGGCGGCCACGCCGCCCAGGCCGATGCGCGCCTTGCGGACGATCCCGTCCTCGATGTCGAGCGCAAAAGCGACCGCCACGCTGGAGATGTCGTCGAAGCGACGCTTGGCGATCTTGTGGAAGGCCGTGACCGGCGACAGCGGCAACGGGATGCGCACCGCGCGGATCAGTTCGCCGGGACGGCGCACGCTCTGCCGGTAGCCGGTGAAGTAGTCCGCCAGCGGCACCTCGCGCTCACCGTCGGCGTCGGCGAGCACCACCGACGCCTCCAGCGCGAGCAGCACCGGAGGGCTGTCACCGATGGGGGAGCCGGTACCCAGGTTGCCGCCGAGGGTCGCACCGTTGCGGATGAGCCGGGAGGCGAACTGCGGGAACAGCTCTGCCAGCAGCGGGACACTGCCGTCGAGGCGGCGTTCGATCTCGGTGAGCGTCAGCGCCGCCCCGATCTCGATGACGTCGGATTCGACGCGCAGCTCCCGCAGTTCGGGCAACCGGTCGACGGCGACCACACAACCCTCCCTGCGGGAACGGATGTTCACCTCAACGCCCCAGTCGGTGGAGCCGGCGACCACCACCGCGTCGGGCCGCTCGCGCAGCAACCGCAGCGTCTCGGCGAGGGTGCTCTTCCGCAGGAACGCACTGTCGTCCTGGGCGTATTCGGTGGCAACCGGTGCGGGCGGGGACTGCTCGCGACGCAGCGCCAGCGGGTCCTCATCGGGGGGCGTACCGACGGCGAAGGCCGCATCGCGAATCGGGCGATATCCGGTGCAGCGGCAGAGGTTTCCGCTCAGCGCGTGCAGATCGAAACCGTTCGGGCCGTGCTCGGCGTCGGTGCTGTCAGGCGAGTCCGCGGACGCGTCCGCGTCCGAGCCCGAGGCCGCGTGCGCGCAGCGGTCGGGTCGGTAGTACTCGGCGGCCATGCTGCAGACGAATCCCGGTGTGCAGTAGCCGCATTGGGAGCCGCCGCGGACCGCCATCTCCTCCTGCACCGGGTGCAGGGTGGGCGGCACGCCGGGTTCGCCGGCGGTGGCGAGACCCTCGGAGGTGACGATCTCCTGCCCGTCGAGCGCCGCGGCCGGGACCAGGCAGGCATTGACCGCCACCCAGTCGGTGGGCTTGTTCACCCCGGGACGGGCCACCAGGACCGAACAGGCGCCGCATTCGCCCTCGGCGCAGCCCTCCTTGGTTCCGGTGAGGCCACGCTCGCGCAGAAATTCCAGCATTGTGGTGTGGGGCGCAGCCGGTGAAATCGGTGTTTCTTTCCCGTTGACCGTGATCCGCGCCGCTACCATGACAGGCCTTCGTTTCGGTGCGCGATCGGTCGATTCATCATGTTGGCCAATTTCAGGCAGCTTTCTGTGTTCAGACGCGCCACGTGAGAGGAATGGGCGCAAAACGGCACGCAACAACGACGTGCCAGGAGGCGGTGACGAGAAACCTGGAATGTGCCACGCGCGGGCACATCAGAAACGGCGTGCTCAGCAGCCGTGCGCGATCCGACCCGGAACCCAGACCGTGCAGTGGGCGAGGCGACCCAGATCAGAGCTGGTGTACATCTGCAGGTCGCCTCCTTCTCGGTAGTCATGAATCGTCTATCGCAAAATAGTGGCTGGCGCCACAGAGGGCAAGAGGTTGCCGGCGCGAACGGCGACCGCGCTGACCCGGCAGCATGTACCGCGATGCGCCCCTGAAAACCTGGAACACCCTGAGGCGGTGCACCGGGCGGACTCCCCGGCCACGTTCCACGCCGGTCTCGGCGAACGGCGGCAACTGCCCTGGATGCAAGCGCTGTTGTGGATGGAGCACTGCGGTCCTCGCCGCGCGACGCGACCCCTGCGGTGACAGCGTGTAACGCCGAGTTGCCCGACCGTGTATCCATGTTCGTGTCGATCTTGTGCATCTTTACAGTCGGCGGCATGGAATCCGGACGAGGCCGCCTATCTCGCTCTGTAGCGCCTGTCCACACCGTGATAGCACGGAGTAATTAGATTCGAGGGAGGCTCGACCGCATGGGTATCTTCAGCCGTCGCCAGAGCGCGACTATCGAGCCGACGCCGGCTGCCGGCCCCCGGACGCCTTCCCCGGCGGCCGAAGCCACCGGAGTCGCGCTCGACCCGGCACTTCGTGCGCTGACCGGGCAATGGACCATCGACCGCCCGCACAGCCGCATCGGATTCTCCGTGCGGCACGCGATGGTCACCACGGTGCGGGGGGCTTTCGCCGAGTACGACAGCGCGCTGTACTTCGACGGAGCCCGGCCCTCCGAGTCCCGCGCCGAACTCGTCATCCAGGTCGCCAGCGTCGACACGGGCGTAGACCAGCGGGACGCACATCTCATCGGCACCGACTTCTTCGACGCACGCCGCTACCCGGAGATGGTGTTCCGCAGTACCTCCACGTTCCACGAGGGCGCAGAGAGCTTCCGCATGACGGGGGATCTGACCATTCGCGACGTGACCCGGCCCGTCGAGCTGCAACTCGACTACCTCGGCTCGGTCCTGGACCCGTTCGGCTATGAGCGAGCCGGTTTCGACGCCACCACCACCATCGACCGCACCGAGTGGGGCTTGGTCTACAACCAACGCCTGGAGGCGGGCGGCGCCATGGTGAGTGAGAAAGTTCGGCTGCAGTTCGACATCTCCGCGATCCGGTCCATGCCCCAGGCGTAGTTGCCCCGAAAGGGCCCCTGCCGCCCGTATCCCTACACCTTCGACGAGGCGAGTCACCGTGAAGCCGACGCCCCGGGCGACCTGACGGACCGTTCCCGGCTCCGCGGAGGCCGCCACCTGACTGTCGCGATCCCGCGGTGACCAGGAGCGCAGAGACAGCTGTCCGGCAATCTCTGCACGAAGATCAAGAGGTCCTTAGGGGCCCTTTCGCCGATCGCCCTCAGGAATTCCGTAGACACTCGGTGTCACCGGCACCTCCAGGCGTGCACGGACCGGCATGCGCTGTGCACCGCACCGTCGCAATCTGGACGTAGCACCCCACCGCTTGGCTCACCTGGCCCAGGCGGCCCACCACCTGGAGACATCGCCATGTCGAACAACGAAAAGGCGGCAGGCGGCGCCGAGAGTCGACCGCGCTCCGAAGCATGGAAGACGGCGCTCACCGTGCTGCAGTCGGCGAAACCGCCGTTCGTTCCGGAGGGGGCGGAGGCGATGACGGTTCTCGTCGAGTTCCCTCCCGGCGATCCTGGCACCCCTCCGCACCGGCACTCGGGACCTGCCTTCGGCTACATGCTGGAGGGCGAGATGCTCTTCGAGCTCGAAGGCGAGCCGGAGCGGGTGGTCAAGGCCGGGGAGACGTTCTGGGAGGCGGGCGGCGATGTCATCCACTACCAGGACGGGAACAACCGGACGGACTCCCGCAGCCGATTCGTCGTCACGATGCTGTGCGCACCGGGTCAGCCCATGCTCACCCTCGTCGACGAAGAAGAGCTGGCCCGGCGCCGGCACCTGCGGGCTCCCCGGCCGGAGTCACGGCCTAGCCCTGGTTCCCCCGGGTGACGGTGCGGATCCAGGTGAGTTGCTGGGAGATCTCCCCGGCCTCGGCGATCTGCTCCCGGTCGGAGCCGTCAAAGACGCCGAGGAGGATTTCCGTGCCGCGGGGGGCGATGCTCATCACCGGGCCTCCGGAGTCGCCGCCGGCGGGAATCCCGGACACCTTTTCCATGCAGAAGTCCGACCCGCCCGGTGCGGTGTAGCCCTCGCATCGGGGGTCGTCCGGCCGCACGACTCGCAGGTCCGACTGCTTGAGCACCGGTGATTGGCAGGTGTTTTCGTCCCCGGTGCAGGTGGCTCCCCATCCGTATTGCCGTACGGCCTGGCCGAGGCGGACACCGCCCGTGGCCAGGCGCGCCGTGTGGACCTTCATCGGCGGCACCTTGATGAGCATCATGTCGGCGTGCGCGCTTCCCACGCGTTTGCCGGGCACCGGGTGGACCGTGGTGCCCTTCCGCATGTCGAGGCTGCCGACCCGGAACGAGATCCGCTTGTCGGCGATCGGCTGCGCCTGCTCGAAGAAGCAGTGCGAGGCGCTGAGGATCCATTGGTGTGTGACCGCCGTCCCGGTGCACGCCGGTTTGCCGTCGACGAGCATGCGCACCGCCCACGGTCCGTAAGTGCTCTTCGATCCGCCGATGACGGCGGAGGCCGGCGCGGACGACATCACCGAACCCGCCACCAACAGCAGGGAGGCAAGCAGCAGTACACGAACTCGACGCACCATCCGGAACAGCTCCTCTCGTCGGGGCACGGGCCATGTCAGGGAATGGGCCGTACGCGTCGTGAGATGCCCGGCTGGGCCAAAAAGTTCCGAATGTTCCAGGCTTTCATTGAAGATCTCGCCGTGATCCCGCCACCGGTCACCCCGGTCAGGCCGTGTCTCTTCGATCACCGGCTGCCATCCGAAGTCCTCAGATCCGCACCGCGCCGGCCAGTCGCTAACCGGGTGCGGACCGTCGGTGCGGTGGTGTGTGATCGGGCGTATGGCGATTGTGCTGGGCAAGCCGGGAGCTGACGGGCTGAGCGAGGCTGTGGGCGTGCTGCGGGAGTGGCAGTACGAAGGGGCGCCGATGCAACTGCATCCGGGTGACCTTGGCTGGTTCTGGCGGTTGGGTGCGCAAGCGACCGCCGCGGCGGTCAGGACGTGGAGCCGGGACGGGCGGATTCTCGCCGTCGGGCTGCTGGACGGCCCTGGACTGTTGCGGCTGACGATCGCGCCAGACGCTCAGCGGGAGGAGGAGCCGGCACGGCAGTTGGTTGACGACGTGACCGAGCCGGCGAGGGGATGACTTCACCTCGGCGCGGCGGAACTCACGGTTTGTGGGTTACCCAGAGCAGTTCCGCCGGCCAGCGGTGTGCCCAGTCGGG
This sequence comes from Streptomyces sp. NPDC101227, assembly GCF_044767545.1. Taxonomy (NCBI): domain Bacteria; kingdom Bacillati; phylum Actinomycetota; class Actinomycetes; order Kitasatosporales; family Streptomycetaceae; genus Streptomyces; species Streptomyces sp. NPDC101227. Next base: position 235,321 of record NZ_JBIWOD010000013.1, on the reverse strand, counting down.
TGGGTCGGTTTCGTTGTAGCCGTTGGGTGTTCCGAGTTCGGGCCGCGGCTCGATGAGGTCGTCGATGAGGAGACCCGCGCCGCGCAGGACCTTGACCCAGTCGCCGTAGGTGAGCTGATAGCTGGTCGCGCCGTCGCCTTCGGCGATGGTGTTCAGCCCGAAGTAGTCCTGCTGCAGGGTCGTGGTCACGCGGCTGGCGGCTTCGTCGTAGCAAGCTTCGAACCATGGGCTGGCGACGTTGAACACCAGGCGCCCGCCTCGACCCAAGACGCGTGCGGCCTGCGGGACGGCCAGGTGCGGGGGCGCCCAGCTGAGCCCACCGAAGTCGCAGAACACCAGGTCGAAGCTGTCGGCGGCGAAGGGGAGTTGTTCGGCGGCGCCTTGCACCAGCGGGTAGCGGGCCGCTCCCATCGCGCGGGACGCTGCGGCGAGTTGGGCTTCGGACAGGTCGAGCCCGACCACGGTGGCGCCCTCGGCGGCGAGCGCCCTGGACCACTGGCCGGCGCCGCAGCCGAGTTCGAGGACGCGCTTGCCGGTGACGTCGCCCAGGGCGTGCAGGTGCGCGTCGGGGATGGAGTACATGCCCCACAGCCGGGGTGTGGCGCCGATTTGCGGGTCGTGCTTGTGCTGGTAGGCGCTGCTGATCTGGTTCCAGAGCCGCCGGTTGGCGGGGATGCTGTCCACGTGCCGACTCCAGCACTGCCTGCCGGGGGCGGTCAACACGATTAGGGCACTGGCCGGCCCTCGCTTCGGTCCGGCCCTGGCTCGGCCTATGATCCGCCGGACGAGCCCTAGTGTCCTCGGCGCCGGATCCCACTGCGGACCGCGACGCGACGCGACGAGCCGCGCCGCGCGTCCGGTCCGTCGATCGAGTCAGCGTACGAAGGTGAGTTCCGGGAAGTGGCGGGAGGGGCCGTCGAGCAGGGGGCTGTGCTGGTGGCGCAGTTCCTTGTCGAAGAAGGCCGCGAGGTAGGTGCGTTGGATCTCGATGGCTCGGTCGGGAGCGATCGTGCCGAACATCTGGACGAGTTGCATGGGGGACAGCCCTAGCGGGCCGGCCATCGGGGGCCAGAGAGCCTCGTAGTCCATGAAGGACAGATGCTGGGAGCCGAGCAGCTTCAGGTCGAATCGCTCGCCGTGCAGGTGTTTCCAGAAGGTTGCCCAGCTGCCATCGGTGTTGCGATTGTGGTTTTGGGAGCTGAACAGCAGGAAGGGGCGGTTGAGGTCGCGGGTTTTCGCGGGGCCGAAGAACTGACCGTCCAGGTTCGCGCCGGCGTGGATCCTGGGGTCCACGTGCATGGCCTCCGGCACCACTGCACCGCCGAGGGAAGCACCGAACATGCCTATCCGGTTCATGTTCACCGCGTGGGACAGCCCGTGGGGGAGCGGTGCGTGGTCCACGTCCGGGTTGCGGCCGTCGGCGATAGCGGCCAGTTGGTCGATGACGAAGTGGGTGTCCGCGGCACGGACGGCGATCGTGTGGGACGCGTGGGTGCCCGGCGGCATGGTGTTCACTTCCAGCCGTCCGCCGGGGAACTGCACCTCGCCGTCATCGTGGGTGTCGTCGAGAGTGACGACCAGGTAGCCGCGGCTCGCCAGGTCCTGGGCGAGCGCGGTGCCCGTCGCGCGGTCCGAGTGCAGCCCCGTCGAGTACAACAGCACCGGCAACTTCCCGGCCTTGGGATCCACCGGGGCGCCGGTGTGCCCGGCGGTGGTGGGCAGGGTGACCGCGTTCGGCGATACGCCCCGGCTGGTCAGGAAGTGCGTGGCGGCAGCGGATTCCAGCCAAGGTGCGGCGGGATGGCCGGCGGTCTGTGTCGCCGGATACCAGAGCGACACCATCAGCTCGCGCGGCCGGCTGTCGGGCGTCCACGGATCCGTGCGCTTCGCATCGCGCAGGTGGAGATTGACCATCCCGACGGAATAGTGCCCGGTCGGGGCGGGGAGCGTCAGCCCGCCCGGGGCGGCGTCCGGTGTGCCCAGAGGCGCCGTCTTTGCCGTGTGCGGCGATGTGGTTTTCCCGGCAGCGGCGGCCTGGCCGATCCCGGCGCCCAGCACGACGGCCAGCGCTCCTGTGGTACCGGCGATCCGTTCGCGCATCCGGCTGCGGGGTCGTCTCCGTGCGTGCTTCATGGGCAGCCCTCTCCATGGTGGCGATCGCAAATGTGTCCGGCGAATAGCCGCACATCGTAGCGGTGTTCGGCACCGGATTTCGCCTCGGCCAACACAACGCCCCGGCGTATGCGGGGAGTTGTCGCGCGCACGCAGACGGTGAGGTGAGGAGGTGTCTTGGTGGCACGGCCCACGCCTATTCGCCCGGGGGTGGGAGCGGGCAAGCGACCTCGCCCTGACCCGGGTTGGGCGTAGCGGTTGCACCTGTGCACGTATGCGGGAACGAAGTGCGAATGATTTTGTGATTTTATCGCGAGGGGACTTGCTCATACCGCGAGTTTCGCCACGGATACCCCTGTGCCGAAAGGACGCCTGCCCTGCACCCGGTTGCCCGTGCGCCCCGTCGGCATCGCACCCGACGCCGCGCTGACATGCCCCTCCTCGGAGGCGTCCGCCCACCGATCGCCGCACTGCTCTGCGCGCTGCTGGTGGTCGCCGCGTTCTTCGCAGTCGGACTCGGCACTGTTCACCAACACGATGTACCCCAGGCCGTGAGCGACGCGGAACGCCAGATCGCCGCCGACGCCGCCCTCTCGGTCGCCACTTCCGTCAACGCCAGGGCCACGGCGCTGCGCCGCACCACGGCTTCGGTCACACCCGCCGCCGGCAGCACTCCGGCACAGGTCATGAAGTCCCTTCCGCCGGCCCGGTCGTCAGCCGGACGTTCCGTACAGGGTGGTGTGCTGCTCGCCCCGGACACCGGCAAGCGGCTGGCGGCCGGCGGCGAACCCGTGCCGCTGACCGGCCTGGATGTGGCCGCCCTGGCGCGGTCCGATGCCGGCGAGATCGCGCCCCGGCTGGTCACCTCCGCGAACGGCACGCCCCGGCTGCTGCTCTTCGCCAGGGTGACCGTGCCCGCTCGGGGACACGACAAGGACGAGAACGCCGACCAGGCACCGGACCTGAACGAGGGCCCGGGGAGCGGCGAGCGCGCCTTCCTGCTGGTCGTCTCCGAAAAGCTCCTCGCCCCGCAGGCGTACGGGGGCGGGCGCACCGGTCAACTGCTCGACCGGAACGGGAAGGTGCTCGCCACCACTGCCGATGGCGGCCCGGTCCGGGGCGACACCGGCGCTCACCATCTGCTCACCGCGGTGGCGAACGCCGCGAAAGCCGGTCCCCGCACCGCCGGCAGCGCCGGAAGCCTGCTCGGTGACAGCCACCACGGGTTGCGCAGGGTCGCGGGCTGGGCATCGGTCGCCGAGGCGGACGGGAAGGACGAGACCTCAGGCCTGGGGCTGACGGTCCTCACGTTCAGGGACGTGCCTCCGGCGAAGGGCGGCCCCGACTACACCCGGTTCGCCCTCGTGGCCGCGGCCGTGCTGGTGGTGATCGCCGCGCTGGTCACCGTGGCGCTGTGGGGTGCCGTGCAGCGCCCGCTGCTACGGCTCCACCTGTCCGCCGCACGGTTGGCCAAGGGTGCCGCGGAGACCCCCGAGGCGCGGGAGGAACTGTCGCGGCCGGTGCCGGTTCCCCCGCTCGGCGAGCTGGGCACGGTCGGCCGGGCGCTGGAGTCGATGCGCCGCCAACTGCTCGGCGAGTCGGAACCGGAGTCGGTGCGGCCGGTGCGTCGGCGCCCCGGCGTCCGGTCCGTGATCCTCATCTGCGCACTGCTGATCGCCGCTTGGGGGGTGCCGCTGCTGTTCCTGGTCAACCGTGTGCAGGCCGGCAAGGCGGTACCGGCCGCCACCGTCGCCGACCAGCAGGCACGTACCGAGGCCGCCGCCGACCGGGTGCGTCAGTCCCTCGACGAGAGCTACACCGACCTCACGACGGTGGCGACAACCCTCTCCGGACAGTCGCGGGAGCGGACGGCGGACGTGCTACGGCGCGCACTGGCCGGCCATGCCAAGTACCGCTCGCTGTATGTGCTGGACCACACCGGCGCCATCTTGACGCGGGTCGGCGAGGAGCCGCTGCGCACCCTCGTCCATGCGCCGACCGGCAGCGGCATCACCCGGGTCAACACCTCGGGCAGGATCCCCTCGATCGCCGCCTACGCCCAGATCCCGTCGGCCAGAACCGCCAGGGATGCGGCCCCGGCCGTACTCTTCGCCGAGATCGATGTGAACGCGCTGAACAGCCTGCTGTCCCGGCCGGGGCTCGGCAGCGTCTGGCTCACCGATGAGCACCACAGGGTCCTCGCGGCAAGCGTCGGGTTCCAGGCCTTCCAAGCGCTGCCCAGCCAGGGCTTCACCCGCCTGGTGGCCAAGACGGAGGCGGCACCCGGGAACGCGGGCAGCCCGGTGTCGACCGTACTGCGCGCGGAAACCACGCCGGGTGCCGGCCCGTCGGTCGCGGCCGCCGCGCCCCTGGCACGTACGGGACGTGCCGCCGGACTCGACTGGCGGGTGGTCTCGGCGGAGCCCGCCATGGCCCTCAAACTGACGGCCTATCAAGCCCAGTCCCGCACCATGCTGGCCGGGCTGCTCGCCCTGGCCGCAGGCATCGCCTGCCTGGGCTGGCTGCACATCGTGGTGGTCAGGCCGCTGCGCGCCCTCGCCGGATGTGCGCAGCGGCTCGCCGACGGCGACCGTCGCACGGTGCTGTACCCAGTCCACCACGACGAGTGCGGCTCGGTTACCCGCAGCCTGGAACTGCTCCGGCAGGCGCTCGCGGATCGAGGCCGTGGCGATGGCGCCAACCCGGCCTCTGCCTCTGCCCAGTCGTCACGGTGCGAAAGTGCGCCGGGGTCGCAAAGGATCAACTGACGTGCTCTTCCTCTATGTTGTGCTGCTGCTGAGCTGTACGGCCCTGCTGGTCTCCGGCGTGCTGGAACAGCGACGTCACTACGCCGCCCTGGCACAGATCCCCACTCGGGTGCTGGTCAACGGCATTCGCGGCAAGAGTTCCATCACCCGGCTGTGCGCGGGGGCGCTGCGCGGCGGCGACCTGGTCACCGTTGCCAAGACCACCGGCACCGCGGCCCGGTTCATCCATCCGGACGCCACCGAGGAACCGGTGTACCGCAAGTTCGGCATCGCCAACGTCGTGGAGCAGATAGGCATCGTCCGGCGCGCGGCGGCGTACCGGCCGGACGCGCTGGTGATCGAGTGCATGGCGGTGATGCCCGCACTCCAGGAAGTCAACCAGGAGAAGCTGATCCGCTCCACGATCGGTGTGCTGTGCAATGTCCGCGAGGACCACCTCGAGGAGATGGGTCCCACGCTGGACGATGTGGCCCGCTCGCTCTGCCGGTCGATGCCGGTCGGCGGGATCTGCGTCACCGCCGAGCGGGAGCGGCTGGGCATCCTCAAGGAGGAGGCCGACAAGCGGAGTTGCCGCCTGATCGCGGTCGATCCGGAGTCGGTCACCGACGAGGAACTGCGCGGGTTCAGCTGGTTCACCTTCAAGGAGAACGTTGCCATCGCGCTGGCGGTGGCGGAACTGCTCGGCGTGGACCGGCACACCGCGCTGCGCGGCATGTGGGACGCGCCGCCCGACCCCGGCGTGCTCTCCGTCGACCGCTACCGCACGCCGGACGGCAAGCGGCTGCGCTTCGCCAATGTCTTCGCGGCCAACGACCCCGAGTCGACACTGATGAACATCCGTCAGCTGGAGGAGCTCGGCGCGATCCGCCGCCCGCTCAACGTGGTCATCAACTGCCGCCCGGACCGGGTGGAACGCAACGGGCAGATGGGAGCGATCGTCCCCGATCTGAACCCGGAGACCGTCTTCCTGATCGGGCACCCCACCAAGAGCGCCCGCGACGGCATCCCCCTGGGCTGGTCATCGGGGCGCGTGGTGGACCTGGGCGGCGAACGGCGTGACGCGGGCGAGCTGACCCACGCCCTTCTCGCCGAACTGGGCCCGGACTCCTCGCTGGTGGCCATAGGCAACATCCACGGCCAGGGCGAACTGTTCCTTGAGCACCTCGGCGAGCTGGACGCGGACGACACCGGCGAACCACCCGCCCTCGCGCACCCGCCCGAGCCGGAGCCGTACAGCTGGGTGGCGCCGCTGAACGGCCCGGAGCCCGATCCGCATCTCCCCAACCTCGCCTCCGCCGGCCACCACGCCCCGAACGACCCGACAAGGAACCCCTCATGATCCCCGTCACCGTCACGCCGGAGACAGCCGCACTGGGGATCGCCCTCGGACTGGTCTTCTCACTGGTGTGCTATCTGACCACCAACCTCTCTCCCGGCGGCATGATCACCCCCGGTTGGCTGGCGCTGACCCTCGTCACCGACGCGGGCCGGGCCGCACTGATGATCGGCGTCACGGCGCTCACCTACTTCGCCACCAAGGTCCTGCAGCGCCAGGTGATCCTCTACGGGAAGCGGCTGTTCGCCGCCGTGGTCCTGTGTGCGGTGGTGCTGCAGGCCACGGTGATGCTCGCGCTCCAGCACGAGTTCCCGCTCCTGTACACCACACAGACCCTGGGCTTCATCGTGCCCGGCCTGATCGCCTATCAGCTGATCCGCCAGCCGCTGGCGGCCACCGCGATCTCCACCACCGCGGTGACCCTCGGCACGTATGTGGTGCTCGTCGCCGGACTGCTGCTGGGGGCACTGCCCGCCGGCTGACCAGGCCGGACCGTACGAGTCCGCCACCGCCCGCCCGTCCGCCCGTCCGCCCGTCCGTACGTCGAGGAGGTCACCATGAGCACCGACCCCACCCCGCGCCGCGGCCCCAGCCGTCGTCAGGTCCTGAGCGGTGTCGCCGGCCTGGCCGTCACCGCCGGAGCGATCGGCGCATACGCACGGCACCACTTCCAACAGGAGCGTGCCGGCAAGCCGCACGATGACTTCGCGGTGCCGACCGGCGGCTACCGCTTCGAGCGCCACCGGACGCCCGCCCGTACGGTGGTCCGTGCCGCCGACGGCCGCGTGCTGGCCACCTTCACCGACGGCGCGCGCACCGCACTGCTGACCGGCCCGACCCGCACCTGGAGCGAGCCGCGCACCACCAGCGCGGTGGTGCACAGCAACGCCTGGGTACGGCTGCTGCCCGACGGCTGGCGGCAGGGCCACGAGCACACCCGGTGGTTCCACGAATGGTTCCCCAAGGTCCTCGGCGACCGGCGCCCCGACGTCATCGGCACGGCCTTCCAGTACGGCGACGCGGCACCCGACCGCCGCGACGCATCCGGCCTGCGCTACGCGGGCAATGCCGCCTTCGGGCCACGAGTGGCCGGGCAGTCGCCGTCGTCGTTCCACTACCGCGACGAGAAGTCGGACTTCTACGACTACCTCGGCATCCCCTGGACCTTCCCGGACGGCACCCGCAAGGACCCGGAGAAGGAGCGCTACGGCGACGTCGACTGCTCCGGCTTCATGCGCCTGGTCTGGGGATACCGCATGGGATACCCCCTGCACGCCACCAACACCCGGGGCGCCGGGCTGCCCCGCCGGGCCTACGCCATCGCCGGCCTCGCCCCCGGCGTACTGCTGATCCCCGACACCGGCCGAAGGCCCACCGACATCGGCCTGCTGCAACCCGGGGACCTGGTCTTCTTCGCCATCGACATCGGCAGGCCACACGGCATCGACCACTGCGGCATCTACCTGGGGCCGGACGACAACGGGCATCCGCGCTTCTATTCCAGCCGCTCGAAGGCCAATGGCCCCACCATGGGCGACCTCGCCGGCCGCGCGACCCTCGACGGTGACGGCTTCTACGCCCAGGGACTGCGTATGGCCCGCCGACTGTGAAACCGCCGGCCCGCACCCTCCCGCCCGACGCCCCCCGATCGCCCACAGCCCGACGCTCCTGAGAGGCCCCGTCATGGCCACCGCCCCCGTCACCCGGGACGCCACGGACCGCTCCCACCCCACCGGAGCCGGCCGGCTGGCCGCCGTGCGTCAACAGGCCCTCGGTCACTGGGAGTTGTGGACCCTACTGCTGATCCTGGCCATGGCAACGGTGCTCTACACCTGGGGCATCGACCATGCCGGGGTGCACCCCTATTACAGCGCGGCCGTGCGGTCGATGGCGGCGAACTGGCACGCCTTCGTCTACGGCGCGCTGGACCCCGGCGGCTCGATCACCCTGGACAAGATCCCCGGTGCGCTGTGGCCGCAGGCCCTTTCCGTGAAGCTCTTCGGGCCGTACGACTGGGCGGCGGCACTGCCCCAGGCACTGGAGGGCGTGCTGGCCGTCTGGGCGCTGCACCGGATCGTGCGTGCCTGGGCCGGCGCACCGGCCGGGCTGCTCGCCGCGCTGGTCCTCACCCTCACCCCGATCACCGTCGCGCTGAACCGCCACACCATCCCGGACACCCTGCTCGTCCTGCTGCTGGTCCTCGCGGCCGGATCGCTGCAGAAGGCGATCAGCACCGGGAGGCTGCTGCCGCTCCTCCTCTGCGGGACATGGGTGGGACTCGCCTTCCAGGCGAAGATGCTCCAGGCCTGGCTGGTCCTTCCGGTCTTCGCCGCCGTGTACCAACTGGCCGCTCCCGGCTCGCGGTGGGACCGGGTACGGCGGCTGTTGCTGGCCGGCGGCACCGCACTCGTCGTCTCCTGCTCCTGGCTGCTGCTGGTGTGGGCCACGCCCGCCGCGAACCGCCCCTACGCCGACGGGACCACCAACAACAACCCCTTCACCCTCGTCTTCGGGTACAACGGGCTGAGCCGCTTCGGCCAGGACCCGCATGCGCTGGGTGCCGTCGCCGGCACCGCCGCCAGCCGCACCACCGGCAACACCGGCTGGAGCATGCTGGTCAACCACACCGTGGGCCCACAGATCGCCTGGCTGCTGCCGGTCACCGTACTGGCCCTGGTGCTGGGCCTGTTGTGGCGTACGGGGCAGCCGCGCACGGACGGGCCGCGCGCGGGGTACCTGCTCTGGGGCGGCTGGCTGGCGGTACACGTCGTGGTGTTCAGCACCTCCAACGGCAACCACGGCTACTACACCGCCGTACTCGCCCCGGCCCTGGCCGCGCTGACCGGCGGCGGAGTGGCACTTTTCCGGGCCGAATACCGCGCCGGCGGCCCGCGCAGGCCGGCGCTGCCCGTCGCGATCGGGCTGACGGCACTGTGGGCCGTGGTCATTGACGCGCCGCACGGCAGGTTCGCGCCCTGGCTGCTGCCGGTGGTGCTGATGCTCGGCCTGTGCGGGACCGTCGGCCTGTGGTCCTGCGGGCCGCGCAGCACGCGCCGGGCGGTGCGCAGCGCCCTGGCGGCGGGCTTGGCGTCCGCGCTGCTCGCCCCCGCCGTCTGGGCCACCTCCAGCCTGGACCCGCGGTACGGCGGCTCCCAGATGTCGCCGATGGCCGGACCGGTCGGCCCCGGCTACCTCGACATGCGCCACCACCACCGGCACAGGCCCCGCCCCACCTCCCTGAACACCCCCTCCACACGGGACGCCGCGCTGCTGAACTACCTCACCGCGCACCGGTCCCGCGAGAAGTACCTCCTCGCCACCCAGGCCGCCTACGGCGCCGAGCCCCTGCTGCGCGCCACCTCCCAACCCGTGCTGGTCATGGGCGGCTTCACCGGCCTGACCCCGTATCCGACCGCCCAGCAACTGCCCACCCTGGTCTCGGCCCGCCAACTCCGCTACGCCCTGCTGACCAGTCGCCGCCCGTCCACACCGGCAACGGCCTGGGTGAAGCGGAATTGCACCCGCGTCCCGTCGCGCGCCTACGGCCGAATATCGGACGGCAGCTTCACCCTCTACGACTGCGCCCCGTGAGGGGGCGAAGCCGCGGCATGCCTCAGGCCCGGGTGGGCTCCACCCGGGCCTGAGGACCGACAGCTGCTACGAGCGCTAGCCGGCCTTGTGTACGACCATCGCTGACCCGCCGCCTCGGCGCTTCGGTTCGGCGACCGCCTGGGTGCGCCCGTCGGAGAGGAACTCCAGGGCGGCCACGGCGCCGATCTCCGGGGAGGGCGTGAAGGCCTTCGGGGCCACGACGAAGTGCTGGCCGAGCCCGTCCAGTGCCTTGCGCTCGGGGGACTCGAGGAACGCCGGCTCGGCCTCGGTGTCCGTACGGTTGCGCTGCGAGATCCGTGGTGCGGAGACCGCCTGGGGCAACGTCATGCCCAGGTCCACGCGGTTGACCAGGGTCTGCAGCACGGTCGTGATGATCGTGGCGCCGCCCGGTGAGCCGACGGCGATCAGCGGGTGACCGTTCTTCAGAACGATCGTGGGGGACATGCTGCTGCGCGGACGCTTGCCGGGACCGGGCAGGTTCGGGTCGGGCACGCCCTTGGAGACCGGAGTGAAGCTGAAGTCGGTCAGCTCGTTGTTGAGCAGGAAGCCGCGTCCGGGCACGGTGATGGCGGAACCGCCGGTCTGCTCGATGGTGAGGGTGTAGGAGACCACGTTCCCCCAGCGGTCCGAGGCCACCAGGTGCGTGGTCGAGGGGCCTTCGTACTGCTCCTGGGTGCCGGTGCCCTTCGTGCAACCGTTACCGGGTCGGCGCGGATCCGCGGGGGCGACGGGGCTGGTGAGGGTGGAGGTGGGGCTGATCAGGCAGGCCCGGTCCTTGGCGAACGTCTTCGACAGCAGCTGTTTGGTGGGGACGTCGGAGGACTCCGGGTCACCCACCCACCGGTTGCGGTCGGCGAAGGCGATACGGCTGGCTTCGAGGTAGTGGTGCAGCGCCTGGACCCGGTCGGCCGCGGACAGGTGGAAGTTCTCCAGGATGTTGAGCGCCTCGCCGACGGTGGTGCCACCCGACGAGGAGGGCGCCATCGAGTAGACGTCGAGGCCGCGGTAGGTGGTGTGGGTGGGCTCCCGGCGCAGCGCGGTGTACTTGGCGAGGTCGCCGGCTTCCATGAGGCCGGGGCGTACCTTCGCATCGGAGCCGGGTGCGACGGGCGGGTGCTGCACCGTTTGGACGACATCGCGCCCGATCCCGCCCCGGTAGAGCGAGTCCATCCCCTCGCGAGCGAGCTGCCGGTAGGTACGGGCGAGGTCGGGGTTGCGGAAGCGCGTTCCGACGACCGGGAGTTGACCGTGCGGCAGGAAGAGCTTCGCGGTGGAGGAGATGTTCCGGAAGCGCTTCTCGTTCATTTCGGTCTGGGCGCGGAATTCGTCGTTGACCACGAAGCCGTCGTCGGCGATCCGGGTGGCGGGACGCAAGGCCTTGGCCGGCGAGATCGTTCCCCAGTCGTGCAGCGCCTTCCGCCAGGTCGCCGGAGTGCCCGGTATGCCCACGGACAGGCCGGAGTTGACGGCGTCGTCGAAGGGGAGGGGCTTGCCGGTCGACGGGTCGATGAAGGCATCGGACTGCATACGGTCGGGGGCGGTCTCGCGGCCGTCGATGGTGCTGACCTTGCCGGTGCGGGCGTTGTAGTACGTGAAGTAGCCGCCGCCCCCGATACCCGCCGAGTACGGCTCGACGACTCCCAGGGCCGCGGCGGTGGCGACGGCGGCATCGACGGCGTTACCGCCGCGGCGCAGCACTTCGATGCCGGCCTTGGAGGCGTAGGGATTGACGCTGGAGACCGCGCCGCCGCTGCCGGTGGCGACGGATTCCTTGGCGGGTGGCTTGAGTCCGGATTCCGACGCGGCCGCGGCGGCTGGGGCCGAGGTGCCGGTGCCTGGCTGGGCGCGGGCGTTGAGGGAGAAGACCAGAGGGACGGCGATCGCCACTACGGAAGTGGCGGCGACCACGGTGCGGCGGACAGGCATGAATGCCTCCTGGTAGCACTACAGGAGCTGCGACTGCGGAAACTTTCGCAGGAGGCCATCGCCACGGCAACGGACGGTGGCATTAATTGCGCTACATCTGAGGTTCCCGCTCAGTAGCGTACGGCGCAGACGCAACCTCGTTGAACTCCTGGCCGCCACCTGCGGAGTTACACTCCTCGGCGGTTTCTGGCCGCGGTGCACCGACACCGCCACGGGCCCCGCCGGTCAGCCCGAAGCGGTGGTTGTCGGGGGACACAACGACACCACTCGAGATGGATCCGGAGCCCCAACGTCCGCCTCCATGCTGCGGCTTGTCGCGGCAGCGGCTCTCAGTAGCCGCGGCGCACCCGGGCCGCCTTGCGGGCCTCGGCGAGCTTACGGGCCTCGCCGGCCTTGCGGGATTTGCTGCCGGTGCCACGGGAGGCGTCCTTGCTGGTGCCCAGGCCGCGGAAGGGGGTATTGGTGTTCTTGGCCGGGCGCGCGCCGGGCCCGCCGTCGAGCGGGGTGCCGGAGGGGGCCTTGGCTCCGGTGATCCGGCTCAGCTCCGCCTCACCCGAGCGCACCTTGGTGATCGTCGGCTTGATGCCGGCCCCCGCTATCAGCCGGCTCATCTCGCCGCGCTGGCTCGACAGCACCAGCGTGACGACGCGGCCGGACTCGCCGGCCCGGGCAGTGCGGCCCGCGCGGTGCAAATAGTCCTTGGGATCGGTGGGCGGGTCGACATTGACCACCAGATCGAGGTCGTCGACGTGCAGACCACGGGCCGCGACGTTGGTCGCCACCAGGACGGTGATCTGGCCGTTCTTGAACTGCGCAAGGGTCCGTGTGCGCTGCGGCTGCGATTTGCCGCTGTGCAGGGCCGCGGCGTGCACTCCGCTGGCCCGCAGATGCCGGGTGAGCTGGTCGACCGCGTGCTTGGTGTCCAGGAACAGCAGTACGCGGCCGTCGCGGGCGGCGATCTCCGTCGCGACGGCGTACCGGTCGGGGCCGTGGACGACCAGCACGTGGTGGTCCATCGTCGTGACCGCGCCCGCGGACGGGTCGACCGAGTGGACGACGGGGTCGTGGAGGTAGCGGCGGACCAGCTGATCCACGTCGTGGTCCAGGGTGGCCGAGAACAGCATCCGCTGGCCGTCGCGGTGCACCTGGTCGAGCACCTCGGTGACCTGCGGCAAGAAGCCCATGTCACACATCTGATCGGCCTCGTCGAGGACGGTGATCCGTACCCGTCCCAGATGGCAGGCCCTGCGCTCGATGAGGTCGTGCAGGCGGCCGGGGGTGGCGACGACGACCTCGGCCCCGTCGCGCAGCGCGGCGGCCTGCCGGCCGATCGACATGCCGCCGACGACCGTGGCCACCCGCAGCCGGAGCGCGTCGGCATACGGGGCGAGCGCCTCGGCCACCTGTTGAGCCAGCTCCCGGGTAGGCGCCAGGATCAGGGCGAGGGGGTGCTTCGGCTCCGCGCGCCGCCCGGCCGTCCGCGCGAGCAGCGGCAGGCCGAAGGCGAGCGTCTTGCCCGACCCCGTGCGCCCGCGACCCAGGACGTCGCGCCCCGCGAGAGCGTTGGGCAGCGTGGCTGCCTGGATGGGGAAGGGCTCGCGCACGCCGAGCTCGGTGAGCTTTCGCAGCAGCTCGGCAGGCAGTTCCAGGTCGGCGAACGAGCCGACCGGGGACACCCTCGGGGTGGGGGTCTGTGGCCGGGTGAGATTGCCGTGCGAGGTGCCGAGGCGGTCCGGGGGGTTCATGAAGAGCCTTCCGCAGGGGAACGTACCGAGGAAGGCCCGGCAGGAACGAGCAGCCGACGAACAAGGGGAACCGCACGGACGGAGTCGTCGGCTGTCACGGCCGTCCAAACGTTTGAGGCTAACACGAAGTGACAGTCCGACCCTGCACTGTGGTGCCGATCGCTCGGCCTTGCCGGTGCCGGCACATCATCCGGCCTGGTCACCACCTTGATCGCTGAGATCACTGAGATCGCTGAGATCACTGAGACCGCTGACTCTGACCGTCCCACCGCTCGTTCCGATGTCTTCACCTGCGCGGGGGCGAACGGCATCATGATCCGCCGTGCTCCAGCGCCCGGTCCTCGGCAGGCTGCGCTACCCGAGCGCCGTTTCGGTGCGGGCGGCGAGGTCCAGCACGGTGCGGGAGCTGAGGGACCAGGCGTGGGCGGTGGGACGGTGCAGGGTCTGGACGAGCAGGACCGAACCGTGGGGGAGTGGTTCGATCGTCAGCCGTCGTGCCACCTGCCAGCTGTGGTTCCGGTCGGTACCGGCCGTGGCGGGAGTCAGCGCTTGGGCCATGCTGACCAGCTCGGTGTCCCTGTTCAGGCGGTTTGTGGTCGCGGGGTCTCCTTCGAAGCGGGCGGGGGCGGAGCCACCGGCCGCGTTCAGTTCGATGCGTGAGGGCACCGGTGGCGCCAGGGGCACCGCGTAGAGGAGATGGCTCAGTCCGAGGCTTCGACGGATTCCCGAGCGTCCGCTCAGGACCGAAGCGCGCAGTTCGAAGGGTCTGGGCGCCTGGGCGTCGATGTAGATGAAGCAGTGGGTTGGCGCGGGCATTCCGCTGAACCGCTCGCGCGGCGAAAGCAGACTCCCGGCCGGCACGCCGGTGCTCTCGGCCGGCAAGGTGACGGCCAACGGCCTCTCTGCAAGTCCGAGTTCGTCATGCAGTGCTGCGGCCGTGTCGGCGGCAACCTTCTCCGGATTTGCGTTTCGGCCGGTCCAGATCGCGGCGGGCATTGCGCTCTCCTCGCTTCGTCAGGAAAGTCCGGCGGCTTCCTGGCGGACTTGGGCTGCCTGCTGCTCTTCCCCCACGGCCGTCAGCAGTTCGCTCAGGCGCCCCAGTGCGGCCCTTCGCTCCGCTTGAAAACGCCCCGTTCGGACCCGCGTGAGCTCCCGCCAGAGTTCGGCGGCCTCCCTGGCCTTCGGCAGCGCATCCGCGTGCCGCCCCTGGGCGGCCAGCTCGTCGCGGCTGCTGTCCAACTGCTGGGCCCGACGCAGCAAGGTCTGCGTGCGATCTTCGACCGGTACCGGCGCGGCGGCCTCCTCTCGGGCGACCCTCCGCCTGCGTACGGCCACGCTGAGATATCCCACCAGGGCGATCAGCGCTCCGGTGATGACGGCGGAAACCAGCTTGTGCAAGAGATCATTCACAGGGACACCCGTTCAATCAATGAGCACGCGCACCTACGGATACGCGGGAAGGACGCAGCGGCACGACCGGCTGTTCGGCACCTTGCCTGCCCACTGTCGTGGGAGGCGCTGAAATGGCGATGAAATCTCGTGCACGTTCCGGAGCCGATGGAAGGTTCATCGGCTCCGGAAGGTTCATCGAAGACGGCCGCGCCGATCGGCCGGACCAACAGGCGCGACCCCCGGCTGCGAGACCCCGCAACCGTTCCAGCGCTGCCCGTCGGCGACGCGCCCCCCCGACGCGAGGCCGCTTCACGGGGAGATCAGGCGTCGTACCAGGTGACTCCGTCACCGCCGTCGTGGCCGATGGTCTGCGTCATGACATTGCCGTCCTGCCAGTACTTGGGGTGCTGGTTCAGGAAGCCGGGGACGGACTGGATCGAGGTGGCGTCGCACGCCAGGTCTGTACGGATGCAGAAGCGCTGCACCGGGACGCCGTCGAACTTCGCCGGGCCGGCGCCCGTGGAAGTGAATCCCAAGGCGCTCCAACCCTGCGGAACCCGGGCCCAGATGCCGGTGTCGGGCTGCATGGGGTCGGCGTACAGCATGCCGTTCACCTGCGAGCGGGGTATGTCGGTGCGGCCGGCCGCTATCGTCTGGAGGACCTGGTCGGCCACCTGCGCGCCTTGGGAGTAGCCGACGATCGTGAAGCGGGCGCCCGGATCGCGTTGGTAGGTGGCCTCGGCGGCGGCCAGCAGATTGCGGTACCCCTCGCGCACGCTCGCGTCGTAGCTCGGTGCGTTGACGTCCGGAGCGTTGTGGCCGTTGAGCCACGGTCCGGCGCTCGCCGGATAACAGACCGGCACCGGTATACCACCGTTGAGGTGCTTGTTGGCGAACGTATACGTGGAGGTGCAGTCGGGCGCGTCCGCCGCCGAGCCGGTGCCGCCGACCTCCAGGTAGTAGTGATGCACGGAATCGGCGTGGGCAACGGTGGGTGCCACGGCGCCGGCAGCCACCAGGGCTGCCGCCGCGCCGGCCGCGCCGATCGCCTTCTTCCATCTGCTGGACAAGGTCATGTGCTCTGCTTCTCCTCGAGCTGAGGTGGGACACAACTGCTGTGTGCGGACCTGACGTTAGCCACAGCCGTTGGAATGACGATGAAACGAAGGAATGCGTTGCCGGCGCCGTCACCGAACGGTCAACGGACGGTTCGCCCTTGGCCGACCGCTGCTGACATCTACGGCGGCTGGGGCGGCGGCGGCCATCGGGGATCCTCTCAGGACCGGCTCATCCTCATGAGCACCTGCCGTCCGCTCTCAGGCGCTCAACGAGTGCGCAGAAGACGAAGTGGTTCGGGATTTCGGTCTCCGCTGGTCCCAGCTTGTGCCAATTCCCGTCGATGTTGAGCCTGATGCTCCCGTTCTTCCTCTCGATCTGCTGCACCTGCGGCCACCGCGCGGACAGCTCTCCCGATCCGACCTCCTCCAGGGTCAGCCAGACGTCACCGAAGGTGAGTCGCTCTCCCCGGTCGAGCGCGGCCCATGCCCGGGGGAGCTGGGCTTGGGTGACGGCCCGTCGGATCTCGGCCTCCCATTCCTCCACGTTGCTGTCCTCCGGCCTGCCGCCGTGCAGCACGATCGGCTTCCCCGCGATGTCGGTGAGTGTGTAGGCGCGAGGGCTTCCGGCGCGGGGCGAGCCGTGCGGGTGTCGGGGTGTTTCCTGGAACACAGCGGTGGTGTCATAGCGGACGACATGAATCCGCCCCTTGACGGCAACGGTCATCCCGTGGTCGTACAGGTCCAGTCGCGCGTCCGCGCGCGCCTTCCTCGCGGAAGGCCGGCCGTACCGGGCGAAAGCCAGCAGGCCCCGGACCAGCCGTACCGGGCCGGTCCCTGCGTGAGCCCTGTGCGCGGTTGCCGCGTAGGTGGCACGCCGCTTGCCGATGTGCGCGCGGCCGGCCGCCGCGGAGATCCTCGCCAGCAGCAGTTCCTCACCGCGCGTACGCGGCATCGGCCGGGTCATGGCGCGGTCGGCGTGAGGCCGAGGCCGGCGTCGCATCCGCGCAGGATCATCTGGTGCGTCTGCCTCAGCAGCCGGCCCGGCGGCACCCCCAGGTCGTCGGCCAGATGGCGGCGGGTGCGGTCGAACAGCGCCAACGCGTCGGCCTGTCGGCCGCTGCGGTACAGCGCACGCATCAGCATCGCGGCGACCGGTTCGTTCAGAGGCTGCGCCACGGCCAGGGCTCGCAGCTCGGCGATCGCCTCGGAGTGCCGGCCCAACTGCAGCTGCCAGTCCAGCTTCCGCTGTACGAGGGCGATCCTGCGCTCGGTGAGCCGCAACCGCTCCAGCTCGGCGAACGGCCCGGGCAGGCCTGCCAGAGGCTCCCCGCGGAACAGCTCCAGCGCCTGGGCGCAGACCCGGACCGCCTCGGCCAGTTCGCCGGCCCGCTCGGCCGTCCCGGCGGCGGTGACCAGTTCCTCCATACGCGCCACGTCCACCTCGACCGCGCCGGGAAGCAGCCGGTAGCCGCACCGATCGCGCTGGATCACCGAATCCGCGCTGTTCTCCAAGCGCAGGACCTTCCGCAGTCGGTAGATGTACACCGGCACCACCTTCGTGATCGGCGGCTCCATCCCCCACACTCCGTCGAGCAGTTCCTGCTGGCTGACCGTCCGGTCCGGGCACAGCGCCAGCGCCGCCAGCACCGCCTGCTGGCGGAGATGTCCCAGGTCCACGGGCTGCCCCTCACACCATGCCTGCAGTGGCCCGAGCACGGAGATCCGCACCCGCGGTTCGCCCGCCCGGCGGATGACGGTTCGCGGCACCGGCCTTGCCGCCTCGCGGGGGCCCCGGCCCGGAACGACCAAGCCGCAGTCGAAGGCGTGGACGATGGCGGCGGCTCGGTCGCGCAGCTCGAGTTTGGCGAGGATCCCGGTGAGGTGTCCGTCCACCGCGTCCTCGGGGAGGGCGAGGGCGCAGGCGATCTCGGCGTCCGTCAGGCCACAGCCGACGGCGAAGAGCACCTCGCGCTCCTGTCGCGTGAGCGTGGTGACGGTCGGTTGGCCGATGGTCGCGGTCGTCGACATCGCGGGCTCTCCTGACATCCGGTGGTCGGTCGGGTGGATGCCGTCGACGCTGGCCCCGGTACCGTGCAACGGACAGGCCAGCAGACCGGCCGTATCCGGCCGGTGGCCGCGCTAGAGTCCCTCACCTGGGGAAATCGACGTGCCGGGGGAAGGCCGTGACCTGTGACCAGTGAGTTCAGCGCGTTGTTGAAACGGCTGCGGCGCGAGGCGGAAATGACTCAGGAGGCCTTGGCGGAGCGCGCCGGAGTGGGCGTCCGCACCATCCGCGGGCTGGAGACCGGCGAGCGCGCCGACCCCAGGGTGACCACGGTGCGGCTACTGGCCGACGCGCTCGGGCTGAGCCCCGAGGAGCGCGAGGGGCTGCTGGCGTCCGCCGTCCGCCGGACCGGGGACGACAGCCGACCGGAGGACTCAACCGTCCCGACCGCCCCCGCTGAGCCGGCCGCGGACGCCCCGCCGGGGTCTATGCACGCCACCCTGGCCGACGTGACCGAGCGGCTCGCGCAGGCGGTGGCCGCCCGCTGGCGGCGCGAGGAGGAGCAGCGGCAGGTCCACGATCCCTACCCGCTGCCGGTGCGCTGGCAGCCGGTCGCCGAGGAGCTGACCGATCACTGGGCCAACATCCGCCGACTCCCTGCTGGGGGGACGCACGGCCCACTGGACCTGAGCGGGCAACTGGACGAGATCGTGGGTGTGTACGGGCGGATACCGTCCGGGCGGCTGGTGGTGCTGGGCCGCTCGGGCTCCGGCAAGACGATCCTCGCCGTGCGCTTCGTCCTGGACCACCTGAAGTCGAGGGGCCACAGTGATGCCGTACCGGTGATCTTCAGCATCGGCTCGTGGGACCCGACCGCGATGACGTTCCGGGACTGGCTGGCCTCGCAACTGACGCGCGATCACCCCGGTCTCGCCGTCCCAGGACCCGGCGGGTCGAGTCTGGCCGCCACACTGGTCGAGACCGGCCGGGTACTCCCCGTGCTGGATGGCTTCGACGAAATCGCCGACGGTCTGCGCCGTCCCGCGCTGGAAGCGCTCAACGCCACCACCCTTCCCCTGCTGCTGACGAGCCGTCCGTCCGAGTACGCCAGCGCGGTGGCGGAGACCGACGTACTCACTTCCGCCGCCGCGGTGGAACTTACCGATCTCACCCTGAGCGATCTGACCGACTACCTGCCGCGCACCACGCGCAAGGCCCGCGGCGGGGCGATATCGGCGACCGCCTGGGATCCCGTGCTGAGTGAACTGCACGAGCGGCCGCACAGCCAGGCCGGTGCCAACCTCGCCGCCGTGCTGACCACTCCGCTGATGGTCACGCTCGCCCGCGCCGTCTACAGCGACACCCCCGACAACGACCCGGCCTCGCTCCTGGACACCCGGCGATTCGGCCGACCCCAGGAGCTGGAGGACCACCTTCTCGACAACTTCACTGCCACCGTCTACCGCCCTCGGCCCGAGCACCGCCCCGGCAGCGGGCCGCGCCGCGCCTTCGACCCGGAACGCGCCCAGTACTGGCTCGGCTACCTGGCCCACCACCTGACCCGGCTCGACACCCCCGACCTGGAGTGGTGGCGGCTCGGTCACGGGTTGCGCCGCACCACGCGCACACTGTCGACCGCGCTGGTGATCTGTCTGACCATCGGGCTCGTCGACGGTGTCGTCGGCACCCTCTTCGACTCCTTCGCCTTCCAGCTCGCGGACGGACTGGTGGCGGGGCCCCTCTCCGGGCTCCTGTTCGCGATCGCGTACTGGATCCTGGTCGCGGCCAAGGACGCGGCCGTGGAGCCGTCCGCCGTGCGCATGAAGATCTTCGGCAGGGAAGGGAAGACCAGGCGGAGATCCCTCCGCCGACTGGTGATCGGATTGCTCTGCGGGTTCCTGTTCGGCGCCGGCTACGGCTTCGTACGCGCAGCGCTCAACGGCGTCCTGTTCCACATCAACATCCAGACCGTAGTGGCCGCCGGCTTCGGCGACGGCATCATCTACGGCCTGATGTTCGCGCTGGGAGCCGGACCCGCCCTCGGCCTCCTGACCCTCTTCGAAACCGCTCTCGACGTCCGGTCCGCCGTCAATCCGGTCAGCCTCCTGCGCACGAACTGCCGGACGGTCGTCACCCAACTCCTCGTCTGGGCTCCCACGTTCGGACTCATGGTCGGCTTCGGATCCATGCTGGTGATCCTGCCGATGTCGGCGATCCTGGGCCCGGTCGTCTGGAATCTCACGGCCGCGCTCAAGCTCGGCGTCATCAGCGGGCTCGGCGGCGCCCTCGGCTACGCGTTCAGTCTGACCGCCTGGGGTCAGTGGACGGTCTTCGCGCGCATCTGGCTGCCGCTGACCGGCCGACTGCCGTGGTCCGTCGTCACCTTCCTCGAAGACGCCTACCAGCGCGGCGTGCTCCGCCAAGCCGGCGCGGTCTACCAGTTCCGCCACGCCCGCCTGCAACAGCACCTCGCCGGCGCTTACCGGGCGACGCGGAGTCGATCGGGGTCGCGCGGAACGTGCGCCTCCTAGGCTCTGTCCGATGGGCCAACGTCGGGATAGCCGGCTTGCCGCCCTGCCGTTCCGGCCCGGGCAACCCTCGCGAGCGGCGGGCGGTCTTGCTAGTTGCCGAGGTCGGGGCAGTGCCCTTGCCGATGCGCCGGCGTATGGGTGGAAGCCGACTTGGCGAGTGGCTGAGTGAGGGTGGAGATGACCGAACTGAACACCACGGTGACGTGGGTTGACGTACGCGAGAGGCTGCCTCGGAGCGGGATCCCGGTGGCGGCGGCGATCACGGGCCGGTATCCAGCTGATGGCGCCGCTGAGTCCGATACGGCGTTGGGTGAGGAATTTTGGCTGGTGAGGCCGATGTACTTCACGACCCTGCACTGGAGTGAGGACGGGACGGAGCACAGAGACTGCTTCGTCGACTCCGACGGGGTCGTCCGTCTGTCTTACGGCCTTGCCAGTGAGGAAACCGTGACGCACTGGGCTGCGCTGCCTACCCTGCCGGGCGCGATGGCGTACGTCGTTCTCGGGGAAGATGTGGAGCCGGCGCTCCAGAACGCGTGGGGCGCTGGTCCCACAACCTGACAGCGCTCAGCCCGGTGGCGTAGCGGGCCCGGGCGGCCTCGTCGAGGCGGGGGGGGGCGTCACCGAGCAAGCCCGGTTTGCCTATCCCAGCTGGTTGGCCCAGTCCTTCGGAACTCGTCCCGCGGGCCCGGGGGTGGGCTGATCGGCCGGGTGGCTCTCCGGGGGAGCCAGGGCCGGGCCCGAGGCGTACACCTCCGAGGTGTCGTAGTTGTAGAACCAGGCTTCGCCCGGTTCGAAGCTGCGGATCACCGGGTGCCGGGTGTCCCGGGCGTGGGCCGTCGCGTGCTTGGCGGGTGAGTCGTCGCAACAACCGATGTGGCCGCACTGTGCGCAGCGTCGCAGGTGGAACCACCAGCCGCCACTGGCGTCGCACTCGGCGCAGCCATTTCCGGTGGGTGGGACCGAGGGGTCAATCCCGGGCAGTGAACTCATGACGGCTCCTGTGGGGAAAGGGGGTCGGCGGAGGCCAGCGGAAGGCGCACCTGGAAACGGGTGTCGCCGGGGACGGAATGGAACCGCAGGTCCCCCTTGTGTTTGTTGACGATGATGCGCCACGAGATGTCCAAGCCGAGACCCGTACCCTCACCCATCGGTTTGGTGGTGAAGAAGGGGTCGAAGATGCGGTCGCGGATTTCCGCGGGGACACCGGGGCCGGTGTCGCAGAATTCGACGAGCAGAAGGTCGCCGTCCCGCGCGGTGCGTACGGTCAACGTGCCGCCGGTGTCCGTACTGTTCATCGCCGAGACGGCGTTGTCGATCAGATTCGTCCACACCTGGTTGAGGTCGCTGGGGTAGGCCGGGATCTTCGGCAGGCCGCGGTCGTAGTCCTTGACGACGGTGATGTGGGGGCCGATTTTCGCGGAAAGCATCAGCAGGGTGCTGTCCAGCAGTTCATGGACGTTGGTGACCTGATGGGGCGCTCGATCGAGTTGCGAGTACTGCTTGGCCGCGGTGACGAGCGCCGAGACGCGGGTGGTCGACTCCTCGATCTCGTTCATCAACAGCTCGGTTTCGACGGTGTAGTTGAGCCAGCGCACGGCACCTTCGAGGGTGTCGTCATCCAAGGCCGCGGCGACCCGGGACAGCCAGTCGGTGTCGAGGCCGGCTTGTACGAAGGTCGGCGCGAGCTGCCAGCCGTCCGCGATGCCATGGTCGTCGAGCCAGTCGGAGAGGGCGTCCTCCCGGTCCGAGGCTTCCAGCGGGCTCAGGTCGGTGGCCTTGGCGACGCGCTCGGCGGTCCGTTCTTGGATGTCGATGAGCGTCTTCAGGGTGTCACCCTGGTACGGGCGGGCCGCGATGATGCCGAGCTTGTGGCGCATTCCGGCCACACGTTCGCGGAGTGCGGAGGTGGCGCGCACGGCCGCGGCGGCCGGGTTGTTCAGCTCGTGGGTCAGCCCGGCGGACAGTGACCCGAGAGCCAGGAGCCGTTCTCGCTGGCCGACCGCCTCCTGGGCGCTTTTGACGCCGAAGAAGAGGCCTTCCAGCAGGTGCACGGCCATGGGAAACCACTCACGCATGATCGCGGCGAAGGTCTCCGCGGGCAGCACGAAGAAGCGCGAGGGCTCGATGACACGCAGGGAGCTGTTGTAGACCTGCTCCAGGCGGTCTCCCAGGTAGGCCTGGAAGGCTCCCGCATAGACTCCGCGGCTGGAGCTCCGGTTGGTCTCCACGTCGTAGTCGCCGATCCGGCGCGAGAGAACGAGGGTCCCTTCGAGCAGCACGTAGAAACACGTGGCCGGGTCGCCTTCTCCGTACACGGGGCCGGGTTCGAACTCCTCCACACGGCCTTCGCGGCAGAGGAGGGAGAGCTGGTCGGGGGCAAGCTTCTCGAACAGGAACAGCGTGCCGAGTTCCTGCTGACTGCACGGCATCGGCCGGCCGTTCATGACTGCTCCAGATATCGGTGGACGAGCATGACCGCCATGGCTCCCTCCCCCACCGCGGAAGCGACACGCTTGGCGGACTCGGCGCGCGCGTCTCCGGCCACGAACACGCCCGGGACGTTGGTTTCCAAGTGGTAGGGCGACCGGTCCAACTCCCAGTCGGGCGGCGGGCGCCCGTCCGCGGTCAGATCGGGGCCGGTCAGGATGAACCCGCGGGAGTCCCGGAGCACCATGCCCTCCAGCCAGTCGGTCAGCGGGGCCGCGCCGATGAAGACGAACATCCACTGGGCGTCGACGAGTTCGGTGTGGCCGGTCGCCGTGTCGCGCAGGGTGATCTGTTCCAGGTGGCGCGAGCCGTGGGCGGCGTCCACGACCGTGTGGGCGCGCACGGAAATCGTGGGCGTCTCATCGACCTGCTGGAGAAGGTAGTGCGACATCGAGGTGGACAAGGACCGCTCACGCGCCAGTACGGTGACCGACTTGGCGCTCCGGGCCAGGTATATCGCGGCCTGACCGGCGGAGTTCGCGCCACCGACGATGTACACGTCCTGCCCTTGGCATGCGGCCGCTTCGGTCAGGGCCGAGCCGTAGAACACTCCGCAGCCGGTCAACTCGGACACGCGGGGAGCGTCCAGTTGCCGGTACGACACGCCTGTCGCGAGAATCACGGAGTGCGCGGCGACGGCGGAGCCGTCCGAGAAGCGGACGACGCGCGACGAACCGTTGACCTCCAGCCCGGTGACCTCGCAGGTGGTCAGCAGCTCGGCACCGAACTTCAATGCCTGACGCCGAGCCCGGTCGGTGAGCTGTGCCCCGGACACGCCATCCGGGAAGCCGAGGTAGTTCTCGATGCGCGAGCTCTGGCCCGCCTGGCCCCCGGTTGCGGAGCGTTCCACGAGGACGGTCCGCAGGCCCTCGGAGGCCCCGTATACCGCCGCACCCAAACCGGCTGGTCCGCCGCCGATGATGACCAGGTCGTAGAAGTCGGTCGTCGGCGTCGTCGCGAGGCCGACCCGGGCGGCGAGCTCCCGGTCCTCGGGCTCGATGAGGGCCGTGCCGTCCGGGGCGATCACCAGCGGGAGCCGCAGGCCCTCCTGTCCCGCGGCGCTCAGCAGCCGTAGGCCTTCCGGATCCTCGGACGAGTACCAGCGGTAGGGCACCTGGTTGCGGGCCAGGAACTCCCGTACGGCCGTCGACCGCGCCGACCAGCGGTGTCCGACGACTTTGGTGACGGTCACCGGCCGGTGGTCGCCGGCCCGCCAGGCCAGCAGGAGATCGTCGAGGACGGGGTAGAGCTTCTCCTCCGGCGGTTCCCAGGGCTTGAGGAGGTAGTGGTCCAGGTCGACGATGTTGATCGCGTCGATGGCCGCGTCGGTGTCCGCGTACGCGGTCAGCAGCACCCGCCGGGCGCCGGGGTGGATGTCGAGAGCCCGCTCGAGGAACTCCAGGCCGTTCATCTTCGGCATCCGGTAGTCGGCCACGATCACTGCGACGGGGGCGCCGCGCAGCTTCAGCTCACGCAGGGCGGCAAGGGCGGACTCGCCGGACTCCGCACGTACGATGCGGTACAACTCGCCGTAGCGACGTCGCAGATCGCGGGCGACCGCACGCGACACGCCCGGATCGTCGTCCACGGTCAGGATGACGGTCCGCGCTGGACCGGCGGCCTGATCCATAGGGCATCCCGTTCCCAGTCGATCGCCCTTCCGCACCCGTCTTCACGTGCCTGTCCGGCACATCAGTGCGCCCGTAATGTCCATCCTATGGGCGATTATCCTGGCTTTCCATGTCGGTCGATGAGTCGAGGGCCCCGCCTGCGTCTCGCCGGGTTGGTCATCGTCACTTCGGCGGCCGCCGCTCGGCCGTGCAAAAGTCATCGACGTCCACGATGGCCTGAGCGAAGGCCCCGGGTGCCTCTTGGAGCACATTGTGACCGATGCCCTTCAGCGTGCGGTGCGCATATTGACCACCGAATTTCCCGCGATAGGACGAGCCGCCACCCGCGGGCGTGAAGGGATCGGCGGCGTGTCGACGAATCCGGCAGCGATGAGGTTCACCCGGATCGGCGCCGGCCCGAGCGCCAGATTGGCGGTGAGGGCGGACATCGCGGCCGTGCGGGCGGACACGACGGTCAGCCGACGCCGGGCCGCCGGCCGCCGGTGCCGCTCATGAACAGCAGCGTGCCTCCGGCGCGTACCTTGTCGCGGCAGTCGAGGGCGACGCCGAGAGTCAGGGTGAGCCGCTGCCCGAACTCACGGCGGGCGGCGTCGAGATCCATGAAGCAACACCGCCGGTCAGGGCCGTGCCGTGGTCAGGGACCCGTTCTCTGCCCGTCGTCATCTCTACCTCCGGACTTCGCTCTGTGCTCCCATCGTGGCGCTGCAGGCCACCGATCACCGGACGGCCGCTGAGCAGGGGATGCCCGGGTCCGGCCAAGGCGGGGCAGTTTCACCGCACACCCCTTGACACCCCTCGACCAGCAAGCAGACACAAGACGCCGCATCCCTCCCGCACCTCGATCGAAAACCGTGCCTGACCAGCAAGAACCAACCGATCCCAGTCGATTGAAAGACGGTTCTCAAGCCCCCCGGCCCGTTTGCGAGCCGCTCCGAACGCGCCGATCCTGAAGGAGAGGCATGCCGACCGATCGTGTGAACCGAGCGCAAGGGCTGGGGAGCTTGCGGCCACCGCGGCCTGAGCAGGGAGCGGGTTCCAGATGAGGCTTGTCGTCGATCTCAACCGGTGCCAGGGATACGCGCAGTGTGTCTTTCTCGCTCCGGACGTCTTCTCCCTGCACGGGGACGAAGCGCTGCTGTTCTCGCCTCGCTTCGACGAGGCACAAAGCGACCGGGTGGAAAAGGCCGCCGCCGCCTGCCCGGTACAGGCCATCCTCGTCGACTACTCCGATGAGCCGACGAAGAGGGTGGAGCCCCATGTCGGCTGACACGGACGTCGAGGTCCTGCGGCGGGAGGGCCGCATTGTCGTCGTCGGTTCCTCGTTGGCCGGTCTGCGTGCGGCGGAGACCTTGCGCGACAAGGGCTTCACCGGATCTCTCACCATGATCGGAGACGAGCCGTACGAACCCTACGACCGGCCGCCGCTGTCCAAACAGGCGCTGCTCGGGCGGGCACGGCCCGAGGACACGGCGCTGCCGCGGCGGCGCGACATCGATGCCGAATGGCGGCTGGGGGTCGCCGCCGAGGGCCTGGACCGGAACGCCAAGCGGGTCCGTCTGGTGAACGGCGACACCGTCCCCTACGACCGCCTGCTGATCACCACCGGGACCAGGGCGCGGCCCTGGTTCCACCCGGAAGAGGCCGCGCTCGACGGGGTTTTCGTACTGCGCACCCGCGACGACTCCGCGCGCCTGATCCGGAAGCTGACCGGCCGCCCGTCCCGGGTGCTGGTGATCGGCGCCGGTTTCACGGGCTCCGAGGTCGCCTCCGCCTGCCGGGAGTTGGGCCTCGAGGTCACGGTCGCCGAACGCGCCCCGGCACCGCTGGTGGGCGCCCTTGGCGGAGTGATCGGCGCGGTCGCGGACCGGCTGCAGCGCGGTAAAGGAGTCGACCTGCGCTGCTGCGTCAGCGTCACCGCCCTTGAAGGCGACTATTGCGGACGGCTCAGGCGCGCCCATCTGTCCGACGGTACGGCGATCGACGTGGAGGTCGCGGTCGTCTCGCTCGGCTCCCTCCGCAACACCGAATGGCTCGCCGGCTCGGGGGTGGCCGCGGGTCCCCGGGGGATCGCGTGCGACGCCGGGTGCCGGGTGTTCGACGTCAACGGCATCGTCACCGACGACATCTACGCCGCCGGCGATGTCGCACGCAGCCCCCACCCGCTGTTCGACTACCAGTTCCTGTCACTGGAGCACTGGGGCAACGCGGTCGAACAGGCCGGGATCGCCGCCCACAACATGATTTGCGCAGGTCCCGAGCGCCGTCCGCACCTGTGGATGCCGATGTTCTGGTCCTCCCAGTTCGGTGTGAACATCAAGTCGGTGGGAGTGCCCTCGCTGGGCGACCAACTGGTCGTCGCCCAGGGGACGCTCGCCGAGCAGCGGTTCGTCGCGGTGTACGGGTACCGCGGCCGCGTCATCGCCGCGGCGTCCTTCGACGGAGCCAAGTGGCTGGCGTTCTATCAGCAGCAGATCGAGTCCGGCGCGCCGTTCCCGCCGGAGTACCACTCGGTCGACCGTCGCATCGAAAAGCTGCAGCCGGTCGACCCGGCCTTCCCCGACCCCCACCTGCCCACCCACGGGCCCACCGTCACGCTGACGGGTCACTCACCGAGCGAGCGGCGCGTCGAGTTCGTTCCGTCGCACGCCTGATCACCGGCCCTGTACCGCCCGGAGTCCCGAGGAGACGCCATGACGCCCGGCACTATCTCCGCGCAGATCACCGACTACGCCCATCGAGCCGATCCGTACCCGCTCTACGCGGAACTGCGCAAGACGCCGGTCAGGCGGGAGGACGACGGCACCTATCTGGTCAGCACGTACTACGAGGTGCGGAACCTGGCCAACGACCCGCGGCTGAGCAACGACACGCGCAACCGCCCACCCGGCCAGGCCCGCCCCGGGCAACCGCCCGAAGAGAGCGGCCTGCCGCCCAGCTTCATCTTCACCGACCCGCCGGTGCACGACCGGCTGCGCGACACCATCAACCGCCCGTTCGGTCCCCCGCACAGCCCCAGATTCCTCGACGGCCTGCGCGGAGAGCTGGCCAAGGTCGTCACCGAGCTGCTCGACGCCTTCGAAGGCAAGGACCAGGTCGACATCGTCGAGGACTTCTCCTACCCCCTTCCCGTCACGGCCATCTGCAAAGTCCTCGGCGTGCCGCGCGAGGACGAACCGCGCTTCCACGTCTGGGCCGACGCCCTGGCGTCCGGAGTCGATCCTCAGCCCGGCGGCGACAACGGCGTGGAAAAGGCGCAGCAGGCTCGCCAGGACCTGGGCGCCTACCTGACCGATCTGATCGAGACCAAACGCCGCCACCCCGGACCGGGGATACTCAGTGCGCTCGCCCCCACCATGACACCGATAGACCTGGAGGCCACCGCGGTGCTGCTCCTGGTCGCCGGCCACGAGACCACCGTCAACGCGATCACCAATACGACCCTCACCCTGCTGCGCCACCCCGACGTCCTCGAGCGGTTCCAGAAGGACCCGGAACTGGCCGTCCCGCTCATCGAGGAAGTGCTGCGGTACGAGCCCCCGGTCCAGTTCGTCCCGTGGACCACCGCCCTGGCCGACATCGAGGTCGCCGGCACCATGATCCCCAAGGGCTCGCCGGTCTGGCTCATGCTGGCCGCGGCCAACCGCGACCCCAAACGCTTCGAGGACCCCGACCGATTCGACCCCGACCGCAAGGACAACGAGCACCTGGGTTTCTACACCGGCATCCACTACTGCTTCGGCGCCCCGCTCGCCCGTATAGAACTCCATGTGGCGGTGCCCGAACTGTTCCGCCGGGTCAAGTTCTCCGGCCTGCTCGAGGACCCGCCCCCGTACCGCGCCAACGCGGTGCTGCGCGGCCCCCGTCACCTTCCCGTGGCGATCGAGGGGCTCACAGCCTGAGCGCCACGTCACTGACCTGGGCCCTCCCGGAGAGCCGGGCGGGGCCTTGGTGATGGCGTCGCCTCACCGCTCCCACAGCTGCCGGAGCCACCATCCCCGCATGACACCGTTCTTGGCGTAAGCCCCCACCTGAACCCCAGGATTTGGCCGTAGGCCGCTGTTTCCCACGGGTCGAACGTCTCATCCGGTGGGTAGCCGTCTCGGTGGTGTGAGGGCTTTCGGTCCGAGGACGCGCTGGTCCGCATGCTGCTCGTCGTTGACCCGTATCTCGATGTACCGGTTGCCGGAGAACACGCGGTAGGTGTTGTCGTCCTCCGGCAGCGGCATGACGGCGTCGATCCGGTGGGTGAAGCGCGGTAGGTCGGCGAAGCTGGTCCAGTTGGTGAGTGGCCTTGGGTCCTGGGTGCGTCGGTCGGTGTGTTGTCCGTCGTCGACCTGTATCTCGATGTACTGGTTGCCGGAGAACACCCAGTACCGGTTCCGGGCGTCCGGGACCTGCATGACGGCGTCGATCCGGTGGGTGAAGCGCGGTAGGTCGGCCATGCTCGTCCAGTTGGTGAGTGGCCTTGGGTCCTGGGTGCGTCGGTCGGCGTGTTGTCCGTCGTCCACCTGTATCTCGATGTACTGGTCGCCGGAGAACACCCAGTACCGGTTCCGGACATCCGGCACGGGCATCACCGCGTCGATCCCGTGCGCGAAGCCCGGCAGGTCTGCCATGCTCGTCCAGTTGGCCAGTGGCTTGGGGCCGAGGATCCGCCGTTGCGTGTGTTGTCCGCCGGTGATCCGTTCGAGGATGTAGTTGGAGCCGGAGAACACCCAGTATTGGTTCTTGTCGTCCGGTGCGCGCATGACGGCGTCCGCAGACGCGTGCGGTGCGGTGCGGGCTTCACCAGTCGCCGGACGTGGGGCAGGCGGGCGGGTGACCAGGTAGCCGGCGATGGCGGCCACGGCAAGCAGCGCGGTGGCGGACACGGCTGCCGCCTTCAGCCGGCGGCGGGGCCGGCGTGGGGTGCTGGGGCCGGGGAGGGTGTGCCGGAGGGTTGCGCCGTCCCGGTTGCCGAGCCGGCGCAGGCTGTTGGCCGCGTCGGTGGAGCTGGGCCGGTCCCCGGGGTTCTTGCGCAGGAGGTCTTCGATGAGCGGGGCCAGCGGTCCGGCGGCGTCAGGGATGTGCGGTTCCTCGTGAGCGACGGCCTGCAGGACGGCGGCGGAGGACGGCCGGTCGAACGGGGAGACGCCGGTGGCCAGCAGGCAGAGCGTGGTGCCCAGGGAGAAGAGGTCGCAGGCCGGTCCCGCGGGCTGGTTGAGCAGCCGTTCGGGCGCGATGAAGGCCGCGGAGCCCAGCAGGCTGCCGGTGGAGGTGGAGGTTTCGGCGTCGAGCAGGGCCGCGATTCCGAAGTCGCTGAGCACCGCGCTGCCGTCACCGCGGAGCAGGATGTTGGCCGGTTTGACGTCGCGGTGCAACGCGCCGACGGCGTGGACGGCATCGAGGGCAGCCAGCAGCTGCAGCCCGATCTCCGCTACCCGGGGAACGGGGAGGGGCCCGGCGGTGTCCAAGTGCTGGGCGAGTGAGGGGCCATCGACCAGCTCCATGACGATCCACAGCCGCTGCCCGTGCTCGACGAGGTCGTAGACGTCGACCACATGCGGATGGCTGACCCGCGCGATCGTGCGTGCCTCCCGCAACGCGCGGCTCACGTGTTCCTGCCGTGCCGGCCCGTCGTCGGCCAGGTGCAGCTCTTTCACCGCGACGGTGCGCTGCAACAGCTGATCGGTCGCGCGCCACACCGTTCCCATGCCGCCGCTGCCGAGCCGCTGGTCCAGAAGGTAGCGGCCGGCGATCAGCGGCTGATCGTTACTCGCAATCACCCGGTCAAGGTACGTGAACACTCCATAGGCCTTTGAAACCACCCTGCGTACGGCACAGCAGGGCCGGGTGAAGGTGACATGTTCAGAGCGGTCTCACGCATCCGGTATGACCATGGTGCAGCTTCGCTCGCGAACAGCGGGTGGGAGTCGCGCGTCTGTGGTCCAAGGAAAGACGTCCACCAACCGGTGGGAGATGCAGGTGCAAGGCCTGCCGGGCGCTCCACAAGGTCCCTACCTCAAAAGAGGTAGGGACCTGTTTCGTTGGTGCACGTACGTGAAGCAGTGGGCGCGGCACGGGAGCACGCGGCGGGCAGGTCGAGACCGAATGCGGTCCGGGACTCGTGCCAGGGCAGAGGGGACCACCCTGCCCGAAGTGTGCTTTCGGTGAGCCGCGCGAACGTGGTGCGGCGCCCTTCGCCGCCGCAGCCTGATCACGCATCACACATCACACGCTCCGCAACTCTTGACAATTGATCATGTTCCTGACAGCAGTGGCACTGCACCACTCCCACGAACGGCACCACACCCCAAAGGGGGGATCAGCGCATGACCAAGCCTGAGAGTGCGGGATTCGACTACGACGTCGTCATCAGCGGAGCGAGCCTCGCCGGCAGCGCCGCGGCGATCTTGCTCGCTCGACGCGGTGTCCGCGTCGCACTGCTGGAACGCCGCGCGGACCCCGAGGCGTACAAGGTGCTTTGCACCCACTCCCTCACGGCCAACGCCTACCCGGTGCTGGACGAACTCGGCCTCATCCCCGCTCTCGAGAAGGCGGGAGCCGTCCGCAACAAGGCCCGCTGGTACACCCGCTGGGGATGGATCGAGCCGAGGGCCGCGCCGGCGGGCCCCGAGCTACCGTACGGGTACAACATTCGGCGCAGCACTCTCGACCCGTTGATCAGGTCCCATGCGGCGGAGACCCCCGGCGTCGATCTGCTCCTCAATCACCAGGTGACCGGGCTGGTCAGGGAAGCCGGGCGAACCGTGGGGGTGCGCGCATCGACACCAGAGGGCGAGCGCGAGATCCGGGCCCGCCTGGTGGTCGGCGCCGATGGGAAGGACTCGGCCGTGGCGAAGTTCGCCGGGGTGCCTGCTCGGCTGTACGAGAACGCGCGATTCGGCTATCTAGCGCACTTCCGCAATCTTCCGCTGCCCGGCGGGATCAGTCACGTCTGGTTCCTCGAACCCGACATGGCGTACGCGTTCCCGAACGACGACGGGGTGACGGTCCTCGCCGTGCTCCCGGACAAGAAGCGGCTGCCGGCCTTCCGGGAAGACCTGGAGGGCAGCTTCCTCGAATGCGTCCGCGCCCTGCCCGAGGCACCGCCGATCGACTCCGCCGAGCGCATCACGAAGATCATCGGCACCGTCAACTACCCGCTTCACAGCCGCAAGCCGACCGCACCGGGCGTCGCGTTCATCGGCGACGCCGCCCTGACCAGCGATCCCCTGTGGGGAGTGGGATGCGGGTGGGCGCTGCAGTCCGCGCAATGGCTTGCAGAGGCGGTCGCCTCGGCCGCAACCGGCCGGGGCGACCTCGGCAGGGCGCTCGTGGTGTACGCACGCAGACACCGGCGCCGACTGCGCGGTTACCAGTACCTGGCCGCCGACTTCGCCACGGCCCGTCCGCTCAATCCCTTGGAGCGGCTGATGTATTCGGCGGCAGCGCGCGACGAGTCGGTGGCGCGGCACATGCATCTGTTTGCCTCCCGCCTGATCGGTCCGCTGCGCTTCTTGAACCCCGTGGCGCTGGCGAGGGCTTCGGCCGTCAACATCAAGCATCGCGGGGCGGCCACGTCCCGGAGAACGGACCGCAGCCGCTCACCTCTTCGGGAGGCGTCACAGCACACCAAGGATTCGAACGCTGCTTGAGTCTCACCCGGAGCGGCGGCCGCCGGCGACGTTGCCGACGGCGCGCCGAGGATTGGTAGGCGGTGCGCGGCCGCCTACCAGTCGACCCCAGCGGCGCTCCGGCCCCGCGGCGGACGAAAACACGTTGGCCGGCCGCCGCCGAGCTGCGACGATGCCCCTGTTCCCAGGCGGAGGTCATTTGTTCGTTTTCGTGTGTGCGGGGTGTGGCGCCAGGCTGACCACCCCGCTGTCCCAGGTCGCCCTGCCGGCCCACGCCCATCAGAAGTACGGGAACGGGATTCAGCTCCCGGTGCTCATGGAGTCGGGCACGTTCGCCGTGGACCCGGAGCCCTGGGGGCCGCCGTGGCGGAGGTGGGAGGACATCGATCCGGACGAGGCGGCGGCCCGCGGCATCTACGCGTCGGTATACGCCCTGTCCGACGGCGAGCCCGGCGCGATCGTCATCGCACCCGGAGATACCCGCGGCACCCTGCTGATCCCGGAGAAAGGCGGCGGCTACTGCTGCGGCCTCGACGGGGGCGACGGCCCCAACATGGCGTGCGAGGCATGCGGCCGGCCCGTGGCGAGCCGGATCGACGACTGCTCGCTCTGGCAGGCGGTGTGGCTCGTCCCGGGCGCCGTACGCCGCCTCCCCGTCGGTGGTGCCGACACTGCACCGCTCTCCTGGGCGGAGCTGACGGCGGACGGGAAGCGCACGCCCCCGTTCGAACCGATCGCCACGTGGGGATCGGAGGCGGGGGTGAACCACCGGTGGTCCTGGAGCCCGCGGTGGGAGGCGGCAGCCGGCCGGGCGCTCGCCCACCTGCTGGCGGCCTCGGAAGGCCGGCCGGTAACCGTCCCGGACGGCCTGATCGCGGAAGTGTTCCAACGCGCTCTCGACGCCCTTCTGCCCGCAGGTCCGCCGGCGCGGCGCGCCGTCCTGGCCGGACCGGGGCGGCCCGTGCCCGACGCGGACGCCGAGATCCTCCTCGTGCCGACCCATCCTCAGACGGGGGAGACCTGGATCCCGGCCGGCCCGGCCGCCTCGGCATACCAGGTGCCGCTGCCGTTCGGGGTGTGGCTGTGGCTGGCCTGCCCCGAGCCGTACCTGCCCGTACCCGCGTCGGGCGGCATGCCCGACGGCGTCCTCCGTGACGACCCGCCGGCGCCGCGCCCGAGTCACCTGTTCCGGGCCGACCCGGGAGCGTTCCAGCACACCCTGGTCCGGCTGCCGGCCGTCCGCAGCCCGTGGCTGCGCGAGATCCTCGAGAGCCTCACGCACCACATGCGCGCCCGCCTCTTCTAGCCAGTCGGCGGAAGGCGTCGTCCCTCGACTCCGAACTGTCCGGTGACCGTGCTGCCGCGATCGAACAGTGTCAGACAGTGGTGCCTCCCGGAGCGCGGCAACTGCCCACCTGGCCGACCACCGGCTCGCACGCGCGGGGGCCTCCGGATGGCGACCCGATGGATCGCCACGGACGATGGTGCACGAACCCCGGCGCGGCGGCAGATCTCCTGAATCCGCGCTGCCTACGCGGAGGGCACGACCGGCGGCCTCAGGAGGTGATCGCGTGCGTACTCCCCCCAAGGGTCACTCCGGCTCGCACCCGAAAATGCGACGGCCCTCGCTGAGAACCTGGCAGTCGCGGGTGGCCCTGGCAGTGATCGTGCTGGTCCTGCTCATGACCACGCTGCTGTTGGCTCAGATCGGCCTCGAGGACTTCGTCCATGATCTGACCTTCGCCGGCCGCCTCACCGGTGCCGTCCTTCTCGTGGTCTCGTTCACCACGCTCGTGGGCGCCGCCGCGGTCCTGGACCACTGCACCCGGCAGAGCTTCCCCTACTCCGGCCTGGTCGCGCTGATCGGCACCTTCGCGGCCTTGCTGACCAACGCCCTGCTCCTGGCGCAGACGGTCAAGGACGGCGAGTCCGCGATCTACCAAGCGCTGTTCAGCGCGCTCGCGGCGGGTTCGGCATTCGCCGTCGTCGCGGTGTGGCGGACGTCGGTCGTGATCCCCGCTCCGAAACGGGTGGCTGCCGCGCTGATCGTCTCCTCGGTCATCGCGGTCGGCAATTTCGGCTACCAGAACCTCTTTCAGCCGTACCAGCGACGGACCCAGCCTCTCATCACGGTGTCCATGGGTAAGCCGGTACTGAGCAAGAACCGCACGGCATTCGCCGTACCGGTCGACATCGCTATCCGGAACCACGGCGACGTGGGCTTCTACGTGCTCGGCACCGAGTTCCACGCCATGGGGAAAAGGGTGCCGCTGAGCCCGAAGGACCGGCTCCGCCGGCAGTGGCGAACCGATGCCGAGCAGTGGCCCAACTCCGCGGACTGGGACCCGCTTTCCCGCCGGGAGGTGCACCAGCCCGGCGAGTTGATCGAGGCAAAACCGTGGATGTCCTATGGAAGTTGGATTGAGTCGAACGACACCTACGCCACGCGAATGGTGGTGCAAATTCCCATGAACACGCCGTACGACCAGGTGGAGTTCTATGCCACCGCGAGCCTCGCGCGCAAGGACCAGCTCGTGCTGAAGTCACCGCTCGACTTCGTGGCGTACTCCTGGCGTAGGGGAAACGTCCCTGGATGGGTGAAGGAGCAACAGAAGATCGGTCTTGACTCGCTCATCTACCGGGCCCGGGTGCATGAGAACAATGCGCTTGACGAACGCACGAGGGACCCGCGTTTCGTCACCGTCTACTGGACGTTCGGCACGCACGGCGCGCGCGTGCAGGCAACCATTACGCGAAAAGGCGAGGAAAATCGCGAGCTCGGCGATGAGGAAAACCGCGAGGTGTCAAGCCGGTACGGCCTCGTCAACCTCGTCACCGGCCCGGTCGAGCGGACCCTGTGGGACGTCAAGAGGCAGCGGTAACGGGCACTGTCGTGTCGGGTTCGCCGGAACGCCGGTCCAGTCGCTCCAGCCAGGCCACCAGGGCGAGCGAGCTGTTCAGGCGATCCCAGGAGTGCGCGTCCCCCAGGCCGAGCTGGGCCTCCCGCACGGCCCGGCACAGCGTCTCGACGTCGAACATCTCCGCGATCAGCGGATGCCGGGCGGAGCGGCACAGGGCGATGAGTTCGTCGCCGTGGGTCCGCAGGCCGCGGGCATAGAGGTCGTCGAAGGGCACCTTGACCGTCCTGCCGCGGATCGGGGCCGGGAGCAGATGCGCCATGGCCGCACGGAGAACGGCCTTCGGACGGCCCGGCTGGAACGTGGCTGCGGCGGGCAAGCGGCTCATCGTGGCGACGACCTCGGGGTCGAGGAAGGGGTGCGAGAGGAAGAACCCGTCCCGACGTGCGCGCTGCCAGGACAGCAGGTCGGGAGCGGCGACGTAATTGGCTGCGTCGTAGAGCGACCGTTCCGGCCTGTGCCCGAACACGAACCGGCTCTCCGCGATGCCCGCGTCCCGATAGCCGTGAGCGCGCGCGAATCCGGCTCGCAGCCATCTGGGGCGGTTGAAGGTGCCGAGGCCGCCGAGCACCGTTCCGCCGCGGAGGAGCGCGGTGATCCGTTCGGCTGCCAGCGGAACGGCCGGCTGCACCACGTAGGCGCGGACGATGTCCCACAAGCCCCGCTCGCTTCCCGTGGCCCAGGCGCGCGCCTGCTCGGTCATCTGCCGGAGCGCTCCCGTGCGGGCCAGCCGGTGCAGGTGGAACGGGTTGGCGTCCGCGATCGGATCGGCTCCGCAGCCGGTCAGGAGCGCGTCACAGCCCAGTTCCGCGGCCGCGGCGTGCAGCCTGGCCCAGAACGGGGCGCGGAAGGCGTGCGCATGAGGCTCGTCGGCGTCTCCCGCGTGATGCTGGAAGTCGTCGAAGTCGGCCACGTCGTCGGCATCGACGATCACCGGGCGGGCCGCGGGTGCGTGACGGCGGATCTCCTCCAGCGCGATGTCGAGGTACGGCCGCTCCGCGGCCAGCTCCCCGTGGGAGAAACGCCCGGCGAGCAGGACCAGGTCCCCGGCGCCGCCCAGTTCCGCGGCCAGCAGGCGTGCGGCGAGCAGCGCGACGCTGGTGGAGTCGGTGCCGCCCGAGACATGGCATGCCGTCGTCGTAGCCATGCGGCGGCCGACAGCGTTCTCCAGCGCGCGGCGCAGCTCCTGCGCGGCCTCATCGAGGCAGGAGCCGTCTGCGGTCGGTTCGGGCGGGTCGTTGGCCCGATGGGCGCGGCGCAGCGTACGACTGCGCAGCTGCCCGGTGCGGGACAGCTCGACCACCTCGCCGCCGAGGACGCGGTGCACCCCGGCGAATGGGGTGAGGTCCCAGTGCGGTTGTGCCATGTTCCCGGTGAGGTAGCGGCAGAAGTAGCGGGGTTCCAGCTCCGTGACGCTTCCCGGGCAGCGCACCGAGGTGCTCACGGCACTCACGCGGCCACCGGACTCCTTGAAGAACAGCGGGATGCGTGCCTGCTCGTCGCGCGTGAGGAGGATGCGGTCGCGGTACACCAGAACAGCCGCGTAGTCGCCGGCGGGCACGGGCGCGGCGGCCCCCTGCCTGTCGGAGTCGTCGAGGAGGCCGCGCGCGCCCGCCGCCCGGTCGCGGGCCGAGCCGACCCAGCCGACGACGGCCGCGGTGCCGGCCCGCGTGGAGACCGTCGTCACGAGTCCCTGACGCGCCATGGCCTCGTTGGTCCGGAGCCTCGGTGCGCCCCCGGCCCAGTCGAGGCGGAGCGCATCCATGTCACTGTCCTCCGCAGTCGATCGAGAGCACCGGTGTGAAGGCGCGCCCCCGCGGATCCGCGTCGGGGATGCACAGGCCGCCCGAGGCCGTCCACGCGTGCAGGGCGAACGGGTGTTCATGCACACCGACGTGGAGTGTGGCTTTCAGGCCACACCGCCGCAGCAGCACAAAGGCCGTCACCGCCTCGGACTTGCAGTCGCCGTTGACGAGCCAGCTCCTCCTGCTGTGCGACTGCACTGCTCGTTTCAGCCGTCCGGCCTCCTCCGCGGAGGGGAGGTCCGCACGGGTATAAGCCGGGGCGGCCAAGGAAAGCAGCCGGAGGGCGCGCCCGAATCCAAGGGTCCGGATCAGCAGGTGCACTCCACCCAGCCAGAGCCCGACGTCGGCGTCCGCGTATTTCTTCCGGCGGCCCGTCGCGCACCCGGCACGCATGAGACCGGTGACAAGTTCGGCGTGTTCCTCAGGACTTCCCAAGGCGAATTTCTGGACTTCCGTCGTCGCCAATCCGAGAAAGCGCGTCCGCTTCCAGTCAGCGATCAGCGCTCCGTCGGACATCTGGATGACACGGCAATGCGGTGACAGGATCCTTGCCATGACTGCCAGGGCATCGGTGTCCTCTGCCACCGCGTATCCTCCAGGATTCCACCGTGAACGGTGTCAGTGCTGGTGTCCGTGACCGTCATAGAATCCGCCGCTGAAGCCGCGGATCAGACGGCCGTTACCGAAAAGAATGAGCCGATGCGGCCTATGACGCCGCAACAATCGGAGAAACATCTCCTACCTCCAGAAACGGCAGGACATCAATTCCAGGCTACTCTCACCCGAATGCCGCGCAACCGGACCGCCGACGTCCATCGGCAGTGAGCTGCTCGGCGTGGATGCCGGAGGGCGGCCGTCGGCCTCTCCGGACTGTCGGAGGCAACGGCTAGCGTGCGGGTGACGTCATACCTCGCCGGCAGCTGACGCGGAGGGGACACAGGATGGGTGCTTCGGAGTGGGACTACTACGCGCCGTATCAGGAAGATCTTGGCGCCGCGCTGGAGCAGTTGCGGCACCGAGTGTTCCTCGCCGGTGACTACTACTGGGTGCGCGGCGGCGACTGGCTTCCCGAGGAGGAGCGCCGTCCGCGACCCTCGACCCTGGACGAACTGTGGGCCGACGAGTGGACGCAGCACTCCGGCACCCACTCGATTCTCGACGTCTTCCACGTTCAACGCGAAGACGAGGAGCCCGAGATCTGTGCGGTACAGCCGGTGACCGTCGAAGAGGCCCGGAAGACCACCGGCACCGAACGGCTGACCCGCGAACACCTTCCAGCAATCAAAGACCTCGCTCGCGAGCGCGGGTACGGCCGTTGCGCAGTACTGCACGACGACCACGGAAGGCCACAGGAGATCTACTTCTGGGGTTGGTCCGGAGACTGAGCCGTCTACGTGCCGTGCCGCACCGCGGATGCGCCGGACCTCGCAGTACCTCTGCCGGAGCGGGACGCGACGGTCTACGGCACGGCGCCGCCGGAGAACGGCTCCTCGGTGCTTCATCTGAGACGCGCGCCTGTCAAGAGAATCCGTCGAATTTAGATAAGGCGCCACATTGAGCGGTGTGCCCGAACGCGGCGTCAGCGCGCCTCGTACTACGGGCTACTTGCGCCCGGACAACGAAATGCGGTCCCCGCGACCGTAAGAAGCATCGTTGTGCAGGCCTGCCGGACGAGACCACGGCGATCCCGGACGGGACACCGCCGGAAGGGAACGATCCACCGTGACAACCCAGCGCACCGCTCGCCTCACCGCCCTGCTTGCTCTGCCCGTCGCCCTCGCGCTATCGGGTGCCGCCGCCGCTCCGGCCGCCGCCGAGGACAAGGCGTACCAGATCAATTTGGAGCAGCTGAACGACTCGCAGGGCAAGGGCACGGCGATGCTCAGCCTCAACGGCAACCAGCTGACCGTGAAGATCGAGTCGGAAGGGCTCGTGCCGGGCCAGCCGCACGCACAGCACATCCACGGCTCTACCGACGGTCACGACTTCCAGTGCCCGGACGCGAGCGCCGACACGGACGGCGACGGGATCATCAACAACACCGAAGCCACGGTCCATTACGGCGATATCAACATCTCGCTCACCACCGACGGCGACACCGGCCCGGACAGCGGGCTCGCCGTCGACCGCATGCCCAAGGCGGATGCCCAGGGGAAACTCTCCTACGAGCGCACCATTCCCGTGTCCCAGGACGTGGTCGATCACATCAAGGACCTCCACGTGGTGCAGCACGGCATCGATCCGAACGGCAACAACAAGTACGACTTCGGCGCAGGCAAGAGCGAACTCGATCCCAAACTGCCTCAGGAGGCCACCGCGCCGGCGGTCTGCGGAGTCGTCGAGGGCGCGGCGGTCGGATCCATACCGGTGGGGGGCGTGGAGACGGGTGGCGCAACGGCCGAAAGCAACGAGATTCCCTGGGCGCTGGCGGGCGCCGGCGGGCTTGCCTTCGCGGCGATCGCCGGAGCACTGGTCCTGAACCGCAGAAGGCGCGCGACCGCCTCTGTCGAGCCGTCCGGCCGGAGTGCCGCATGAGGACCTGGGGCAGGCGCGAAGCCGTGTCCTGTGCCGCCGCCGCGGCGCTGGTGCTGCTCGGCGGATGCGGCGGTCAGACGACGGCCGCGCAGTCACCCCCCGTCCAACAGCAGCCCGCGCGGGGCGGCCAGGCCGCCCCGGGAACGGGATCTGAGAGTGGCCAGGGCGGTAAGCAGGACACGGGCGATACGGCACGCAAGGCGGCTCCACAGCGGATCTCCGTCCCTTCGCTCAACGTGTCCTCAAGTCTTGAGCCCTTGGGGCGGAAGAAGGACGGAACGATGGAAACGCCCGCCGACCCCGACAAGGCGGGCTGGTACACGCCTGGCCCGGCCCCCGGCGAAACAGGCCCGGCCGTCATCGCCGGTCATGTCACCTGGAACGGCAAACCGGGGGTGTTCCACCGGCTGTCCTCGTTGAAGACCGGTGACACGATCGAGGTGGCACGGACGGACGGGAAGTCCTCGAAGTTCACCGTCAGCCGCATCGCCCAGTACCCGAAGAACAAGTTCCCCACCATCGAGGTCTACAAGAACATCGACTATGCGGGGCTGCGCCTGATCACGTGCGGTGGTCAGTACGACGCATCGCAGCACTACTACCCGGACAACGTGGTGGTGTTCGCCAAGCTGGCCGAGACGGAATAGACCGCCACCGCTCCGCCGCCACCGATCCGTCGACGTACGGCCCGAAATATGGCGGCGAGGTCGAGAACGCCCGGCGGGCTGGTCGATCCCGGCCGGATGACCAGCGTCGTCCCGCCTGTCGACCGGTGCCCGCCGGACGTGCTCGACCGAGGTCAGGCTTGGACTTCCGCAAGATCCGGTACCGCTCGAGGCCGTCGGCAGCCTGCTGATCGCCCCACCTGGGACGAAGCCGCGGTATTCGATCACCGCATGCTGACAGCCGACGACGGCCGCTGACAACGGCAACTCGCCGCAGCCGTGGTGAAGCAAGCAATCAGCCGCCGCGCCGCTTGTGGTGGGGCCGGTCCGGGCCGACCGGGCCGGCGAGGTCGCCCACGGCCGCCCGTATGTGAGCCTGTTCGCGCCGGACGTTCCCGCCCGCACAACACCAGGAGAGCTGTCCGCCCGCCTCACGCGGATGCATGCCGAGGTCGTGCTCGTCGCACACCGGCCATGCCTGCCACAGACACTCGGCGACAGTCTCCTGTGCGGCGTCGGTGATGGCCGTCAGAGCGAGGACAGGGTGGTCCGCCGAGCCCGGATCCACGACGTTGCCGTGCCACTCACCGTTGGCCAGGGCCACGTAGACGTACTCGGCCACACCCTCGTCATACGAGGGCAGACCCATCAATTGCAGAGGTTCTTGGGCCGGCAAGGTCGCCGCAAGGTCCCGGTTGACAACGGCGAGAGCCTCGTCCCACAGCGGGTACTCGCCCAGCAAGACCCGCCGGGGCTCAGGGAGTTCGAAGAGACCACTCATGGAGACCATCCTGCACGACGGGGCAGACAGCGCTGAGCCCGCACCCTGCCGCAAGTCGCCAACTGGTCAGCCCCGTTGGCCACCCCGCAGGCGTCAGGCCGTGTACTGATAGGCCGGATAGGTGAGGTATCCGGCGTCGCCGCCCTGGTAGTACGTGGTCTCGTCCAGGGGGGCGACGGGGAGGCCGACGCGGAGGCGTTCGACGAGGTCCGGGTTGGCCAGGAAGCCGCGGCCGAAGCTGATCAGGTCGGCGCTCAGCCCCAGCCAGTGGTCGGCTTCCTCGCGGCCGGTCTGCTTGGGGCCCATCGGGAGGACCGGATTGACGATCAAGGTGCCGGGCCAGGCGCGGCGCAGACCCAAGAGCACCTCCTCGTCCGTGGTCGCTTCCAGGTGGACGTAGGCGAGTCCGATACGGGAAAGCTCTGTCAGCAACGCGGTGTTGAGGGCGAGTGCATC
This sequence comes from Streptomyces sp. NPDC101227, assembly GCF_044767545.1. Taxonomy (NCBI): domain Bacteria; kingdom Bacillati; phylum Actinomycetota; class Actinomycetes; order Kitasatosporales; family Streptomycetaceae; genus Streptomyces; species Streptomyces sp. NPDC101227. The sequence goes on along the minus strand of NZ_JBIWOD010000013.1, from coordinate 193,939 downwards.
GGTCTCCTCGACGCCCCAGAAGACACCGCCCGGGGAGAGGCGGATGCCCGTCCTGGCCGCCCCGATCGCGTCTGCTGTCGCGGCCACGGTCTCCACGGCGAACCGGATCCGGCCCGCGATCGTGCCGCCGTAGCGGTCCGTGCGCAGGTTGGCGTTGGAGGAGAGGAACTGGGAGATCAAGTAGCCGTTGGCACCGTGGAGTTCGACTCCTTCGAAGCCCGCGTCGATCGCACGGCGGGCCGCTTCGGCGTACGCGTGGGCATGCTCGGGTACCTCGGCGGTGTCCAGTGCGCGGGGGAGAGGTGCGGGCTGCGGGCCGGTCGGGGTGAAGACGTCGCCCACCTCGGCGATCGCCGAGGGGCCAACGGGCTGGTGGCCTGTCGTGTCGGGGTGCGAGACCCGGCCGCCGTGCATGAGCTGGGCGAAGACCCGTCCGCCGTCATCGCGTGCCCGGGAACCGGGCATGGCGCTACGCTAAAACCTGACATCCATGTCAGAGGCAAGCGATGTGGCGTGGTTCACAGCGGGAGGCAGCCATGCGGATCGGCGAGCTCGCGGCGCGCACCGAAGCCAGCGTCCGGTCGCTGCGTTACTACGAGGAGCAGGGGCTGCTGACCAGCAGCCGTAGCGCCAGTGGGCAGCGGCATTACACGGAGGCCGAGGTGGAGCGGGTGCGACTCATCCAGCGCCTGTACGCGGCGGGCCTGTCCAGCCGTACGATTTCCGAGCTGCTGCCCTGCGTCGACGCGCCGAGCGAGGGCAATTCGGATGCCGCTCTCGAGCGGATGGCGCAGGAGCGCAACCGGCTGTCCGAGCACATCGACGAACTCATGCGAACCCGAAACGCCTTGGACGGCCTGATGGCCACGGCCCGGGCCCATCGCGAGAGCCTGCACACTCCGGCCGAAGCAACGACGTAGTGGTCGTCACCCGGTGTCGAGCGTGAGGACCGGCCATGCCTGTCCCAGTTATCCTGACCCGTCCTGAACAGGCCACGGAGGTACCCCATCATGAGCAGCACCACGGCGTCCTTGCCCGAGCGGATCGAGCTCTCGGGGGAGGGGCTCGTCCTCCGCGACTGGACGGAGGCGGACCTGACCGCGATGCCGGAGCTGTTCGACCACCCCGACATCGCGTACTGGACACCGATCGTCTCGCCCTTCGACGCAGCGGCTGCCCGTGCACGGCTGGACCGAGACCGGCAGCTGCGGCGAGAGGGCACGACCCTCCTTCTCGCCATAACCGTCGACGGCGGCGCACCGCTCGGCGAGATCATGCTGCGGCGCGCCCCCGAGGGCATGGAGATCGGCTACGCGGTCGGCCCGGCGCACCGCGGCCAGGGGCTGGCAGCGCGGGCGGTACGGGTGATGGCCACGTACGCGTTCGAGCAGCTGGGCGCGGAGCAGGTGATCCTGGAGTTGGAGGCCGAGAACGCCGCCAGCGTCGCCGTGGCCACGAAGGCGGGCTTCGAACTGCTCGACGTGCCGCTGATCACGGGTGAGGAGAAGGGGCGCCCCTACGTGCTACAGACGTGGGGTCTGAACCGCCCTTGATCTCCCCCCACCGTGACCGTGACCAGCAGGGATAAGTCGCCTTCAGGAAGATGCACGGCCGCGACTGCGGGCAGGTCGAGTTCGTCACCTCCGTACAGCCTCAGGCGTGTCCGGCGGATCCGTGGGACACGCCTGAGGGCTGACGAGGGTCAGGAAGTGAAGGCGGAGACCCGTACGTCCTTCCCGCACACGTTGAAGGAGCCCGGCGCTCCGCCGTCCTTGATCACCTTGACGGTGCGACCCACGTCCTTGGGCAGGGCGATCTCGACCTTGGTCGCCTGTACCGCGCAGATCTCCCGGCCCGACGGGCTGCCGTCGAAGTTCAGGTCGGTGTAGGCCACCGATGCCTGCGCCGTGCCGCCGGGCTTGACGTCGACGGCGTCCGTGCCGCCCTCGGTGTTGTCGGTCTCGACGGGGTCGGCCTTGCCCTGGTCGTCCTTGGCCGTCAGGGTGACGGCGCCGACGATCGTGCAGGGGGTCTTCGAGGTGTTGGTGACCGAGAGGGTGGCCTGCGCCGGCTTCTGCTGGCTGGCGTGACCGGGGGACTGGATGAACTGGAGCCGGGTGTTCTTCGTCGTGCACGCCGCAGTGGCACCGTCACCCTGGTCGCCGGCGTTGCCGCCCGTGGAGGCTCCGCCCGAGCCGGACTCCTTCGACGGCGACTCGGACGACGCGGTGGCGGACGACTCGTCGCCGGCCTTCTTGCTGTCATCGCTGTTGCCCCCACACCCCGTCAGAGCCAGAGCGGACAGAGCGAAGACGGCGGCAGTGGTGACGATACGGGCGCGCATGAGCTGGGTTCCTTCCCCCATCAACAGTGTGTTTACACGGGACACTACGGACCCGACCCCGAGAGCGGTTCAACTCAGTTCGGCTCCGTTCCCCGCAAATCACTCACGACCCGTCATCCAAACGTGATCATCTACGGCTGCCGGACCCTCGCGGTTGCCCCGTCACCATGCAAATGGGCCTGGCCCTGCCGCTCTTGGGCAGGGGCCGCCGGACGCGGGTCACCCGGAATACTCGTGCCAGTGGTTCAACGTGTATCCGGCCTGGGTGAGTTGTTCGCTGATCACGGTTCGGTTCGGCGCGGCCGCGGCCGGCCGTGACTTCCCCGATCCAGGCGTGGAATCCGGATCGGCTGCGCGGCCGGATGTCTCTCTGCCCCACCCCACCGAAACGCTGTCGAGGTGGTGGCCTGGCGCGTCACGCGGTTGCGCTGTCACAGCCCTGTAACAGACCCCCTTGCCGGGCGCGGGGGCCGGTTTAGATCTCTGACCTGCGGCAAGAGGCGCCGGACGGGAGTCTTATGGCTGATGCGTGGCAATCGCCCCAACTCCTTCCCCCACACCTGCCGGTTCTTCCGGCGCATGAGAGAAACGAGCGTTACGTGAGCGAGAACGTGAAGCACCCGGACGGCCCGAACAGCGCAAGGAACAAGCGGCGTCTCGCCTTCGGCCTGACCGGCGGATTGGCGGCACTGACCGTGGGAGCGACTGCGATGGCCTCCACGGGTGGGGCCGTTTCGGGCAAGGCCGGTACGGGCGGGGACTCTTCCGCCCGGTCCCTGAAGGTGATGAGCCTGAACACCTGGCATGGTGGCGCGAAGGTCTCGGACGGGGTCAACAAGATCGCCCGGCAGGTCAAGTCGTCCGGCGCCGACGTCGTCGCCCTGCAGGAATCCTCCAGCCCCGTCGCCAAGGAGATCGCGGGCAAACTGGGGTGGAAGTACTACACGGCCAGCGGCACGGACGTCGACGTGGTCAGCAAGACGCCGATCGAGAAGACCGACTCGTTCTCGAAGGAGTCCTCCGGCGCGAAAGCGATCGCCGCGAAGATCCGGGGCGTGTGGGTGTACTCGATCCACCTCGACTACACGAAGTACGGCCCGTACAACGCCTGCTTCGACAAGGACAGTTACCAGCAGATCTACGCGGACGAGGCGAGCCGCAAGGCCCAGGCCCAGGACATAGCGCAGTGGACCGGCTCGGCACCGGCGATCGTCGCGGGAGACTTCAACACGCCCTCTCACCTGGACTGGACCGAGGCGACCAAGGCCAAGCACTGCAACTCGGCGGTCGAATGGCCCGCGACCAAGGCCTTCGCGGACAAGGGGTTCAAGGACTCCTACCGTGAACTGCACCCGAGCCCCGCGAAGGTGCCCGGCAACACCTGGTCCCCCGTGACGAAGAAGAACAGTGACTACGACAACAAGCCGGAGCCGCAGGACCGCATCGACTTCATCCTGCACAAGGGCGGCTCGCTGAAGCCCGCCACGTCCACCACCTTCGGGGGCGGGACGGACTGGCCCTCCGACCACCTGGCCGTCCTCACCACCTTCCGCCTCTGAGCGACCGCGCCCGGTCAGCGACCTGGGCCCTATTTGTTGCGCAGCTGGGGGCCGATGCGGCGTGTGTCGGTCCGCAGCGGGGGAACCGCGATCTCGAAGTCCTGACCGCTACCTTGCGGCTGGTGTCCGGGCTGGGAGCTGGGGCGGGGCCGAGGTACACGGGACCCCGATCCGTAGTCAGCGCTCAAGATCAATCGCGCCGATGACCGTTGTGCCGACGGCCCCCGACGGCCCCCGACGCCCCCGACGGGCGCCGGGATACAACCAACTCGGCCATGGCTCGTTGATCACGACATGAAGAACGTCTTTATGCACCGGCGGTGGCACATCGCGGTCACGGTCGCCGTCCTGACGCTGGGAGCTGCAGGCTCGGGGAACGCGCAGGCGAGCCCGGCGACCTCTGGCTGCCCCACGGTGGAGATTTTCGCCACCGACAACCCCGCGATCATCACCGATCCGGCCGACCCCCGGCTCAAGGCCCGCCTCACGCGCTTCGACCACGAGGTCCGCAGGATCATCCACGCCAACGGCGCGAAGCCCGGCACCTCAACCCTCCTGGACGGTGTCTTCTGGTCCGCCGAGCTGAAGCGGGCGACCTACGAGCGCTCCCGCGAGTTCGACGTCAGCAGGGTCGGCCGAGACGGACTCCGTCACATCGCCGGCGTCATCGCCAAGCGATATCACCAGGAGTCGGTTCTCACCTTCCGCTGTCTGCCGAGGACGTCGCCGGATACCGACGCGGTCGAGATCCAGGCCCCCGGCGTCAGCTCGACCCGCCTGCACGACGCGCTGCTCGCTGACCCGCGGGCCCGCGACGAGCTCGGCGGTGGCTCGACCACCCTCGACGGGCAGCTCATCCTCGTCGCCCCCATCGCAGACCTGCCCCTGGCCCAGAAGTTCACGAAGGAACTCGGCGTCGACTGGAACAAAGCCCAGGTGCGCTATGGCGACGAAGAGTTCGTGAACTGAAGCCCCACGCACCGCTGTTGGCGCGACGCGGGCGGGAGAACGGACGCCCCAAGCCGAGCCGCTTTTCCCTCTCGGCGAACTCCAGCATCAGCGCGAACGATCACCAAGCCGCCGGCTCGCCGCCAGTTCCACTCACGCCGTTCTTGTCGAGCCCTGCTGCCCCGGTGGCGGGGAACGCGGTCACGTCGCACGCGCAGGAAGGGTGCGCAGGAATGCGCGGACGTGTCGTAGCCATGTCGCCCGGTCTGCCTCGTTCAGAACATGTGCGGCGCCGGGCAGTTCGACGAGCTCGGCACCCGTGATGCCGGCCGCCAGCCGGTAGGAGCTCTCGGGGAGGACCAGTCTGTCCCCGGTCGGCGCCACCACCAGTACGGGGACGGACAGGTGCGCGAGGTCTGCCCGGACGTCCACCCGGGACGCCAGGTCGAAGTGGTGCGCCGTCCCCGGCGGCATAACGGCCAGTGTCTGGGTCACGAGAGCGTCGACGTCGGTGGGCGCGATGCCTGCCAGGTCCGTCGCGGACATGCAGGACAGGCAGGCGAGCCGGGCCACGTCCCCCCACTGCTCGGCAGCTGCAAGGGACTTGATGAGCTGGGCCGCCAGCGTCAGGGCCGGGTCCGCGACGGGGAATCCGGCGGTGAGGACGAGTGCCCTGACCCGCGCGGGGTGACGGGTGGCGACCCGGACAGCCACAGCACTGCCCAGCGACTCGCCGAGCACGGTGAATGACTCCTGCCCTGCCGCGACGGCGGACGCGACCAGTTGGTCGGCGAGTTCATCCAGCTCCAGGGGCTTCTCGGCGACAGAGGTACCGCCGGCGCCCGGGTAGTGCGGGCCGACGAGGGTGTGATCACGGGCGAGGTCGTCGAGAACAAGACCGAAGTTGCCGTGAATACCACCTCCGGCGCCGTGGGCGAGCAGCAGCGCAGGGCCGCTGCCCTTCACGACGACATCGAGGCGGGGAGCGGGGAGCGCTTGTTCGGTGGTCATGCCGACGACGCTAAACTCTGACATCAGTGTCAGAGTCAAGTCGTGAAATCCGGAGGCGAACCACGTGCGTATGCAGGAGATGGTCAGACGCACCGGCGTTCATGAGCGTCTGCTGCGCTATTACGAACAGCAGGGGCTGCTGGCACCGGACCGGCTGCCGAGCGGCTACCGGGTCTACAGCGAGACGGATGTGGAAACGGTGCGCCGTATCCGGTGCTTGCTGGCCGCGGGACTCCCGACCTCCCTGATCGCCCAGGTCCTGCCCTGCATCAAGGTCGACGAGGATCGCATCATGCCCACCTGCCCGGACCTGGTCGCCCAGTTGCAGCAGGAACACGAGAGGATCAGCCGAACCATCGAGGAACTGCAGGCATCCCGCGCGATGCTCGGCACCGTCATCGCCGATGCGCCGCTCCGGAGCGGTGAGAAGGCGCGGTGAAGGCCCCGGCCCAGGCCGCGCTGATCCGCCGACAGCCGCAGCGAATCCCACGCGGCCTACCGGCGAATCATCGACGCCGGCCATCCCGCCGTCGCTGAGCAACTACGCGTCAATCTGGACCAGGCCCGCAAGTGCCGCCGCCTCGCGGCGGCGACCCTGGCTCCGCGAAATCCCGGGTCAAGGCAGTGGCGTCGCCGGAAGAGGTCAACAGCGCCCGATGGATGGCTCCGGAGCCAGAATCTCCCGTCACGCCCAGATCACGGCGCATCGCCTCTCTCATGGCATCTATCAGCGACCAAACAGCATGCTGTGCCTCAGCGGCCGAGCGTAGGGTTTCGCCCGGCCGTGGGTTCCCTTGCTCCAAGCGTTTGACCTGCCCGTAGACACTGGTCAGCGTCTCGTTCACCTCGTGAGCGGGACCGATCACAGTGTCGGGCGCGATCATCAGGGACGCGGACCAGCGATCGCGGTAGGTGTCCTTGGTCGCTTCCAGCCCGTGAATGTCCTCGTCGCTGGGCGTGCCATCTCGCATGACGTACAAGTGACGGCTGAGCGCAGTGCCGAACTGCCTTGCATCCCGATGCAGCTCCGAATAGCAGCTCCGCCGCAGCTCGCGACTCTCGCGCGCGTCCTGGAGAGCCTGGGCCATCTCCAACTCGCGCGTCTTGGCCCTGTCGGCACCCCGCTGGGTGAGCAGCGCACCCCCGAGCGTTCCCGCCACACCAGCTACCGCAATCAGCACCGCCCCAACGTCCACCGAATCACCCTAGACCGTGCTTCTGGTGAGCTGCTCCAGGGCGATGGCTTGCCAGGGGCGGCGCAATGGCGACTCCCCCGAAGTCGGGCTGGGCGCCGTACTCCCGCCTCGACGTCCGACACGTACAGGCCGTGCGTGAGCTCGCGGAAAGGTCACTCGCGGGGGATCGCCCGGGCCTGGTGCTGGTCCGCGGCGTCGGTGCGCGGGTGGTGCGGCGATCCGGTCGGGTGTCTGGTGTGGGCGATGACCTCTGCCCGGTAGGCGGCTCTTGCCCGATCGTCGATGCCGAACGCCAGGTCGTTCAGACGCAGCATGCGGTCGACGGCGTCGTGGACGGATCGGGGGAACATGGACGTTGCCGCCAACAGCACGCCGAGTGGTCGGGGAACGACGGTACGGGCGCGGGGGCGACGGATCACGGCGGCGACCGCATCGGCCACCTGCTCCGCTCGGAGCGGGGTCAGCAGCCGGGGGCGGAGACCGGTTCCGGCGGCGGTGTCCGCCAGGTAGGGCAGAACGGTGCTGATGGCAACGCCGCAGGCGCGGACCTCAAGGCGCAGGGCTGCCGATAGGGCTTCCACTGCGGCCTTGGTGGCGCTGTAAAAGGCGAGGCCGGGGAGGGGCTTGAGCGCACACACGCTGGAAATGTTCACGATGTGCCCGTAGCCCTGCGCCCGCATCACGTTCAAAGCCGCGCGGCAGCCATGCAGGGTGCCGGCCACGTTGACCTGCCAGGTGTGCTCCAGGAGTGCGGATTCCTGCGCTTCCAGCAGCCCTTGTGGGAGGACACCCGCTTTGTTGACCCACACATCGATCCGTCCGCACTGAGCTGCGGACCCGGCGAGACGGTCGACGGCGGACCGTGAGCGCACGTCCGCGCATACACCGACCGGCCGGCCGGGCAGCTCGCCGGTGGCCTCGGCGACCCGCTCTCGGTCGATGTCGGCGAGGACGAGACGGTAGCCGTCCGCAGCCAGCCGGACCGCGATTGCCCGGCCGATACCCCGTCCGGCTCCGGTCACCACCGCCACCCGCGTTCCGGTGGGGTGCCGGCCCCGGTTCATCGCGCTCCCTCGGGTGGCCGGTCGCGAGAGGCCCGGGGCGACTTGCCGGTGGCCGCGGGGTGATGCACGTTGGATGCTCGTCGCCGATCGAGCACCACACCCGGATCATGTGGCGCGGCCCCAACCCCATCCCCAGCCCCATCCGTTCCGTTGTCGGTGCCTCGACGGGTGGCTCCGACCACCTCGGGGACGGCGGGGACGCCGTTCGGCGTCATGGGCGAGCCGCGCGTCCGTAACTCCACGGGTGTATGCGCTGACGTGATTCTCTGGATCACCGACGACCCTGACCCCACACCTACCTGAGCGCGTTCTGCATCACCTGCGGTGTCTTGCCTCGGGCCGTGCCCCGTGGATGTACTGGTCGGCCCAGGCGCTGATGATGTGGGCGGCTCGCTGCGCTTGTCCTCGTGCCGTCAGGAAATGATCTGCCCCTTCGAGCGAGACGAAGCTTCGCGGGTGTCGTGCCTCGCGGAAGATCTCCCCGGCGTTGTCGATGTCGACGGTGTTGTCGGTCGGCGAATGCAGGACGAGCAGCGGCCGGTCCAACTCTCGAATCCGGTCGCGCAGGTGAGCACGGCGGACGTCTTCGACGAAGGCGCGCTTGAGGACCAGGGTCCTCCCGCCGACGAACCACTCGTGCGACCCGTCGCTGAGAACGCGATCCACGACCGCGTCGTACTGTCGCTCGACGTGGCTGGGGTCGGAAGGCGCTCCGATGGTGGCGACCGCGCGGACGCCGGTTGCCTCAGCCGCTGCGGCGAGGACGGCGGCGCCTCCCCACGAGTGTCCCACCAGCAGGTCTGCTGGGGTCCCCCGCTCGGCCATCAGGGCTGCCGCACGGACCGTGTCCTGGACCTTGATGGTGAAGGAACCGTCCCCCCAGTCGCCGTCGGAGTCCCCGATCCCGAGGTTGTCGAAGCGCAGCATGCCGATCCCCTCGCGTGCCAGCTGCTTGCTGACGCGCGAGGCGGCCGGCGAGTCCTTGCCGAGCGTGAATCCGTGCACGAAGATCCCCCAGCCTCGGATCTCGCCGTCTGGCAGGTCGATCGTTCCGGCCAGTTCGGGGCCGACGACGCTCCGGAATCTCACTTTTTCGGTCATGTTGCGATCACCTAGGCAGGGACTGTTCGTGGGCAGGGGGACGAGGGCGACACCGGCTGATGCCACGCGTGTGCCCCGAGCAGGAGCGTAGAGCAGTGAGGGCGGTGCTTGCCGCTCCCGGCGCTTCAGTCGGTCGGCTTCTTCACGGAGGTCGGCTCGGCGGTGAGCAGCGCAGTGATCTCATCGGCGAGGTGCGGGCCGAGCTCGCCCCAGCCGTCCTTGTAGCCGTATACGCCGGCCAGCGTACGGGCCTCGTAGTCGCCGTTCATGATCTCGATGTCGGTGGCCGTGATGAGTGCCGGGTGGGCGACGCCGACGGCCGCCGAGATCTTCATCAGTTCCTTGCGGAGGGTGCGCAGGTAGACAGCGGCCCGGGTGGCCTTCGAGGTCGGGTCGAGGCCGCGGGCCAGCCACGGGTTCTGGGTGGCGATGCCGGTGGGGCACTTGTCGGTGTGGCACTTCTGCGCCTGGATGCAGCCGATCGACAGCATCGCCTCACGGGCCACGTTGATCATGTCGGCACCCAGAGCGAAGGCGACCGCGGCGTTCTCGGGCAGGCCGAGCTTGCCGGAGGCGATGAAGGTCAGGTCGTCGGTCAGCCCCAGCTCGGCGAAGGCGCCGTAGACCCGGGAGAATCCCATCCGGAAGGGCAGCGACATCGAGTCGGAGAAGGTCAGCGGCGCCGCCCCGGTGCCACCCTCGCCGCCGTCGATGGTCACGAAGTCGACACCACGGTCACCACGCGCCATCAGCCTGGCCAGCTCCTGCCAGAACTCCATCTCGCCCACCGCGCTCTTGATTCCGACCGGCAGGCCGGTCTCGGTGGCGAGCAGTTCGACGAAGTCGAGCATCGAGTCGACGTCGCTGAACGCGGTGTGCCGCGACGGGGAGGCGCAGTCCTCGCCGAGCGGGATACCGCGGATCTCGGCGATCTCCGGGGTCACCTTGGCGCCCGGCAGCATCCCGCCCAGCCCTGGCTTGGCACCCTGGGAGAGCTTGATCTCGATCGCCTTGACCGGGGCGCCGGCGACCACATCCTTGAGCTTGTCGATGTTGAAGCTGCCGTCCTCGTTGCGGCAGCCGAAATAGGACGTACCGATTTGAAGGACGAGGTCCCCGCCGTTGCGGTGGTACGGCGAGAGACCGCCCTCGCCCGTGTTGTGCAGGGTGCCCGCCAGCGCCGCCCCCTTGTTGAGCGCCGTGATCGCCGCGCCGGAGAGCGATCCGAAGCTCATCGCCGAGACGTTCACCACGCTCGCCGGCCGGAACGCCTTGGCGCGCCCGCGCGGCCCGCCCAGCACCTTGGCTGACGGCAGTGGGGCCTGCGGGTCGTGCGCGTCGGGCAGCGTGCCGGCGAACGTGCGCTGCTTCAGGTATGCGTGCCCCTGCATGTGCTCGACGTCGTTGTCGGTTCCGAACCCGAAGTAGTTGTTCTCCCCCTTCGCCGACGCGTAGATCCAGGTGCGCTGATCACGGCTGAACGGGCGCTCCTCGTCGTTGGAGGTCACTATGTACTGCCGCAGCTCCGGCCCGATCGTCTCCAACAGATACCGGGCGTGCCCGATCACGGGGAAGTTCCGGAGCAATGCGTGCTTCTTCTGGACAAGGTCACGGGCGGCGACCAGCCCCAATGCTGCTGCGGTGGCTGCGGCTATGCTCCGGGCGCGCATGAACGTACCTCTCCTCGATGCTCGACTCCATTGCCGTGCGGCGGAGTCGTCGTGTCGTGTCGGGCGTTGGGCGGCGGGCACGACCCAGCGGGCGTCAGCGTCCGTCGGAGAACGCGAAATGATAGTAGGGGCTTGCCCGGACAGGTGTGGGGTCAGGGTCGTCGGGTGGGGCGGTCGTCCCAGCGGTGGTGGTCCAGGCGCGCCGGAACGGGCTCCCAATTGCCGTGCGATCGCTTGGCAGTTGGCCTCTACGGTGCAAGGGCTGCCGGGGTCGTTGTTGGCCACTTCGTTCACCTTTTGAAGTGATGCCAACAGTCTTGACGCCCATCCTTACGCCGAGTTAACTCAAGCCGTGCATCAGGTCTGGACCAGTCCGAACTGCCCTGGTCCCGATGTCGTTCCCGGTCGGCCGAACCGACTGTGCACCGCTTCTCGGAGGGCAGCCAGCCATGCCTTGAGCGTCCAGGTCTTCAACGCCCCCTCAGCTCTCCCGTGTACACGCACCTCTGACGGCAGCGCAGCCGTCCCCGGGCCGACGCCCGCTCCCCCCACCGCACAGGAGCCCTTATGAGTTCACCAGCACGGCACGGAAGCAGATCTCGGTCACGGCACATACGCGGCGCTCACCGGAGCGCGATCGGCGTGGTCGCCGCCGCGCTCATCGGCGGCACCATGACCGCTGCGGCCGGCGCCGTACCGTCCGACGGGCCCAAGGCGGCCGACGTGCCGCAGGCCGTGGCCCCCTACCTGTACAATGGCTGGGGCAACCCGCCCGATCCAGCCGAGGTGATGGACGCCACCGGCGTCAAGTGGTTCACCCTGGCCTTCGTCCTCAGCAACGGCACGTGCGACCCGCAGTGGGACGGCAGCCGTCCCCTCACCGGCGGCGTCGACGCGCGGACCGTGGACGCGATCCGCGCCAAGGGCGGCGACGTCATCCCCTCCTTCGGCGGGGCCAACGGCAACAAGCTGGAACAGACCTGCCCGGACGCCCCGGCCCTGGCCGGCGCGTACCAGAAGGTGATCGACGCCTACGGCCTGAAGGCGATCGACATCGATATCGAGGGCGATGCCTACGACGACCCCCAGGTGCAGCAGAAGACGATCGACGCGCTGAAGCAGGTGAAGGCCCACAACTCCGGCCTGACGACGTACGTCACGTTCCCCAGCGCCCAGGACGGCCCGGACGACAGCATGATCAAGCGGGCCGCGGGCTCCGGTCTGGAGGTGGACGGCTGGACGATCATGCCGTTCGACTTCGGCGACGCGGGCGGTCAGGACATGGGCGAGCTGACGAAGAAGGCCGCCGAGGGGCTGAAGACCACGGTCAAGGACGCATACGACTACAGCGACGACGCGGCCTACCAGCACAGCGGTATCTCGTCGATGAACGGCATCACCGACGCCAACGAGCGGGTCACACCGCAGAACTTCGAGGCCATCCGCACCTACGCCCAGGAACACCGCCTCGCCCGCCTCACCTACTGGTCGGCCAACCGCGACCGCCCCTGCCCCGGCGCCTATCCCAACGACGACACCTGCTCCGGCGTGGACCAGGAACCCTGGCAGTTCACCAAGATCTTCGCCGGATACACGGGCTGAGCGGGGGAATCGTGAAGCTGCACATGACCCGCGACGAGTCGGGCCGGCCGCGCCATCGCAGGCGCCGCGCCCTGCCCACCGCTGCCGCCGCCCTCGTCCTCGCGGCCGGCACCGTGGCCCTCCTTTCCCCCCACAGCGCCAGCGCAGGCCCCGGACACTTCACACCGCGGAAGCACATCACCGCGGCGGACGCGCCGGACCTCGGCCCCAACGTCGACATCTTCGACCCTTCGATGCCCAAGAACCAGATCCAGTCCCGGCTCGACACCGTCTTCAAGGAGCAGGAGAAGAACCAGTTCGGCGAGGAACGACACGCCCTGCTGTTCAAGCCGGGAAAGTACGACGTGGACGCCAACATCGGCTTCTCCACCCAAATCGCCGGGCTCGGCCTGTCGCCCGACGACACCGACATCAACGGCGATGTGCACGCCGAGGCGGACTGGTTCGGCGACAACGCCACGCAGAACTTCTGGCGCGACGCCGAGAACATGGCCGTGACCCCGGCGAGCGGCACCGACCGGTGGGCCGTCTCGCAAGCCGCGCCGTTCCGCCGGATGCATGTGAAGGGGAATCTGCAGCTGGATCCGCGGAATCACGGCTGGTCAAGCGGCGGCCTGCTCGCCGACACCAAGGTGGATGGCTCGGTCTCCTCCGGCTCGCAGCAGCAGTACCTCTCCCGCAACACCGAGTGGAGCGGCTGGAACGGCTCCAACTGGAACATGGTGTTCGTCGGAGCGACCAACCCGCCGGCCGGCAACTTCCCCCAGCCGCCATACACCACGGTGGACAAGACCCCCAAGTCCCGGGAGAAGCCGTTCCTCTACGTCGACGACTCGGACGCGTACAAGGTCTTCGTCCCCGGCGTCGCCGCGGACACCCGGGGCACCAGCTGGTCCGGCGGCGCCCCCAAAGGCACATCACTGCCGCTGAGTGACTTCTTCATCGCCAAGCCCGGCATGACGGCGTCCCAGATCAACGGAGCGCTGAACCAGGGCAAGCACCTGCTGCTCACGCCCGGCGTCTACCACCTGGACGCCACGATCAAGGTGACGAGGCCGGATACCGTGGTGCTCGGCCTCGGCCTGGCCACCCTCGTCCCCGACGGCGGGGTCACCGCCCTCTCGGTGGCCGACGTCGACGGAGCGAACATCGCGGGTCTGCTGATCGACGCCGGCCGGGAGACCTCGGACACGCTGATGGAGATCGGCCCGAAGGGCGCTTCGGCAGACCACTCCGGCAACCCCTCCTCCCTGCACGACGTCTACTTCCGGGTCGGCGGCGCGGGCGTCGGCAAGGCGACCAAGAGCCTCGTCGTCAACAGCTCGGACGTCATCGGGGACCACACCTGGATCTGGCGGGCAGACCACGGCGACGGGGTCGGCTGGACGCAGAACACCGCGGACAGCGGACTGACCGTCAACGGCGACGACGTCACGATGTACGGCCTGTTCGTCGAGCACTACCAGAAGGACCAGGTGGTCTGGAACGGCAACCACGGCCGGACGTACTTCTTCCAGAACGAGATGCCCTACGACCCGCCGGACCAGGCAGCCTGGATGGACGGCGACACCAAGGGCTACGCCGCGTACAAGGTGGCCGACAACGTCACCGACCACCAGGCGTACGGCCTGGGCAGCTACTGCTACTTCAACGTCAACAAGTCGGTCGCCGCCGACCGCGCCTTCCAGGTACCCCGCGCGGACGGCGTGACGCTCCACCACATGGTGGCGGTCTCGCTCGGCGGTACGGGCACGATCAACCACGTCATCAACGACCGGGGCGGCCCGGCGAACACGGACCACCAGCAGGCCTACGTGGTGGACTACCCCTAGCCCGCGCCCCCACCCACTCCTCCCTCCCGTCCCCACAACGAACGGCCGCCGGCACCAACGGCGGCCGTTCGCGGGTTCCCGGTGGTGGTGCGCTGTCATCACAGGCTCAGCAGCAGGTCCCGGACCGCTGCAGGCTGGGACAGGAACGGGTGGTGGCCGGCGTCGAGCTCAATGACGTTGCCGGCACGGCGGGCGAACTCGCGCTGCAGCCGCGGCGGGGTGCCCCGGTCCTGAGCGCAGACGAGGTACGTCGAGGGCAACTGCTGCCATGCGGCCGCTCCGACGGGCTGCACGGTGACCTGCACGCTCTGCCGGGCGAGGTGGTCCGCCGCCTGTGCCTGGACCTGGGCGTCGCAGTCCTGCAGGAACGTGTCCGCGAGCAGCTCGGGGCGGACCCCGAACGTGCCGGCGTCGGGGTCGACGTCGAGGAACGGGGCGGGGCTGCCGTCCCCGAACTCCGACAGGCTCTGCCCGACCTCGGGCAGGTAGCTGGAGACCAGCAGCAGGTGGCGCACCGACCCGATGCCCGCAGCGGCTTCCGCGGTGACGACACCGCCGTAGCTGTGGGCGACCACCACGGTCGGCTCGTCGCCGGCCTGCAGCACCTGCCGCACCGCGGCAACATCCTCGGGCAGCCCCGGACCGCCGGCGCCGCCGGGCAGGCCCGCCTCGCCGCAGCTCGGTAGCGCCGGGGCCACGCTCGGCACCCCACGCTCCTGCAGCAGCTCGGCGGTGCGGTGCCACCACCACGACCCGTCCCGCACGCACGCCCCGTGTACGAACACGACTCTCATCGCCACCTCCAGGCCGGCCTCGACTGCCCCGCCCCCCGGGCCGGCATTCCTATCGTCATGGCCCGGTCTCGTGTTGTCAGCTTCTCCCTTGATCCGGGGCATCCGCCGCTACGCCGGCAGATCTCCTGCACCCTGCGCGCGCCCCGCGGCTAGCGCACGAGGTCGCGTTGATACCAGGTGCCTGGCTTACCGCTGAGGTGGGCCGGGTCGGCCGGGCCGACGGGGGCGAACCCGGCTTTGGTCAGCACCTTCCGGGACGCGGCATTCTGGCTGGTGGTGGCCGCCCGCAGCGTGCGCAGCCCGTGCTGGGTCGCCGCCAGCCGACACAGCTCCCGGACAGTCGCGGTGGCCACGCCGTGGCCGGCAACATGCTGCGCGACCCGGTAGCCGAGTTCCGCAGTGTGGTCTTCAATGTCGATCAGATTGAACCTGCCGAGTACCGAGCCGTCCTCGGCGACGAGCACGTGGAAGGCGCAGATGCCGGCCTCCTGCTCAGCCAGCAAGGCGTTGTACCGGGCGGTGAACTGGCCGAAGAAGTCGTCGCCGCGGTCAGGGACGGAGGCAGCGAAGTAGGAGCGGTTCGCCAGCTCGAAGGCCAGGACCGCCGGGGCATGACCGGCATGCAGTCGCTTCAGCTCAGGCATTGCCCGACCTTACTCAGGGAGTGCGCCGTGGCCACCTGAATTTCCGCCAGCGGCAGACAGCCCCAACGCCGACTCGCCGGGCCCCAGTCCAGCCCCGGCGGTTGCCGAAGCTGGACGCCGACACCACCTGGTGCCGTCTTGCGGTCCTTGCCAGCTGTCTCCACACGAATTCCGGCACCGCCTCCGAGCCGCCGCGCAACGTCGCGGGCTGCCACGCCTTGAGCAGCGCAGACCTGGCCCTCCACGAGCTGTGGCTCCTCGCCGGGCACCGCCGGGTTCGACGGACGGACCGGACCTTGGCGGTCTTGGGACTCAACATTGGCCCTTGCCGCCGTGCTTTCACGGCTGAGCGGATTTCCTCGCACCAGTCCGGTGGCCTTCTTGCCACTGGCTGTCCTCGCATGGGGGCAGGCATGGTCAGGCATGGCGCCTCAACCGCGGCACATGGACATCCACTCCCTGCCCACACGCGTGGGCCCGGCCCTACGGACGCTGCCTGAGCGGCGACGGGTGGACTGCGGCCCTGGTTCGGGCGGACCTGCCGCAGGCGAACGCGCCGGAGCGGAGGCGTTGTGTTCTTGATCGCGAACCACCTCCGCTCCCGTCGTCTACAGTGCATGAGACCGTCTACTGGCTTGTAGTCGCTCGAGGTGCGGATACCCGGCCGTCCCTGCACGGCCGACTGCGACAAGGGCAACTCGCCCGGGGTCGATCCGTCCCACCTTGTCAGGGATGGAAAGCCGCGAGATCGGCGTCCGCGTCGCGTCCGCCAGGGGCGCTGAGGTCCGGCCGTCGGCCGTTGACGGTCGGCCCGCCCGTCGGGCCGTGGTCGGCGCGTAGCCGGGACGAGCCCCCGAGTCAGCGAGGAGAACATTGTTGCGTCTCACCATCCTGGTCGTCGAAGACGACCACGCCCTGCGGGACGTACTGGTGCGCGGACTGCGCGACGAGGGCTTCGACACGAAGGCCGCACAGGACGGCGCCATCGCGCTGCGCCTGGTCGGCGACGGCGTGCACGCTGTCGTGCTGGACGTCGGACTGCCGGACGCGGACGGACGGGACGTGTGCCAAGCGATGCGGGCGCAGGGGTTCCTCGGCCCGGTCGTCTTCCTGACCGCGCACCACCGGCTCAGCGACCGCCTCAGCGGGTTCTCCGCCGGGGGCGACGACTACCTTCCCAAGCCCTTCCACCTCACCGAGCTCGCCGCCAGATTGCGCGCCGCCCTCAAACGTTCCGGGCCCCCGGCGCCCACGGCTACCGGGGACCTGGTCCTCGATCCGGTGCACCACAGCCTGGGCGTGCGGGGCGTCGATGTGGCGCTGACCCCCACCGAGTTCCGGCTGCTGGCCGCGCTGATGGCCGGCCTCGGAGCGGTGGTGCGCAGACGGGAGCTGGTCAGGGTCGGCTGGCCCGAGGGCGCACACGTCAGCGACAACACCCTCGACCAGTATCTGAGCCGTCTGCGGCGCAAGATCCGGGAGGCGGGCAGCGGGCTGACGATCAGCACCGTCCGCGGAGTCGGGCACCGGCTGTCATGACCGCCCGGACCCGCCTTGTCACGCTGGCCGCCCGCTGCCGTCCGCGCACCTTGCGGGGCCGGTTGTCCCTGGTGGCGCTCACCACCGCCGCGTTGGTGATGGTGATCCTCACTGTCGTGTTCAACACGATCGTCCGCCGGCACCTGCAGCAGCAGGCGGACGACGAGCTGCGCACCCGTGCCGCCGCGGTGGCCGCAACGGTCGACACGCGTCACCACCCGGTACGTGTCCTGGAGACCCCGGACGACGCCGTCCTCGACACCAACGTATGGATCTACGCGGGCAGCCGGCTGCTGGAGCACCCCGCCTCCACGCCACCTGGCGCCACCCTCACCCGCACTGCGGCGGACCTCGCCGCGCGCGGCGGCAGACACTGCGCCGAGGTGACGGCCGGCGACCCGATACGCCTGTGTGCCGAGCCCGTGGGCGCGGTCCGGCCGGGCGCCGGACCCGCCGCCGTCGTCGTCACCGCCATGGACCTCGCGCCCTACCGCTCCTCCGCAGACACGTTGCTCATTGCCTCCCTCGCGCTGGACACCACCGTCCTGGCCGGTACCTACGTCCTGACCCGGCTGGCGGTGGGGCGCGCCCTGCGGCCCGTGCGGGCGATGACCGAGCAGGCCACCCAGTGGAGCGTGGTCGCCTCCGAGCAGCGTTTCGGCGCCGGGGACCGCCCCGCCGAGCTGACGCGGCTCGGGGCCTCACTGGACGAGCTGCTGGACCGTATCCGTGCCGTGCTGCGCCACGAACAGCAGCTCACCCGGGAGCTTTCGCACGAGCTGCGCAACCCCCTGGCTCGGATCACCGCCGAACTCGACTGGTGGCAGGCCCGGCCCCGCTCCACCGTCGAAACCCGTGCCACACATGCATCCATCTCCGATGCCGCCGACTCGATGCGCACCATCTGCGAGACCGTCCTCGACGACGCCCGGGCCGGCGCGCACACCGTTCCTGGCACGACGGATGTCATGGTCGTACTGCGCCGCCTCACCGCACGGCTCAGCGCTCCCGGGAAGGCCGCGATCACAGTCACCGGCCCGGACCCGCTGGTGGCCGGGGTGCCCGACGCACTGCTGGAACGCATCGTCGCCACGCTCGCCGACAACGCACAGCGCTATGCCCGTACCAGGGTCGGCATCGAGGCTTCGCCGGGGCCCGACGGCATTCGTGTGGCCGTCATCGACGACGGTCCCGGCGTCCCGGCCTCGTTCACCGCGGACCTCTTCCAGCCGGGCCGCCGAGCCGACCCCGCGGACGGACACGGCGGCGCGGGCCTCGGGCTGCCGCTCGCGAGGCGCCTGGCCCGTTCCGCCGGTGGTGAGGTGACCTATGACGCCGGGCACGCCCCGGGTGCGTGCTTCGTGGCCTGGCTGCCCGCCGGATGACCCGGCCGCGCTCGGCGATGCCCCCGCCCGGTATCCGGCGGGCGGGGGCGCCGCCGGGCCCTCGTGCCGCCGCTCAGGAGACGCCCGTCAGGGTCGTGTCCTTCGGCGCGGCGGTGCGGCGCTCCTGCACGTGGGCGTAGCCCATGAGGCCGATGAGGACCGCGAGGAGTACGGCCGAAGAACCCGCCGTGCCGAGGTCGAGGCCGCCCTTGGCGAGCGGCTTGGTGAGGAAGTCGCCGGTGGTGGCCCCGAGGGGGCGGGTGAGCACGAAGGCGATCCAGAACAGCACCACGTTCGGCACGGCGGGCACGCGCATCAGACCGACGAGTACGGCGAGCACACCGGTGACGAGCAGGGCGCCGCCCGCGTAGCCGAGTCCGGAGCTGTCGGAGAGGAAGTCGCCCATCGAGGTGCCGAGCGTGTTCGATACGAGGATCGCCGCCCAGAAGAGGGCCTCCGCGCGGAAGGTGACGATGTCGCGGATGGCGAACGTCAGCCCGGTGCACTTCCAGATGACGAAGATGACGAGCAACAGCGAGATCAAGATGGCGGCCCCGGTGGGGTAGCCCAGCCCCAGGCCCTGCGGTCCCCAGCCGAGCGACTTCGCGCCGTCGGTGAGGAACTTGGCGCTGGCGTCCCGGTTCATGAAGTCGGACATCGTGGTGCCCGCCATGCTCGTGGAGAGGATGACGGTCCAGTAGAAGAAGGGGTTGTAGCGCCGGGACCGGAGCTGGACGACCAGGGTGACCACGAAGATCAGGAACAGCGCGAGGGTGGTCAGGAAGTAGCCGAGCTTGAGGGTCTGGGCGAAGAGGTCGCCGGCCGTCTCGCCGAGGGTTGTCGCGGCGGTCTTCATGACCCAGAAGGCCAGCGTGACCTCCGGCAACTTCCGCAGCACGTACCTGTCGGTGCTTGCGACGTCGATGTCGGTCAGGACTTCGGGCTCAGGCAAGGTCGATCCCTCCTGGGGGGCGCCTCCGCCCCTCACGTCGTGACGTGAGGCCTTGCGAAGTGCGCACAATGGCGGCATAGGACGGGTCCGAGACGCACCGCCGACAGCGATGGCTTCGCACCCCGCCCGACGCTCCCAGTCACAACCTGAACGCATCCTGAACGCGGGCGACCGCTCCCGTACATCAGCCCCGGACGGGTGAAGCCGGCCTCCGGAGCCCGGGGCCGGCCGCCATCGTGGGCGAGCCCGCGCTCAGTTCGCCGGCGGCGTGAGCCGTTCCGGGTCGGAAACGTCCCGCCGGGTGACCGCCAAGAACACCACCAGGGCGAGAATGACCGTCAGGAACAGCACGCTGGTGATCACCGTGCCCAGTCCGAGCCCGCCGTCGGCGGCCGGCTGGGACAGGTAGTCGCCGACCGAGGCACCCAGCGGCCTGGTCAGGATGTAGGCGATCCAGAAACTCCACACCGCGTCCAGACCCAGGGCGAGGTGCGCCACGGCGACCGCGGCGATCGCCAGGGCGAACAGGCCGGCGGAGAGCCAGTACCCGAGTTCCATGCGCTCGGCGACCAGGTCGCCGGCGGCGGTGCCCAGGGCAAAGGTGAACAGCACGGCGAGCCAGTAGAACGACTCGCGACGGGTGGTGTCGATGTGATGGATGGACAGCGTCCGCTCACTGCGGTACCAGGCCACGAACACCACGACGAGGGCCACCGCGAACGCGACGGTGCTGGTCTCCAGCGGTACGCCCAGGTTGTCCGTGAGGTTGTCACTGATCAGCGTGCCCACGACGCTGATCAGCGCCACGGCGAGCCAGTAGACACCGGGACGATAGGCGCGGGTGCGGAACTGCGCCACCAGGACCGCGACGAGCACCACGCTCATCAGGAGCGACACACCTGTCAGACCCAGGCCCAGTTTCGCGTTCAGCAGGTCGGCCGCAGTTTCGCCGACCGTGGTGCACAGGATCTTGATGACCCAGAAGTACGCCGTGACTTCGGGAACCTTGTTCCACCGAAGGCGCCGGCCGGTGGGGGCGGAAGCGGGGCGGGACTTGTCGTGCGTCTCGACTGCCCCGGGGATATCAGCTGTCATGGTGCCCGACCGTGCCATCCGCAACCTGAACGCATCCTGAGCACGCCGCGGACTTCCCTGCACCGCGCCGCCTACGGGCCCGAGCATGGAGGCCGGCCCTGCACGCCCCAACGGGTCGTCCGCGACTCCGCCCCCGTTAGCGTGATGACGTGCCAGCGGATTGTGATCATCGAAGACGACGACGCCACGGAGGCCGGCCCGCGGCAACGCTGCGCTCCCAGGGCCGCGAGTGCGACTGGTGCTCCGACGGAGCTTCGGCACCGGCCCGTGCCGAGCGGGGCCCGGTCGCCTGCGGGGCCGGAGTGCGAGGAGCGGCCCCACGTGATCGATGATCCGATCCGCTGTGGACTTCGCGATGCCCAATAGCGGCGCCAACTGGCGCATCGTCAATCGTCAAGTTGTTCCGCCAGTAGACCTTGACCAGTAGCACCCGGTCCTCCAGAGACAGGCTCCACGGCCGCCCTCGCCTGACTCTGTCGGCTCGTTCACGCCGCAGCACGGCCACCGACGTGCGGAACAGCCGCGGGTTCACACCGGCGAAAGGGGCTATCCAGGACGGCTCCGGCGCCGTGACCACACGACCCACACCAAGACGATCTCACCTGCGACCAGCTGTCATAGGGCACCCTTAGGCTGAGTGGATGGTCGAACCTGATGTGCGGAAGATGCAGGCGGTGCTGCCTGCCCATGCGATCGAGATCGGAACCGAGCCGCTGAAGCAGCCGATGCGGAACTCGGTGGGCGGCTGGCCCTTCCTCGACGACGCCCAGGAGTGGCCGGAGTGCTTTTGCGGCATACGAATGGCCTTGTTCTTCCAGCTCGACCTACCGTCGGACCTGGAGCCTTTCGGCGGAGACCACCTCTTGGTCTTCCACTGCAGCATGCACAACGACGCATCCGAACCTGAGACCGCCGACGGCCGGCTCGTCCCACGGTACTGGGACGCTCCGCAGCCGCCCTACCCACGTCCGTTCTGGCGCGTGCTGCTCCAGCGCAACGCGACGCTGCCGGCGGCGGAGCCCGAACCGTCCGTGTGCGCCCTGCCGCTGACCCTGCGCCCCTTCGCCGACACCCCTGATGCGCGAGGACTGGGAGCCCAGACGTTCAAGGTAGGCGGTAGGCCCTCCTGGACTCAGGATCCCGAGTACTACCGGTGCTCGTGCGGCGCCGATTTGTTGTACATCTGCCAGGTGCCTGAGCACATGCAGTTCGCCATCCGGCCCGGCCGGCCGGAGCAGCCCTACAGCATCAGCGCCGATACCTACTGGCTGTTCCTCGGCAACGAGGTCTACCTGCTTGCCTGTCCAGACCACTGCGATCCGGCGGCAGTCTGGCCGGTAAACCAGAACTGATCCCTTGACATCACCGACCTGCCGCCGAGGGCGGCGGCCGGGTTCGTCGTCGGGACGGTTGGTTCCCATGCGTGCGACGGCGGGGCCGCGCGCGAAGCCTGGTGGTCGAAGCTGTCCGGACGGTGAAGCCCAGGGGGAGCGGGGCTCTGCCGACTGCGTGCGCCTCGTAATCCATTTCCGTCGGGCCGGCGACGCAACGACGGAGGGAGCCGCAGCCGGCTCGACCTGGGAGAGGACCGCCAGACGAACGCAGATGATTACTTTCTGCGGTGGGGCAGTCACTTTTAGTTGTCTTCGCTTGGATCCTTATCCGCCTGCTGCGATAAACTGGAACGAAAGTTTCTGTGCCCACGGGCCGTCGCGGCTCAGCTGCTCCGAACGGTGCGGCACGGCGGCCGGCATCTGCTCGGTCAGCGGGAAATCAATACCAACAGTCCCACGGGACAGTCGTCTTCTGTAGGTGCGTTCTCCCGTAGGTCGGTTTCATGGACCTCAACACCATCACTGAAGTCATCCGGCGACCGTCCGAGTGGCCAGGCGCGGACTGGCACGAGGGCGATGCCTGGCTCGCGGGCGGAACATGGCTCTATTCCACGGAGCAGCCGGACCTGCGACGGCTGATCGACCTGACGGCATTGCGTTGGGAGCCCCTTGTTCCGACGGGCGAGGGCTTGGAGATCAGCGCCACCTGCACCATTCGCGACCTGTACGCCTTCCCCTGGCCGGAGGGCCGGGCCGCCGGAATTCTCTTCCGGGAAAGCTGTGAGGCATTCCTGTCCTCGTTCAAGGTCTGGAACGCGGCGACCGTCGGCGGAAACATCTGCATGTCCTTGCCCGCCGGCCCGATGATCACGTTGACGGTTGCGCTGGAGGCGCGGTACGAACTGTGGGCGCCCGATGGCTCCGTACGCGTCGTCGACGCCCTCGATTTCGTTACGGGCGACCACCGCAACGTACTCGCCCCCGGGGAGATCCTTCGGCGCGTCGTCATTCCGGAACACGCGCTGCGCAAACGCACCGCGCACCGCCGTTTCACGCTGACCCGGCTCGGCCGTTCGACGGTGTTCCTCGTCGGCACGCAACGACCGGGAGCGAATGACCTGCTGCTCACCGTCACCGCGGGCACCACGCGGCCGGTCCGCATCGCCTTCGACTCCCTGCCCGATGTCCGAACTTTGAGGCAGAGCATCGACGCCGTGCCGGCCGACGTATGGTTCGCCGACCCCAACGGGACCCCTGACCACCGCCGGCATCTGACACGGCACTTCGCCGAAGAGATCTGCCGCGAACTGGAGGCTGGGGACCGGGCATGAGCTACATCGTGAACGGCAGGGAATTCGACCGGGAGCCGGCCCCCGGTCAGTGTCTGCGCACCTTCCTGCGCGAACTCGGCCACTTCGGCGTCAAGAAGGGCTGCGACGCGGGCGACTGCGGCGCCTGCACGGTGTGGCTGGACGGCACACCGGTACACAGCTGCATCACCCCCGCGTTCCGCGCGGACGGCCGGAAGGTGACCACGATCGAGGGCCTCGGACGGCCCGGCGCCCCGCATCCCATGCAGCGGCAGTTCGAGGACGCCCCGGGGTTCCAGTGCGGATTCTGCACCGCAGGGATGATCATGACGTCGGCGACCTTCACCGAGGATCAGAAGGCGGATCTGCCACGGGCGTTGAAGGGCAACCTCTGCCGCTGCACCGGATACCGGGCGATCGAGGACGCCGTGAGGGGGGTCAGCGCGGTGGAGACGGCGGCACCGGGCAAGGCCGTCGGGACGAGCGTCGGCGCGCCCGCGGGCCACGACGTGGTGACGGGCCACGCCGAGTTCACCATGGATACGCGGATCGACGGCATGCTGCACCTCAAGGTGCTGCACTCACCCCACGCGCACGCCCGGATCCTCTCGATCGACAAGAGCGCCGCCCTCGCGGTGCCCGGCGTGCACCGGGTCTACACCTGGGAAGACGTACCCCGCAAGCGCTTCTCCACGGCGATCCACACCGACCACCTGGTCGACCCGGACGACACCTACATCCTCGACGACACGGTCCGCTTCACCGGCCAGCGCGTCGCCGCGGTCCTGGCCGATACGGTCGGGGCGGCCGAGGAGGGCTGCCGACGTCTCGTGGTCGAGTACGAGGCGCTGCCGGCGGTGTTCGACCCGGAGGCGGCGATGGCCGAAGGTGCACCCCAACTGCACGGCTCCGACGATCCGTTCGTCCGCGACCCCGTCCACAACATCCTTGTCGAACTGCACTCGGAGATCGGCGACGTCGACGCGGGATTCGCCGCTGCCGACGTGATCCACGAAGGAACGTACTTCTCGCCGCGGGTGCAGCATGCACATCTGGAGACCCACGGCTCGATCGCCTGGATGGCGGACGGCCGGCTGAACGTCCGCACCAGTTCGCAGTCGCCGTCCATCGCGAAGGTCAAACTGGAGCACCTGTTCGCGCTGCGCCCGGACCGGTTGAGGGTGTTCTGCAAACGCGTGGGCGGCGGATTCGGCGGCAAGCAGGAGGTGATCACGGAGGACCTGGTCGCGCTTGCCACCCTGGACACCGGTCGGCCCACGTGTCTCGAGTACACCCGTGAGGAGGAGTTCACCACGGCCTCGCCACGGCATCCGATGACCCTGACGGTCAGGCTCGGCGCGAAGGCGGACGGAACGCTCACCGCCTTCCAGATACGGAACGTGTCGAACACGGGCGCCTACGGCAACCACGGCGGTGAAACGCTGCACGCGGGCGGAGCCGCCGTCATGATCTACCGCTGCCCCAACAAGAAGTACGACGCGTACTCCGTCTACACGAACACCGTGCCGAGCGGGGCGCTGCGCGGTTACGGGATGACGCAGCCGGCGTTCGCCGTGGAGTCGGCGATGGACGAACTGGCCCGCGCGCTGGGTATCGGCCCGCTGGAGCTGCGCCGACGCAACATCGTGCGGCCGGGCGAGCCCCTGGTCGCCCTGCACGACGGCCCCGACGACGTGATCTTCACTGAGGACGGACTCGGCCCATGCATCGAGCTCGTGGCGGACGCCTTGGCCCGCACGGCCGACCGGCCGCCTCCCGGCCCCGAGTGGCTCGTCGGAGTCGGCGTGGCGAGTTCCCTGCACGAAACCGCGCCCCCGACGGAACACCTCTCCGAGGCCTGGGTCACGCTGGGCGACGATCTCCTCTACGAACTGGCCGTCGGGACCGTCGAGTTCGGAGAGGGAACCTCCACCGCTCATGTACAGATCGCAGCCAACCAGCTGGGCACGACGCCGTCCCGGATCCGTCTGGTGCAGTCCGACACCGACCGCACGGGATTCGACACCGGTGCCTTCGCGAGTGCGGGGCTCTCCGTGGCGGGCAACGCGGTCCTGCAGGCGGCCAACGCCGTGCGCGATCGCATCCTGGAATTCGCCGCCGCGCACACGGGTGTCCATGCCGTGCTGTGCACGATGGCCGACGACGCTGTCGTCTGCGGGGACCGGCGGGTCTCGCTGGCGGAACTCGTCGCGCTGGCCCGGACGCGCGGAATTCGTTTCACCGCCGCACGCAAGGCATACGGCTCGCCCCGGAGCGTCACCTCCAACACGCAGGGGTTCCGGGTCGCCGTGCACCGCGTGACGGGTGAGATACGGATCCTGTACAGCGTGCAGGCGGCGGACGCCGGGGTGATCATCAACCCGGCGCAGGTCCGGGGGCAGGTGGAGGGCGGCGTCGCCCAGGGAATCGGCTTCGCGCTGACCGAGAACCATCACGTCGACGACAACGGCGTCATGGTCAATCCGAACTTCCGAAACTACCGCATTCCCACCTACGCCGACATCCCCCGCACCGAGGTCCTCCTGGTGGGCTCGGCGGATTCGGTGGGGCCCATGCGGGCGAAGGGGATGGCGGAATGCTGTATCAACCCGGTGGCCCCCGCGCTCGCGAACGCGGTGCATGACGCCACGGGCGTCCGCTACCGTGCGTTGCCGCTGACTCCAGAACGCATCTACGGCCGGCTCCCCGCGGAGCAGTCGGTGTCGACAGGTTGAGCCACATGAACACCGCAAAGAACGTAGCCGCCGCGGCGACGGCGATCATCGGCCAGAAGGTCCTGCCCGGGTCGGAGCGGGAGTTCGAGTCGTGGCAGGAGGACCTCAACGCCGCGGCCGCCTACTATCCCGGCTTCCTCGGCGCCGAGGTCACCCCGCCGACGCCGCTGCAACCCGACTGGGTCGTCGTGTACCGGTTCGACTCGGTGGCGCACCTGCAGGCGTGGATCAACAGCGCTACCAGGCAGACGTATCTCGACGTCGGAGCCAAGTACTTCGACGGTCCGGCTACCCAGCAGGTGGTCAGCAGCGGCACCCAGTCACTGGATCCGCTGGTCACCGTGGTGGTCACCCACCGCGTCCACCCGAACCAGGTCGACGACTTCCTCGCCTGGCAGCACCACATGGTCCGGGAGGAGAGCAAGTTCGAGGGGTTTCGCGGGAGCGAGCTCTTCCGCCCCATCGAGGGGCTTCAGGAAGAGTGGACCACGCTGTACCGCTACGACAGTGCCGAGCACCTCGACGCCTGGCTGACGTCGCCCGAACGCCAGAAGATCCTGGCCGAGGGCGAGAAGTTCAGCGACTTCAAACTGCGGACGATCGACAACTCGTTCGGCAGCTGGTTCGCCTTCGAGGGCAACGGCAAGGAGGCACCGCCGCCGCCCTCCGAGACCAGGACCTCCCTCGCCATCTGGGTCGGCCTGTACCCGACGGTCGTGCTGCTGACGCTCGCGCTGTCGCCGCTGCACATGCCGCTCTGGATCGGCCTGCTCGTGGGCAACCTCCTGTCGAGCCTCATCATGAGCTTCCTGACCATGCCCTACTACGTGAACCCGCTGCTCGGGCGGTGGCTGCGGCCGGCGCCGGACGAACCGGCGGCAAGGAGCAACCTCCGTGGCCTCGCTGTCGTCGCGGTGGTGATGGCCTTCTGGGCTCTCGTTTTCTACCTCGTCACGGTCCAGTTCTGGACGCTGCCCTGACTGGTGACGGCTCGGACAGCCGTCTTCCGAACCGACGCGGACCGACTCCTCCGTTCTCCGGTGCCGGCCCTGGTCGCGTCCACACGCGGAAGCCACCACCTGGGCTTCGTGCCGGGGCGAGCGAGGCTTCGGTTGCGCCGCCCCGATGTCGTCCGGCCCTGTCGCGTCCCCTTCGGCAACCGCGGCTTCCTGACCTGCGCGGGCCTGGTCTATGCCTGGATCGTGCTGGGTTGCTGGTCGGCGCCCTTTCCGGGGTACTGGAAGGACTCTTCGAAATTGACTACCTCTTTCACGACATTTGGGGCGTCTCCCGTGTGTCGCTCGAAGTCTTCACACTCGGCACGGTCGCCTTGCTGCTTCTGGTCGGGGCCGCCTGCGTAACAGTGGCCCGTCGCCAGGGCCATGCGCCAGCCGCTGCCGGCCCGGCTGATTCCTGATCGCGGCCGGCGGCTCCCGCGTCCTTCCGCGCACCGAGCCGCCAGAGTCGTCTTCGAGTAGGACCACCCTGCCCCGTGCCCAGCGGTCCATCCGGATCTGGGCCGCGGCATCGCAGTCAAGGCCGGTCACAGGAGGTGAGGTTCTGGGTGTCACTGCCTCGCGTCTTGACGACGCGGGTGGTGTCAACGCCGCCACCGGTCCCGGGCGAATGAAGGATGCAGAGGGTCGCCGTGCCTCTACGTGGGGCGTTCGGGTGTACGTCGACGCGCGGACATTGCCGGCGGCTGCCGTGCGCGGATGATTGACCTCATGAGGGTTCAGGCCATCGTCGAGTGCGGTGAGCCCGCCCGGATCTCACCGTCATGGAGTGCCCCGCCGAACCCGAGGTGACCAGGAGGACGTCGCCATGCCCCTAGCGAACGTCGAGACGGAGGTACTGATCGTCGGTGGCGGGCCGGTCGGGCTCACCGCCCGAGCGCTCCTGGAACGCTGGGGCGTGCGGGTATTGCTGGTCGAGAAACACCGCCAGTTGTCGCCCTTTCCACGGTCCCGGCTGGTCAACGTGCGCTCGATGGAGATCTTTCGCCAGCTCGGGGTGGCCGAAAGGATCGCGTCTTCCGCGTTCGCGCCGGAGTACGGTCGCATCCGCTTCCGCGACACCCTGTACGACCGCGACTTCGCCACCGCGGCGATGGTGGGGGTCAATGCGCCGGTACCCGAGAGTCCCGCGCTCGGTGTGGTCACCTCGCAGGATCGCTTGGAACCCGCCCTGCTGGCCGCAGCGGAGGCACAGATGCGGTTCGGGGCCGAGCTGATCGACCTGGCCGAGGAGGCCGGCGGCGTCGTGGCCCGGCTCGTCGACCATCACCACGGCGACGAAATCCAGGTCCGTGCCCGTTATGTGCTCGCCGCCGACGGGGCGAACTCCACCGTCCGGCACCTGCTCGGAATCGACACCACGGGCCCCGGAGCGTTGGGGGGCGTCACGACCGTCGTGTTCGACGCCGATCTCCACCGCTGGTGCGCCCGCCGGCCCGCCGGGGTCTACTTCACCGCGCACGGTTCCTTCCTCCCGCTCTACCCGGAAGGAGGCTGGGCCTGGTTCGCCCCCACGCCCGAAGACCCGGCGCGCGCCGACTGGCCCGGTCTCGTCTCGCGCGCCCTCGGCCCCGCTGCCGAGGTACGGGTCGAGGTGCTGCGGGTTCAGCACTGGGTGATGAATGCCTTCGCCGCCGAGCGCTTCCGCCGTGGCCGGATCCTGCTGGCCGGTGATGCCGCGCACGCGATCCCCATCATCGGCGGCATGGGCATGAACGTCGGCATCGCCGATGCACACAACCTGTGCTGGAAGTTGGCGGGTGTTATTCGCGGGTGGGCCGGACCAAGCCTGCTGGAGACCTACGAGACGGAACGACAACCGGTCGCCCACCAGACTCTCCGCCAAGCAGTGGCCAACACTCAGCTTTTGCTCCAGGTGCAGAACCGGCGCCTCAATCAGCTCCAAAGGGGCGAAGCGGCGGCGGACCGGATCGAACTGCCTTGGTCGGAAAGGTACTTCGCCCAACTCGGTCTCGTGCTCGGCGTCGCCTACCGTTCCGACGCCGTCCTCGCCGACGGCGACACCCCACCCGAGCCGCCCGCCGGCGGCACGGACTACGTCCCCACCGCAGAGCCAGGCCATCGCATGCCACACCTGTGGCTCAGGCCCGACAACTCCACGCTGGACACCGTCGGCGAACGGTTCACCCTCCTGACCCCGGACCCCGCCCGATGGGAGCGACAAGCCTTCGCGGCCACACGCTGGCCGCTGGGCATCGAGGCCCTTCCGCGCGAGCACATCGGCTTCTGCGGCCTCCGCCTGCACGGAGCGCTGCTCATCCGACCCGACGGCCACATCGGCGCCCGCTGGCGCGACCATCCACCGAGCGACGCATCCCTCCGCCGTGCCCTCACCACCATCACCGACGCGACGCCTTCCTGATAGCAGTGCTTCCTCGCCGGCACTCGCACTCACCACTCCCCGCCTTGGCTATTTCGGCCCCGGCTGGACGACTGCTGGGGCCGAAGTGGCGAGTTCGGCTCGTCAGGCGTCGACGTGACGGCCCTGGAGGGGGAAGTAGTCGATCAGCAACATGTCGCGGATGCCCTGGCGCACCCCGTCTACCGGGCGGATCGCGGAGACGCCGTGGAAGACCCGGCGGTCGTCGATCACGATGGACTCGAATTCCTCGAGCAGCGTGTTGCGGTAGATCGGCCTGCGGTTCCGGTCGAAGATCTGTGACTCGCCGCCGTCGACGTCGGTGCGGCGCATCAGGGCCTGGGCCACGAAGTGGTGGCCGTCTTCGTGGACTCCCTCAGGCGCCGGGAGACCGTCGGCGTCGTGCGTCGCCGTGATGCGGATCTGGTGCACTCCGACACCGCTGGTGGCGGGGTCGAACTCACCGGGAAGGCGTGCCATGAAGAAGTGGATGAGGCTGTCCAGCACTCCGGATTCCAGCACGCCGTCCGACAACGGGGGGAAGGCCCGCTCGACCCCGCCGTGCAGGGAGTTGACCTCCTTCGTCTGATGGAAGACCCCTGCCGGGTCCGGCACGAGTTCTCCGGCTGCCCAATGGAAGGATCCGTACCGTCGACGACGGTAGTCCGCCCCGTCCTTCATATAGGAGTCGACGGGAAGATCCTCCCAAGACTCCAGAAACAGCTTGAGCTGCTCCTCTGAGTGTGCCGCCAGGTCCTGGTGCAACTCCGCTGCCGGAAAGTAGCGGTATGGGGCGGAGGTGTCATTGTCGGCCCCAGGTGTGTTCTGCGGCCGTATCGCCTTGGTCGTCACTGTGTATTCCCCGTATCGATTGCCATGCGCGTTCAAGACCTCGCTCCCGGCCGGAAGCGGACCGGCCCGTGGGCGTTCATTCCGCTGCGGCTTCGGCCAGGGAGAAGCGAGTCCCTTGCATCGTGGCGTAACAAGATCGTGCTCGTCACTTCAACTCCACGACTTCCGTGTCACTTTGCCCGGAAGCGACCTCGACGGGGAGGCGAGGATCACCGTGTGGGACTCGTGTCATCCAGCCACGCCCGGGTTCATCGGGCCCGTCGGGCCGCGAGCTTCGCCGGTGCCGCAGCCCAGTTCCAGGGCCCGCCCGCCGTCCGGGGCGGGTGCGTACCGGGTGATCAGGTCTCGTTCGCTGTCGCGGAGTGGCCGGAAGCCGCGATCGTCCAGGTAGTGCTGGGACCAGTCGGCTCGGTCGTATGCCAC
Organism: Streptomyces sp. NPDC101227; assembly: GCF_044767545.1. Taxonomy (NCBI): domain Bacteria; kingdom Bacillati; phylum Actinomycetota; class Actinomycetes; order Kitasatosporales; family Streptomycetaceae; genus Streptomyces; species Streptomyces sp. NPDC101227. The sequence continues at coordinate 163,153 of NZ_JBIWOD010000013.1, read as the reverse complement.
AGGTTCGCTCCTTGTCAGGTGGTGAATGGCGGTTTGCGGGCGATGGAAGGCGCGGGGTGAAGGCGCGGGGGGTGCATCACTCGTCTCAGCGGTCATGACCAGCCCATCTCCGTGTAGCGGCGGCCTGCGCGGATGCCCTCGATGGCGGCCCGGGTGTAGGGCACGGTCCGGGCGGGGAGGCCGTCGGGATGCCACCAGCTCCAGCTCGTGCACTTGTCGGGTTCCCGGACTTGCGGCGTTCCTGTCCAAAGGCGGGCCCGGAAGACCATTGCCATCCGGGGCTGGCCGCCGGGTGTGTCCACGAGGTGGACAACATGGGCGAGTTCGACGTCGCCGGGGTCGATCAGCAGCCCCGCTTCTTCGTGTGCCTCGCGGACGAGGCAGGCGCGGGCGGATTCCTGTTCGCAGTGGCCGGCCAGGAAGTGCCATGTGGAGGCGGCGTAGGCGGAGTCCTGGTGGCGCAGGCCGAGCAGGACCTCGCCGTCGCTGTTCTCCAGGTAGAGATGCGCACCGATGACATTGACGACGGCTCTTCCTCCCCTGACCTGTCCTGACGGGCTGCAGGGGCGGCAGGCTGCACCGGCGGCCATCGGGGGAGTGGTTCCTGGGCTGGTGGTGTCAAGGAGCTCGGCGTGGTGGTGGACCAAATTGCGGGTGGAGGTCGCCATCCGCAGGCGCGGCATGACCTCCGGCCGGAACCAGTGCAGCATGACGCCTTCGGTCAGCTGCAACGTCTCAGGATCCCCGTCCCATTGCGCGGCGAAGATCTGGATGGGGACGGTGGTGCCATCGCTGGCGTGAGCCCGCTCGACGGCGAAGGGGGCGAGGTCGCCGAGGTCCAGACCGGCCTCTTCCCGCAGTTCGCGTCTGACCGTCTCCTCCAAGGTCCGGTCACCTGGTTCGCGGCCGCCGCCGAGCAGGGACCACGCGCCCGGCTCCCAGATGCCGGGTACATCGTCGCGCAGATGCAGCAGGTACTCGCCGGAATCGTTGTAGATCAACGCTGATGCATTCGCCCGTGGGAGCTGGTTCAGCGGGGCCGAGTCGGTCGGTGAGGTCTGCTCGGTCACTGGCTCACCGTCCCGGTTTCGGCGTCGGGCGCCGTGGATGCGGTCTGGTAGCCGGCGGCTTGGAGGGTGAACATCTGGGCGTAGTCGCCTCCCAGGGACATGAGTTGCGGGTGGGACCCCGACTCGGTGATCCGTCCGCCGTCGAAGACGTAGATGCGGTCGCACTCGACGACGCTGGCCAGACGGTGGGAGATCAGCACGGTGATCTGGTCGTCGCGGAGCTTGTCGCGCAGCACGGCACGGTAGACGTCGTGTTCGGCGCGGGGGTCCATGCTCGCGGTCGGCTCGTCCAGCAGCAGCACGGGGGCGTTCTTGTAGAGACCTCGGGCCACGGCGATCTTCGCCCACTGGCCGGCCGAAAGCTCCTGGCCGCCGCGGAACCGTTTGGACAACAGCGCCTGCCAGGTGCCGGGCAGCCCGGCAATGACCTGATCGGCACCCGCGGCCCGCGCCGCATCCAAGGCGCGTTGGGGATCCGCCTCGGTGAGCGTGCCGCTGGAGACCGTGAGGTTCGCCAGCGCGCTGAACGGGAAGTGCACCGGGTCCTGCAGCACGGTGGCCACACGCGTCTGAAGCGACTCGGTGTCCAGGTCCGTCGTCGCCACCCCGTCCCAGAGGACCGCGCCGTCCTGTGGGTCGTAGAGGCCGGCGAGCAGCCGTGAACAGGTGCTCTTGCCGGACCCGTTCAGGCCGACGAAGGCGACGGTCTCCCCGGCACACAGGGTCATGGAGACGTCATCGAGTGCCGGGGTGTCCTTGCCGGGGTAGGTGTAGCTGACGCTCCTGAGGGTGATCGTCTTGACGGTCTCAGGTGCGGTCCGCTCGCGGTGACGGGGCTGGAGCGTGCGGCATCGCTCCTGGAAGGTGAGGAGGTCGGTCACCCACATCGCATGCTCGTAGACGAGGTGGGCGACATCGACGAAGCGAGTCAGGGAGGTCTGGCTCACCTGGATGGCGATGACTGCCCCCGCACCGGCCGCCAGGGGGAGCCATCCCGCGATGAGCATGGCGCCGAGGACGATGTAGGTGACGCCGGCGCCGGTCCCGCCGAGGGCGCGTCCGGCCAGTGTCAGCAGAGCGGCGTGCACCCCGAGGCGGGTGTCCTCTTCGGCGATGCGCGAGGTGAGGCGGTGGTGCTCGTCGAGCAGGGCGCGCTGGGCGGTGTCGGCACGCAGTTCGGCTGCCGAGTCGCGGTCCAGCAGGAGCCAGGAGAAGACCCGCACCCGGCGCTGTAGGGCGTTCCACCGCTTGAAGCTGTGGAAGCGCGCCCGCGCGGTACGCACCGCCGCGGCTCCCACGGGCAGGACCGACAGAGGAAGCAGGGGGAGCAGAAGAGGGTGCAGGACGGTCAGGACGCCGGCCGTGCCGATGAGTCCGAGGAAGGCGGACGCCAGTGAGACGACCTGGCCGACGATCTGCCGCGCGTAGAACAGCCCGCGGTCGTTGGCGCGGAAGGCGTCGTCGTGCCAGTCCGAGTCGTCGACCACCTCCAGGCGCACATGCGCGGTCAAGTGGAGGAAGTCGCTCTCCAAGGCCGTGCGGATCTTGGGGGTCACCCGGGCCTCCGCGACGGCCACCCCGGCCTCAAGAGCGGCCCTGGTGGAAAGGAAGGCCACCACGAGCAGGATCTGTGGCACGGCGGAACGGACCTTGTCCGGCGTCGGCCCCTGGGCGAACAACTGGTGAAGGACGGCCACCGAGGCTGCCAGGCCGAAGGCGGCCATCGCCGCGGAGACCAGTTGGAGCACCACCACGGCCACCGTTGCCGAGCGGTCGGCCTGCCAGGCCAGCCGGCCGATCTGCCGCACGATGCGCGGGAGCCGCCCGAGGATCTGGCCGACCGTCGCCTTGGCCGCGGCGCCGTCGTAGACCGCCCAGTACGCCTCTTCGAGATCGTCGGTGAGGTTCTCGCTCGCCGGGCCCGCCGGCACGTCCGCCGGCGGCAGCGCCAACGCTTCACACCGGGGTGTGGGCACCTTTGCCTGCGGACCCGGGAAGGCTGCCGCCTTGTTGTCCTCGCTCATGCCCCCCACCCCGCGTCCGGTCGTGCCGAGCGGCGAGCGCCACGCGGGGCAGCGTCAACGACGCGCCTCACCAGGGTCAGCGGCAGGGCGGGAGCCGAAGGTCGCCGTTCGAACGCGACGGGACCATTCACGGGCACGACTACGGGATCCACGGTCTCTCCAGGAGGGTGGGCGATGAGTACAGGTGCTCTAAAAACGGCCCGGATTGCGCCCCGTAACGGGGGCGACGGGGGCAAATGGTGAACGCATGTTCCGTTCGGTGGTGAGAGGTGTGGGGCGGCTGGCGTGCGGGGGCTTGGGGGCACTCGAACGACCCGGGTCACCCCTTCGAGGTATTGCGGCGGTCGGCCTCGGGGCGCGGACGTGTGACTCGTCAGGTGGTTGAGCGGCTGGGGCGGGCGGGAGGTCGCGGGGGCGGCGAGACGGCAGCGATGGTCACCCGTGTGGGCTACGCCGAGTTGACTGCCGTCTGAGCTGCGTAGGTGCAGGGCAGCCGGCCTCGTGCCGTACCGCCCGGTGTCCGGAGCGTCGGTGATCAGGCGTGGACGCCATGTCCGGTCGGACGAAGTTGCGGCGTCCGGGGCACGGCGTGACGCTGTGGGAGAGAAGCCGGAGGCCGGGGGACCGGAGGCGAAGCGTAGGGAAGGACGACAAGCCAGTGACCGATCCTGTACAGATCCTGTGGACTCCCGCCGGGATATCTCTGCCGTCGTTGGGTTCGCGCGCCCTGGCCCACGTACACGACGGGGACACGCCGTACGTCGAGATGCCGATCCGCATGCTGTCCGTCGACACTCCGGAAACCACAGCGGTGACCGCTGAGGGGGCCAAGAGGGTCGACGAGGAGTTCAAGCAACTCGCCGCGTGGATACGGGACGGCGTCGCACCCATCTCCCACGACCTCGCGGAGTTCCTGCTGCCGAAGATCGAGACGGGGAATGTGGGCAGCTTGCAGTTCGGTCAGGGCACGGCGGCGGCCACGTTCAACACGGAGAACATCAAGAAAAGGCTGGCCGAGGGCAGGGACCCCGGCAAGGAACGCGGCATCTTCATCCGCACCGCCGATGATTTCTTCGACGACAACAACCGCCTGCTCGCCTATATCGCGCCGAACTACTCAAAGAAGGAACTCGACACCCTTCCGAGAGAGAAGAGGCCGACGTTCAACCTCGATCTCATCACCGATGGATGGGCGGCACCCTTCGTCATTTACCCCTCCATCCCCGGCGAACTCGACCTGCCCCTCTTCCTCAGGGCCGCCGACAAGGCCGTCAAGGGCAAGAAGGGGATCTGGAAGGACCCCGACACGTTGCTCGCCTACGAGTACCGGGCCCTCGAAAAGCTTCATGGCGTGACGAAGAAGAAGACCGAGGGGAAAAAGCTGGAGCCCGGCGAGGAATTCTCCTGGCGGACGCGGTACTGCGCAGATATCCGCAATCGTGAACTACACGGTCCGGAGGACTACTTCCGGGTCCCGCCGATCTACCGGCTGTGGCTCTGGCCGCAGGACGTGAACGAGGCTGTCGGCCATCTCAACCTGACGCCGTCGGAACGGCTCACCGGAAGCGGCAGTCACACGCGCTGAGTTCAACTACCCGAGGGTGGTTTGCCCGAAATCGAATGCGCGCCCGGATTGTTGGTTAGGGTGACAACTTGAGGCTGATCCGATGCACTTGGCCAGGGTGTGAGGGTGGGTCGGACACGACGGGGGGCTCGCGTTGGATCGCCTGGACGGAGCGGACCTGGAAGTCGGCCCAGCGGTGCTGCCCCCATCGCTGCGCGTGTGGCTCGGGCTGAGTGCGGCCCTCGCCACGCTGGTGGTCGTCGTGCTCGGGGTCCTGTACGCCGGCCACGGCAAGCCCGGCACGGTGGACAGGTGGATCATCCCGCCGACGGCGGACAGTGTGCGGGCGCCGTGGCGGCAAGTCGCCCTGGCTCTGGACTTCTTGGGGGAGCCGGTAGGGGCGGCGATGCTGGTCGTGGCCGCCGTGACGGGCTGCCTGCTGCTTCGGTGTACTCGCGCGGCGGTGTTCGTCGTTGCCGGCGTCGGCATCACCGTGGTGACGGCGACGCTGCTCAAGTCCCTGGTGGGGCGCACCATCCACGGCGACGACAACCTGTCCTACCCGAGCGGGCACACCGCCTTCCTCACCGCGCTCGCCCTCGTGGTGGCGCTGCTCGCCACCGGCCGGCTCGGCCTCGGCAGGACGGCCGGCACGTTACTCGTGCTCGCGGCGGCGCTGGTTGCCGGCGCCGCCATGGGCTGGGCACAGGTCGCGCTGGGCGCGCACTACCCGACCGACGTCCTCGGCGGCTGGTGCACCGCGCTGGCGGTGACACCGGCGACCGCGTGGCTGGTCGACCGGATGGCCGACCGTACGTCCGACCGGCCGGCCGACCGGATGGCCGACGCCGGTCGGCGGGAGCATCGCTGACGTCACGTCACGTCACGTCACGTCAGTCGAGTCGAGTCACGTCACGCCAAGCGGCGGAATACGGGCTTCACCGGTCGCCCGGCCAGCCAGGGGTTGGGGTCACCGGCGTCCAGTGCCTTCCGGTACACCGCAGATGCCTGGGCCACCACCTCGACGGTGCGGTCGATGTCGGCGTCGCTGAGCGCGCTGCTCACCACGAACGACGGTGCCAGCACCCCGCCCGCGAGGAGCTGGCGCAGGAACAGGGTGCGGTACTGCTGCGACGGCTGCCGGTTCTCGTCGAGTGTGGCGAAGACCAGGTTGCTGGCCCGGCCCCGGACGACGATGTGGTCGCCGACGCCCATGGTGGCCGCGGCGTCGCGGACACCGGCGGCCAACCGCTCGCCGAGGGCGTGCAGCCGCGCGGTGACGCCCTCCTCGACGTAGGTGGTCTGCACGGCCATCGCGGCCGCTAGGGAGTGCGTTTCCGCACCGTGCGTGGTGGACAGCAGGAACACCCGGTCGTGGGAGTGACGCAGCCCGCCCCGCTCCATCAGCTCGCGGCGCCCGGCCAGCGCGGCGACGGCGAACCCGTTGCCCAGCGCCTTGCCGAACGTGGAGAGATCGGGGACGACGCCGTACAGGCCCTGGGCGCCCGCCTCGGACCAGCGGAAGCCGGTGATCATCTCATCGAAGATCAGTACGCAGCCGTGCCGGTCGGCCAGCTCGCGCAGGCCGGCGAGGTACCCGGGCGGGGGTTCGGTGTGCGCTGCCGGTTCGAGGATCAGGCAGGCGACCTCGTTCTGGTACCGGGCGAGCAGCTCCTGTGTGGCGTCCAGGTCCCCGTAAGGGAACGCCAGGGTGAGGTCGGTGGTTGCCGCCGGAATACCGGCCGACATCGGTGTGGTGCCGATGAACCAGTCGTCGACGGAGAAGAACGGATGGTCGGCGCAGACGGCCACCCGCGGGCGCCCGGTGACGGCGCGGGCGAGGCGCACCGCGGCGGTGGTGGCGTCGGAGCCGTTCTTCGCGAACTTCACCATCTCGGCGGTCGGCACCGTGGCGAGGAAGCGTTCCGCGGCTTCGACCTCCACGACGGACGGCCGGACGAAGTTGCTGCCGCGGTCGAGTTCCCGCCGCACCGCCTCCAGCACGCGCGGGTGGGCGTGGCCGAGGCTGACCGACCGCAGGCCGGAGCCGTACTCGATGTAGCGGTTGCCGTCGATGTCCCACACGTGGGCACCGCGGCCGTGGTCGATGACCGGGGCCAGGTTCTCGGGGTACTGGTCGTCGCCCTTGGCGTAGGTGTGCGCGCCCCCGGGGATCATGGCGTGCAGCCGCTCGTTCGCCGCGCGCGACCGGGGGAGGAAGAACTCTTCGGTGTCCACGCTGACTTCACCCTTCCCTGTGCTTCAGTACCTCGGCGAGGCTCGGCGCCTCCCGGTCCCGCTGGGACATCGATGTGGCCGGCAGCGGCCAGGGAATGGCGAGCTCCGGGTCGTCGAAGGCGATCGTCACGTCCTCGGCCGGATCGTGCGGGCGGTCGATCCGGTACGAGGTGTCGGCGGTTTCGGTCAGCGCCTGGAAGCCGTGCGCGCACCCCGCCGGGATGTACAGAGTCGCCTGCGTCTCGCCGGACAGCTCGAAGGAGGCCCGGTTGCGGTAGGTCGGCGAGTCCGTCCGCAGGTCCACGACGACGTCGAAGACGCTCCCGTACGAGCACCGCACCAGTTTGGCCTCGCCGGCGCCGGAGCGCAGGTGCAGGCCGCGCAGCACGCCTCGTACCGAGCGGGACACGCTGTCCTGGATGAAGGCGTTCGGGTCGAGGCCCACCGAGCGGATCACGTCGGCGTCGAAGGTGCGGCAGAAGAAGCCGCGTTCGTCGGCGCACGGCGTCGGTTCGAAGAGGTACGCGCCGGCGATCTCTGGGACCTCGGTCGCTTTCATTCCGGTCGCCTTCATGGAGCCTCCTGGCGGGCGTGGGATCGGGCGTGGGATCGGGTGTGGGGTCGGGTGTGGTCGGCCGCCGGGAACAGGGCCGCGGTCAAGGCGGTGAACTGGTGCTCAAGTTGCCGGACGGCGGCCAGGTTCCGTTCGGTGAGTGTCCGCCGCAGCTCCGCCGATCGCCGCTCCAGCGCCCGGAACTGCTCGAGCAGCCGATCGGCGTCGACCTCGCGAGCCGGGTGGCGGTACGCGGCAAGGCCCATCCGGTCCATGAGCGCGTCGCTCTTCGCCGCGTAGCAGAGCGCGAGCGTCGGCGTGCCGACCTTCAGCGCGCAGATCAGGTTGTGGTAGCGGATCGCCACCACGGTGTCGGCGGCCGCCGTCTCCTTCATCAGGTCGGCCAGCGAGGCCGCCTCGGCAGCCGTGACCAGCGGTGAGTCCACCGCGTCGAGGATCGCGTCGACCACCGGCGCGTCGACCTGGTCGCCGGTGAGCAGCCGGACCGGTCTGCCGTCCTCGACCAGCGCGCGGACGAACCGGATCGTCCCGTCGAGGTAGCGCCGGTGGATCTCCTCGGCCCGGGCGCGGTCGTCGTTGCCGCCGTGGAAGGCCATCACGCCGACGCAGACCGTGCCCGGTGGGTCCGCGGGCGCGATGGGGGTACCTCCCTGCTCTGGGGGCCCCTCCCGGCCGAAGGCTGGGGGAGAAGCCGAGAGCTCGGAGGCAGTCGGCGTCGGCAGGGCGAACGCGAGGTCCGGATAGACGTCGTCGCGCGCGGTGTCCACACCCATCGCACGCATCGCGTCGCGGGACGGGGCGTCCCGGTACGACCGGTACGCGGCCAGCCGCGCCGACCAGCGCACCAGGGCCCGGGTCGGCCGGTTGCCGATCGCGGCGGCGCCGACGCTGACCAGCGCGACCCGGGTGCCGAACAGCCGGCCACTCGCGCAGAGCAGGAACAGCGCGTACGGAAAGCCCCACGGCCGCAGCGGCAGCGTGGCCTCCAGGACGCCCATGCCCGGCACGATCACCACGTCGTGCCGCCGCACCCAGGCGGCGGTGCGGACGGCGTCGACGAGTTTGCCGAGCCCCTTCCCCGCGATCGCGCCCGCACGGGACGCGGTGCGGTACTCCCCGCGGTACCAGTGCAGCCGCGTCGCGGGGATCCCGTACCGGGTCGCGACGACTTCGGGTCCGCCGCACAGTGCGTCCACGACCGCGTCCGGATGCTCGGCGCGGAGGTACCCGAGCACGGCCTCGAGCGACCCGTCGTTGCCGAGGTTGCCGGAGCCGAGCAGGCCGAACACCCCGACGCGCACCGCCGTTTCCTTGGGGGGCTTCATGCCTGCCTCCGCTCACGGCCGGCGACGAGGGCGTCGACGGAGACGGTGAGCTTGGCCGGGTCGACCGGCGCGCGGTCCTCGACGCGCTCACCGGCGCCCGGCCGGACCCGGCTGGTCATCCATGCGGCCAGGTGGCGGTAGCACGCGCGCCGGTCGGCGGGGGACAACGGCGCCCGCCGGACCGCCGAAACGAAGCCCCAGACGTACTCGGCGAGCAGCCGGGGCGCCGGGTGCAGCGGGCCCGCCCGGCGCGGGTCCAGATTGACGCACCGGGAGCGCTTGCTCGGGTTCGCCCGCTCGGCGCGGGTGGGGTGGTCGCGGCGGAAGTACAGCAGCTCCGGAACCTGGTGGAAGCGCCCGTGCAGCGCGATCTCGGCGACGAACGTGCGGTCCGCGTGGTGGTAGCTGTCCATCGGCTTCACCCGGCGCAGCGCGGCGGCCCGGATCACCCCGTAGAAGTCGTCACCGCCGGGCTCGAACAGCATGCTGCGGAAGCGCTCCGGCGGGTGCGGTGAGTCGGTGGCGAGCGTGTACTCGTAGGGGACCTTCACCTGGCCGTCGCCGTCGATGACCGCCTGGTCGGCGTGCGCGAGGATCACGTCCGGCCGCTCGTCCAGCGCCTGAACGCAGCGCCGCAGCAGGTCCCGGCCGTACAGGTCGTCGTGCGAGGCCCACTTGAACAGCTCGCCGCGGCACTGGGTGAACACGTAGTTGTGGTTCGGCGTGGCGCCGACGTTCCGGAGCAGCCGGAGGTACCGGATGCGCGAGTCCTGCGCGGCGTACTTGCGGCAGATGTCCTCGGTCCCGTCCGTCGAGGCGTTGTCGGAGATGACCAGCTCGAAGTCCTCGTAGGTCTGGCCGAGCAGGGCGTCCAGCGACTCGGCCAGATACTCCTCGCCGTTGTACACGGGCAGGCCGATGCTCAGCCTGGGTCGGTCGGTCATGAGGTCCTCACTTCGGGGATGGGGTGGTGGTGGCGCTCGCGCAGGGCGGACCGCAGGTGCAGCCACCACACGGCCGAGCCGCTGACGGTCGCGGCGGCGACGCCCCAGGCCGAGCCGACCGTGCCGGCCACGGCCGCCCCGCCGAGCCCGCCGCCGACATAGCAAGCGGAGGCGAACAGCTGGGAGCGCAGGCTGCGCGGGGCCGCGCCGAGCGCGCGCAGTCCGGCCGCCGCGCCGGTGCCGAGGCCCGCGCCCGCCACGCCGAGGGCGACCGGCACGATCAGCAGCGCGGCGGAGTGCCAGACGCCGCCGAGCACGAGCTCGCCGAGCCGGTCCGGCATCAGCAGCAGCGCCCCGCCCCAGAGCAGCGCGGCGGCGGCCTGCCCGCCGCCCAGCAGGAGGCAGAACGTGCCAAGGCGGTGCGGGGCCCGCCGCAGCACCCGCGCCGCCTCCGGGACGGTGACCAGCGAAAGACCCATCAGCACGGCGAGGAACGGACCGAGCAGGAGCTCGGCGCCCCGCACCGCACCCACCGCGCCGACCCCGACGATCGCGCCGAGCCCGTACGCCCGCAGCTGGCTCGCGCCGCTGAGGCTGACGTTCTCGACCAGGTACCGGTAGCCGAGGTCGCGGTGCCCGCGAAGCCACTCGCGGGCTCCGGTCAACTGGGGCCTGATCCCGGACTGGAAGTAGCCGTACCCCGCGGCCACCGCGGCGGAGGCTCCCCAGGCGAGCACGAAAGCGGCCACGCTGCCCACGCGAGCCGCCACGACCAGGGCCGGGACGAGCGCGACGCCCCACACGAGGTCGTTGACGAACGCCTTCCGCCCGGTGCCGGCGGCGAAGAACGCGAACCGCCAGGCGTCCTGCAGCAGCAGCCCCGGCAGCATGACGCCAAGGGCGGCGAACGCGGGCCCCACACGGCCGCCCAGGGCCGGCCCGACCACCAGACACACCGCACCGATGGCGGCACCGACGCCGAGCGCGGTACCCGACGACCTGGCCACCGCCCCGCGCCAGGACGCGTCCGGCACGCCGCTGAAGCGCACCACGAGCGGATCGGTGGCCAGCCCGCGGGAGACGTTGAGCACCACGCCGTAGGTCACCCAAGCCAGGCTGAACACGCCGAACGCGGTGACCCCCAGCGAGCGGGCCACGTAGATCCCCACCGCGAAGTTGGTCATGCTGGAGGCCGCCTGGTCGGCCAGTCCCCAGGACAGGCGGCCGACGAGAGCCCGCCGGGCCGATCCGGCCGGTGCCGTCGCCTTCTCCTCCTCGGTGGTCATCCGGGTCATGCCTTGATCAGACCGGCGCCGTGCAAGGCGTCGGCCGCGGCGGCGACGGTGTCGAACGGCAGCCCGGACCGCTCGGTGACGTCCAGCAGGCTGTGCTCGCCGTCGGAGAGGCTGAGCACCCAGAGCATCGCCATCTGGGCCTGCTTGGTGTCGCTGCGGCCGCCGAGCGCGTCGTACAACCCGCGCCGGCCCAGCTGTGGCTCGCCGTAGGGGCTGAGGTTGGTGTACTGCCGGTTGCGGTCGAGGACGGAGAACGCCTCACGGCAGACGGCGAGTGTGTCCGCCATCGCCTCCGGGGAGACGAAGTCCGGGTTGTCCGCCGAGGTGTGGTACTCGGGGTAGCCGGCGTACGGGGTCCGGCTGAGCGAGCCCACGCCGAGGTCGAACCCCGGCGAGCAGAACTGCCGCTCGTCGTAGCCGTACGGAGTGAACTCATTGACGCGGTGCGGGCGTTCGGAGGCGGCCAGCACATGCCCCATCACCCGGTCGATCTCCGCATCGCCGCGTCTGCTCTGTTTGTACGTCAGTTGGCCCGAGTCGCCGGCACAGGCCAGCACGAGTCCGTGCTTGACCCTTCCCCGAGCTCTCGGCTCCTCCCCCAGCCTTCGGCCGGGAGGGGCCCCCAGAGCAGGGGATACCCCAATGACCCGCTCGGTGTTGCGGGCCAGCCAGGTGATCGCCCCGATGGTGCCGGGCGCGAAGATGAACCGGTAGGTGTAGTACGGCGTTTCCTCGGCCAGCGCCCGGGCCAGGAACGTCGCCACCGCGATGCCGGCGAGGTTGTCGTTGGCCAGCGACGGGTGGCAGACGTGGCAGGAGACGATCACCTCGTCGGGGACCTGGCCGGGGACCACATGCTCGGCGTAGGTGAGGTGGCCGTCCGCGAGTGTGGAGTCGATGCGCACCTCGTACTCGCCGTCCGGCAGCGCGTCCAGGGTCTCCTGGGCCAGGCAGAACCCCCATTCCGGTTTGTAGTAGCTGGTGCGGTACGGAACCCAGGACGGGTGGTCCGGCAGGGTGTGCAGGTGTTCACGCAGCTCGGCCAGCGGCATGGTCGCCGACACCGGCACGCTGTAGCCGAGCACATGCAGGCTGGACGCGGCGAAGTCGACGACCCGGTTGCCGGCGCTGTCGGCGATGTACGCGTCCCGGATGTTCCACTCCTGCGGCACCGTCCAGTCGAGCACCTGCGTCCCGGTCGGCACCTCGTGCACCTGCAGCGGAACGTACTCGCCGACGATTTCCAGGGTGGCGCGCACACCGTCGCCGGTGATGCTCCGGCACAGCGGATACAGCCGCTCCACCAGCGCGTGCATCTCGTCGCCGACCGAGGCCATCGGCTGCTCGCCGACCGCGGTCATCCGCGCCACCGCAGGGTGTCGTCGACGGCGCCGGCGTCGGACGCCGCGCGCAGCACGGCAAGGCGGGTGAAGCGTCGCTCGAAGTCGTCCTTGGTCAGGCTGAACTTCCGGTAGGCGTCGGCGAGTTCGAGCGCACCGTGCTTCACGGTCCACTCGCAGTCGAAGCCGGGGAGCGCGGCGCGGAACCGGGAGAAGTCCACCCGGTACGACCGCGGGTCGGCACCGGTCTCCCCGGTGATCACCACCTTCGCGCCGGACACCGCCTCGGCGACCTGCTCGGCGATCTCGGCGACCGTGACGTTGTTGACCTCGCTGCCGATGTTGAACGCCCGGTCGTGCACCGATTCCCGCGGCGCGACCAGCGCGGCCGCGAAGGCCCGTGCGATGTCGGCGGCGTGCACCAGCGGGCGCCAGGGGGTGCCGTCGGAGAGCACCAGCACCTCGCCGGACAGGAGCGCGTGGCCCACCAGGTTGTTCAGCACGATGTCGGCGCGCAGCCGGGGCGAGTAGCCGAAGGCGGTGGCGTTGCGCATGTACACCGGGCTGAAGTCGCCGTCGGCCAGAGCGTGCAGGTCGTCCTCGACCCGCACCTTGGACTCCGCGTACGGCGTTACCGGGCGCAGCGGGGCGTCCTCGGTCACCAGCCCGCCGCCGCCGGCGGCGCCGTAGACCGAGCAGGTCGACGCGTACAGGAAGCGCCGCACTCCGGCGTCGCGGGCCAGCCGGGCCAGCCGCACGGACGCGTGGTGGTTGATGTCGTAGGTGAGCTCGGGCGCCAGCGATCCCAGTGGGTCGTTGGACAGCGCGGCCAGGTGGATCACGGCGTCCACCCCGGCCACGTGTTCGGCCGTGACGTCGCGCAGGTCCACCTGGTGCCCCACCGGGTCCGCGGGCGTGGGGCCCAGCACACAGTCGGCGAACAGGCCGGCGTCGAGGCCGACGACCTCGTGCCCGGCGGCGGCAAGGACCGGGGCCATGACGGTTCCCAGGTATCCCTGGTGTCCGGTCAGAAGTACGCGCATGGTTCAACCCCCCAGGTTGAGCGTGAGTTTGGTGACGGCGAACGCTTCGGCGTATCGCTCGTGGCATTCGATGCCGCGGATCCGCGCGAGGCCGAGGAAGGCCTCCCGGTCGTACCAGGGCCGGTGCCGCTGCGAGGGGTAGTGCTCCTGCAGCAGCCGTACCTTCTGTTCGGCGATCTCCGGCGAGAGCGGCTGGTACGCCGCCATTCGGCCGAGGTCGCCGTCCCATTTGACGATCTCGTAGCCGAGCACGAGGTGGTCGCGGAACGCGGTGGGTATCAGCTGCGCCAGGCCGCGGTGATCCTGGTGCGCGTCATCGGTGCGCGGGGCCAGGATCAGATCCGGCTCGGTCTCCCCGCGCAGTTCCTCGACCGCCGCCTTGGCCTCGTCCCAGTGCACGGGCATCCGGCCGTCCGGCAGCTTGAGCACGGTCAACCGCAGGTCGGCGCCCGGGCAGAAGGCGGCCAGCGCGGCCTGCTCCTCCTGCTCGCGCTCGCTGCCGCCGCCGGAGAGCACCAGCGCGTCGACACGGAGGCCCGGCCGCGCGAGGCACAGCGTCAGCAGCGTGCCGCCGGCGCCGATGGCGATGTCGTCGCAGTGCGCGCCCACCGCGACGATCCGGTCCGGGCGCCCGGCCCCGAGCCGGATCACGCGCTGACCCCGGCGCTGTCCCGCTCCCACACGGCCCACGGGCGGTCGCCCCGCGCGTAGGCGTCGTCGAGCGCGGCCCGCTCCTTCACGGTGTCGGTCGGCTTCCAGAAGCCGCGGTGCTGGTGTGCTACAAGGCGGCCCTGCTTGGCCAGTTGGGCACATCCGTCGGCGACCAGGTCCCCGTTCTCCGGGATGTGGTCGAAGACCTCCTGGCGGAGCACGAAGTAGCCGCCGTTCTCCCAGAGCGGCAGTTCACTCACCGAGGTGATGCCCCCCACCAGGCCGTCCTCGCCCAGGTCCACGCAGTGGAACGAGGACTGCGGCGGCACCACCATCATCGAAGCACCGGCGTCGCGCCGGGCGAACCGGTCGATCATCTCCGGCAGCGGGGCGTCGGTGAGCACGTCGGCGTAGTTGGCGAGGAACATCTCGTCGCCGTCCAGGTGGTGCCGCACCCGGCGCAGCCGCTCCCCGATCGGCGACTCGATGCCGGTCTGCGCGAACGTGATCGTCCAGTCGGCGATGTCGGTGGAGAGCAGCTCGGTCCGCCCGCCCCGCAGCACGAAGTCGTTGGACGTCGTCTCCTCGTAGTTGAGGAAGAAGTTCTTGATGTGGTGCGCCCCGTACCCGAGGCACAGGATGAACTCCGTGTGCCCGAAGTGCGCGTAGTAGCGCATGACGTGCCAGATCAGCGGCCGCGGGCCGACCATCGCCATTGGCTTGGGCATGTCGTCGGAGGCTCCGCTGCGCATACGCAGCCCATAGCCGCCGCAGAACAGTACGACCTTCATGCTGCTACCTCTTTCACGACGTGACCTCGACAATGCTCAGTTCCGGGATGGGAAAGACAAGGCGGCCGCCCCAGTCGTGCACGAAGGACAGCTGCTCGACCAGCTCGGCCCGCAGGTTCCACGGGAGGACGAGGACGTAGTCCGGCCGGTCGGCGGCGATCTGCTCGGGCGGCAGGATCGGGATCCGGGTGCCCGGGGTGAACCGGCCGTGCTTGTAGGGGTTGCGGTCCACCGTGTAGGCGAGCAGGTCGGACCGGATGCCGCAGTGGTTGAGCAGGGTGTTGCCCTTGCCCGGCGCGCCGTAGCCGACGACCGTCTCGCCGCGCTCGGCCGCCTCGATGAGGAACTTGAGGAGGTCCCGGCGTACCTTGGCCACCCGCGCGGAGAACTCGGTGTACCCGGACAGCTCCTGCAGCCCGGCGGCCTTCTCCCGGGCGAGCACGTCGGCCACTCGGGAGGTCGGCTCGCCGGCCACCTCGGCCGGCCGGGCCCACAGCCGGATGGAGCCGCCGTGCGTGGGAAGCAACTCGACGTCCACGAGCGCGAGTCCGCCGCTGGCAAGCGCCCGGATCGCGGAAGCGACCGTGTAGTACTGGAAGTGCTCGTGGTAGATCGTGTCGTACTGGTTCTCCTCGATCAGGGTCAGCAGGTGCTGCACCTCGATGGAGACCCAGCCGTCGTCGGCGACCAGGGCGCGCAGCCCCTGGGTGAAGCCGACCACGTCGGGGATGTGCGCGTACACGTTGTTGGCCACGACCAGGTCCGCCGGGCCGTGCTCGGCGCGGACGGCCGAGCCGGTGTCGGGGCTCAGGAACTCCGTGAGCGTGGGCACACCGGCGTCCCGTGCAGCGGCGCCGACGTTCACCGACGGCTCGATGCCGAGGCAGCGGATCCCCCGGTCCACCACGTGCTTCAGCAGGTACCCGTCGTTGCTAGCGACCTCGACCACGAAGGCTTCCTTCTCCTCGGAGACGAGCCCCACCCGCTGGACGGCGTCGGCGACGAACGTGCGCGCGTGCTCCACCCAGGACGTCGAGAAGGAGGAGAAGTACGCGTACTCGCTGAACGTCTCCTCCGGCGTGATCAACGGAGGTATCTGCGCGAGCCAGCAGTCGGTGCAGACCCGCAGGTGCAGCGGGTACGCCGGCTCCGGCTTGTCCAGTTGGTCCGCGGCGAGAAAGCTCTCACATGGTGGCGTCGCCCCGAGATCGACGACGCTCGCCATCGCTTCCGAGCCGCAGAGTCGACATCGTGTCATTTACTGTCCCCATCCCCCCTGTTCGCGCGGGTGTCCCCGACGCGAGCATGTGCTGACCGACCCGCGATCGCGGTGCGGTACCCCTCCACCAGGCGCTCCAGCCCGACGGCCGGGCTGAAACCCTGCTCGTAACGGCGCCGGGCCGCCTGGCCCATCTCCCGGTTGCGGGCCGGCTCGGCCGCGATCCGGCGAATGCAGGACGCGAGCGAGGCGGCCTCGCCCGGCCGGTGCAGCAGACCGGTCACCCCGTCCTCGACGAGTTCGACGAAGGCGCCGTGACCGGCGGCGACGGCCGGGACCCCCGCCGCCATCGCCTCCACGACCACCAGGCCGAACGCCTCCAGCCACGTCGAGGGAGCCACCACGGCGACCGACCGCGCGACGGCCTGCCGGCACTCCGCCGGGTCGTACAGGCCGACGTAGCGCACGTCGTCCCGGCCCGCCGCCCAGGCCGCCACCTCCGGCTCCAGCGGCCCCGCGCCGGCGATCACGAGCGGCACGCCCACACCGCCGTCAGCGGCGAGCTCGTCCCACGCCGCCATGAGCAGCCGTACGCCCTTGGCCTCCGCGAGCCTGCCGAGATAGAGCAGATGCTCGCCGTCGCCCGTTCGGCACGCGCCCGGGTCGGGCACGAAGTTGTGCTTCACCGCCAGCCGCTCGGCCGGCATGCCGGACCGGACCAGGACGTCGCGCTGCGCCGCGGAGATGCAGAAGAACCGCTCCACGCCGGACCACCACCGCCGCCGGTTGACCGACAGGCTGACCGCGAGCGGCACCGTCGCCAGCCGGGAGCTCCGGTAGCAGCCGTGCCGGACGGCGGGCAGCGGCGCAGAGCCGACGCACTCAGTGCAGGGCCGGCCGTCCCGTTGCAACGTGCCGGGCGGGCAGACCTGGGTGTAGTTGTGCAGCGTGGCAACGGCGGGCACACCGGCGTCGGCGCAGGCGGCCAGCACCGCGGGCGACAGGAGCGGGAAGACGTTGTGGACGTGCACCACGTCCGGCCGCTCGGCGCGCAGCCGGGCGGCGAGCTCCGCGCGGACCGCCGGATTCCACGGCACCAGCAGCGGCACCTTGGCCTTGCGCAGCAGGGACATCGCGGCGATGTCGTCGCTGCGCCGCTCGAACACCTCGACCCGGTGGCCGGCCGCGCGCAGCAGCCCCACCTCCTGGTCGACGACGTTGTTCTCCCCGCTCGGCTGCGCCGAGGCGTAGCGGTTGTGCACCACGAGGACGTGCATGCTCAGGTCACCTCCCGGTCCCGGGCCCAGCGCGGGATGTGTCGTCGAGTGGCTGCGGGCGTCGGCAGCCGTGTGGCCGCGGCAGGCGCCGCCAGCAGCGAGGCGGCCAGGGCCAGATGCAGCAGATACGGCGAGGCGTCGCCAAGGCCTGCCTCGGTGTACGACGCGATCGCGCAGTAGCTGATCAGGAAGATTGCGCAGGCCCTCTGCAGCGACGGTGGCCGCAGCAACGCGACGCCGCCCAGCACGATGATGACCGCCGCGACCAGGGCGACGCCGGTCAGACCCTGTTCGTTGTAGACGGCCAGCCAGCTGTTGTCGATCGGCAGCCCGCCGAACGACTTGTCGCCCAGGCCCATGCCGAAAAGCTGCTCCGACGTCGTTCGGGGCGCCGCCAGCAGGGCGTCCCAGACCTTGGCCCGACCGGTGAGGTTGGAGAAGTTCTCCTGGCTCTGCCCGCGCAGGAACCACGCCTGCAGCGCGGAGCCCAACCCCACCACGGCCACGACGGCGCACAGCACCGCCCAGGTGAAGAACCGGCGGGCGGCGGCGCTGGTCAGGATGAGCGAGCCGATCGCCAACGCCAGCCCGATGAGCAGGCCGAGCGTGGCCGTCCGGGTATGGGTCAAGGCGAGCAGGACGACCGACGGGACGATGACCACCGCCGCGCCGGCCCGGTCGGTCCGGCGGCCCAGTACGAGCAGCACGGTGAGCCCGATGATCACCGCGGCGTACTGTCCGATCTGCGGCGGGGTGAGCGGCCACAACGCGCCGACCAGCCGCCCGCCGTAGAGCTCGGGCAGCGCCGCGCCCGGTGAGATGACCAGGCCGGCGGCCACCGACCCGAGCACCGCGAAGTACATCCGGATGTGGTGCCGGACGAACGTCAGGCCGCCGTCCCACCAGAGGCTGAGCAGCCACAGCGTGCCGACGAAGAGAGCCAGCCGGGCGCAGCGGAACAGCGCGCCGAACCCGGACTCCAGGTTCGCGCTGGAGATCACGCTCGTCACCAGCAGCAAGCTGAGCAGGAACACGTACGCACTGGCTCGGATGCGCAGCCGGAGATTGACCGCGAGCGCCAGCGCGAACGCGGCGACCAGCGCGCCCATGGTGACCATCTGGATCAGGGAGCGGGGCAGCGGGACGATGGTCTTCGCCCCGGCGGAGCCGAGCGTGTTGAGGATCAGCAGCCCCCAGGCGATCCCGACGATCTTCGGTGTGCCGGCCGGGCGCGGTGCGGCGCCGGGCCGCATGCCCGCCGTGTCCGGTCCGCCCGGCACCCCACTCCGCCGCAGGTCTGAGCCCATCTCAACCACCGGCCCGCAGGTCGAGCGTGCTGCCCGCGTCCTGCTGGTACGGCGCGACCTGCCACTGCGCGAAGTCGAGCACCTGACTCGGGTCGTGGGCGACGAACTTCCACGGTCCGACGTAGACGTTGTCGTGCCAGCGGTTGTGCTGCTTGCGGGTGATCGCCTCGGCCACCCGCTCGCCCTGGTACGGCGACCAGTCCGGATAGGTGCCGTAGTTGGCCAGCACCGCCATGCGGTCGCACTTCGCCGTGCAGTTGACGACGGACTTGTCCAGCACGAAGCGGTTGCCGTGGATGTCCACCCGCTGGGTCTTCCACCGGCAGCCGGCGTACAGCGGCGCTCTGGCGATCGCCGGCTTCGCGCAGCGGCGGGTGTCCCGCACCAGCAAGGTGCAGTCGCCGGACGAGGTGTTGGCCGGGCTGTTGCAGAACCGGTCGGCGTTCTCCCACAGGGTGATCCCGGACCAGTTGTTCTCCAGCACGTTCCGGTAGATCTCGATCTTGTCGGTGCGGGCTTCGACCCGTGGTTCGCCGCCTGACTCGGACACGTAGACGGTCGCGAACGGGAAGGTGTCACCGCGGTCGGCCGCCCTGCGGCCCTCGACCCAGTTGTTCCGCCGGATCGTGTTGTTACGGATGACCGCGTTGTAGCTGGTCTCGTAGATCAGCGCGGCGCCGTCGTTGGCCTCGAGCACGTTGTTCTCGATGCGGAAGTCGTTGTTGTTGGTGTCCGCCCACAATCCGGTGCCGCGGTTGTCGTGCACCCAATTGCCGCGTACGTCGGCGCCGTTGACGGCCCAGAACTTGATGCCGCCGGTGCAGCCGCAGCCCTCCCGGCGCCGCTCCCAGTCGCCGGTGTTGTTGCCCACGATCTCGTTGCCCTCGACCACCAGGCCGCTGATTCGTCCTTTGGGCTTGTACGCGTTCATGCCGTACTGGCCGTTGTCGCGCAGGCAGCTGGCGCGGACCTGCTGGCGGGCACCGGCCATCAGCCCGGCGCCGGAGTTGTCCTGGATCGTCGCGTGCTCGATCACCCACCCGTCGGCCGAGTCATGGTTGACCACGCCCTCGTCGGGCGGCGCGACGAAACCCTGCACGGTCAGGTAGCGGACGGTGACGTCGCGCGCGGCGCCGCCGAACGCGTACTGGTTCTTCATCCCGCCGTCGAGCACCGCGCCCGGCGCGCCGAGGTAGCGGTCCCCCTCTTTGGGGACGACCTGCGCGTAGCGGTCCGGGTCGAGCCTGTGCTTGCCCGGTCGAAGCCAGAACGTGGTGTGCGGCGGGCTGCTCTTGGTCTTCGCCGCCAGGTCACCGACCACCGCCGGGTCGACCGTCACCGCACCCGCCGGCGCCTTCGCCGGCCCGGCCGCGGGCTTGGCGCACACCCGGGCCACGGACCGGGCCACGGACATGGCGGACGTGGATGGCGCGGCCTTCGGCTCCGCTCTGGCTCCCGGCGTGCTCTCACAGCCGGTCGCCGCCAGCAGGGCCAGCGCCAGCGGTGCCGCCGCCAACGCCCAGTGCCGCCTCTCGTTCCCCACTCGCCCCCCTAGCCGCGGAACCTGAGCACGGTGGTGAACTCCCCCGACAGGGCAGTGCCATCGGCGAAGCCGCTGCCGACCAGCGTCGTGGTGGGTTCCTTGCGCCCGAAGCCGGGGGAGTACCAGCCCAGCGGCGGGTTGCTCTCGCCGCGATGCGCCCGCCACGACAGCTGGTCGGGCAGGTCGAGCGCCGCGGAGCGGTCCTCGCCGTCCCGGGTCCAGGTGAGCACCGCCCGGTTCCCCACCAGGTCCGCGGCGATCGCCGGGCCGAGGTGGAACGCCAGCTTCACGGCCCGGCGCGGGCCGCGCACCTCGTCGACCACCTTCAGCTCCTGGCTCGCGGCGGTCAGCTCCACCCGGCGGCGGTGCACGGAGCCCTGATAACCGTCGTGCTCGGCACACCAGCGGTCCGTCCCCCCGTCGCGGGCGTCGGAGGTGTCCGTGGCCACGACGCGGCTGCGGGCATGCCGGGTCCACAGGAACGGGCCGCCGGAGACGGACTGGTCACCGCCGTCCAATTGCAAGGTGTTGTGGCCGAGGGTCGACCGGAAGTACTGCCGCCACTCCGGCTGCCCGTGGTAGCAGAACGTCCCCGGGTCGGCGAGCACGTCGACCCCGTCGTGCCGGACCTCCACGGACAGCGCGTCCGCGTGGGCATGGGCGGCGATGGACAGGAACCCGTGCGGACCACCGTCGCAGCGGCACCAGATCTCGCCCGGACCGCGCAGGATGGTCATGCCCGCGTCGGCGAAGTGGCCCGGTCGGGTCGCCGGGCGGGTCACGGCCGGTGCGGTTCCGTTCTTCGAGTACGGCCGGATGAGCGCGGCCAGCAGCGGGGTGCGTACATCGGTGCCGGTCACTTCCGGCCACCAGGAGAGCCGGCCGAACACGGCGTCCCCGGTGGCCAGCAGCGAGGCCCAGCGGTCGGTGCCCGCGCCGTCCACGACCAGACCGTGACCGTCGTCCGCGTCCCCCTGGCGCGGCGGCCGCAGCCGGCTGTCCACGACGGCCGCGAGCGCGTCGGTCATCCGCAGCAGCACCAGCCGGACGGACGCGGGGACCGGCACGCCGGCGGCATCCGCCTCGGCCACCGCGGTCAGGCCGAGCTCCAGCACCAGTCCGTGGTACTCGGTGGCCAGCTCGCGGTTGAGGCCGGAGGCGAAGGTGTTGCCGCGCAGGTGCCGCTCCAGCGACCGCAGCGCGCCGGCCCGCCAACGCGCCGAGGACGGGAACCACCCGAACGCACAGGCCGCGGCGAGCTGCCCGGCGGCCTCGGCGATGACGTGGTTGTTCGCCGACGACCCCCGGCTGGGGAAGGCGGCCAGCCAGCGCTGGTGGTGCCAGATCTGGTTCAGCGCCACCGGGTTGTCCTCGAACAGCCCGGCCACGCCCGGGTAGCCGTCGAGCAACCGGCGGATCCACACCCAGGACAGCAGCCGTATCCCCAGCTCGATGCCGCTGATCCAGTGCACTCCGTGCAACGGCGCGTTGGCCGCCCACCACAACCGCAGGTGCTCGGCCACGCGCTCGGCGTACCGCTCGTCCCCGCTGACCGCGTAGGCGGCGGCGAGCACGGTGAGGTACTGATGCCGCGACGGCTCCCAGATCTGCTTGATGTCCCCGACCGCGTCCTCGTTCCGGTACGGCACGTCGAAGGCGTACCCCCACGGAGCCCGGCGCCCGGTCTTCGGGTCGTACCACCAGTCCGGGTCGGCCAGGTCGTCGCGGACCACCCCGAAGTACTCGGCGTGCCCGGCCATCAGCCGGTCCGCCTCGGCGAGGAGACGTTTCGCGGCGTCCGGTGGCACCGCGGCGATCGTCCCGGCGGGCAGTACCGCGGTGAACCGGGCGCCGGTCACGCTCGGGCACTCCGGCGGCGCCGACCGCCACCGTCGCCTGCGCACCGCGTCGCCCGCCCGGCCGCCGATCTCCCGCGGTCCCATCCGGGACAGGCGCCGCAGGTACCAGCCCGGACTCCCCGAGCTCACAGTCATCGCGTCCTCGCCAACGTCACCGGCGCACCGCCGGCCAGGCCGGCCTGCACGGCGAGGGTGGCCGCCGTGGTGGCGACCAGCGACTCCAGCGGCACCGGCATCGGCCCGCCGGTCCGAACTGCCCTGATGAACGCGGCCAGTTCGGTGTTCTGACCCTTGTCCCGGGCCTTGGGCAGCCGCGAACTGACCCACCGCTTGCGGCCGGCTGTGCTCTTTTCGAAATACAGCGAGGCGCGGACGAAGTCGTCGAGCCGCAGCACCTTGCCGTCCGCGACCAGGTCCAGCGTCTCCTTGGGGAACCCGGGCGCGCCGGTGGTGACGTAGCTGATGGTGGCGGTGGAACCGTCCGGGTAGCGCAGTACGACCTGGAGGTCCTCGTTGCCGGACGTGGCGACCGCGTACACCGATACCGGGTCGGCCTCGAGCAGCCAGCTCGCCGTGTCGATGAAGTGGCCCCCCTCGCCGGCGAACCGCGAGCCCTCGGTGCCCTGTTGGAGGTACCAGCTGCCGTGCGCGAGACGGCCCGCGTTGACCAGGTAGCGCAGGCTCGCCGGACCGGTCCGGGCGCCGAAACGCTTCCTGGCCTCCTGGAGCAGCGGCGCGAACCGGCGGTTGAAGCCCACCTGCAGCCGGTCGTTGCCGGACTCCTCCACCGCCGCGAGCACGCCGGTCAGCTCGTCCTCGGTGAGCGCCAACGGCTTCTCCACGAACACCGTCTTGCCGGCCAGCAGCGCCTGCCGGGTCAGTTCGGCGTGCGAGCTGTGGCGGGTGACCACGAACACCGCGTCGATGGACTTGTCGCCGAGCACGGCGTCGAGATCGGTGGTCGCCTCGGCGAAGCCGAACTTCCGCTTCGCGTTGGCCGCGGACAGCGCCGTCGTGGTGACGACCGTCGACAACTCGACGCCGTCGCGCTGCGCCAGGTGCGGCAGCAGCATCGACGTCGCGTAGTTTCCCGCGCCGACGAACGCGAGGCGCACCGGCGACTTGGCGGCCCGGGCCGGACTCCGCTTCATGCTTTTGGTGGACACAGCCACCGCGGGCACGGTCACCGCCGGGGCCTGCGCCTCGGCCGCGTCTCCCGTGTGTTCGGGGTACCGGAACAGCACGGCCACGGCCTTCAGGTCACCGTCCTTCAGGCGCTGGTACGTCTCGACGGCGTCATCGAAGTCGGCGATGTGGGAGACCAGGGGCTCCACGTCGACGCGGCCGCGGGCGACGAGGTCGAGGAAACACGCCAGGTTGCGGCGCTCGGTCCAGCGCACATAGCCGATGGGGTAGTCCCGCCCTTCGAGCTCGTACGAAGGGTCGTAGCGCCCGGGTCCGTACGAGCGGGAGAACCGGACGTCGAGCTCCTTCTCGTAGTACGCGTTCCACGGCAGGTCCAGACGGCACTTGCCGATGTCGACGACCCGGCCGCGGTCCCGGCAGAGCCGGGCCGCCAGCTCGACGGGCTGGTTGCTGCTGCCGCCGGCGGCCAGGTACACCTGGTCCACGCCGTGACCGCCGGTGAGCTCGGCGACGGCCGCTTCCACGGCAGCGGACGCGGGATCGCCGCAGGCCGCAGCGCCCAGCCGCTCGGCGAGCTCGCAGCGCACCGGGTCGGGGTCGGCCCCGACGACGCGGACTCCCGAGGCGGCCAGCAGCTGCACCACCAGCTGCCCGATCAGGCCGAGGCCGATGACGAGGGCCACTTCGCCGAGCTGCGGCTCGCCTTGGCGGACGCCCTGCATCGCGATCGACCCGACGGTGCCGAAGGCCGCGTGCCGCGGCGCGAGGCCGTCCGGCACCGGGGCGTAGAGGTTCTTCGGCACCCAGTTCAGCTCGGCGTGCAGCGCGTGCTCATTGCCGGCGCAGGCCACGAGGTCGCCGACCTTCACCTCGTCGATCCCGGCGCCGACCTGCTCGACCACCCCGCACAGCGAGTAGCCCAGCGGCGTGTAGGAGTCCAGCTTGCCCATCACCTTGCGGTAGGTGGCGGGCACCCCGTTGGTGGCCACGCTCTGCATGACCTTGGCCACCTGGTCCGGCCGGGAGCGGGCCTTGCCCACCATCGACATGCCGGCCTCGGACACCTTCATGAGCTCGGTCCCGGTCGATATCAGCGAGTAGGCGCTGCGGACCAGCACACCGCCCGGCTTGCACCCCGGCACCGGCACGTCGAGCACCGTCAGCTCGCCGCTCTTGTAGTTCTGCACAACCTGCTTCACCCGAACTCCTCTTGTTCCTACGCCGTCAGGGGAGCGTTCTGGCCGGAGCCAGAGGTCGCGCCGCGATACCAGTACTCGAGAGTCAGCACATGCCACAGATGCTTGGAGAAGTCCCGCTGCCCGGCGGCGTCCTCGGCGACCATCCGCGCCAGCGCGTCACGCCGCAGCAGCCCGGAACTGACGAGCACGCCGTCGTGCACCACCTCGCGCACCAGCGGTGCCAGATCCCGGCTCATCCAGGCGCGCAGCGGGGCGCTGAACAGGCCCTTGGGCCGGTACACGATCTCCCGTGGCAGCACCGAGGTGGCCGCCTCCTTGAGGACGGCCTTGCCCTGCCGTCCGACGATCTTGCGATCGCCGGGCACGGAGAACGCCGCCCTGACCACCTCGACATCCACGTACGGCACCCGCACCTCGGTCGAGGCGGCCATGCTCGATCGGTCCGTGTACGTGAGGTTCAGGCCCGGCAGGAACATCCGGGCGTCGCCCAGGCACATGCGGTTGACGAAGTCGTCGAGGTCGTTGTCCTGATAGATGTCCGCGTGCTCGGTCAGCACGTCCTCGACCGTCCCGGCCAGGTCCGGATCGACCAGGGCGAGCAGCTCGTCCTGGTCGTACATGGTGTAGCTGCGCCGGAACGCGGTCTCCTCCGGCAGATCGGCGAAGGAGAGGAACCGCTTCGCGAAGCGCACCGACCGGTACCCCCGGCGGGCCGTGGCGACCGGCAGCCGGTCCACGGCCGCGGACACCCCGCGTCGCAGGGGCCGCGGGACGCGCTGGTAGCGCAGCGCGAGCAGGTTGGCCAGGTGCTTGCGGTACCCGGCGAACAGCTCGTCGGCGCCCATCCCCGAGAGCATCACCTTGACCCCGGCCTCCCTGGCGGCCGAGCAGATCAGGAAGGTGTTGATCGCGGCGGGGTCGCCGATCGGCTCGTCCAGGTGGTACGTCATCTGCGGCAGCAGGTCGAGCACGTTCGGAGCGATCTCGATCTCGTGCAGATCGACGCCGAACCGCTCGGCCACCTGCCGGGCATAGCGCAGGTCGTCCGGCATCGCCTCGAACTTGGCGTCCTCGGCGCGGAACCCGATCGTGTAAGCGGAGATCCCGGGCTGGTGACGGGCCGCCAGCGCGGTCAGGTAGCTGGAGTCGAGACCGCCGGAGAGGAAGGTCGCCACGGGTACGTCGGAGAGCAGGTGCTGCCGGGTCGACTCCTCGACGATGGCGGCGAGGTCCGGCCGCTCGCCGGCCCGGGCCCGCTCCCGGCCCTCGGCGGCGACGTCCTTCAGGTTCCAGAACCGGCCGCGCTCCACCCGGCCGTCGGGCCGGCACCGCAGCCAGCTCCCGGGCGGCAGCTTCTCCGCTTCGCGGAACGCGCAGCGCGAGTCCGGCACCCAGTAGTACAGCAGCGAGGCCACCAGCGCCGCATGGTCCACCTCCAGCGACCCGCCGGTGGCGGCGGCGAGCGCCTTGAGCTCGGAGGCGAACACCAGGCCCGCGCCGCGCCGGAGCAGGAACAGCGGTTTGATTCCCAACTGGTCACGGGCCAGCACCAGTTCACCGGTTCGCTCGTCGAAGATCCCGAACGCGAACATGCCGCGCAGCCGGGGCAGGCAGTCCGTGCCCCAGCGCCGCCACGCCTCGAGGAGCACCTCGGTGTCGGAGGTGCCGCGGAAGCGCACCCCGGCGGCCGCCAACTCGGCGCGCAGCTCGGGCGCGTTGTACAGCTCGCCGTTGTAGGTGAGGGAGAGGCCGCCCGAGGCCATCGGCTGCGCGCCGGTCTCGGACAGGTCGATGATGGCCAGCCGGCGGTGCCCCAGGTGCACTTCGCCGTCACCGACGGGGTGGCTGTACCGGCCCGCCCCGTCCGGACCGCGGTGCGCGAGGGTGTCGGTGAGCCGGTCGGTCACGACCTTCCCGCCCGGCCACCGGTAAGTGCCTGCGATGCCACACATGTCCTACCGCGCCTCCTGGTCGTTGTCCGGGACCCGTCCCCGAGCGCTCAACTCCGTTCGGGCAGGGGAGGCCCCACTGGCCCACATCGGCTGCCGCTCCGTCCGCTGCCGGCCGTCCCCCACTGCCTTGACGGCGTGGGAGGTACCCCCACCGTTCTGCCGGGCCAACCGCTCGCTCTGGCCCCGCAGCGCGATGTGCAGCCCGTCCCACAGCGTGCCGTCGGTCCGGTCACGCGGATCGGGGTCGATCAGCACCACACCGATCACCGGAATGCGCTGGTCCGCGAGTTGCCTCGCCACGGTGTGCAGCCAAGCGGCGCTGCCGTGCCCGGCCCGCACGACGAGCACGGTCTGGGTGCCGAGGTACTGGAGGTCGGTCCACGCCGTGCCGGGCGCCACCGAGCCGATGCCGAGCCGGCGCTCCTGATCCGACACGGCCGCGGCACGCTCGCCACTGACCACGGTGGGGTCTCCTGGCTTCGGGCGGCGGCCTGCGAGCTGCGGGCCGGGCAGACCGTCGATGATCACCACTGGCCCTTCCGCCGCCAGCGCCCTGGCGACGTCCAGGGCGATCACGCTCGTGCTGCGCGCGCAGCCCAGTTCCAGCAGCGACACCGGTTCCGCGGAGCCGCGCACGATGCGGGCCAGGGACGCGGTGAGCCGTGTCCGTGCCGCCCGGGTCCGTCGGCGCTGCCACAACTTGCCCGACCGGCGGGGCAGCTCCGCGATGACCGAGGCGCCCAGGTTCGCCGCGATCTCCCGGCGCAGCACGGGGCGGTCCGCCACCACGCTGCCGACCGCGGCCACCGCGAGCCCGAGGACGAGCCCGAGGACGAGCCCGATCCCGGCGTTGGTGACCGCGGCCTTGGGCAGGGACTGTCGCACCGCGCGCGGGGCGTCCACGATCTGCGTGCCGGCGATGACCTGTGGCGTGCCGGTGCGCGCATCCGCGGCGCGTTGGTCGAAATCGGCGATCCGGGAGTTGAGCTCGGCCCGGCGGGCGAAGAGCGACTCGACGCCCGCCGACGCTTTCGGGTCGCTCGCCGGCGATCGGTCTCCGATCGCGCTGTTGACCTTGGCGAGTTCGTCCCGCATGCGGTCACGCTGGTCGACCAGGGCCTGGGCCTCGGCCTTCGCGGCTTCCCGCATCCGCCTCACATGGTCCGCGACGAACGCGTCGGCCAGCGCCTTGGCACGGGCCACCGCTTCCGCGTCGCTGTCACCTGTCACATCGATCTGCAGCAGGTTGTTGCTCAAGCCGGTACCCCGGTAATCCCGCATGAAGTCCTCCGGGTTTTCCGGTGACTTGAGGGACTGGAGGGCCTTGCCGGCGATCCGCGTGGTCCCCAGCAGCTCGACGTCGGTACGGATGAGCGTTCCGGTGTCGTTCGGCTGGTCCTCCTGATGCGCGACCAGCACCTTGGTCACCGCGGTCGGCGCCGGCGGCAGCAGGACCGCCACCGCCGCGCCGATCAGCAGCCCCAGCAGCGCCATGGAGCTCCAGAGGCGGCGGCGCCTGCGCACCGCCACCACCAGCGCCTGCAGGTCAAGGAGCGGAGCGGCGGGCGACGGCTCCGCAGTCTTGCTCGTCGTCACGCTGAACCCCCCGTCGCGTGGCCATGAGCCGCGAGCGCCGGAGCGGCCTCAAGCGGAGGATGGCCGGCAGTCCGCATCGGACGGGCCCGGACCGTGCCGGCGACGACGATGCCGACGACCTCATGCCCCGCTTCCGCACACGCCTCGGCGATGCCGGCGAGCTCCCCTGCGGTCCAGCTGCCCGCGCTGAGCACGACCAGGGCACCGGACTCGGTGCCGCGGTCCGGCACCATCGGCCGGTCCACCGAAACCCGAACCACCCGCAACATGGGGTATCCCCCGATCGAAGAGCCTGGGGAAGGATCGCTCTCGGCCTCGGCGACGAGCTGCCCGGCGGCCCGGCGGGCGATCTCGTCGCCGTCCGGGACTACGACCAACAGCCGCCGGGGGGACGGCAGTTGGTTCCGCAGGCGAGCGCACACCCGCCGGTAGCGGATCCGCCTGCCGGCCTCGCCGCCGGACGGCTGCGGGCTCGGCATGTCCCACGGGGTGTCGACGCCCAGCAGCCGGCGGATCCAGGCCCGCGGGCCACGCCCTTCCGGCCGGTGCACGGGCCGTACACCAGGCACGTCGACGGTACCCAGCAGCGCGGAGCCCAGCGCCGCGGCGATCTCCGGTTCGGTGCGCAGTCGGCGGTTCACCCGTGCGGCGGCGAGATGGCCGATGACCGCGAGCAGGAAGAACAGCAGCGCCCCGGCGACGATGAGCTGCATCCTCGTCGGTGGTGCCTCACCGGTCGGCCGGGCCGCCGGCCCCATGACGACCATGCTGGCCTTGTTGGCGGTCGCCGGGTCGGCCTCGTCCAGCTTCTTCATGGCCTCCTGCAGCGCGGTGCGCAGCTTCTCGAGCTCGGTGCGGGCCTGCACGCCCTCCACCGTCCGCCCCGGATCGGCCGCGTTGGCCAGCTCGGTGATGCGGCGGTTGGTCTGCACCACCTTCTCCCGCAGTGCCTCCGGCCCCGCCGCCGCGTCGGGGTCGGTGCCCTCGCCCGCGATCCGCGCGGCGAAGGTGACGAATTGCTGGGCCACCTGGTCGGAGAGCCGCTGTGCGCCCTCCGGGGTGTCGGCCGTACCCGAGATCGTGATGATGTTCCCGTCGGCGGCCTTGGCGTTCACTCGGTCCCGCAGCTCGTCGCCGGCGGGCCGGCCGAGCGTCGCAGCCGCGCGGTCAACCACCGCCGAACTGGCCGCGATCTGCGCCTGGGTCAGCAGCTCGCGCTCCTCCCACTGCCCCGCCAGCAGTACCGACGTCGACGACGTGTAGCTCGGCGGGAACAGCACAGAGGCGCCGTAGCCGACGACCGCGCCCAGCGCGGCGACGATGACGAGAAGCCGCCAGCGCCGACGGAAAATCCGCCCGATCGTGACCAGGCGTATGTCCTCGCTCAACGGCGCGGCCTCTTCCCTGTCCGGACCGGGCCGCCCGCCGACACCGGAGCGTGGTCACGGCACGCAGCGGCGTAGGCCGCGAGCAACGATCGCTGGGAGTTCCGCCAGGAAAGCTCCCCGCTGATCCGTTCTTGGCCGAGCTTTCCCATCCGGGCCCGCTGCTCCGGATCGTCCAGCAGCAGCGCGATGAGCCCGGCGAACTCGGCCTCGTCGTTGGCGGGCGCGTAGACGGCGGCGTCACCGGCGGAGACTCTCGCCTCCCGGAGGTCGAACGAGACGATAGGCCGGCCCATCACCATGTACTCCAGGACCTTGTTCATGGTCGACACGTCGTTGAGCGGATTGCGCGGGTCGGGGGAGAGGCACACGTCCGCGGTGGACAGGTAGCGCACCAGGTCGGCGTCCGGAATGCGCCCGGTGAACTGCACCTGCTCCGAGAGCCCGAGCCGCCGGGAAAGCTCCACCATCGCGTCGAAGGCGTCGCCGGCGCCGACGAACACCGCATGCCAGTCGGTCCGCCCGAGCTCGTCGCGCAGCTTCGCGAGGGCCCGCAAGGCGTAGTCGACGCCGTCCTGCGGCCCCATGACGCCGAGGTAGCACAGCAGATGAGGCTTGCCGCGCTTCAGCTCCGGCTCGGGCGGTACGGGGTGGAACCGGTCGATGTCGGGCGCGCTGCGCACCACGAAGACGTCCGCCGGCCGCTTACGGCCGCGGCGCACCGCGACGTCCCGGTAGCTCTCGTTCGTGGCGAGCACGATGTCCGCGGCCCGGTAGGTCCGCCGCTCCAGCGCGCACACGGCGCGGTAGAGCAGATCCTTGCCGCGGTCGAACCGGGAGAGGTACAGCTCGGGTACCAGGTCGTGCTGGTCGAAGACGAACCGCGCGCCGCGCCGCTTCAGCCACAGTGCCGGCAGGAACAGCAGGTCGGGCGGGTTGCAGGCGTGGACCACGTCGACCGGGCCGACCTTGCGGGCCAGCCGGAGCGTATGCCACAACGCCGATCCGTACTCCCGCAGGTAGCCGGCCGGCCCTCCGGTGGCCGCGCGCAACGGGTAGCGGTGGATCCGCACCCCGTCGATCTCCGCCTCCGGCTCCGTGTCCCGCTTGCTCCCCCGGGGACAGATGACGTGCACCTCCCAGCCCGCGTCGCGCAGCGTCGTGCACTCCTGCCACACCCGCCGATCGAACGGCACCGACAGGTTCTCCACCAGGATCAGCGCGCGCCGGTTCGGCCGGTCGCCGCTCATTGCATTACCAAGCAAGGCCCACGTACCCCGGTTCGGCCCGACGCGCCTCGGCGTCGGGAAGGTGGATGAGGTCGACAATCACGGGGCTCTCGCCATGGGGCAGCGCCGACAACACGGCCGGATCCCTGGTCCCGACCAGGCACACCTCGGCGTGTTCGAGCACCTCGTCGACGGAGTCCGCGAGCAGCTGCGCGAGGTGCGGCAGCCGGGTCTCGATGTACTCGCGGTTCGCGCCGATCAGCCGGGAGAGGCTCACGTTGGCGTCGTAGATCTTGAGTTCGTACCCCTTGCCGAAGAGCCGCTCCGCCAGCTCGACGAGCGGGCTCTCGCGGAGGTCGTCGGTGCCGGGTTTGAAGGACAGCCCGAACAGACCCACCCGGCGCTTGCCGGTGCGCTCGACCAGCTCCACCGCGCGCTGCAGATGGTCGGAGTTGGAGGGCAGCACGTGGGCGAGGATGGGCACCGAGACATCGGCCCGCCGCGCCGCGTGGACCAGGCTGCGCAGGTCCTTGGGCAGGCAGGAGCCACCGAAGGCGAAGCCGGGCCGCAGGTAGGCGGGGCTGATGTTCAGCTTGCGGTCGGCCAGGAACACGTCCATCACCTGGTGTGAGTCCACCCCGAGCGCCTGGCACACCGCGCCCAGCTCGTTCGCGAAGCCGATCTTGAGGCCGTGGAACGCGTTGTCCGCGTACTTGATCGCCTCGGCCGTCGGGACCGGCACCCGGAACACCTCGCCGGGCAGGCCGTCGTACAGCGCCATCACCGCATCGCCGCTCGCCGGGTCGAGCTCGCCGATGACGGTCTTGGGCGGGTCGAAGAAGTCCCGCACGCTCGTGCCCTCGCGCAGGAACTCCGGGTTGACCGCGACCCCGATGTCCACCCCGGCCGTGCCGCCGACGTACTTCTCCAGGATCGGTACCAGCAGGTTCAGGCAGGTGCCCGGCAGCATGGTGCTGCGGAACACGACGGTGTGCCGCCCGCCCCGCTCGGCGAGCGCCGCGCCGATCTGCTCGGTGACCCGCTCCAAGTACGTCGTGCACAAACTGCCGTTGGGCTCCGACGGCGTGCCCACGCAGACCAGCGACACCTCGCTGCCCATGATCGCCTCGCGGACGTCGGCGGTGGCGCGTAAGGCTCCGGTGCGCACGACCTCGGCGATGAGCTCGCCGATCCGCTCCTCGACCACCGGGGCCTTGCCGTCGTTGACCAGGTCGACCTTCACCTGGTTCACGTCCACCCCGATGACCTCGTGACCCATGCTGGCCAGACACGCGGCCGACACGCAGCCCACGTAGCCGAGCCCGAAAACGCTGACTCTCATGTCCCGTTCCTCCCCCCAGGCAGGCCCTGACGGCCTGCGGTCCCCGCACTGACCGGACGACTGTCCCCGCGCATCAGTAGGCCCCCTGGCCGTAGAGCACCGCACGCAGCGTCTTCCACAAGATCACCGTGTCCAGGGCGAGCGACCAGTCCTCCACGTACCGAAGGTCCAGCCGGACCGCCTCCTCCCAGGGCAGGTCGCTGCGTCCGCTGATCTGCCACAGGCCGGTGAGTCCGGGCTTGACCAGCAGCCGCCGCCGGATGTCCGGGCCGTACGCGGCGGACTCCTCCGGCAACGGAGGCCGCGGACCGACGAGCGACATCGATCCGGTGAGCACGTTGAAAAGCTGCGGGAGCTCGTCGATCGAGTACCGGCGCAGCACCGCTCCCACCCGGGTCACCCGCGGATCCCGGCGGAGCTTGAACAGCAGGCCGGCTCCCTCGTTGCGGTCGGCCAGCTCGGCACGTGCCCCGTGCGCCCCGGTGACCATGGTGCGGAACTTGAGGATGGTGAACTCGCGGCCGTCCTTGCCGACCCTGCGCTGGCGGTAGAACGCCCCACCCCGGCTGTCCACCAGCACGAGCAGCCCGACGAACACCATCAACGGCGCGAACAGCATCAGCAGGACCGCCGCGCCCATCCGGTCGACGACCTCTTTGACCGCCCGGCGGCCCCCGGTGAAGATCGGCATGCTGACCCGCAGCAGCGGGATCCCGAGCACCGCGTCGACGTGCAGCCGCGGGCCGGCCACCTCCATCAGCACGGGGGCCACGACCATCTCGGCGTCGCTGCCTTCGAGGTTCCAGGCCAGCCGCTGCAGCCGGTCCGGTGACCAGTGCGGGTCCGGGGTGACCGCGACGACACGGTAGCCGTCGCGGCGGACGTGGCCCGCGACGTCCGCCAGTTGGCCGACGACCGGCACTCCGTCCAGTTGGTCACCGTCGAGCCCGAGACCGTCCGTCGTGCACACCGCCTCCACTCGCCAGCCGAGATGCGGGAACTTGCGGGTTCGGGTGATCAGGTCGCGCACGGTGGCCAGGCTCCCGGCAGCGAGTACCGGTCTCAGACATCGCCCCTCCTTCCGCTGTTTGTGCAGCCAGAGGCGCAGCAGATACCGCGCGGTCATGGTGATGAGCGCGATCGCGGGGATCGCGACGAAGATCCAGAGCTTGATGTTGCGCGAGGTGAGGGCGATCCCGCCGAGCGCCAGCAGGACGGTCGCCGCGAACAGTGAGCGTCCGAGCCGGCGGAATTCCTCGGCGCCCTGGCCGAGCACGGCCGGAGCCCACGACCGGCTCACCGCAAGCGCCCCCAGCACCAGCAGCTCGGTGCCGAATGCGAGAATTCCCCACTTCTCATGCCAGTTGGCCGCGTCCCGGGCCCCGAAGAAGTTACCGATCGCCGCCACCACGAAGGCGGTGGCCACGGTATCGCTGGTGATCACGGTACGGCGGTACCGCTGCTCCCAGTCGGTCGCGCTCTGGCTGAATGCCCCCGTCGCCAGACGCCCGCGCTCCGATGGGAAAGGGCCGACTAATCCTCCCTGCCGCACAGAACCCCCCCGGGTCCCCAGTGGTTCGACGTGTTCGCCCAACACCGTTCCTCCCCCCACGAGAGGCCCCCGCCCCTCGCCCGCGTCATCCCCCCGGGAGGCCGCCGGCCCCCGCGTCGCACCGTTCTTCCCCTCGGGAGGCCCCTGCCTCCCGCATGACATCCCGGTTACTAGAGCGCTACTTGAACAAATCGCCGTGGTGGCAGCGGAGTTGCATGTCCTGCCAGCCGCTCGAGGTGCGCGGAAACCCGTCGGGACCTCGGGTGCTCCCCGCACCCAAGCCCCCTCTCGGACTCCAAGAATTGATCACCCTCACGTCTGGCGCTGGGGACGCGATTGCTGGCTGTCCATAGCGTCGGACCTATAGATCACTATTTGTCGCCTCGTGTCCCACCATGTGAGGCAGAGCCAATCTAGAGCATCGGGACCCCTCTGAAGATAGGGATGTGTGTAATTTGTGCTCAAGATTTGAAGCTGGACCCGCGGACGGGTGACCGCCCGCAGATGCTTGACGGTGAAGACCTGCCTTGTGACCTGCGATGACGGCAGTTCTCTGGGCTGCCGACACCGGCGTCGAGGGCTTGGTGGAGGGGTAGGCCAGCGTGTGGGGGCTTTGGGTAGAACTTGTGAACGGTGAGGTTGGCGTGTGCGGCAGTGACGGGAGTGACGTGGCGGCGCCAGCCGCGCCAGCTGCGGCCCTCGAAGTGGTCCAGTCCCAGGCCGAGTTTCACCAGCAGGGTGCCGGGGGGCGGGAGGGCGGCACGCCACCCCAGCGGTTGCGGCCGCCGGCCTCCTGCGCGGCCCGGGCGGCAGGCTTGCCCGCCGGACGGATCTCCAGGGCGGGGCGAAGCGCGACGTCGGGCCCGCCTTGGTGCCCTCGCGCCAGGGAATCTAGGCGAACTCCGCTTTCAGAGTGGAGAGTTCGGGCAGCCCGGTGCCGGCCGGATAGTGCGGCAGGGCCGTCGGCTGACCACGACCGATGGCGCTCGTACACGGTTTTCCAGGGGCCGAATCGTCCGGCAGTCCCGCCACGGCGCCCCGGTCGCCCCCGGTGCAGTACCCCGCTGACCACCTGATGGTGATCCGGGACAACGAGCCTCCTGCCGGACCGACATGAAGGCAGCACATGATGCACAGCTTCGTACCGTCATCCTTTGCCAATCGGTCGACCAAGCATCAGCGCAGGTCAGATAGCGTCCACGTATCCACTGTTGAAGGCGGCCCGGGGCTTTGCGCCGGGCCGGTAGGAGAGGTGCGTCGTGAGCCTGATCAACTTGATGGACACCGCAGCAGACCTCCCGGCAGGGTGGCGTTCCCTGGCGCTGGGGCACGTGGGTACTGCTTGTGTGAAGGTGCTGAGGATGGACGACCTGCCCGTCGAGGCGGAGTGCCACGAAGCCGCCGAGGCTCTTCTGGTTCTCGACGGGCAGCTCCAGCTCGAAATCAGCGGTGAGCCTGTCCCGGTCCGTGCGGGCGAGCTCTACATGATTCCGGCAGGCACACCCCACGCGGTTCGTCCCTGCAGCCGGGGCACACTCGTGATCGTGGAACTCCGGGAAGATCCCCCTTCGAACTGAACGCTCATGATTGCCCGGAGAGGCTCCAGCGGACTCCGGTGACGCCCCGGTAGCCCACCCACGCCTGTGTGCAGGGCTGTGGTGATGTTGGTGGTGCCGCTCAATTTCAGGGCGCCGATGGCGAGGTTGCGCCAGGTGGCCAACGCGGAGCCGGTCGAAGTCCGGAGCGGGGTGTCGTCGCCGCGGCCGCCGCCACCGTCGTCGGACTTGAAGGAGCAGCCAACAGTCGCCTGAACTCGGCCAAAGGCCATAGCACATGCTGGACGGACACGTACGGCTGACGATCTACTCTCCGCCATGGGTATACAACGGCATGCGGTGACCCCGGGCGAAGACTTCTATCGCCTCTACTCGGCTGCCCAGGTGGATGCAGTCGCCGATTCACTCAGCCTCCGGGCCGAGTTCCCCTACCAACTCACCTACCTCGGCGAGGGAAGCGAAATGTGGCGGGCGGGCGAAGTACCGTCCAACCCCGACCTCGTGCCGATGCTGCGTGACATCAACAGCCTCCTCACCCGGCACGCCGAGCAGCTCCTCGCCCTTGCCCCGCCATCGTCCCCCGTACAGATCGTCGATCTCGGGCCGGGCACCACGCGTCCGGTACGCGGTCTGATCCGCCACCTGCTGGAGCGCACCCGCCTGGCCGGCTATCGCGCCGTCGACATCAGCGCCGAGATCCTCGAACTGGCCAGGGAGAACCTGCAATCCGAATTCCCGGACCACGCGGGGGACTTCGAGCTGTGGCACGGCGACTTCACCGGGCCGGATCTCAAACGGGTCCTGACACCCGAGCGCACCTCCGGGCACTCCGGTGCGGATCCGTTCCGCTTCGTCATCCTGGCCGGCGGGACGCTGTACAACTTCGCCGAACCGAACCAGGTCCTACGCCACGTGCGCAGCGCCATGAGTGACCACGACGTGCTGCTGCTGACGCTGCGCATCGACATCGGCGCCGACAGGCCCGCGTTCATGAAGCAGGTCAGTGTCGGCGGCCCACACAAACCGCAGCAGCTGGCG
This sequence comes from Streptomyces sp. NPDC101227, assembly GCF_044767545.1. Classification (NCBI taxonomy): domain Bacteria; kingdom Bacillati; phylum Actinomycetota; class Actinomycetes; order Kitasatosporales; family Streptomycetaceae; genus Streptomyces; species Streptomyces sp. NPDC101227. Next base: position 127,094 of record NZ_JBIWOD010000013.1, on the reverse strand, counting down.
GGACTGGACCTGCTTGCCATCGACCGCTCCTGGTACGTTACCGAAACCGGGTTCGACCGGATGCGCAGCGAAATCTTCGTCCGCGCACGGTTCCTGGAGCCGGTCACCGTGACCTTCGGCGCCGGAGGAGGCAGCCGAACGGTGTCGTTCGAGCCGGACGACACCGTGATTGTCTGGCGCTACCTCTACCAGGACAGTGCGGCGGTGGCCGACCAGCTGACCGACTGTGGGCTCAAGGTGCGCCTGCTCGAACACGGCCAGGACAGCCACGTAGTCCTCGTCGCAGCGACTCCGACACCCTGAACGCCGCTTTCCATGACCGAACTTGAGGCACGAACTCGATCCCGATGAGATCCTCCGACGTGAACGCCCCCACCACCGTCGGAGACGCCGGGATCGGGGATGACGCGTCGGCAGGCAACGGTCTTCACTCGGATCACGGGGCATCGAGAACTCCATGAACTTCGAAGCCCGTGCGCGGGCCGGCCCCAACTCCGGTGACGCGCGGCGCGCACCTGCGCCAGCTGCCTGGCCTCCCTCGACGAGCAGCGCTGTGGGCAGGTCGAACAACGCCTGGATCCGCACCTAAACGCCTGGATCCGCACCTAACCGAGGGCCGGCGGGTGCTCGGCTGGACGGCGTCCCCAGGCCGAGATCAGCGGCGCGAGCGTCAGGTCGAGTTCGCCCGCGTGGATGGCGGCCAGGTGCGCGTCGATCTCGGCGTCGTCGGCCAGGCCGGCCGCGAGCAGCTCGCCGCGCACGTGCCGGATGGTCGCCGCCTCCAGCCGGTCGCAGGCCAGCCCGCCGACCGGGAAAGAGCCCCCCGCGGCGACATCTACCAAGCCGGCCTCACGCAATGCCCGCGGCAGTGTCCGGCCGTAGCGCAGGTCCGCGCCGCGGCGCGTCAGCAGCTCCCGGACCGCGTCGCGCAGCCGGTTGGCCCGCCGCTGCGCAGGGCCGCTGTCGTCCAGGCATGCCAGTGGCTGCAGAGCGGTATCGGCGTCCTCGACCAGCAGCCAGCCGCCGGGCCGTAGCGCTGCCGCCATCGTGGCCAACGCCCGAGCCCGTTCGGGTACATGGACCAGCACGAGCCGGGCGTGCACCAGATCGAACGTCCCCGGCTCCGGGGGCGGATCAGCGGCGACGTCGTGCCGGCGCACCTCGTACCCGTCGCCTGCCTTCAGCCACGACGGGTCGATGTCCGTGGTCAGCACGTGCCCGGTCGGACCGACGGCCGCCGCGAGCGCCTCCGGGATACTGGGGCCGCCGGCCCCCACTTCCCAGCAGCGCGAGCCGGCCCTGACCCCCAGTCGATCGAAGTGCCCGCGCGTCACACCGTCGAACAGCTCGGCCAGCCAAACGAACCGCTCGCCCGCCTCGGCGCGCGCGTTGTCCAGCAGGTACCCGCGGGCGGGAGCGGACTCTCCGCCGAGCGCGGTAGTCCCGTCTATCGGATCCGGTCGGCCACCGGCGTGCGGCGGGCGGGGCGAGGAGGTCATGACTACATGGTCAACCTTCCCGGGCCACCAGCGCCACGACGACGCGAGAGGGATGTCTCACACAGCCAGTGAACCCCGCACGTCCTACAGCACGGTTCTGCACCGTGACGCGCCGGAAGGGGGCTCCAGTCCGGGATCCGGGGCTGAACCCACACACCGGCACCGCCGCGACGACGAGTGGCCCCGGGACGCTGTCAAAGACGGCCTGACCTGCCGCCCTCACGGAGTGCGGAATCCGCGGAAGACGACGTGCTTACGGGTCACGAAGCCGAGTCGCTCGTAGAGCGCGATCGCGACGGTGTTCGCCCCGGCCACGTGTAGGAAGGGACGCTCGCCCCGAGAGACGATGCGTGCCACGAGCGCGCTGACGAGGCGAGCGGCGTAGCCTCGCCCGCGGGCTTCAGGGGCGGTGCAGACAGCGCTGATCTCGGTCCAGCCCGGAGGCCGAAGCCGTTCGCCCACCATTGCCACCAGCGCCCCGTTGTCACGAATGCCGAGATAGGTGCCGAGTTCGTGGGTGCGGGGCCAGAACGGACCCGGCTGAGCCCGCGCGACGAGATCGAGCATCTCGGGCACGCAAGCCGCGTCCAGTTCCACCACACGGGTACCGGGCTCGGCATGAGGCTGATCGGCTCGGCTGCCGCCGGGCCAGATCATCTGCCGGCCTTCGAGGACGAAGACCGGCTCCCAGTCCGACGGCGGTGTTGCCGGACAGCTGAACATGTCCGCGAACTCGCCTCGGCCGAGCAGCCGGGCGAGGTCGGCCCAGTCCTCCGCACCCGCGTCGACAGGTACCGCTGAGAAGGTCGCGACTCCCGGCAGGTAGGTGACGGCCCGACCGAGCCGGCGGGCGAGATGCGCATGGGGGCCGCGGAGTGAGGCGCCCACCGGGTCGTCGAGTGCGTCGAAGTCGCGGTCCACCATCTTGCTGTGCCTCTCATGCCATGCGCGGGCAGTTGACCGGGACGATGACGTCCCACACCAACGACCCATGGGGGACACGGCGGCTTGGCCACGGCCGACTTGCAGCGGCAGTCTAAAGCGTGTTGCGGAAGGGCGGGCAGGGTCAGGGTCAGAGTCGGAGTGCTGTCCGACCTGAAGGCCGGGGTGACCTTCAGTTCACGTAGCGGATCCCATCTCTCCAAGGAGCGCGCGGGGCGCGGCATCCTCCCGTTCGGGGTCCTCCGGCCCGGTGGCGCCCACTGCTGAGTGCAGCCGGGCGTAGGTCCCCTTGGCGGCGAGGAGCTGGTCGTGGGTGCCGCGCTCGACGATGCGGCCGTCTTCCATGACGAGGATGAGGTCCGCGTCGCGGATGGTGGAAAGCCGGTGGGCGATGACGAAGCTGGTGCGGCCCGCGCGCAGCGAATGCATCGCGCGCTGGATGAGGGCCTCCGTGCGGGTGTCGACGGAGCTGGTCGCCTCGTCGAGGAGCAGGATCGAGGGCCGGGTCAGGAAGGCGCGGGCAATGGTGAGGAGTTGCTTCTCGCCCGCGCTGACGTTGGCCGACTCCTCGTCCAGGACCGTGTCGTAGCCGTCGGGCAGGGTGCGGATGAAGTGGTCGGCACAGGTGGCGCGCGCGGCGGCAACGATGTCCTCTCGGGTGGCGTCGGGGCGTCCGTAGGCGATGTTCTCGGCGATGGTGCCGGAGAAGAGCCAGGCGTCCTGGAGCACCAGGCCGATGTGGGAGCGCAGCTCTTCGCGGGTCAGGTGGGTGATATCGGTGCCGTCCAGGAGGATGCGGCCCTCGTCGGTTTCGTAGAACCGCATGAGGAGGTTGCCCAGAGTGGTCTTTCCCGCGCCGGTCGGACCGACGACGGCCACGGTCTGGCCGGGTTCGACGGTGAGGGAGAGGTCCTCGATGAGGGGTGTGCCGGGGGAGTAGCGGAAGCAGACTCTCTCGAACTGGACGTGCCCGCGGCCCGTTCGGAGCCGCACGGGGCGGCCGGGGTCGGGGGACTGTTCGTCGGCGTCCAGGAGTTCGTGGATCCGCGTCGCCGAGGCGAGGGCGGACAGCAGGCGGCCGGCGATGCCGGCGACCTCGACGATCGGCTGACTGAACTGTCGGGAGTAGAGGATGAACGCCTGGACGTCGCCGATGGACAGGGCTCCGCCGACCACGCGCAGCGCGCCGGCGACGGCCACGGCGATGTAGCCGAGGTGGGAGACGAACATCATCGACGGCTCGATGGCGCCGGAGACGAACTGGGCCCGCGCTCCGGCGCGGTACAGGGCTTCGTTGTGCTCGTCGAAGGCCCGCTCGGCCTGTTCGCGCCGCCCGAAGCCCTTGACCAGCGCGTGCCCGGTGTAGACCTCCTCGACATGGGCGCTGAGCGCTCCGGTGGCGGACCACTGCTGGGTGAACCGCGGCTGCGCGCGCCTGCTGATCCGGGCGGCGAGCACGGCCGACACCGGAACGCAGGTCAGCATGATCAGCGCCAGCAGCGGCGAGATGACGAACATCGACACCAGCATGGTCAGCACGGAGAACACCGCCGTGATCAGCTGGCTGAGGGTCTGCTGGAGGGTCTGCTGGAGATTGTCGACGTCATTGGTCACCCGGCTGAGCACGTCGCCCGCCGGATGGCGGTCGAAGTACCGCATCGGCAGGCGGGCGAGCTTGGCCTCCACGGACCGGCGCAGGTTGAAGACCACACGCTGGACGACGGACGCGACCAGCCACCCCTGGAGGAGGGTGAGGAGGGAGGCGGCACCGAAGAGCGCCAGCGCGACCAGCAGTATCCGGGCGATCCCGTTGAAGTCGACTCCCGCGGATCCGGGCGAGTGCCGGACGCCGTCGAAGACGAGGTCCGTGGCCCTGCCCAGGAGCATCGGGCCCGCCGCGTTGAGCGCGACGCCGCCGATGCCGAGGACGACCGCCACGGTCACCTGGGCACGGTGCGGGCGCAGCAGTCCCAGCGTACGGCGGACGGTTGCGCGCCGTACGCGGCTAGCGCTGTGCGCCGCGACCATGGACGGCCTCCTGACGAGTCGGTGCGGCTGCGGCGTCCGGGCCGGAGCCGCCGTAGTGGCCGGTGGTCACGGTGAGTTGGGAATGGGCGATTTCCCGATACGTGGTACTGGTATCGAGCAGCTCCGCATGCGTTCCGGTGGCGACCACCCGACCCGCGTCCAGGACGACGATGCGCCGTGCGTGTTGGACGGTGCTGACGCGTTGGGCGACGGTGAGCACCGTCGCCCGGGAGAGCTGCGGCTCCAGGGCGGCCCGCAGCGCGGCGTCCGTGGCGTAGTCCAGCGCGGAGAAGCAGTCGTCGAAGAGATAGATGTCCGGTCTGCGCAGCAGGGTGCGGGCGATCGCCAGGCGCTGCCGCTGTCCGCCGGACACATTGGTGCCGCCCTGGGCGATCGGCGAGTTCAGCCCCTCGGGCATGCGCTGGACGAAATCCCTGGCCTGCGCGATGTCCAGCACGCGCCAGAGCTCGTCGTCACCGGCGTCCGGGTCGCCGAAGCGCAGATTGTCGGCGACGGTGCCGGAGAAGAGGTACGGCCGCTGCGGTACGAAGCCGACGGTGCGGCGCAGCACCGCCGGGTCCAGGGTGCGCACGTCGACGCCGCCCACGTGGACGGAGCCGCCGGTGGCGTCGAAGTGCCGCAGCACGAGATTGAGCAGGGTGGTCTTGCCGCTGCCGGTGCTGCCGAGGATCGCCACCGTCTCGCCGGGGCCGACGCGCAGATCGATCCCGCTCAGCACCGGCTCCTTCGCTCCCGGATAGCGGAACCCGGCGCCGCACAAGGTCAGCTCACCGGCCGCGGGCACGGCGCGTACGGGATCGGGCGGCGCCGTCACGCTCGGCTCGGTCGCCAGCACCTGCTGGATGCGCTCGGCGGAGACCCTCGCCCGCGGCATCGCCAGACACACGAGGGTGACCATCACCACCGACATCAGGACCAATGACAGGTAGCTCAGAAACGCGCTGAGCGCGCCGAACGGCATCGACCCGGCCTCGATACGGTGGGCTCCGAGCCACAGCACGGCCACCATGAAGGCATTGAGGGCGAAGAGCACGACGGGAACGACGGTGGCCAACAGCCGGCCGACACGCAGCGAGATGTCGCGCAATTCAGAATTGATGCGGCCGAATCTCGTGCCTTCATGGGTATCGCGCACAAAAGCCCGTACGACGCGGACCCCGGTAATGCGTTCGCGCAGCAGCCCGTTGATTCGGTCCAGGTATTTCTGCATACGGGCATAGAACGGATCGGTGCGGCTCAGAATGAGTCCGAAGGACATTCCGAGGACCACCACCAGTGCCACCAGGAGCAGGGAGAGCTCAATGTCCTGCTGGAGTGCGAGCGCGACGCTGCCCACGCACATCAGGGGCGCGGATACGACGACGCCGAACGCGGAGAGCGCCAGCATCTGTACCTGCTGCACATCGTTGACGGTCCGCGTCATCAGCGACGGAGTGCCGAACTGCCCTACCTCGCGGGCCGAGAAGTCCAGCACCCGGCGGAAGACGGCCGAGCGCATGTCGCGGCCCATCGCCATGGCCGTGCGGGCGCCCAGTGACACCGCGCCCACGGACGCCGCGACCTGGACAAGCGCGAGGGCCAGCATGGCCAGACCGGTCCGGGTAATGTAGCCGCTGTCGGCCTTGACCACGCCGTTGTCGATGATCGCGGCGCCCAGGGTGGGCAATGCCAACGTGGCCAGGATTTGCACCAGTTGCAGCAGTCCCAGCAGCGCGACGGAGCGCCGGCGGGGCCGCAGGTGGACTTGCAGAAGTCTGAGCAGCACCGGACGACGCTCCAGGAGATCGGCAGGCCCGGTCGGCAGCGGGGGAAGGGAACGCCGGCGGGCCTGGAGGGGCTCACCCGGACAGTGCAGCGCACCGCACACCGGAAAATCCCTAGAGTCCCGCCGGCTGTGGCGCCGTATCGGATCCCCCGGTGGATTGTTCTTCAACAAAACAGGAAAGGTGAGTTGGCGGGGACTCGGGAATTCCCTAGTGTGCCCGGAATTCCTTGACGCCGCGACCGGCCGCTTGGGAGCGTGCGATCACCCAGCGTCCGGTCCGCGGCGTTTTCGATGCCCCTCGATGCCGAGCGGCCAAATAGCCAAGAGGTCAAGTAGCCAATACGGCTGTGCGTTTGGGCGGTCTGTTCTATGCGAAGGAGAGGACTGAGATGTCCAAGCGTGCGCTGATCACCGGAATTACCGGGCAGGACGGCTCCTATCTGGCCGAGCACCTGCTCTCGCAGGGGTACCAGGTATGGGGCCTGATGCGGGGTCAGGCGAACCCCCGCAAGTCGCGGGTCAGCCGACTCGTATCCGAACTGTCTTTCGTCGACGGCGACTTGATGGACCAGGCCAGCTTGGTCTCCGCGGTCGACAAGGTGCAGCCCGATGAGATCTACAACCTCGGTGCGATCTCCTTCGTGCCGATGTCCTGGCAGCAGGCCGAGCTCGTCACCGAGATCAACGGCATGGGCGTCCTGCGGATGCTGGAGGCGATCCGCATGGTCAGCGGCCTGAACGGCTCGCGCAGCGGTGGCAGCGGCCAGATGCGCTTCTACCAGGCGTCCTCGTCGGAGATGTTCGGCAAGGTCGCCGAGACGCCGCAGTGCGAGACCACCATCTTCCGGCCGCGCAGCCCCTACGGCGTGGCGAAGACCTACGGGCACTTCATCACCCGCAACTACCGCGAGTCCTTCGGCATGTACGCGGTCTCCGGCATGCTGTTCAACCATGAATCACCGCGGCGTGGCGTGGAGTTCGTGACCCGGAAGATCTCCCTCGCGGTGGCCCGCATCAAGCTCGGCCACCAGGACAAGCTGTCCCTGGGCAACCTCGACGCGGTACGTGACTGGGGCTTTGCCGGCGACTACGTCCGTGCCATGAACCTGATGCTCCAGCAGGAGGAACCGGGCGACTATGTGATCGGAACCGGCCAAATGCACTCGGTCCGCGACGCCGTCCGCATCGCCTTCGAGCACGTGGGCCTGAACTGGGAGGACTACGTCAGCATCGATCCCTCGCTGGTACGCCCGGCCGAGGTGGAGATCCTGTGCGCGGACGCCGAGCGCGCCCGCGCCCAGCTGGGCTGGAAACCCAGCGTCGGCTTCCCCGAGCTGATGCGCATGATGGTCGACTCCGACCTGCGTCAGGTGTCCCGCGAGCGGGAGTACGGGGACCTGCTGCTGGACGCCAGCTGGTAGCCGGGCAACACGGGATACCCCGGCGCGCGGATCCGGGCGTATCCCGTACGGCTCCGGCACGGCGGGTGCGCTGTCACACGGAGCACGAACACTAAGTGATTTCCCGCATTCCACCTTGTGGAATGGGTGGGTGGACCAACAGGGGCCCGGTGATCGGCCGCCGCATTCCGGCGGACCGGTCCGGTGCCATCGCGAGGAGGAGGAACGGGCACCATGACGACGAACACGGTGGAAGGGCTCTGGGCCCGGTGCTACCACCCGGCGCCGGACGGCCCGCGCCAGCTCGTCTGCTTTCCGCACGCGGGCGGTTCCGCCTCCTTCTTCCATCCCGTGTCGGCGCAGCTGTCGCCCGTGGCGGAGGTGCTGTCGGTGCAGTACCCCGGCCGCCAGGACCGGCGCACCGAGACCAGTCCCGGCGACATCGGGACCATGGCCGATCAGGTGTACGCGGCGCTGAGGGGCCGGCTCAGGTCGCGACCGACGGCGTTCTTCGGGCACAGCATGGGCGCGATGGTCGCGTTCGAGGTGGCCCGTCGGCTGGAGGCCGATGGCGGCGAGCTGACGCACCTCTTCGCCTCGGCGCGGCGCGCGCCCTCGCGTTACCGCACGGAGAGCGTGCACCGGCGCGACGACGACGGGATCGTCGCCGAGCTGCAGCTGCTCTCCGGTACGGACGCCTCACTGCTGGGCGACGAGGAGCTGCTGCGCATGATCCTCCCGGCGCTCCGCAGCGACTACACCGCGGTGGAGACCTACCGTTGCGACCCCGGGGCGGCGATCAAAGCGCCGATCACCGCGTTGACCGGTGACAGCGACCCCAAAACCACGCTGGAGGAGGCCGGAGACTGGCGGGCGCACACCACGGGAGCGTTCGATCTCCGGGTCTACCCTGGCGGTCATTTCTTCGTCAGCTCCCAGGCCCCCGCCGTCCTTGCGCTGTTGCGCGGACACCTCACCTCCGGCCAGGAGTTGACGCGCTGAGGTGCAGCTTTCGATCACGTAGCTTGTTCGATCGTGTACTGTAAGGCACGTCGGTCATCACCCTTTAGGGTGATATATGAACACGATACGGTGACGCCCCGTCACCTCTGTTGTGTGTGTCCGAGGTGCGAGGAGCTCGATGGTGCGAGATCGGAGCGTCACTTCCTTCTCGAACAGCACCTTGGCCGGCCGAGCCGACGACGTGGAGACGCTCAACCGCCTCGCGCGCGCGGCGCGTTGGGGCCATTCGGGCTCGGCGGTGGTGACCGGTCCGACCGGAATCGGCAAGTCCGCCCTCCTGAGTGCCTTCCTCGGCGGCGGCGCCTGCCGGCACGCGACGGTTCTGCACGGCCTCTGCGAGGAGGACGCCTCGGGCGACCCCTTGAGCGGTGTGCGCGGCCTGCTGGGCCCCATCGTGCAGGACGTTCCCCCTGAAGGCGGCGCCCTCCTCGCCCTCACCCCCGGTGCGCTGGCCGGCGAGCCGCCGCACGCCCTCGCCGTCCAGCGCGCGTTCCACGGCCTGTACCGCCTCGTGGCGAACGAGCTGAACCGCCGCCCGCTCGTCCTGGCCCTGGACGACGTCCACCACTGCGACGAACTCTCCCTGCGCTGGCTGGACTTCCTGCTGCGCCGGTCCGACGGCCTCCCCCTGCTCATCGTCCTCACCCAGCAGGCCGAGGCCACCGCCCTCGCCCGCGGTGCCCCGGCCCACCGGGCCCTGGCGGACCTCACCGCCGGCCGCCGCACCACGATGCTTCGCCTGCGGCCGTTGGCCGAGACGGATGTCGCCGAGGTCGTACGGCAGTACTTCCCGGCGCCCGCCGCCCCCGCCTTCGTCACCCGCGCCTGGGCCGTGACCGGCGGCAACCCCCGCCTCCTGGGCCGCCTGCTGCGCGCGCTGCGGGCCGAGGGCACCGGTTCGGGCGTGGGCGGCGCCGACCGGATCGCCGAGGCCGGCGGTCACGTCCTGGCCGGCTGGGCGCGCGAACTCCTGGACCGCCGGCCGCCCTGGGTCGGCGAGGTCGCGCGTGCGGTGGCGGTCCTCGGCGAGCGGGACACCGACCACCTCGGCCCCCTGGCCGCCGTCCCCGCCGATGTCGTCGAGGACGCACTGACGGTGCTGCGCGAGGCCGGACTGCTGACGTCCGGCGGCAGGCACCTGGCGGACGGCGCGGTGCGCGCCGCGGTACTGGCACAACTGGACGGCCAGGCGCTGTCCGGCCTGCGCACGCGGGCGGCCCTGCTCCTGAGCGACGCGGGCCGGCCCGCCGAAGAGGTCGCCGACCACCTCCTGCCGCTGCCCTCCATATCCGAACCATGGATGCCCGGCGTCCTGCTGGAGGCCGCCGTCCGGGCCGAGGCGCGCGGCGCCCCGGAGACCGCGGCCCGCTACCTGTACCGGTTACTGGAAGTGGACCCCGACAGCGTGGAGGTCCGCGTCCGGCTGGCCGGAGCGCTGGTCGAGACCGACCCGTCCGAGGCCGTCGGCCTGCTCCGCGGAGCGCTGACGCCCGGCGTCGACATCCGCACCCGGGCGAGGATCGCCGCGCAGTTCGGCATGACCTGCCTGGCCGCGCGCGAAGGCTCCGCCGCCCTGGGCATCCTCGAAGGCGTCCTGGACACCCTCGACGCCGAACTCGGCTCCGACCCCCTGCCCGCCGACCGGGAACTGCGCACGCTCGTCGAGTCGGTGCTGATGATCGTCGGCTCACACGGCCGCAACACGATCGCCGCGATGAGCAAGCGGGCCGCGGCGATGACCGTGCCCGAGGGCGACACCCCCGCCCAGTGCCAGAAACTGGCGGCGATGGCCGTACTGACGGCACTCGACGGTCAGGCCCCCAAACCGGCGGTGAAGTACGCCCTGCGCGCGGCCCGCTCCCCCCAACTTCCCCTGAAGAGCTGGTCCCTGATCAACTCCGCCTTCGTCCTGGACCTGGCCGACCGCACCGAGGACGCGGGGGCCGTGCTGGACCGTCTCCTGCGCCACGGCCGGGAGAACTCCGCCGTATCCACCTACGCCCTGGCCCTGTCCATCCGCGCCCTGCACCTGCACGGCCGGGGCGCACTCCCGGATGCGCTCGCGGACGCCAGGACGGCGGTGCAGATCTGCGGCGCGGAACGATGGGGCGAGATGGTGGTCCTGCCGCGCCTGGCCCTGGCGGGCGTACTGGTGGACCGGGGTGAGGCCGCGCATGCCGAGGAGCTGCTGACCGGCACCGCACCCGTCTGGCGCGATCATTTCGTGTGGACCTACCACCGTTACCTCCTTGTCCACGGCCGTACCCGCCACGCCTTGGGAGACGCGGAGGGCGCACTGGCGCTGTTCCGCGAGTGCGGCAGGTCACTGGAGGAGGCCGGAGTGCGCCATGCGGCATACCTGCCCTGGTGGGCGGAGGCGGCCTGCGTGCTCGCGGAACTGGGCCGCGCCGAGGAGGCCCAGGAGCCCGCGGCGCACGGCACGCGGCTCGCGCGGCGCTGGGGCACCCCACGTGTCCTGGGCCTGGCCGCCCTGGCCCGCGGCGTGGCAACCCCCGGCGAGAAGGGCGTGGAACTGCTGGGCGAGGCGGTACGGGAACTGTCCGCCTCACCGGCCCGCATCGCACACGCCCGCGCAGAGCTCGTCCTGGGACAGGCCCTGCTGGCGGCCGGCGACCTGCGCGCAGCGCGCGAGCACCTGCGCGCAGCGGCCGACCTCGCCCAGCGCTGCGGTGCCCTCGCGCTGAACCAGAACGCCCGCGGCGCCCTGCTGGCGGCGGGCGGCCGCATGCGGAAGATGACCGCCTCGCCCCTGGGCCTGCTCACCGGCATGGAACGCAAGGTCGCCGCCCTCGCCGCAGGCGGCGCCAAGAACCGCTCGATCGCACAGTCGCTGTACATCACCGTACGCACGGTCGAGACGCATCTGACAAGCGTGTACCGCAAGTTGGACATTTCCGATCGCGCCCAACTCGCCGTGGTACTCCGCTCCCCGGGCGTCCGCGCAGAACGGGTGCCACGGGAGGCGTCGCCGCGTCGCGAACAGCGCTGAAGGCAGCCGGGAGATCTCTGTGACAGGGCCGACGGACGAACAGCCATACGCTGGACTCATACGGGCGGGGCGTCGGCGCACCGACCCGTCCCTGCTCGAACGCGAGCAGGAGAAAACGCAGTTGAGGCAGGTGGTGGCCGCGCTCGGCGAAGGCCGCCCCGCCGTCGTCTCCGTGACCGGCCGCCCCGGCTTCGGACACAACGCCCTGCTGCGTTGGACGGCCCGCCTTGCAGAGAAGCGCTCGGTACGCGTACTGCGCGTCAGCGGCTCCCTGGCCGAACGCGACCTGCGCCACGGAGCCGTGGTCCAACTCCTCACCCCGCTCGGCGAGGTGGCCGAACGCTCAATGCGGGTCCTGCGCGGGCAGCGCGAGCCGGACGGGCTGCCGGGCCTGCCCGAACTCCTGCACACCACCCGCCGCACCCCCACGCTCGTGACGGTGGAGGACGCGCAGTGGCTGGACGCGGCCTCCCTGCCCTGGCTGCAGGCCCTGGTACGCCGCCTGTCCACGGGCATCCCCCTCGCTCTGCTCATCGGCCGCACCGGCCTGGACCCGCACGGCCCCGAATGGCTGGCCGACGCCGCCCCCTGCGCGCGGCTGACCCGCCATCTCACCGTCCGGCCACTGAGCCCTCGCGCGGTCGCCGACCTCACCGAGCAGATCTGCGGCACGCCCTGCGACGAGGAGTTCGCCACCACGGCCACCGAGGCGTCCCACGGCAGCCCCGCCATACTGCACGCGGCCCTGCACTACTTCGCCGAAGCCGGCCACCCACCGACCGCCGACCGCGTCCCGCAGCTGCGCGCCCTGGTCACCGGCATCATCGGCGACCGCGTGGGGCGCGCCCTGCGGGGACTGTCCGACGAGGCCACCGCCGTGCTCCGCGCACTGGCCGTCAGCGGCGACCTGCTGGACTTCCCCTTGAACTGCTCCCTGGCCGGGCTGCGCACCGTACGCGAATCCCGGCTGCGCGCGGCGCTGCAAGCGGCCGGCTTCACCACCCCCGACGGCGCCTACGAACGCATTCGCCTGGCCGTCGCCCGGCAGCGCATCCTGGAGGAGACGCCCGCCGCCGAACGCGCCGCCCTGCACGCCCGCGCCGCCCACCTCGCCTACCGGGCCGTGGCCGACGACGAGGACATCGCCCGCCTCCTCCTCCAGGCACCCCCCATCGGCGAGCCCTGGGCGGTCCACGCCCTGTCCGGCAGCTTCGGCGCCGCCCTGCGCCGCGGCGACTTCGTCCGCGCCACCACCTACCTCAACCGCGCCCTCGACGAGCCCCAGGACCCCCTGCAACGCGCACACCTCAGCCTCGACCTGGCCGGCGCCGAGGCCGTGGCCGCCCCCGAAGCCGGCGACCGCAGGCTCACCAACCTCATCCACACTCCGGGCAAGGGTGAAGGGTGGTCCCAACTGCGCGTACGCGCCCTGGACATGGTCCTGGCCCGCGGCGACGACTCCAGGGGCCGCCACGCCGCCACTCACGCCCTCGCCACCGCCCACGGCAGCGAGCGCGACGACCTGATCGCGCTGTACTGGTGCGCCGCGGATACCGGGCCCGAGGCCACCGACGTCCCCCTCCCCGGCGTCCCCGCCCTGTCCGAACACCCCCTCGCCCCCGCCCAGGCCGGCATCCGCGCCTGGCAGCTCGCCGCGCGCGGCCGGGACCGCGCAAGGGCCGCGGAACTGGCCCGCCGAGCCCTGGAAGCAGGCGACGCCGCACCCGTAATGCCCCGCCTGGTCGCCGCCAAGGCACTGTGGCTCACCGACGCCGCCACCGAAGCCGAGGACCACCTCGCCGCGCTCGTCGCCGAACTGCGTCGCCGCCACAGCGCTCCCACCCTCGCCCGCGCCCTGGTCCTGACCGCCGAACTGCATGTGCGCGGCGGCCGCCTGGACGCCGCCGAACGCGCCGTGAACGACGCCGAACGGGCACAGCCCGCCGCTGCCTGGCACCCCTTGGCCGTCCCGCACCTCATGGTCATCCGCGCCTTCATCGCCCTGGAGACCCGCCGCAGCGACGAGGCCCGTGCCCTGCTCGACACGCCCATGCCGCCGGGCACCGTATACGGCGTCCGCTGGTCCTACCTCCTGTACGCCCGCGCCCGAGTGGCCGCCGACGAAGGACGCTGGGCCGAGGCCTTCGAACTGTTCAAGGAGAGTGGACGCTGGCTGCTGCGCCAACAATGGGCCAACCCCATCGTGCTGCCGTGGCGTTCCATGGCGGCCCGAGCCTGTCTCACACTCGGCGACCCGGAACAGGCCCAGCGCCTGATCCGCGAGGAACTCACCCTCGCCCGCCACTGGGGCGCCCCCAGCGCAATGGACCTGGCCCACCTGGCCGCCGGATCCCTCGACCACCGGGGGTCGTCCGGCCGCTCCGGCGCATCCCCCCACCCGCCGCGCGAGCTGCCCACCCGGCTCGCCTACGCCGACATCCTGGCCGAACTCGCCACCGAGGAAGTCACCAAGGGCGACCACGTCACCGCGGCCCGCCTGCTGACCGAACTGTCCCGCCTCACCGTCACCCCGGCCGACAGCCGCCTGGCCGAACGCGTACGGCGGCTGACCGCCCGGCTGGCACAGCCCGCCACCCCCGACGGCACCACCGTCCCCGAGGAGGAGTGGGCCACCCTGTCGCCCGCCGAGCGGCAGACCGCCGAACTGGCCCGCCGCGGCCTGAGCAACCGAGAGATCGCCGAACAGCTCGGGGTGAGCCGGCGCACCGTCGAGCTCCGGCTGAGCAGTACGTACAAGAAGCTGGGCATCACCTCACGCAAGGAACTCCTCGCGCGGAGGGGGCCGACGGAAAGGAATCTCACCGATGTTGTATGAGCGGGAACCCGAACTGGCACGCATCGACACCGCAGTACGTCAGGCACAGGCGGGTCGTTCCTCCGCACTGCTGTTCACCGGCCCCCTGGGCATCGGCCGGTCCACGCTCCTCCAGGAGGCCGGAGCCCATCCACCCGATGGCTTACGGGTCTTACGGGCCAACGCCGCAGCCATGGAGCAGGACTTCGCCTTCGGCATCGTCCACCAGCTCCTCGGCCCCCTCCTGGCCGGTGGCCCCGCCGCCCCCGGCGGCCAGGAGGTGGGAGGCGCCGCCAGACCCCTCCCCACCTCCAGCCTCCCCGCCCCCGGCGACCAGGACGCCCCTGCCTCCGAAGCCGTCCTGCACGGCCTGCGGTCCCTGCTGGCCGAAGCCTGTGCCACCGCCCCCGTACTCCTCCTCGTGGACGACCTGCAATGGGCCGACCTCCCCTCCCTGCGCTGGCTCGCCTACCTGGCCCGGCGCCCGCACGGGCTGCGCGCCGCCCTCGTGTGCACCCTGCGCGACGGCGAGCCCCGCGCCCCGCACCCGCTCGTCCGCGAGATCGCGGACGCCGCCGACATCCTGCGCCCCGCCCCGCTCTCGCTCGACAGCACCCGGGCCCTGATCCACCACCACCTGGGCGAACCCGCCGACGACAGCTACGCCCACGCCTGCCACGACAGCTGCGCAGGCAATCCCCTCTTCCTCCAGTCCGTCCTGCGCGACCTGGGCCAGAGCGGCAACCGGCCCATTGCCGAACACGCCCAGCAGGCCCGCGCGCAGCGCCCTGCCCAGCTCCGCGACCGCCTGGCCGGCTCTCTGTACGCCCAGCCCGGCCCCGTACGCGACCTGGCCGCGGCCATCGCCGCCTTCGGCGACCACGGCGATCCCGAGCTCATCCAGCGCCATGCGCGCCTGGACGTCATCGGCTACCAGCAGGCCCTGCGGACCCTGCACCACCTCGGCCTGCTCGCCCCCCACGACACCCCGCGCTTCATCCACCGCGTCGTCCGTGACGCCGTCGAATCCGCCCTCACCGTCGCCGAACGCGAACGCTCCCGGTACGCCGCGGCCACACTCCTCCACGAGACCGGCCGCCCCGCCGAACAGGTCGCGGACCTGCTGATGACCGTCACCGCCACCCACCGCCCGTGGGCCGTACGGATACTGCGGACGGCCGCGGAAGCCGCGCTGCGCCGCGTCATGCCGGGAACCGCCGCCCGCTACCTGCAGCGCGCCCTGCTGGAGAGCACCGCGGGCGACGACGAGCGCGCCCGCCTGCTGATCGAGCTGGCCGGCGCCGAACGCGGCATCGACCCCGCCGCCTGCGAACGCCACATCAGCCAGGCCGTCCGCCTCCTGCCGTCGGCCACCGACCGGGCCGCCGCCACCTTGCGCATGCCACCCAACTTCCTGGGCCAGGCCCGCCCCTCGGCGGTGGACCTGCTGCGCCGCGCCTCCCAAGACCTCGACCCCACGGCGCCGCACCAAGGACGTGCCCACGACATCGCGCTGCGCCTGGAAGCGCGGCTGTGGCACGCCGGGCACGAGAACCCGGCGGAGCTGACCGGTGCGGTGGAACGCCTGCGCGCACTGGGCACCCCGCCCCCCATGGACACCGGCGGCGCCCGCGAACTGGCGGCCGTTCTGACCCACGCGGCGGTTCTCTCGAGTGCCTTGTCGGCAGCGGACGTGGCGACCCTGGCCGGACAGATCCTGGACCGCGAACCGGTGAACGCCGCACGCGCCTGCACCGCACTCCCGCTGGTCGCGGTGGCCCTGTACGCCGCCGACAGCGTGCAAGGCATCACCGCCCGCCTGTCCTGCGAGCAGCACTTCGACGGCCCGCACGCGGTGGTGCACGCCGAGAATGCCCTGATCCAGCTCGCCCGCGGCCGCCTGACCCAGGCCCGTGAACAGGCCGACCGGGCCGCGGAACTGGCCGACGCGGACTGGCGCGAGCCCACCGCCGCCGTCCGGGCCGCGGTGGCCATGGAGACCGGCGACATCCAGCTGATGGAACGCCTCGTCGAGGACGCCGGGCAGCGCTGGCCGGACAGTCTCGCCCTGACGGCCACGCTGCAACTCCTCAAAGCCTCGCTCGACGCCCGCCGCGGCCGCGGCGTCCACGCCCTGGAATCGGCCCTGGCCTGCGGCCGCCGACTGGAAGCGGTCGGCTGGCGCAACTCCGCCCTCTTCCCCTGGCGGCCCCGCGCCATCGTCCTCCACCACCGGCTGGGCGAGCCCGGCCCGGCCCTGGCCCTCGCGGACGAAGAACTGGCCTGGGCGCGGCAGTGGGCTTCCCCCGCCGCCCTCGGCCGCGCGCTGCGCCTGAAGGCGCTCCTGTCCGGCGCAGGGGGCGTCCCCGCCCTGCGCGAGTCCGCCGAGATCCTCCGCACGTCCGCCGGCGCGCTCGAACTGGCCCGGACGTTGCTTCAGTTGGGCCGAACGCTGCAGGGCGGCAAGGAACGGAACGCGGTGCTGCGTGAGGCCGCCGATCTCGCCACCGCCTGCGGCGCCCCCTGGCTGGCCGAACGTGCCTACGCGGCCCTGGGAACCGCCGCCCCGAACGCGGAGGTATCGCTCACCCAAAGCGAGCGCAACGTCGTCTCGCTGGTGGGCCGGGGCCTCACGAATCAGAAAATCGCCGGCGAACTCGGCGTGAGCACCCGTGCGGTGGAGAAGCATCTGACGTCGTGTTACCGGAAGTTAGGCGTTTCGGGGCGACGCGAGTTGCTGGCGGGCCGGCGTGCGGGCGAGGTGCCCGTTTCACGCTGAGGACGCCCGTTTCTGTGCGGCTTACCGGCGGTATGCAGCGCGGAGTGTTCGGACGGAGTGCCCGCTTCGCGCTGGGGAATGCCTGTTTCTGTGCGGCTTACCGGCGGTAAACGGTGCGGAGTGTTTGGGCGGGGCCGAGATGACCGAAAGGGCAATGGCTGGGGGGACCGAAAGGGCAAGGGTTCGGGGGGACCGAAAGGGCGGTGCGGGACCGTACCAAGCGGGGGTTCGACCACAGGTTTAGCGATGGGGGCCGGGTGAGCGTTGACGCTCGTCCGGATCGCTCCTTAGTGTCGATTGTGTCGGGAGCACGGAATTCCTTCCCGACAGCCGCCGGGACCCACGGTCGGCCCGGCCCGCTTCATTTTCTGGACTTCTCTCGCTCGATCTCTCTATTTCCGCTTTGCAGACGGGGGTTGGAAAGGATGTCGGTCCCTTGATGTTTTCTGCTCTGGTGGATGCTCCGCATTTATCGACAGGCCGGAGTGCGGCCGCCGCGGCGGGACGGCGCGAAGAGCGGCCGCTGTCCGACCAGCCGGGCGTGTGCATGGCCGTACTGGACTCGGAATTGACGATTCGTCAGGCAAACCAGGATTTCTTCCGTCACTTTGCGACCCCGACCGCCTCCGTCGACGTACTCGCCGCTCCTCCCTCCGAATCCGCGACCACGGCACCCGACGTCTGCGGACGCAAGTTCCGCGATCTGGTGCACCCCAGTGTGCGGCAGCCGCTCATGGGGCAGTTCGAACGGCTGCTGAAGGGCCACCGCGACCGGTTCGCCGCGCACGTGGTGGCGCTGCGGCCGACAGGTGACGCGTTCACCGGCAGCCTCGCGGCCACCGCCGTGAGCGGCTATGCCCCCGATCCGGCCTCGGTTCTCGTCGTGATGCGGTCGGGTCAGAGCGAGGAGGACGAGGCGGTGGTGGCGCCGCGCAAGAAATTACTCAGCGAGATCGACGCGCGCATTCTGGAGGGGATCGCGGCGGGTCTGTCCACGATTCCGCTGGCGTCCCGGCTCTACCTCAGCCGGCAGGGCGTGGAGTACCACGTCACCGGACTGCTGCGGAAACTGAAGGTCCCCAACCGCGCCGCCCTGGTCTCCCGCGCGTATGCGATGGGCGTGCTGACGGTGGGGAACTGGCCGCCCCGTGTCGTCGAGGACTTCATCAAGTAACACAGCATTCCTGTGGCGGTTCGCCGCACGGACTCGCGTCCCGGATCCAGGCCTGAGGACCTGGACCGATCCGAAAGAGAGCCAAGCAGACACAAGGCGCCGGGGGGGGGGGGGGGGCCCCCCCGGCCCCCCCCCCCCCGGGGGGGGGGGGGGGGGGCCCGCGCCCCCCCCCCCCCCCCCCCGGCGCCTTGGCGTGCGGCCGGCCCCGAGGTCCGGCGGACACTAGGGAATTCCATGGCCGCGCGCGTCAAGACTGGGCGCGTGGCGTGCGGGAAGTCGAACTGCCTCGTGCAGGGCACGCAGATAACTCAGTTGCTGTGGAACAGCCGGCCCCAGTGCCGGATGCCCACATCGAAATCCTCTGCTGACCGCCGTTCTTGAGATGGGTTGGGTCGAACGTGGCGAACATGGACCAGGAACAGAAGCTCCGCGATTACCTGAAGCGGGCCAGCGCCGATCTGCGGCGCTCGCGGACGCGGGTGGGCGAGCTGGAGGCGGCTGCCCGCGAGCCGATCGCGATCGTGGGCATGAGCTGTCGCTTCCCGGGAGGCGTGAGCAGCCCCGAGGAGCTCTGGTCCCTGCTCGCCGCCGGCGGGGACGGCATCACGGCATCCCCCGCCGACCGTGGCTGGGAGCTGTCGGCCGAGGACGCGGGGGAGTTCTCCGGCGGATTCCTGCACGACGCGGCCGAGTTCGACGCCTCCTTCTTCGGGATCTCCCCCCGTGAGGCGCTCGCCATGGACCCGCAGCAGCGGCTGCTGCTGGAGTCCTCCTGGGAAGCCTTCGAGCGGGCCGGCATCGACCCGGCGGCGGTCCGGGGCTCCAGGACGGGCATGTTCGTCGGGGCGATGCCCCAGGAATACCGGGTGGGCCCGGACGACGACGTCCAGGGCTTCGCCCTGACCGGCACCGCCACCAGCGTCCTCTCGGGCCGGCTCGCGTACTTCTTCGGGGCCGTAGGGCCGGCGGTCACCGTCGACACCGCCTGCTCGTCCTCCCTCGTGGCCCTGCACCTGGCCGCCCACTCCCTGCGCCAGGGCGAGTGCTCCCTGGCGCTGGCCGCCGGCGTCACCGTGATGTCCAGCCCCACCACCTTCGTGGAGTTCGCCCGCCAGGGCGGGCTCGCCGCCGACGGGCGCTGCCGCTCGTTCGCCGACTCCGCCAACGGCACCGGCTGGGCCGAGGGCGCGGGCGTCGTGGTCCTGGAACGCCTCTCGGAGGCCCGCCGCAACGGGCACGAGGTCCTCGCCGTCATCCGGGGCTCCGCCGTCAACCAGGACGGCGCCTCCAACGGGCTGACCGCGCCCAACGGCCCCTCGCAGCAACGGGTCATCGAGCAGGCGCTGGTCAGCGCGCGGCTCTCGGCCGACGAGATCGACGCCGTCGAGGCGCACGGCACCGGCACCACCCTGGGCGACCCGGTCGAGGCCCAGGCACTGCTGGCGACCTACGGGCAGGGCCGCGACGCCGATCGCCCCCTGCTGCTGGGATCCGTCAAATCCAACCTCGGCCACACCCAGGCGGCGGCCGGCATGGCCGGCGTCATCAAGATGGTGCTGGCCATGCGGCACGGCCTGCTCCCGCGCACCCTCCATGTGGACGCGCCGTCCTCGCACGTCGACTGGACGCAGGGGGCCGTACGCCTGCTCACCGAGCAGGTCCCCTGGCCCCAGGGCGAACGGCCGCGCCGGGCCGGCGTCTCCTCGTTCGGGCTCAGCGGCACCAACGCGCACACGATCCTGGAGGAGGCCCCGGCCCCCGAGGCCGGCCAGGAGGACACGGCAGGTCCGGCCGCCGAACCCGTGGCGGCGGGCGCCGTCCCGTGGCTCCTCTCGGGGCGCACCCGCGAGGCGCTGCGCGCCCAGGCGGCGAGGCTGCTCGAACACCTCGCGTCCCACCCCGGTCTCGCGCCCGTGGACGTGGCCCACTCCCTGGCCACGGCACGCTCCGGCCTGGAGCACCGCGCCGCGTTCACCGCGGCCGATCTGGACCGGGCCTGCGCCGCCCTCACCGCGCTCGCCGAGGGCGCGCCGACCCCTGGCCTGGTGCAGGACACCGCCAGGACACGGTCCAAGCTCGCCTTCCTCTTCGCCGGACAGGGCTCCCAGCGGCCGGGCATGGGGCGTGAACTGGCCGCCCGCTTCCCCGTCTTCGCCACCGCCCTCGACGAGGTCCTCAGCCACCTCGACCAGGGTCTCGAACGACCCCTGAAGGACGTGCTGTTCGCCGCCGAGGGCACGCCCGAGGCCGCCCTGCTCAACGAGACCGGCTACGCCCAGCCCGCACTGTTCGCGCTCGAGGTCGCGCTGTACCGGCTCGCCGAGTCCTTCGGCATCAAGCCGGACTTCCTCGCCGGGCACTCCATCGGCGAGATCGCCGCGGCGCACGTGGCCGGTGTCTTCTCCGTGGCCGACGCCGCGGCCCTGGTACGCGCCCGCGGCCGCCTCATGCAGGCGCTGCCCGAAGGCGGCGCCATGGTCTCCCTCGAAGCGACCGAGGAGGAGGTCCGGCCCCTGCTGGAGGACCGGCCGGACCGCGTCTCGATCGCCGCGGTCAACGGTCCCGCCGCCGTCGTCGTCGCCGGACAGGCCGACGAAGTCACCGCCGTCGCCGAGCACTTCGCCGCGCTGGGACGCAAGACCAAGGGGCTGCGCGTCTCGCACGCGTTCCACTCCCCGCTCATGGAGCCCATGCTGGAGGAGTTCCGTACGGTCGTCTCCCGGCTCACACCGCAGGCGCCGGTGCTCCCGGTGGTCTCCGGTCTGACCGGAACCCTCGCCACGGTGGAGCAGCTGACCTCCCCCGACTACTGGGTGGACCACGCCCGTCACGCCGTACGGTTCGCCGACGCCCTCGCCTGGCTCGACGGCCACGGCGCCGCCACCTTCCTGGAGCTCGGCCCCGACGGCGTCCTGTCCGCCATGGCCCAGACCTGCCTGGCCGCGGCCGGCACCGCCGACGCCACCGGCCCCGTTGACGGCGTCTCCGCCACGCTCGCCGTACTGCGCCCCGGCCGCCCCGAGGCCGAGACCCTCACCGCAGCGCTGGCGGGCCTGCACACCCGCGGTGTGGCCGTCCAGTGGGAGCCCTACTTCCAGGGCACCGGTGCCCGGCGCACCGACCTGCCCACCTACGCCTTCCAGCGCCGCCGCTACTGGCCCAAGAGCCTGCCCGCGACCGGCGGTGACGTGCGCGCCGCCGGTCTGGGCGCGGCACACCACCCGCTGCTGACGGCTGCCGTGTCGGTCGCCAACTCCGACGGCCTGCTGCTCACCGGCCGGCTGTCGCGGCGCACCCACCCCTGGCTCGCCGACCACGCCGTGCGCGGCACCGTGCTGCTGCCGGGCACCGCCTTCCTGGAGCTGGCCGTGCGCGCCGGGGACGAGGCCGGCTGCGGCCGCGTGGAGGAACTCACCCTGGCCGCCCCGCTGGTGCTGCCCGAGGAGGGCGGCGTCCAGGTGCAGGTGTGGGTGGGCAGCCCGGACGAGTCGGGCCGTCGCGCCGTGAGCGTCCACTCCCGTCCCGACGGGCCGGAGGAGCTCCCCTGGACCCAGCACGCCGTCGGCACCCTCGTGGCCGACGAGCACGGCGTCGGGTTCGACGCCACCGTCTGGCCGCCCGCCGACGCGCGACCGCTGGACCTCGACGGCTTCTACGACCGCATGGCCGACACCGGCTTCGGATACGGCCCCCTGTTCCAGGGCCTGCGCGCCGCCTGGCGCAGCGGCGACGACGTCTACGCCGAGGTGACGCTGCCCGAGACGGACGGCGCCGACGCCGCGTCGGCTGCGTCTGCTGCGGCGTTCGGGATCCACCCGGCCCTCCTGGACGCCGCATTGCACGCCGCGGCCTTCCTCGACCTGGGCGAGCACGCCCGTGGCGGCCTGCCCTTCGCCTGGCAGGACGTGACCCTGCACGCGAGCGGGGCGAGCACGGTCCGCGTGAAGCTGACCCCGGCCGACGGCGACGCGGTGGCGATCGCCGTCGCCGACACCACCGGCGCCCCTGTCGCCTCCATCGGCTCGCTGGTCCTGCGCACCATGCCCGACGAGCGGCTGAACGCCGCCGACTCCTTCGTCCGCGACGCCCTGTTCGAGCTGCGCTGGACCGAACCGCGCCAGGCCGCCCGGAAGGCGCCCGCCTCGGTCGCCGTCCTCGGCCCGGACCTCTTCGGCCTGGAGCGGGCCCTCTCGACGCCGGCTCTCACGGTCACCGCGCTGTCCGGCGCGGACACCGCCGCCCACCTCCCTGAGGTGGTTCTCGCCCCCGTCGCCGGTGCCGCCGATGCCGCCGATGACGACGTCGTGGCCTCCGTGCACGCCCGCACCGCCCACGTACTGGAGCGCCTGCGGACCTGGCTGGCGGACGAGCGCTGCGCCGACTCCCGGCTGGTCTTCGTCACGCGTGGCGCCATCGCCACCGACGCCCGGCAGGCACCCGACCCGGTGGCCGCCGCCGTCTGGGGCCTGGTGCGGGCCGCGCAGAGCGAACACCCCGGCCGTTTCGGGCTGCTGGACCTTGACCCCGACACCGCCGAGCCCGCCGCGGAGCCGCTGACACGGGCCCTGGCCCTGGACGAGCCGGGGACCGCCGTCCGCGGCACCGCCGTGCGCACCGCGCGGCTCGCCCGCGCCCAGGCGTCGGGGACCGAAACGGAGTGGGACCCCGAGGGGACCGTGGTCCTCACGGGCGCCACCGGCGGCCTGGGCCGCGTACTGGCCCGGCATCTGGTCGCCGAGCGCGGCGTACGGCACCTGCTGCTCGCCGGCCGCCGCGGCGCCGACGCCGACGGCGCCAGGGAACTCGTGGCCGAACTGGCCAGGCACGGCGCGCAGGTGGCCATCACGGCATGCGACCTGGCCGACCGCGCCGCCGTGCAGCGGCTGCTGGCCGGGGTGCCCGCCGAGCACCCCGTCACCGCCGTCCTGCACTGCGCCGGCGTCCTCGACGACGGCGTGATCGAGTCGCTCACCCCCGACCGGATCAGCGCCGTCCTGCGGCCCAAGGCCGACGCCGTCTGGCACCTCCATGAGGCCACCCGGGACCTGGACCTGGCCGCCTTCGTCGTCTTCTCCTCCCTCTCCGGCACCGTGGGTGCGGCGGGCCAGGGGAACTACGCCGCCGCCAACGCCTTCCTCGACGCGCTCGCCCAGCTGCGCCGCGCCCAGGGGCTGCCGGGGCAATCCCTGGCCTGGGGCCCGTGGGCGCCCACCGCCGGAATGACCGGCGGACTGACGGACGAGGACCTCGACCGCCTGGCCCGTATGGGCACGCCCGCGCTCACCGAGGAACAGGGCACAGCCCTCTTCGACGCGGCCACCGCCACGGACGCCGCCGTTCTGCTGCCGACCCGGTTCGACCTGTCCGTCCTGCGCGTCCAGGACGAGATACCGCCGCTGTGGCGTGGCCTGATCCGCACCCCGGCCCGCCGCGCGGTGGTCTCCGGCTCGGAGGCCGCCGTCACCCTCGTACAGAAGCTGTCGCGGCTGGCGGAGACCGACCGCCACGAGGTCGTGCTCGACCTCGTGGCCGGACAGGTGGCCGCCGTACTCGGCCACGCCGGCACCGCCGACATCGACGCGCGGCGCCCGCTGCGGGATCTGGGCTTCGACTCGCTGACCGCCGTGGAACTGCGCAACCGGCTCAGCGCGGCCACCGGCCTGCGCACCGCCGCGACGGTCATCTTCGACCACCCGACCGTGGATGCCCTCGCCGCGCACCTCCTCGACGGACTCATGGGCTCCGAAGCCGCCGCCGCGACCGATGCGCCCCGTACCGCCGCGGACGACGACCCCATCGTCATCGTCGGCATGGGCTGCCGCTACCCGGGCGGCGTCGCCTCGCCCGAGGACCTGTGGCGACTGGTCAACGAGGGCACCGACGCCATCTCGGGCCTGCCCACCGACCGGGGCTGGGACCTGGACGCGCTCTACGACCCGGACCCGGACCGCACCGGCACCTCCTACTCCCGCTTCGGCGGATTCCTGCACACCGCCGCCGACTTCGACCCCGCCTTCTTCGGCATGAGCCCCCGCGAGGCCCTGGCCACCGACTCCCAGCAGCGGCTGCTCCTCGAAGCGTCGTGGGAGGCCATCGAGCGGGCGGGCATCGACCCGGTGTCCCTGCGCGGCAGCCAGACCGGCGTCTTCGCGGGCGTGATGTACAACGACTACGCGACGGTGCTCTCCGGCGGGCAGTTCGAGGGCCACCAGGGCAGCGGCACCGCCCCGAGCGTCGCCTCCGGACGCATCTCGTACACCCTCGGGCTCGAAGGCCCCGCCGTCACCGTCGACACCGCGTGCTCGTCCTCGCTGGTCGCCATGCACTGGGCGATGCAGGCACTGCGCGCGGGGGAGTGCTCGCTCGCGCTGGCCGGCGGCGTCACGGTCATGTCGACGCCGGGTGCCCTCATCGAGTTCTCCCGGCAGCGCGGACTGTCCCCGGACGGCCGCTGCAAGGCGTTCTCCGACGGCGCCGACGGCGTCGGCTGGTCCGAGGGCGTCGGCGTGCTCGTCCTGGAACGCCTCTCCGACGCCCGCCGCAACGGACACCGGGCCCTGGCCGTCGTACGCGGCTCCGCCGTCAACCAGGACGGCGCCTCCAACGGCCTCACCGCCCCCAACGGCCCCTCCCAGCAGCGGGTGATCCGGCAGGCGCTGGCCGCCGCCGGGCTGTCCGCCACGGACATCGACGCGGTGGAGGGCCACGGCACCGGCACCACCCTCGGCGACCCCATCGAGGCCCAGGCCCTGCTCGCCGCCTACGGCCAGGACCGTGACGCGCAGAGCCCGCTGCTGCTGGGCTCCGTGAAGTCCAACATCGGCCACACCCAGGCGGCGGCCGGCGTCGCCGGCGTCATCAAGATGGTCATGTCGATGCGCCACGGCACGCTGCCCCGCACCCTGCACGCCGACGAGCCGTCCTCGCACGTGGAGTGGGACTCCGGAGCGGTGCGCCTGCTCACCGAGGAGACGCCCTGGCCGCAGGCCGACCGGCCGCGCCGCGCCGCTATCTCCTCCTTCGGTTTCAGCGGTACGAATGCGCACCTCATCGTCGAGGAGCCGACGGCCGCCCCCGAGCCGCGCGAACAGCCGGCGCTCACCCCGGCCGTGGTGCCCTGGACGCTGTCGGGCACGAGCCGCGCGGCGCTGCGGGACCAGGCCGCCCGGCTGCGGTCCTTCCTCGACGAGCGCCCCGCCCTCGACCCGGCCGACGTCGCGCTCTCCCTCGCCACCACCCGCTCGGCCTTCGACCAGCGCGCCGTCGTCACCGGAGACCGCGACGAACTGCTCGCCGCGCTGGCCCACCTGGCCGCTGACCGCCCCGCCTCCGCGCTCACCGAGGGCGAGATCGGCGGCACCGGCAAACTGGCCGTGCTGTTCGCCGGGCAGGGCAGCCAGCGCCCCGGCGCGGGACGCGAACTCGCCGCGCGTTTCCCCGCGTTCGCCCGGGCCCTGGACGAGGTGACCACCGCCCTCGACCCGCACCTGGACCGTCCCCTCAAGGACGTCCTGTTCGCTCCGGAAGGCAGCCCCGAGGCGGCGCTGCTGGACCGCACCGAGTGGACCCAGCCGGCCCTGTTCGCCATCGAGGTCGCGCTCTACCGGCTGCTGCGCACCTGGGGGATACGCCCCGACGTCCTGCTGGGCCACTCCGTCGGCGAGATCGCCGCCGCGCACGTCGCAGGCGTCCTCACGCTCCCCGACGCGGCCCGCCTGGTCGCCGCGCGGGCACGGCTGATGCAGGCACTGCCCGCCGGCGGCGCGATGATCTCCCTTGAAGCCACCGAGGACGAGGCCGCGCCGCTGCTCGCCGGGCGCGAGCACGAGGTGTCCCTCGCCGCCGTCAACGGCCCCCGCGCCGTCGTCGTCGCCGGAGAGCCGGCCGCGGCCGAGGAAATCGCCGCGCACTTCGCCGCCCAGGGCCGCAAGACCAAGCGCCTGAAGGTCAGCCATGCCTTCCACTCGCCGCTCATGGAGCCGGCGCTCGACGCTCTGCGTGAGGTCGCTGCGCAGCTCACCTATGGTGTACCGGAGCTGACCGTCATCTCCGGCCTCACCGGGCGGCCCGCCACCGACGACGAACTGCGCTCCCCGGACTACTGGGTCGCGCATGCGCGCGGCACCGTACGCTTCGCCGACACCGTGCGTGCCGCGCACGCCCACGGCGCCGGCACCTTCCTCGAACTCGGCCCCGACAGCGTGCTGTCGGCCCCCGCCCAGGACACCCTTGGCGATGAGGGGGACGACACGGACACAGACTTCGTCGCGCTGCTGCGCGCCGGGCGCGGCGAGGAACGCTGTGCGGCCACCGCCCTGGCCCGCCTGCACGTACGCGGCACGGCCGTCGACTGGCCCGCATACCTCGACGGCACCGGGGCACGCACCGTCGACCTGCCCACCTACGCCTTCCAGCACGAGCGCTACTGGCCCGAGCCGGCCCCGGCCCGCCTCGCGCAGGCCGCCGCCGACCCCGCGGACGCCGAGCTGTGGGGCGCCGTCGAACGCGGCGACGCCACGGAACTGGCCGCCCTCCTCGGACTGCGCGACGAACAGCACGCCTCTCTGTACGCCCTACTGCCCGCGCTGTCCTCCTGGCGCCAGCACCGGCACGAGAAGGCGCTGCTGGACTCCACCCGCTACCGCATCGCCTGGCGGCCCGTGCAGGCCAACGCCGCGCCCGTACTCGAAGGCACCTGGCTGCTCGTCACCGCCGACGGCATCGACAGCGACGAGATCCTTGACGCGCTGCGCGGCCACGGCGCCCAGTTCGAGCCCCTCGTACTGGACGCCGCCTGCCTCGACCGCGCCCACCTCGCCGACCGGCTCGCCGCCGTACGCGACCAGGACCGGCCCCTGACCGGCGTGCTGTCCCTGCTCCCGTTGGCCGACCGGCCCGGGACCGAGGCCGGCGCGCAGCCGGCCACCGGGCTCGCGCTGAGCCTCGTCCTGATCCAGGCGCTCGCGGACACCGATCTCGCCGCACCGCTGTGGACCCTGACCCGCGGCGCCGTCACCACCGGCTCCGGCGACCCGCTCACCCACCCCCTCCAGGCGGCGGTCTGGGGCCTGGGCCGGGTCGCCGCCCTGGAGCACCCGCAGCTGTGGAGCGGTCTGATCGACCTGCCGCCCGCCCTCGATGCGCCCACCATCCAACACCTGGTCAGCGCCCTCGCGGCACAGGGCGGCGAGGACCAGATCGCCATCCGCGCCGCCGCGGCCCTCGGCCGGCGCCTGATCCGTCACCCGCAGGCCGAACTGCCCCCGGCCGACGCATTCACCGCGCGCGGCACCGTGCTCGTCACCGGCGGCACCGGAGCGCTCGGCGCCGAGGTCGCGCGCTGGCTCGCCCGCAGCGGCGCCGAGCACCTCCTGCTCACCAGCCGCCGCGGCCCCGACGCCCCCGGCGCCGGTGAACTGGCCGCGGAAATCGAGGCGTTGGGCGCCCGCGTCACCCTCGCGTCCTGCGACACCGCCGACCGCGCCGCACTCGCCGCGCTGCTGGACTCCGTACCGCACGAGCACCCGCTGTCCGGCGTCGTGCACGCGGCCGGTGTCGGCCAGGCGGCCGCCCTCGCCGACACCCCGCTGGCGGACGCCGCACAGGCGATGTCGGCCAAGCTGCTCGGCGCGGCCCACCTCGACAGCCTCCTGGACGGCCACGACCTCGACTTCTTCGTCCTCATCTCCTCGATCGCCGGAGTGTGGGGCAGCGCAGGACAGAGCGCCTACAGCGCCGCCAACGCCTACCTCGACGCCCTCGCCGAGCACCGCGCGGCCCGCGGCCTGCCCGCCACCTCCGTTGCCTGGGGCCCCTGGGCCGAGGCCGGCATGGCCACCCACGAGGCCGTCTCCGACGAACTGCACAAGCGCGGGCTGCGCTTCCTCGCGCCCGCGACCGCCCTCGCCGAACTGCGGCGCGCCGTCGTCCACAAGGACGTCACCGTCACGGTCGCCGACATCGACTGGGAGCGCTACCACCCCGTCTTCACCTCCACCCGCCCCAGCGCCCTCTTCGACGAACTGGCCGAGGTCCAGGCCCTCGTACCCGCCGAGGGCGTGGGCGCCGCGCCCGAATTCGCCGCGCGCCTGCGGGGCCTGGACGAGGACGAGCAGCGGCGGCTGCTGGCCGACCTGGTGCGGGCCGAGGCGGCCATCGCCCTCGGCCACGATTCCGCGGACGCCGTCCAGGAGCGGCGGGCCTTCCGTGACGCCGGCTTCGACTCGCTCACCGCCGTGGAGCTGCGCAAGCGGCTGGCCGCCCTCACCGGCCTGGCCCTGCCCGCCACCCTCGTCTTCGACCACCCGACCCCCGCCGCCCTCGCCCGCCACCTGCGCGAGGAACTCCTGGGCACCGGCGGCGACCCGGCGGCTCCCGCGGCCGCGGCGGCCTCATCGGGCCGCTTCGACGAACCCATCGCCATCGTCGGCATGAGCTGCCGCTTCCCCGGCGGCGTCCGCTCCCCGCGGCAGTTCTGGGACCTGGTCTCCGAAGGCGTTGACGCGATCTCCGACTTCCCCGTCAACCGCGGCTGGGACACCGGCCTTCACCACCCCGACCCGGACAACCCCGGCACGACGTACTCCAGCCAGGGCGGCTTCCTGCACGACGCGGGCGAGTTCGACGCCTCCTTCTTCGGCATCTCGCCGCGCGAGGCACTCTCGATGGACCCCCAGCAGCGGCTGCTGCTGGAGACCACCTGGGAGGCGTTCGAGCACGCCGGTATCGACCCCACCACCGTCCACTCCACCCCGACCGGCACCTTCATCGGCTCCACCTACCAGGAGTACGGGTTCGGCGTCGAGGACGGCTCCGCCGGCCACCTGGTGACCGGCACCAGCCCCAGCGTGCTCTCCGGGCGCCTGGCCTACCTCTTCGGCCTCGAAGGACCGGCCGTCACCGTCGACACCGCCTGCTCCTCGTCCCTGGTCGCCCTGCATCTGGCCTGCCAGTCGCTGCGCAACGGCGAGAGCTCCCTCGCGCTCGCCGGCGGCGCGACCGTGATGACCAACCCCAACCCGTTCGTCGCCTTCAGCCGGCAACGGGCCCTGGCCGGCGACGGCCGCTGCAAGGCGTTCTCCGACGGCGCCGACGGCATGACCCTCGCCGAAGGCGTCGGCATCCTCGTCCTGGAGCGCCTCTCGGACGCCCAGCGCAACGGGCACGACATCCTCGCCGTCGTACGCGGTTCGGCCATCAACCAGGACGGCGCCTCCAACGGCCTGTCCGCCCCCAACGGCCCCTCCCAGCAGCGCGTCATCCGCCAGGCCCTGGCCAACTCGGGGCTGGCCGCGGCGGACATCGACGCCGTCGAGGCCCACGGCACCGGCACCGCCCTCGGCGACCCCATCGAGGCGCAGGCCCTGCTCGCCACCTACGGCCGGGACCGTGACCCGCAGCGCCCGCTGCTGCTCGGCTCCGTCAAGACCAACATCGGCCACACCCAGTCGGCGGCCGGCGTCGCCGGCGTCATCAAGATGGTCATGGCCCTGCGCCAGGGACAGCTGCCGCGCACCCTGCACGCGGACACCCCCTCCCGCCACATCGACTGGACACCCGGCACCCTCGCCCTGCTGAACGAACCCGCCCACTGGCCCGAGGGCGAGCACCCGCGCCGCTGCGCGGTCTCCTCCTTCGGCATCAGCGGGACCAACGCCCACACCATCCTCGAAGAGGCCCCCCGCCCGAGCGAGACGACGCCCGCCCCGCCGGTGCCCCCGGCCGGGGACGCCATCCCCTGGGTGCTGTCCGCCCGGACCCCGGGCGCGCTGCGCGCCCAGGCTGCCCACCTCGCCGCCCACCTCGACGGCGAGCAGGCACCCGGCGCGCTGGACGTCGCCCACAGCCTGGTGGCCTCGCGCGCGCTCTTCGACCACCGCGCCGTCGTCGTCGGCGCCGACGACCGGTCCCGGCGCGCGGCCCTGGACGCCCTCGCCGCCGGCGGCTCCGCACCCGGCGTCGTCCAGGGCGCGGCCGACACCGACGGCAAGACCGTCTTCGTCTTCCCCGGCCAGGGCTCCCAGTGGGTCGGCATGGGAGCGCGGCTCCTGGAGGAGTCCCCGGTCTTCGCCGAGCGCCTGACGGAATGCGCCACCGCCCTCTCGGAGTTCGTCGACTGGTCCCTGCTCGACGTGCTGCGCCAGGCCGACGGCGCGCCGCCCCTGGACCGCGTCGACGTCGTCCAGCCCGCCTCCTTCGCCGTCATGGTGTCGCTGGCCGCGCTGTGGACCTCCCACGGCATCACGCCCGACGCCGTGGTCGGCCACTCGCAGGGCGAGATCGCCGCGGCCGCCGTCGCCGGGGCGCTCTCCCTGGAGGACGCGGCCCGCGTCGTCGCGCTGCGCAGCCAGGCCATCGCCCGCGGGCTGGCCGGATCCGGCGGCATGCTGTCGGTTCCGCTGCCCGTCGCCGACGTCGAACAGCGCCTCGCCGGGACCGCCGGGTACCACGACCTGTCGATCGCCGCCGTCAACGGCCCCCGGTCCGTCGTCGTCTCCGGTGCCACCGCGCCGCTGGACGCCCTGCAGGCCGAGCTGGTCGGCGAGGACATCCGCGCCAAGCGCATCGCCGTGGACTACGCCTCGCACTCCGCGCAGGTCGAAATGGTGCGGGACGAACTGCACAGTGTCCTCGCGCCGGTGCGCCCGCGCCCCGCGCAGGTGCCCTTCTTCTCGACGGTGACCGGCGACTGGCTGGACACCACCGTCATGGACGCGGAGTACTGGTTCACCAACCTGCGCCAGACTGTCCGCTTCCGGCCCGCCATCGGCGAACTCCTGTCCCAGGGCCACCACTTCTTCATCGAGGTCAGCTCCCACCCCGTCCTGTCCATGGGCATCCAGGCGACCGCCGAGGAAGCCGGCCCCGCGGCCGCGGTGCTCGGCACGCTCCGCCGCGACGCGGGCGGTGCCGACCGCTTCCTGACGTCCCTCGCCGAGGCCTTCGTGCGGGGCGCGAGCGCCGACTGGGACGGTGTCCTCGCCGACACCGGCGCCCGCCGCGTGCCGCTGCCCACGTACGCCTTCCAGCGCGAGCACCTGTGGGCGATCCCCGACAGGTCCCAGGGCCGGCCCGAAGCGGACCCCGCGGACGCGGAGTTCTGGACGGCGGT
The DNA here is from genome assembly GCF_044767545.1 of Streptomyces sp. NPDC101227. Classification (NCBI taxonomy): domain Bacteria; kingdom Bacillati; phylum Actinomycetota; class Actinomycetes; order Kitasatosporales; family Streptomycetaceae; genus Streptomyces; species Streptomyces sp. NPDC101227. The sequence continues at coordinate 95,527 of NZ_JBIWOD010000013.1, read as the reverse complement.
CGAGGAGGAGGACGTCGAAGCGCTCGCCTCCAGTCTGCGGCTGGACCGCACCTCCCTGGCCCCGGTCCTCCCGGCCCTCTCGCACTGGCGCAAGCGCCGCCGCGACCTGTCCACCGTGGACTCCTGGCGCTACCACGCCACCTGGAAGCCGCTGACCGGCCTGCCCACGGCGGCCCTGACGGGCACCTGGCTCGTCGTCGCCCCCGAAGGGGCCGACACCGACGCCGTCACCGGTGTCCTCGCCGCCCACGGCGCCGAGACGCGCACCCTCGTCCTGGACGACACCTGCGCCGACCGCGCGACCCTGACCGCGCGCCTGACCGGCCTCGACGACGCGGCGGACCTCACGGGCGTGGTGTCCCTGCTGGCCGAGGCCGAGGGGCCGAGCGCAACGCACCCGGCGCTCACCCGCGGGCTCGCCCTGACCCTCGCGCTCGTCCAGGCACTCGGTGACGCCGGAGTCGACGCACCCCTGTGGTGCCTGACCCAAGGAGCCGTCTCCACCGGCCGCGCGGACCGGCTGACCCACCCCGACCAGGCCCAGATCCTCGGCCTCGGCTGGACCGCGGCGCTCGAACACCCGCAGCGCTGGGGCGGCCTGGTCGACCTGCCCGAGCACCTGGACCAGCGGGCCGGCGAGCGCCTGGCCGCCGTCCTGACCGGCCACAGCGGCGAGGACCAGCTCGCCCTGCGCGCCTCGGGTGTCCTCGCCCGCCGCGTCGTACGCGCCGCCTCCGCGGACCCCGCCCCGGCAAGCCCCTGGACGCCGAGGGGCACCACCCTCGTCACCGGCGGCACCGGCACCCTCGCCCCGCACCTGGCCCGCTGGCTCGCCCAGCAGGGCGCCGAACACATCGTGCTGACCAGCCGCCGCGGCCCGGCGGCGCCCGGCGCGGGCGAACTCGTACAGGAACTGGCCGAGTTGGGCTGTGAGGCGGAGGCCGTGGCCTGTGACCTGACCGACCGCGACGCGGTCGCGCAGATGCTCGCCGCGCTTCAGGCCGAGGGCCGCACCGTACGCACCGTCGTCCACACCGCCGTCACCATCGAGCTCGCGCCCCTGGACGAGACGACTCCCGACGACTTCGCGAAGGTCATGGACGCCAAGGTCACCGGCGCCCGGCACCTGGACGAACTCCTCGGCGACGACCTCGACGCCTTCGTCCTGTACTCCTCCACCGCCGGCATGTGGGGCAGCGGCGCCCACGCCGCCTACGTCGCCGGCAACGCCTACCTGAACGCCCTGGCCGAACACCGCCGCGCCCGCGGCGCCCATGCCACCGCCGTCTCCTGGGGCATCTGGGCCGACGACCTCAAGCTCGGCCGCGTCGACCCCGGCCAGATCCGCCGCAGCGGACTGGTCTTCATGGACCCCCAGCTGGCCCTCACCGGCCTGCGGCAGGCCCTCGACGACGACGAGACGGTCCTGGCCGTCGCGGACGTGGACTGGGAGCGCTACCACCCCGTCTTCACCGCCGCCCGGCCCACCCCGCTCTTCGAGGACCTGCCCGAAGTCCAGCGGCTCGAGGAGAACACCACCCACATCGCGGACTCCGGAAGCGAGTTCGCCACCCGGCTCCTCGGGTTGGCCGCCGCCGAGCAGGACCGCCTTCTGCTGGATCTGGTCCGGACCGAGGCGGCCACCGCACTCGGCCACGCCTCACCCGATGTGCTCTCCGAACAACGCGCCTTCCGCGACGTCGGCTTCGACTCGCTGACCGCCGTCGACCTGCGCAACCGGATCGCCGCCGTGACCGGGCTCGCCCTGCCGAGCACCATGGTTTTCGACTACCCCAACCCGCTCGCGCTCGTCGCCTTCCTGCGCGAGTCCATCGGCGGGTCCGCCACGGGCACCGCCGTCGCGACCACGAACACCGCCGTTGCCGACGACGAGCCCATCGCCATCATCGGCATGAGCTGCCGCTACCCCGGTGGCGTCGGCTCGCCGGAGAACCTGTGGCGCCTGGTCGCCGAGGGCGGCGACGCCACCGGCGAGTTCCCCACCGACCGCGGCTGGGACGCCGAGGGGCTCTACGACCCCGACCCCAACCGGACCGGACACACCTACTCGACCCGGGGCGGCTTCCTCCACGACGCCGCCGACTTCGACGCCTCCTTCTTCGGCATCTCGCCCCGCGAGGCCCTGGCCATGGACCCCCAGCAGCGCCTGCTGCTGGAGACCTCCTGGGAGGCGATGGAGCGCGCCGGGATCGACCCCGCCACCCTGCGCGGCAGCAGCACCGGCACGTTCATCGGCGCCAGCTACCAGGACTACGGAGCCAACGGCGCGAGCCCGGAGGGCGCCGAGGGACATCTGATCACCGGCACCATCTCCAGCGTCCTGTCCGGCCGGCTCGCCTACACCTACGGCTTCGAGGGCCCGGCCGTCTCCCTCGACACCGCCTGCTCCTCGTCCCTGGTCGCCCTGCACCTGGCCTGCCAGTCCCTGCGCAACGGCGAGAGCTCCCTGGCCGTCGCGGGCGGCGTCAGCATCATGTCCACGCCCGGCGCGTTCGTCGGCTTCAGCCGGCAGCGCGCGATGGCGGCCGACGGCCGCTGCAAGGCGTACTCCGACCAGGCCGACGGCATGAGCCTGGCCGAAGGCGTCGGTCTCGTCCTCGTCGAGCGGCTCTCCGACGCCCGCCGCAACGGACACCAGGTCCTGGCCGTCATCCGGGGCTCCGCCGTCAACCAGGACGGCGCCTCCAACGGACTGACCGCGCCCAACGGCCCGTCCCAGCAGCGCGTCATCCGCCAGGCCCTGGCCAACGCCAAGGTGGACCCCGACGGCATCGACGTCATCGACGGACACGGCACCGGCACCGCACTCGGCGACCCCATCGAGGCGCAGGCCCTGCTGGCCACCTACGGCCAGGGCCGCGACCCCGAGCACCCGCTGCTCCTGGGCTCCGTCAAGTCCAACATCGGCCACACCCAGATGGCGTCCGGCATCGCCAGCGTCATCAAGGTGGTCATGGCCATGCGCCACGCCACCGTGCCGCAGAGCCTGCACATCGACCGGCCCTCCTCGCACGTCGACTGGAGCTCCGGCGCCATCCAGCTGCTCACCGAGCCGCTGCCCTGGCCGAGCACCGCACACCCGCGCCGCGCGGGCGTCTCCTCCTTCGGTCTCAGCGGCACCAACGTCCACACCATCCTCGAACAGGCCCCGGATGAAGGGCCCGAGGACGACACTGTCACCGCACCGGCCCGCCCGGCCGACCCCACCCCCGTACCCCTGGTCCTGTCCGGACGTACCGAAACGGGCCTGCGCGCCCAGGCCGGCCGGCTCCTGACCCACCTCGCCGACCACCCCCTCCCGCTCACCGACCTCGCCTACTCCCTCGCCACCTCCCGGACCGCCCTGGAGCACCGCGCGGCCGTCGTCACCGACGACCCCGACGCCCTCACCCGCGCCCTGACCGCGCTGCGCGACGCGTCCCCCGACGGCGGACTGCTCACCGGCCGCCCGGACGGCGGCCGGCTGGCCTTCCTCTTCACCGGCCAGGGCAGCCAGCGCCCCGGAATGGGCCGCGAGCTCTATGACCGCCACCCGGTCTACGCCCAGGCCCTGGACGCCGTACTGGCCCGCTTCGACCTCGCGCTCGACCGCCCGCTGCGGGAGATCCTCTTCGCCGACCCCGGAACCCCCGAGGCCGCGCTGCTGGACGACACCGGCTACACCCAGCCCGCCCTCTTCGCCCTCGAGGTGGCGCTGTTCCGGCTCGCCGAGTCCTGGGGCCTGCGCCCCGACTACGTCGCGGGCCACTCCATCGGCGAGTTCGCCGCCGCGCACGCCGCCGGAGTCCTCTCCCTGGAGGACGCCTGCACCCTGGTCGCCGCCCGCGGCCGGCTGATGGCGGCACTGCCCCCGGGCGGCGCCATGGCTTCCGTCCAGGCCACCGAGGACGAGGTGGCCGCCGCGCTCACCCCGTACGACGGACGGGCCACGGTCGCCGCCGTCAACGCCCCGGAATCCCTGGTCGTCTCGGGCGACGAGGATGCGGTCCGCGCCGTGACGGCCCACTTCCAGGAGCTCGGCCGCCGCACCAAGCGACTGCGCGTCAGCCACGCCTTCCACTCGCCGCACATGGACCCGATGCTGGCGGACTTCGCCCGCGCCGTCGGCTCCGTCACCTGCCACGTACCCACTGTGCCGCTGGTGTCCACCGTCACCGGCGCACTCCTCACGCGCGAAGAGCTCGCCGCGCCGGAGTACTGGACCGGACAGGTCCGCGGCACCGTCCGCTTCGCCGACGCCGTACGGTTCCTGACCGAGCACGGTGTGACGACCTTCTTCGAGCTAGGCCCGGACGCCGTACTCAGCGGCGCGGTGCGCGAGAGCACCGGTGAGCAGCCCCACGCCACTGCCACCGCCGTCCCGTCGCTGCGCCGCGACCGGCCCGAGGCCCCGGCGCTGACCACGGCACTGGTCCGGCTGCACCTCCACGGGATACGGGTCGACTGGGACACCGTGTTCGCGGGCAGCGGCGCCCGCCGGACCGACCTGCCCACCTACCCCTTCCAGCGCGAGCGCTTCTGGCCCGAGACGGCCGGCGAAGCCGTCGCACCCGCGCACCCCGCCGACGCGGCGGACGCGGAGTTCTGGTCCGCCGTCGAGCGCGCGGACCTCGCATCCCTGGGTTCCTCGCTGCACCTGGACGACGACACGCTCACCGCCGTGGTGCCCGCCCTCTCCTCCTGGCGGCGCAAGAGCCGGGAGCGCTCCACCGTCGACGGCTGGCGCTACCGGGCCACCTGGAAGCCCCGCACCGGCCAGGCCGGTGGCGGACACCCGGCCGGGACCTGGCTGGTGCTCGCACCGGCCGACGGCGAGCGGGCTTGGACCGATGCGGTCGCCGGGGCCCTGGGTGCCGACGCCGTGCGCGTCGAGGTGAGCGCCCCGCAGCGCCGGGAGCTGGGCGAGCGGCTGAGTCAACTCGCCGCCGAGCACGGCGAGTTCACCGGCGTCCTGTCACTTCTGGCGACGGCCGGTGACGGCGCCGATGACGCCACGACCGCGGGTCTGCTGCTGACGACGACCGCCGTCCAGGCCCTCGGCGACGCGGGCATCGCGGCCCCGCTGTGGTGCGTGACGCGCACCGCCGTGGCCGTGGACCGCGCCGAGCACCCGGCCCGGCCCGCGCAGTCCGCCGTCTGGGGCCTGGGCAGAGTGGCCGCCTTGGAGCACCCGGAGCGCTGGGGCGGCCTCATCGACCTCCCCGACGAGCTCGACGGCACCGCCCTGCGCCGCCTGGCCGACGTCCTCGCTGAAAGCGGCGGCGAGGACCAGCTCGCCGTACGCACCACCGCGACGTTCGTCCGCCGCCTGGCACACCACCGAGCCGCACCGGCCCCCGAGGGCACGTTCAGCCCCACCGGCACCGTGCTCGTCACCGGCGGCACCGGCGCCCTCGGCGGCCACGTCGCCCGATGGCTGGCCGAGGCGGGCGCCCAGCACCTGCTGCTGGTCAGCCGCCGGGGTGCCGACGCCCCCGGCGCCGGCGAACTGGCCGAGCAGATCGAGGCAATGGGCGCAAAGGTCACCCTCGCGGCGTGCGACACCGCCGACCGGGACGCGCTCGCCGCCGTACTGGCCTCGATCCCCGACGAGCACCCGCTCACCGCGGTGTTCCACACCGCCGGCACCGTCGACGACGGCACCCTGGACACGCTCACCGCCGAGCAGTTCGCCTCCGTCCTGCGTGCCAAGGTCACCGCCACCCTCAATCTGCACGAGGCGACCCACGGCCAGGACCTGACCGCCTTCGTCCTCTTCTCCTCCGTCGCCGGAACCCTCGGCGCACCCGGACAGGGCAACTACGCCGCCGCCAACGCCTTCCTGGACGCCTTCGCCGAACACCGCCGCGCCCAGGGCCTGCCCGCGACCTCGCTGGCCTGGGGCCCCTGGGCCGAGACCGGAATGGCGGCCGACGGCGCGGGCATCCAGGACCGCGTCCGCCGCGGCGGCTTCACCCCCATGGCACCCCAGCTCGCCCTCACCGCACTGCGCCGGGCGATCGAGCACGACGCCACGACGCTGACCCTCGCGGACATCGACTGGCAGCGCTACGCACAGGTCTTCACCGCGACGCGCCCCAGCCTCCTCGTCGGTGACCTGCCCGAACTGCGGCAGGCCACGCGACCCGTCGGGACACCGGAAGCCGCCCTGCGGGAACCGGCCCTGCGCCGGCGCCTCGCCGGGCTCTCCCCGGCCGCGCGCCCGCGCTTCGTCCTGGACCTGGTACGCACCCAGGTGGCCGCGGTCCTCGGACACACCGGCACCTCGGCCATCGACGCCGAACGTGCCTTCGGCGACCTCGGCTTCGACTCGCTGACCACCGTCGAACTGCGCAACACCCTCATGGCCACCACCGGCCTGAAACTTCCCGCGACCCTCGTCTACGACTACCCGACACCGACCGCCCTCGCCGACTTCCTGCTCGCCGAACTCCTGGGCAACCTGAACGAACCCGGCGCCCCGGCCCTCGTCGGCCGCGCGGCGGACGACGACCCCATCGCCATCGTCGGTCTCAACTGCCGCTTCCCCGGCGGCGTACGGTCCCCCGAGGACCTCTGGCGGCTGCTGAGCCGTGGAGAGGACGCGATCGGCGGGTTCCCCGCGGACCGCGGCTGGGACCTCGACGCGCTCGCCCGCGGTGCCTCCGCCACCCTCGAAGGCGGATTCCTCGACGGCGTCGGCCTCTTCGACGCCCCCTTCTTCGGCATCGCGCCCCGCGAGGCGCTGGCCATGGACCCCCAGCAGCGGCTGCTGCTGGAGACCTCCTGGGAGACGTTCGAGCGAGCCGGAATCGACGCGACCACCCTGCGCGGCAGCCGCACCGGCGTCTTCGTCGGCACCAACGGCCAGGACTACGCCACGCTCCTGCGCCAGGGCACCGGCACCACCGACGTACGCGGCCACGTCGCCACCGGCAACACCGCCAGCGTCCTGTCCGGCCGCCTCTCCTACGCCTTCGGCCTGGAGGGCCCGGCCGTCACCGTCGACACCGCCTGTTCCTCCGCGCTGGTGGCCCTGCACATGGCCGCCCACGCCCTGCGCAACGGCGAGTGCACCCTCGCCCTGGCCGGCGGCGTCTCGGTCATGTCCAGCCCCGACTCCTTCACCGAGTTCACGGTCCAGGGCGGGCTGGCCCCCGACGGGCGGTGCAAGCCGTTCGCCGACGCGGCCGACGGCACGAGCTGGTCCGAGGGCGTGGGCGTCCTCCTCCTGGAACGCCTCTCCGACGCCCGCCGCAACGGCCACGACGTATGGGGCATCGTGCGCGGCACCGCCGTCAACCAGGACGGCGCCTCCAACGGACTGACCGCGCCCAGCGGACGGGCCCAGCAGCGCGCCATCCGCCAGGCCCTCGCCGACGCCGACCTCGCTCCCGCCGACGTCGACGTCGTCGAGGCCCACGGCACCGGCACCACCCTCGGCGACCCCATCGAGGCACATGCCCTCATCGCCGCCTACGGACAGGACCGGCCGAAGGACCGGCCGCTGCTGCTCGGCGCCGTCAAGTCGAACCTGGGCCACACCCAGGCCGCCGCCGGTGTCGCCGGCACCATCAAGGTGCTGCTGGCGATGCGCCACGGCGTCCTGCCCGAGACCCTGCACCTCAACTCCCCGTCCTCGCACGTCGACTGGACGGACGACACGGTCTCGCTCATCACCGAGCAGCGGGCCTGGCCCGAGACCGGGCACGCCCGGCGGGCCGGCGTCTCCGCCTTCGGCGTCAGCGGCACCAACGCCCACGTCATCATCGAGCAGGCGCCGGACGCCGAGGAGCCCGTGGCACAGGAGCCGCCCACCACGGTGCCGGGCCTCGTGCCCTGGCCGGTGTCGGGCAAGTCCGACGCCGCGCTGGAGGCAGGGATCGAGCGGGTCTCGGCGCTGACCGGCCCGTCGCCGGTCGACGTGGGCCACTCCCTCACCACCGGCAGGGCGGCGTTCGCCCACCGTGCGGTCCTCGCGGCCGACGGAGCGGGCGTACGGGAACTCGCACGCGGCGTCGCCCAGGAGGTCGACGGAAAGCTGGCGGTGCTGTTCTCGGGCCAGGGTGCGCAACGCGTCGGGATGGGCCGGGAGTTGTACGGCCGGTTCCCGGTGTTCGCGGAGGCGTTGGACGAGGTGCTGGCGCACTTCGATGCCGGGCTGCGGGAGGTGATGTTCGGCGATGTGGAGGGTCTGGACGAGACGGGGTTCACCCAGCCTGCGCTGTTCGCCGTCGAGGTGGCGCTGTTCCGGCTGGCGGAGTCCCTGGGCGTGCGGCCGGACTTCGTGGCCGGGCATTCGATCGGCGAGATCGCGGCCGCGCACGTGGCGGGGGTGTTCTCGCTGGCGGATGCGTGTGTGCTGGTGGCGGCGCGGGCGCGGCTGATGCAGGCCCTCCCGGCGGGCGGCGCCATGGTCGCCGTTCAGGGTACCGAGGAGGAGGTGGCCGTGCGGCTGGTCGACGGGGTGTCGATCGCTGCGGTCAATGGTCCGGAGTCGGTGGTGCTGGCGGGGGAGGAGTCCGACGTCCTGCGGATCGCGGAGGAGTTCGCCGGCCAGGGTCGTAAGACGCAGCGTCTGCCGGTCAGCCACGCCTTCCACTCGCCGTTGATGGAGCCGATGCTGGAGGACTTCCGGCGGGTCGCCGAGGGACTGTCGTACGACGCCCCGCGGATCGCGCTGGTGTCCAACCTCACCGGTGAACTCGCCACCGACGACCTCGTCCGCTCCGCCGAGTACTGGGTCCGGCATGTGCGCGAGACCGTGCGCTTCGCCGAGGGCGTCCGCGCCCTGTCCGCGGAAGGGGCCGCCGTCTTCCTGGAGCTGGGTCCGGACGGTGTGCTGACCGCGCTGGCCCAGCACACCCTGGACGGCACCGCTACCGCCGTACCGGCCCTGCGCAAGGACCGGCCCGAGGAGACCGCGCTGCTCACCGCCCTCGCCCAGCTGTACGTCGTAGGCGTCGGGGTGGACTGGTCCGGGATCTTCGCCGGTACCGGAGCCCGCCGCGTCGACCTGCCCACCTACCCCTTCCAGCACCAGTGGTACTGGCCGGACGGCGCGCCCGCCGCGGAGGCGACGACCGGTGCGCAGGACCCCGTGGACGCCGAGTTCTGGGACGCGGTGGAGCGCGAGGACCTCTCGTCGCTCTCGGACGGCCTCGAACTGGACGACGCCGCACTGTCGGCCCTCGTCCCCGCCCTGTCCGCCTGGCGTCGCGGGCGCATCGAGCGCGCGACGGTCGACGGCTGGCGCTACCACGTCACCTTCAAGCCGCTGACCGGCACCGCGCCCGGCACCCTCACCGGACCGTGGCTGGCGCTCGTCCCGACGGGCGGTGCCGACGAGTGGACCGCCGCCGTACTCGCGGCCCTCGGCGAGTCCGCCGTCACCGTCGAAGCCGACCCGACCGACCGCGGCGCGCTCACCGGACGGCTCGCCGAACTCGCCGCCCAGGGAGCCGAGTTCACGGGAGTGATCTCCCTGCTCGCGGCCTCGTACGCCGACACCCTCCCCGCCGGACCGGCATGGCCGGACGAGGCGGTGGCGGCACTGGCGGACGCCGGAATCGACGCCCCGCTGTGGTGTGCCACCCGCGACGCGGTGTCGGTGGGCCGCTCGGAGACCGAAATCAGCGTCGCCCAGGCGGCGGTGTGGGGGCTCGGCAGGGTCACGGCCCTGGACCACCCGGACCGCTGGGGTGGCCTGGTCGACCTACCGCAGGTGCTCGACCGGCGCTCGGCCGAAAGGCTCCGCGCCGTACTGTCCGGCGCCGGCGACGAGGACCAGGTGGCGCTGCGGCCCTCCGGCGTCTTCGGGCGACGGCTGGTGCGCGCCACGGACGACGTCCCCGCGACCCCGTGGCGGCCGACCGGCACGGTCCTCATCGTCGGCCCGGCGACCGGAACCGGCGGACACTGCGCCCGCTGGCTCGCCGAACAGGGCGCCCGGAACCTGGTGCTGGCCGACCCCACCGCACCGGACACGGCGCAGCTGCGCGCCGAACTCGACGCCCTCGGTGTGCCGTTGACGGTGCTCGACTGCGCACCGGCCGACGGCGAGGCGCTGCTGACCGCGCTCGCCGCGCTCCCGGCGCAGGCGCCGCTGACGGCCGTGGTCTTCACGGACGGGCCGTCCGGCACCGACGGACCCGCCACCGCCCCGGCCGCGCTGCGCGCCGACGTGGAGAGCCTGGCGGCCGTGGCCGAGGTGGCGGCCGTTGACCGCCCCCTGGACGCGTTCGTCCTCTTCTCCTCGATCGCCGGGACCTGGGGTGCCGGAGGCCGGGGCGCAGAGGCGGCGGCCGGCGCCCAACTCGAAGCCCTGGCGCGCACATTGCGTATGCGCGGACTGCCTGCCACGACGGTTTCGTGGGGCGGCTGGGCCGACACGGTCTCCGACGGTCTGGCCGCCCACCTGAGGGCCAACGGGCTGCCCGCGATGGACCCCTCGCGGGCCCTGACCGCGCTCGCCCGCTCCCTCGGCACCGACACCCCCGCGGTAACGGTCGCCGACGTGCGGTGGGACCGGTTCGCGCCCGCCTTCACCCGCAACCGGCGCAGCGCCCTCTTCGCGGAACTGCCCGAAGCCCGCGCGGCGTTGGCCGCACCGGGCGTCGCCGAGCCGGACACGGCGGGCAGCGCGAGCGGCCTGCGGGCCGAACTCGCCACCCGTCCCGATGCGGAACGCACCGAGGTCGTCCTGGCCCTGGTCCGTGCCCAGGTGGCCGCGGTGCTCGGGTTTGCGGACGCCGACGCCGTACCCTCCGGCCAGGCGTTCAGGGACCTCGGCTTCGACTCGCTGACCGCGGTCGACCTGCGCAACCAACTCGCCCTCGCGACGGGCCTGGCCCTGCCGGCCACCCTCGTCTTCGACTACCCCACGGCCGACGCACTCGCCGGCTACCTGCGGGCGGAACTCCTCGGCGAGGACGCGGAGGAACTCCCCGCGACGGCGCGGGCGAAGGGCGCCGACAGCACCGATGACCCGGTGGTCATCGTCGGCATGAGCTGCCGCTACCCGGGCGGGATCCGCTCGCCCGAGGACCTGTGGGAGCTGGCCGTGGGAGAGGTGGACGCCATCGGTGGCTTCCCCGTCGACCGGGGCTGGGACCTGGACCGGCTGCTGCACGGCGACCGTGACGGCCGCGGCCGGACCGTCACCAGCGAGGGCGGATTCCTCCATGACGTGGCGGACTTCGACCCCGGATTCTTCGGGATCTCGCCGCGCGAGGCCATGGTGATGGACCCGCAGCAGCGCATCCTCCTGGAAACCGCCTGGGAGGCGCTGGAGCGTACCGGCATCGACCCGGCCGGGCTGCGCGGCGGTGACACGGGCGTCTTCATCGGCGGTGGCTCCGGCGACTACCGGCCCGAGGCGGGCCAGCTGGGCCATGCGCAGACCGCGCAGTCGGCGAGCCTGCTCTCCGGCCGGGTGTCCTACACCTTCGGCCTGGAAGGCCCGTCCGTCAGCGTCGACACGGCCTGCTCGTCATCCCTGGTGGCCCTTCACCTGGCTGCCCAGGCGCTGCGCAACGGCGAGTGCTCCCTGGCGCTCACCGGCGGTGTGACGGTGATGTCCAGTCCGGTGAACTTCATCGAGTTCGGGGAGATGGGCGCTCTCGCGCCCGATGGCCGCTGCCGGGCCTTCGCGGACTCCGCGAGCGGCACCGGCTGGTCCGAGGGCGTGGGCGTCCTCGTCCTGGAGCGGCTCTCGGACGCCCGCCGCAACGGGCACGAGATCCTCGCCGTCCTGCGCGGCTCGGCCATCAACCAGGACGGCGCCAGCAACGGCATCACCGCCCCCAACGGCCCCTCGCAGCGCCGCGTCATCCGGCGCGCCCTGGCCGACGCCGGGCTGGCACCGGCCGACGTGGACGCGGTGGAGGCGCACGGCACGGGCACCACCCTGGGCGACCCCATCGAGGCGCAGGCGCTGCTGGCCACGTACGGACAGGACCGGGAACGTCCGCTGATGCTGGGGTCGTTGAAGTCCAACATCGGCCACACCCAGGCCGCCGCCGGCGTCGCCGGTGTGATCAAGATGGTGCAGGCCATGCGCCACGGCATGCTGCCCAGGACCCTGCACGTCGACGAGCCCACGACCCATGTCGACTGGAGTGCGGGTGCGGTCGAGCTGCTGACGGCCGCGGCCGCCTGGCGGCGGCCGGGCCGCCCCCGGCGGGCCGGCATCTCGGCCTTCGGCGCGAGCGGCACCAACTCCCATGTGATCATCGAACAGTTCGAGCGGCCCGAGCCGCCCGCCGGGACCGCACCCGCGGGGGAGTCCCACGGCCCGCTGCCGGTGCCCGTATCGGCCGCCGCGCCGGAGGCACTGCGGGCCCAGGCCCAACAGCTGCACGCCTACGTGACCGCCCGGCCCGAACTCACCACCGCCGGCCTCGCCCGGTCGTTGGCCACCACCCGCTCGGTGTTCGCACACCGTGCCGCCATCGTCGCCGTCGACCGCGACGACCTGCTGGGCGCCCTGGCCGCGCTCGCCGGCGGCCACACCTCGCCGCAGGTCGTCCAGGCAGAAACGGCGGCCCGCCATGGCAAGCTCGCGGTGCTGTTCTCCGGCCAGGGCACACAGCGGCTGGGCATGGGACGGGAGCTGTACACCCGCTTCCCGGCGTTCGCCGAGGCATTCGACGCGGTGGCCGCACACCTGGACGCCGAGCTGGAACGCCCCCTCCGTGACGTCGTGTTCGACGACGCGGAGCGGCTCAACGAGACCGGATTCACCCAGCCCGCGCTGTTCGCCATCGAGGTGGCACTGTTCCGCCTGGTCGAAACCTGGGGCATCCGCCCGGACTTCGTTGCCGGACACTCGGTCGGTGAGATCGCGGCGGCACACGTGGCCGGGGTCTTCTCCTTGCGGGACGCCTGCAAGGTCGTGGCCGCACGGGCCCGGCTGATGAACGCCCTGCCGGCCGGCGGCGCCATGGTCGCCGTCCAGGCCACCGAGGAGGAAGCGGCGGCGCTCCTGACCGGGGGAGTGTCGATCGCCGCGGTCAACGGGCCGCGGTCAACGGTCCTCTCCGGCGACGAGGCCGCCGTCCTGGGCATCGCCGAGAAGTTCACCGCCGACGGGCGCAAGACTAGGCGTTTGCGGGTCAGCCATGCGTTTCACTCCCTGCATATGGACGCCATTCTGGAGGACTTCCGACGGGTCACCCGGAGCGTGGACTACCACGCCCCGCAGATCCCGCTCGTGTCCAATGTGACCGGCGAGGCAGCGACCGAAGCACAGGTGTGCTCCCCGGACTACTGGGTGAGCCACGTCCGTGAGGCCGTCCGCTTCGGCGACGGTGTCCGCACCCTCACCGAGCGTGGCGTGACCGCCTTCCTGGAGCTCGGCCCCGACGGCGCGCTGTGCGCCATGGCCCAGGAGACCCTGGACACCCTGCCCTCGCAGGCGATCACCGTCCCGGCGCTGCGCAGGGACCGCGGCGAACAGGAGTCCGTGGTCACCGCCCTCGCCCGGCTGTACGTCGACGGAGCCGTCCCGGACTGGGATGCCCTGCTCGAAGGGGCCGCCGGCGAACCCCGCCGCACCGACCTGCCCACCTACCCCTTCCAGCACCAGCGGTACTGGCCGGCCACCCAGCCGGTCACCGAACCCGCCGCACCGGGCGGCGAGGACGACGCCTTCTGGTCGGCGGTGCGCGAGGCCGACTTCGCCTCGCTGGAGACGACGCTGCGGGTCGACGGCGACGCACTGGCCAAGGTGCTGCCCGCGCTCGCGGACTGGCGTCGCAGGCATGGCGAGCAGAGCACCGTCGACGGCTGGCGGCAGCAGATCACCTGGCAGCCGCTGACCCCGAAGCCCGCCCGCACTCCGGCAGGCACCTGGCTCGCCGTGCTCCCCGCCGGATACACCGACGACCCCTGGGCCGCCGACGCCGTCGCCGCCCTGGGCCCGGACACCGTACGCCTGGAAGCGCCCGGCCCCGACCGCGCGGCGCTGGCCGCACTGCTACGCCAACTGGCCGCCGAAGGCCACGAGTTCACCGGAGTGGTGTCCCTGCTCGCCCTCGCCGCCGCACCCGGACACGGTGCCGCGGCGCCCGAGGGACTGGCCCTGACCACCGCCCTGATCCAGGCGCTCGGCGACGCGGACCTCGCCGCACCCCTGTGGTGCGTCACCCGCGGCGCGGTCGCCGCCGCGCCCTCCGAGCCGGTACCCGGGCTCGCCCAGGCCGCCGTATGGGGCCTGGGACGGGTCGCCGCCCTGGAGCACCCGCAGCGCTGGGGCGGTCTGATCGATCTGCCCGACACCCTCGACGAGCGGTCCACGGTCCGCTTCGCCGAAACCCTCGCGACCCCCGGCGGCGAGGACCAGATCGCGATCCGGCCCTCCGCCGCCCTCGGCCGCCGGCTGGTACCCGTACCGGCCGGGCGCGGCACAGCGGAGTGGAACCCCACCGGCACCGTCCTGATCACCGGCGGCACCGGTGCGCTGGGCGCCCATGTGGCACGCCGGCTCGCCGAGGCGGGCGCTGGCCACCTGCTGCTCCTCAGCCGCCGGGGCGCCGACGCGCCCGGCGCGGACGGACTGCGGGCCGAACTCACCGCACTGGGCGCCGAAGTCACCCTCACCGCCTGCGACGTCGCCGACCGCGACGCGCTCGCCGAGGTCCTCGCCGCGATTCCCGACGGGGCACCCCTGACCGGCGTGATCCACACGGCGGGCGTCCTGGACGACGGTGTCCTCGACAGCCTCACCCCGGACCGCTACGACGCCGTCTTCCGCGCCAAGGCCGCCTCGGCCCTGGCCCTCCACGACCTCACCCGGGACCTGGATCTGGCCGTGTTCGCCCTGTTCTCCTCGTCCTCCGGAGCGGTCGGCAACGCAGGCCAGGCCAACTACGCCGCCGCCAATGCCTTCCTGGACGCCCTCGCCGAACAGCGCCGGGCCCAGGGCCTGGCCGCGACCTCGATCGCCTGGGGCGTGTGGGGCGGCGGCGGAATGGCCGACGACCACCGGGCGACCGACGTGGCCCGGCGCATCGGGATCCGCCCACTGGACCCGGACCTCGCCGTCGTGGCGCTGCGCCGGGCCGTCATGGACGGGCGGCCCACCGAGGTCGTCGCCGACATCGAACGCGACCGGTTCGTCCGCTCCTTCACCGCCGTACGGCCCAGCCCGCTCCTCGGCGAGCCGGCCGTCGCCGAGCACGGGGCGGCGGGGGACGGCGGCGAGGAGACCACCGGCGACGCGCTGCGCGAGAAGCTGACGGGCCTGTCGCCCGCCAAGCGCTCCGAAGCCGTACTGGAGCTGGTCCGCACCCGGGCCGCGGCGGTACTGGGACACCCCACGGCCGACGCCGTAGGTGCCGACCGGGCGTTCCGCGACCTCGGCTTCGACTCCCTCAGCGCCGTCGAACTGCGCAACCAGCTCGGCGTCGCGACCGGGCTGAGCCTGACCGCCACGCTCGTCTTCGACCACCCCCACCCCGCCGACCTGGCGCACCACCTCCTGAGCCTGCTCGTCCCCGACGAGGGATCGGGGCAGGGGACCAACGACGGCGACCTGGACCCCTCCGGCATCAGGGCCCTGCTCGCCTCCGTCCCCATGAGCCGGCTGCGCGAGATCGGCGTACTCGAACCCCTGATGAAGCTCGCCGCCGAGCAGAGCGCGGCGTCCCACGGCGAGGCCGTCGCCACCACGGCGGCAGACGCCTTCGACGACTCGATCGATGCGATGGACGTCGCCGGCCTGGTGCAGGCGGCACTCGACGGCAATTCCTCCCAAGAGCGCTGAAAGAGCGGACCATGACCACATCCAGTGAAACCGTCGTCGCGGCCCTTCGCGCCTCGCTGAAGGAAGCCGAGCACCTGCGCCGCCAGAACCACAAGCTCGTCGCCGCGGCCACGGAACCGATCGCGATCGTCGCGATGAGCTGCCGGTACCCCGGTGGCGTGCACTCGCCCGAGGACCTGTGGGAGCTCCTGGCCGCAGGCAAGGACGCGATCGGCGCGTTCCCCACGGACCGCGGCTGGGACCTGGACGCCCTGCGGGGCGCCGGGGTCGACCAGCGCGGCAACGCCGTCAGCCAGGAAGGCGGCTTCCTCGACGGTGCGGGGGACTTCGACGCGGACTTCTTCGGGATCTCGCCCCGTGAATCCGTCACCATGGATCCGCAGCAGCGGCTCCTGCTGGAGACCTCCTGGGAGGCGATCGAGCGGGCCGGCATCGACCCGGCGTCCCTGCGCGGCAGCCGTACCGGTGTGTTCGTCGGCACCAACGGCCAGGACTACGCCTATCTGCTGGTGGGCTCCCTGGCCGATGCCACCGGCGACATCGGCACCGGAATCGCCGCCAGCGCCACCTCCGGTCGGCTGTCCTACACGCTGGGCCTGGAAGGCCCGGCGCTGACGGTCGACACGGCGTGCTCCTCCTCGCTCGTGGCCCTGCACACGGCGACCCATGCCCTGAGGGCCGGTGAGTGCTCACTGGCCCTGGTCGGTGGCGTGAACGTCATGTCGTCCCCCGGTTCCCTGATGGAGTTCAGCCGGCAGGGCGGCCTTGCGGCGGACGGCCGGTGCAAGGCGTTCGCCGACGCGGCCGACGGCACCGGCTGGTCGGAAGGCGTAGGCGTCCTCCTCGTCGAGCGCCTGAGCGATGCCCGCCGCAACGGGCACCCCGTTCTCGCCGTCGTACGGGGCTCGGCCGTCAACCAGGACGGCGCCTCCAACGGCTTCACCGCACCCAGCGGGCCGTCGCAGCAGCGGGTGATCCGGCAGGCCCTGGCCGGTGCCGGTCTGTCGGCCGGCGATGTGGACGTGGTGGAGGCGCACGGTACGGGTACCTCGCTCGGCGATCCGATCGAGGCCCAGGCGTTGCTGGCCACGTACGGGCAGGGGCGCGATTCCGCTGACCCGTTGTTGCTGGGTTCGGTGAAGTCGAACCTTGGTCATACGCAGGCGGCGGCCGGGGTGGCGGGGATCATCAAGGTGGTGTTGGCGATGCGGCACGGTGTGCTGCCGCAGACGCTGCATGTGGATGAGCCGTCGTCGCATGTGGACTGGTCGTCCGGTGCGGTGGAGCTGCTGACGGAGTCCCGGGAGTGGCCCAAGGCCGACCGGCCGTGGCGGGCGGGTGTGTCGTCGTTCGGCATCAGCGGCACCAACGCCCACGTGATCGTGGAACAGGCCGATCCGGTCGAAGAGCCCACAAAGGAACCGGAGTTGGCGCCCACCGTGGTGCCGTGGCTGGTGTCGGGCAGGTCCGAGGAAGCACTTGCGGCGGGGATCGAACGGATCTCGTCGCTGAGGGGCTCGTCGTCACCGGCGGATGTGGGGTTCTCGCTCGCCTCGGGCCGTTCGGTCTTCGCTCACCGGGCGGTGCTGCTGGCGCAGTGCCCCGACGGCGAGCTGTCCGAGGCGAACCGGGGCCGCGCGGAGACGGGCCGCTCGCTCGCGGTGCTGTTTTCGGGTCAGGGTGCGCAGCGGGTGGGGATGGGCCGGGAGTTGTACGGCCGGTTCCCGGTGTTCGCGGAGGCGTTGGACGAGGTGCTGGCGCACTTCGATGCCGGGCTGCGGGAGGTGATGTTCGGCGAAGCGGAGGGTTTGGACGAGACCGGATTCACGCAGCCTGCGTTGTTCGCCGTCGAGGTGGCGCTGTTCCGGTTGGTCGAGTCTTTGGGTGTGCGGCCGGACTTCGTGGCGGGGCATTCGATCGGTGAGATCGCTGCGGCGCATGTCGCCGGGGTGTTCTCGCTGGCGGATGCGTGTGTGCTGGTGGCGGCGCGGGCGCGGTTGATGCAGGCCCTTCCGGTGGGCGGCGCGATGGTGGCCGTCCAGGCCGCCGAGGGTGTGGTCCGGCCGTGTCTGGTGGAGGGGGTGTCGATCGCCGCGGTCAATGGTCCGGAGTCGGTGGTGTTTGCGGGGGTGGAGTCCCATGTCCTGCGGATTGCCGGGGAGTTGGCGAAGCAGGGTCGTAAGACCCAGCGCCTGCCGGTCAGTCACGCTTTTCATTCGCCGTTGATGGAGCCGATGCTGGAGGAGTTCCGGCGGGTGGCCGAGGGGCTGTCGTACGAGGCTCCGCGGATTCCCCTTGTGTCGAATGTGACCGGGGAGATGGCCGCCGAGGAGTTGGTGTGTTCGCCCGGTTACTGGGTGCGGCATGTGCGGGAGACGGTGCGTTTTGCCGACGGTGTGCGTGCGCTGGCGGCCGAAGGGGCCTCGGTCTTCCTGGAGCTGGGTCCGGACGGTGTGCTGACCGCGATGGCCCAGCACACCTTGGACGGCACCGCTACCGCCGTACCGGCCCTGCGCAAGGACCGGCCCGAGGAGACCGCGCTGCTCACCGCCCTCGCCCACCTGCACGTCGCGGGCGTCGGGGTGGACTGGTCGGGAATCTTCACCGGTACCGGCGCGCGCCGCGTGGACCTGCCCACCTACCCCTTCCAGCACGAGCGGTACTGGCCCAGGCCCGCCGCGCCGGCGGGTGCGGTGACCGCCGCCGGACTCCTGCCCGCCGAGCACCCCCTGCTGGGCGCGGCGGTGCCGCCGGCGGGCTCGGGCGGGCTGCTGTTCACGAGCCGGCTGTCGACGCGGGCCCACCCCTGGCTGCGCGATCACGTGAGGGACGGAGCGTACGTCTTCCCCGCCGGCGGGTTCCTCGAACTGGCCGTCCACGCGGGCGACCAGGTCGGCTGCGACCGTGTCGGCACGCTCGCCCTCACCGAGCCGCTGGTCCTGGCCGAGGACGACGCCGTACTCCTCCAGGTCTGGGCCGGGGCCCCCGACGCGGACGGCATGCGCGAGGTACGCATCTCCTCTCGGGCCGCGGGCGGAGCCGACCGGTCGTGGACGGACCACGCCACCGGCACGCTGACTTCCGCAGAGCACACAGGAGAACCAACAGGAGAACCAATAGGAGAACAAACAGCACACGGAGCGACGGAGTTCGACGCCTCGGTATGGCCGCCGAGCGGTGCCGAAGCGGCGGACCCGGCGGACTTCGCCGAGGACGTCGAGCACGGCCCGGTGTTCCGGACCGTACGCGCCCTGTGGAACCGCGGAGACGAGACCTTCGTCGAGGCAGTGCTCCCCGGCGAGGTGGCGGATGCCACGGAATTCGGCCTGCACCCGGCGCTGCTGGAAGCGGTGACACAGGCGGCCGGATGCGACGGTGACCGCGTGCCCGCGGCTTGGAACGGGGTCGCGCTGCACGCCAGTGGGGCTTCGGAGGTGCGGATACGCATCGTGAAGACCGGCCAGGACGCGTTCTCCGTCGCCGTGGCGGACACCGCGGGCGCGCCCGTCCTATCGGCGGACTCACTGGTCCTGGACGCCAGGAAGCCCCTCCGGCAGCCGACCCACCGCACGGGTGCGGAACAGGGTGCGCTGCTGCGGCTGGAGTGGGTGCCGGCCGCGGAGACGCCGGTCGGCGGCGAGGTGCGGAGCGTGACGCTCGACGCCGACGGACTGGCGGCGCTGGCGGACGTTCCCGAGCTGGTCGTGGTTCCGGTCTCGGGCGCGGGCGCCGAAGGCCCGGCAGCGGTGCACGAACTGACCGCAGAGGTACTGGAGTTGTCGCAGGAGTGGCTCGCGGGGGAGCGGTTCGCCGCGTCCCGGCTGGTGTTCGTGACCTGCGGCGCGGTGTCCGGCGACGACCTGGCCGCCGCGGCCGTGTGGGGACTGGTGGGGTCGGCGCAGTCCGAGAACCCGGACCGGTTCGTCCTGGTGGACGCGCCGGACGCGGCTCTCCCGTCCCTGCTGCCGCGCCTGCCGGGCCTGCTCGCCACCGGCGACGCCCAGTTCGCCGTACGCGACGGGGCGGTGCATGTGGGCAGGCTGGCCAGGCAGGCCGCTCCGGACGACAGCACGCCCCGCCGCCCCGCCTGGGACCCGGACGGCACGACGCTGATCACCGGCGGTACGGGTGGTCTGGGCGGCCTCCTGGCCCGGCATCTGGTGGCCGAGCGCGGCGCCAAGCACCTCGCCCTGGTGAGCCGCAGCGGCGAGGCCGCACCCGGAGCCGCGGAACTGCGTGCGGAGCTGACCGCGCTCGGCGCCGACGTGACGATCGCGGCCTGTGACACCGCCGACCGGGCCGCGCTCGGGCGGGTGCTGGACTCCCTCGCGCATCCGCTGACCGCGGTGGTTCACGCGGCCGGTGTGCTGGACGACGGCGTGGTCACCTCGCTGACCGCCGACCGACTGTCGGCTGTGCTGCGCCCGACGGTGGACACGGCCTGGCATCTGCACGAACTCACCCGGGAGATGAACCTCGGCGCGTTCGTCGTCTTCTCATCGGTTTCCGGCGTCATCGGCGGCGCCGGCCAGGGGAACTACGCCGCGGGCAACGTCTTCCTCGACGCCCTGGCCAGGCACCGTGCCGCCCAAGGCCTGCCCGCCCAGTCCCTCGCGTGGGGCGCATGGGCACAGGCGAGCGGAATGACGGGAACGCTGTCCGAGGCGGATATGCAGCGGATCGCGGCGACCGGTGTGCCGCCGCTCTCCGCCGAGCAGGGCCTGGCGTTGTTCGACACCGCCACCGCGACCGACGAGCCCTACCTCGTCCCCGTCGGCCCGGTCGCCACGGGCACCCGGGTCCGTGGCACCGTACCGCCGGTGCTCCGGGGCCTGTTCAAGGGCGCCCGGCGGCCGGCCGCCGGCTCCACGGCCGGCGCCGAAGCCGCCGCCACGCTCGGCCGTCGGCTGGCGGAGGCGGGGGCGGAGGAACGCACCCGCCTGATGACCGGCTTGGTACGGACCGAGGCCGCCGCCGTGCTCGGGCACGCCTCGGCCCAGGCGATCGACGCCCGGCGGGAGTTCCACGACCTGGGCTTCGACTCACTGACCGCCGTCGAACTGCGCAACCGGCTCTCCGCCGCCACGGGGCTCAGGCTGACCGCCACCCTCGTCTTCGACCACCCCAGCCCCACCGCACTCGCCGCACACCTTGTCTCCCAGCTCGTGGAGGAAGCCCAGGCCGCTACGGGCCCGGCCCTCCTCGCGGAGCTCGCACGGCTCGACGGTGCACTGGCAGCCGGTGCGCCCGACGCCCACACCAAAGCCGCCGTCACCCACCGCCTGTCGCAGATCCTGGACAAGTGGCGAGGGACCGCGGCGCAGGAGAACGGCGCCGAAGTCGCCGAGCGGATCGAAGCCGCCAGCGCCGACGAAATCTTCGCCTTCATCGACAACGAACTCGGGCGTCACAGCGATCGCTGAGTCCGGCCCCCTACTTTGCACGGAAGGTTCCTCGTCATGCCGAACGACAACGAGTTCGTCGACTACCTGAAGTGGGTCACGAACGACTTGCACCAGACCCGCCAACGGCTTCTGGAGGTCGAGTCCGCCAAGCAGGAGCCCCTGGCCATCGTCGGAATGTCCTGCCGGCTGCCGGGCGGGGTGCGCTCGCCCGAAGAACTCTGGCAGTTGCTGAGCGAGGGCCGCGACGGCATCTCGGCGTTCCCGACGGACCGTGGATGGAACCTGGGCCTGCTCACCGGTGACGGAAGCGGCAGCAGCACGACGGGCGAAGGCGGCTTCGTGGACGCCGCCGGCTTCGACGCCTCCTTCTTCGGTATCTCGCCCCGCGAGGCCGTGGCCATGGACCCGCAGCAGCGCATCCTGCTGGAGACCTCCTGGGAAGCACTGGAGCGTGCCGGAATCGACGCGACCACCCTGCGCGGCACCGAGACCGGTGTCTTCGTCGGCACGAACGGCGTCGACTACACCAACGTCGTGCTGAACTCCCGCGAGGACGTCGAGGGGCACGGCAGCACCGGCCTCGCCGGCAGTGTGCTGTCCGGCCGGCTCTCGTACACCTTCGGCCTGGAGGGCCCGGCGGTCACCGTCGACACTGCCTGCTCCTCCTCGCTCGTCTCCCTGCACCTTGCGGCCCACGCGCTACGCTCCGGCGAATGCTCGCTCGCCCTGGCCGGAGGCGTGACGGTGCTGTCGTCGCCGATGAGCTTCGCCGGATTCAGCCGACAGGGCGGCCTCGCCGCGGACGGCCGGTGCAAGGCGTTCGCCGACGCGGCCGACGGCACCGGCTGGTCCGAGGGCGCGGGTGTCCTGGTGCTGGAGCGCCTGTCCGACGCCCGCCGTAACGGGCACGAGATCCTCGCCGTCGTACGGGGCTCGGCCGTTAACCAGGACGGTGCCTCCAACGGTCTGACGGCACCCAACGGCCCCGCCCAGCAGCGGGTGATCCGGCAGGCCCTGGCCGGTGCCGGTCTGTCGGCCGGTGATGTGGACGTGGTGGAGGCGCACGGTACGGGTACGTCGCTCGGCGATCCGATCGAGGCCCAGGCGTTGTTGGCCACGTACGGGCAGGACCGGGCCGATGGGCAGCCGTTGTTGCTGGGTTCGGTGAAGTCGAACCTTGGTCATACGCAGGCGGCGGCCGGGGTGGCGGGGATCATCAAGGTGGTGTTGGCGATGCGGCACGGTGTGCTGCCGCAGACGCTGCATGTGGATGCGCCGTCGTCGCATGTGGACTGGTCGTCCGGTGCGGTGGAGCTGCTGACGGAGTCCCGGGAGTGGCCCAAGGTCGACCGGCCGTGGCGGGCGGGTGTGTCGTCGTTCGGCATCAGCGGCACCAACGCCCACGTCATCATCGAGCAGGCACCAACCGCCGACGAGCCCGACGAGCCCGACGAGCCCGATGAGTCCGACGACGAGGACGGCGCCGAGCCGGGGACCGTACTGCCGGTCGTGCCGTCGGCCGTGCCGTGGCTGGTCTCCGCGCGGTCCGAGGACGCGCTGGCCGCGCAGCTAGCGCAGATCACCGCGCTGACCGACCACTCGCCGCTCGACCTGGGCTTCTCGCTGGCGACCTCCCGCGCACACCTGGAGCGCCGTGCGGTGCTCCTGGCCGAGGGGGACGAAACCGTCGAGGTCGCGCGCGGCCTCGCCGAGGACACGGCCGGGAAGTTCGCGGTGCTGTTCTCGGGCCAGGGTGCGCAACGCGTCGGGATGGGCCGGGAGTTGTACGGCCGGTTCCCGGTGTTCGCGGAGGCGTTGGACGAGGTGCTGGCGCACTTCGATGCCGGGCTGCGGGAGGTGATGTTCGGCGATGTGGAGGGTTTGGACGAGACCGGATTCACGCAGCCTGCGTTGTTCGCCGTCGAGGTGGCGCTGTTCCGGCTGGCGGAGTCCCTGGGCGTGCGGCCGGACTTCGTGGCCGGGCATTCGATCGGCGAGATCGCGGCCGCGCACGTGGCGGGGGTGTTCTCGCTGGCGGATGCGTGTGTGCTGGTGGCGGCGCGGGCGCGGCTGATGCAGGCGCTCCCGGCGGGCGGCGCCATGGTCGCGGTCCAGGGTACCGAGGAGGAGGTGGCCGTGCGGCTGGTCGACGGGGTGTCGATCGCTGCGGTCAATGGTCCGGAGTCGGTGGTGCTGGCGGGGGAGGAGTCGGACGTCCTGCGGATCGCGGAGGAGTTCGCCGGCCAGGGTCGTAAGACGCAGCGTCTGCCGGTCAGCCACGCCTTCCACTCGCCGTTGATGGAGCCGATGCTGGAGGAGTTCCGGCGGGTCGCCGAGGGACTGTCGTACAAGGCTCCGCAGATTCCCCTAGTGTCGAATGTGACCGGGGAGATGGCCGCCGAGGAGTTGGTGTGTTCGCCCGGTTACTGGGTGCGGCATGTGCGGGAGACGGTGCGTTTTGCCGACGGTGTGCGTGCGCTGGCGGCCGAAGGAGCTTCGGTCTTCCTGGAGTTGGGTCCCGACGGCGTACTGACCGCGCTGGCCCAGCACACCTTGGACGGCACCGCGACCGCCGTACCGGCCCTGCGCAAGGACCGGTCCGAGGAGACGGCCCTGCTGACCGCGCTGGCGCGGCTGCACGTCACGGGTGTGGCGGTGGACTGGGCCACGTGGTTCGCCGGCACGGGCGCGCGCCGCGTGGACCTGCCCACCTACCCCTTCCAGCACGAGCGGTACTGGCCCAGGCCCGCCGCGCCGGCGGGTGAGGTGACCGCCGCCGGACTCCTGCCCGCCCAACACCCCCTGCTGGGCGCGACGCTGACGCTCGCGGACTCCGACGAAGTGCTGTTCACCGGCAGCCTGTCGCTCCAGACGTACCCGTGGCTGACCGACCACGCCATAGGCGACAACGTCCTCTTCCCGGGCGCCGGTTTCCTGGAACTGGCCCTGCGCGCCGGAGACCAGGTCGGCTGCGACCGCGTCGAGGAGTTCGTCCTGCTCGCCCCGCTGGTGCTCACGGAAGAGAGTGCCGCACAGGTCCAGGTGCTGGTCGGCGCCCCCGACGCGACGGGTGCCCGGACGATCTCGGTGCACTCGCGCTCGGACATCGCCCCCGACCAGCCGTGGATCCAGCACGCCAACGGCACCCTGACCACCGGCGAGCGGATCGCGGACTTCGGCTCCCGGGCGTGGCCGCCGCGGGACGCGGTGGCCGTGGACCTGGACGGCTTCTACGACGGGACCGGGTACGGCCCGGCCTTCCAGGGCCTGCGCGCGGTGTGGCGGCGCGCGGACGAGGCCTTCGTCGAGGTCGTCCTGCCGGGCCAGGTCGCGGAGGAGGCGGAGTCCTTCGGGATCCACCCCGCGCTGCTGGACTCGGTGCTGCAGACCCACCGGATGGCCGGCGTCGGCGGCGACGAAGACCAGCTCATACCGTTCGTCTGGCAAGGTGTGTCGCTGCACGCAGGCGGCGCCTCGATCCTGCGGGCCCGCGTCGTGAAGACCGGGGAGGACTCGGTGTCCATCGCGGCCGTCGACGTCGAGGGCGCCCCCGTACTGTCCGCCGAGGCACTGGTGCTGCGCGGTCAGCTGGCCGGCACGGCAGCGCCGGCGGGCATGCGGCGCAGCGCCGAGCACGAGGCGCTGCTGTCGCTGGACTGGGTGGCCGCCCCCGAGGTGCAGCCCGCCGACATCCGCTGTGTGTCCCTGGGCACCGACGAACTCGGCGTGGGTGCGTCGGTCGCCTCCCTGGCGGACCTCACCGGCGACGAGGACCTCGTGGTGGTCCCCGTCTCCGGTACGGGCGATGACCTGCCCGCCGCTGCGCACGAGCTCACCGCCCGGGTCCTGGGCCTGCTCCACGAGTGGGAGGAGCGGCAGCGGTCCGGCACCGCGCGCCTGGTGTTCGTCACCCGTGGCGCCGTCTCCGCCGAAGAGGGCGAGTCCGTAAGGGACTTGGCCGCGGCCGCGGTGTGGGGCCTGGTGCGCTCGGCGCAGTCGGAGAATCCGGGCCGGCTCGTGCTCCTGGACCTCGAGGGCGGCGACGGGGGCCTCACCGCGGTGTGCGCGGACCTGCCGGGCCTGCTGGCCACCGACGACGCCCAGTTCGTCGTACGTGACGGTGCCGTCCGGGTGGGGCGGCTGGCTCTTCTGGGCAGCGGCGCGGGACTGCTGCCGCCCGTGGCGGTGCCGTGGCGGCTGGACAGCGCGGCCAAGGGGAGCCTCGACACGCTGATGCTCGCGCCCTGCCCGGAGACCCTGGAACCGCTCGCACCGGGGCAGGTCCGGCTGGACGTCCAGGCAGCCGGGGTGAATGTCCGCGACGTCCGGGACGCCCTGGGCGAGGAGCCGGGCGAGGCCGTGCCGATGGG
This sequence comes from Streptomyces sp. NPDC101227, assembly GCF_044767545.1. Classification (NCBI taxonomy): domain Bacteria; kingdom Bacillati; phylum Actinomycetota; class Actinomycetes; order Kitasatosporales; family Streptomycetaceae; genus Streptomyces; species Streptomyces sp. NPDC101227. Next base: position 69,986 of record NZ_JBIWOD010000013.1, on the reverse strand, counting down.
TGCCGAAGCCGCTGGCGTGGTGACCGAGACCGGACCCGAGGTGAGCCAACTGCGCCCGGGGGACCGGGTGATGGGCCTGGTGCCCGGCGGCTTCGGCCCGGTGGCCGTCGCCGACGAGCGGCTCCTGACCCGTATCCCCGACGACTGGTCGCCCGACCGGGCCGCGTCCGTTCCGCTGGCCTTCCTGACCGCCCGCTACGCCCTGAAGGACCTCGCCGATCTGCGGCCGGGCCAGTCGATCCTGGTGCATGCCGATGCCGGCGGCGTCGGCATGGCGGCGATGCAGCTGGCACAGCACCTCGGCGCCGAGGTGTTCGCCGTGGCCGGCGAGGACCAGTGGGACACCCTGCGGGAACGGGGCGTCGCACACGACCACATCGCCTCGTCCCGCACCACCGACTTCGAGCGGCGCTTCCGAGAGGTCACCGAAGGCCGCGGAGTGGACGTGGTGCTCAACGCCCTGGCGGGCGAATTCGCCGATGCCTCCTTGCGGTTGACCGCACCGGGCGGCCACTTCCTGGAGACGGGCAGGACCGGTCCGTCCGACCCCGAGTCCGCCACTGGGGTGCGCTACCGCGCCTTCGACCTCGCCGAAGCGGGCCCGGACCGGACCCAGGAGATGCTCGGCGAACTGCTGGAGCTGTTCACCCAGGGCGCGCTGCGCCCGCTGCCCGTCGCCACCTGGGACGTACGACGGGCCCCCGAGGCGTTCGGCCACATGGGCCGCGCCGAGCACCTCGGCAAGACCGTGCTCACCATGCCGCGCGCCTGGGCCCCGGACGGCACCGTACTGATCACCGGCGGCACCGGCGGACTGGGCCGCGCACTCGCCCGGCACCTGGTGACCGAGCGCGGCGTACGCCACCTGCTGCTGGTCAGCCGCAGCGGCCCCGACGCGCCCGGAGCAGTCGTACTGCGGGACGAACTGGCCACCCACGGCGCCGAGGTCACCATCCTCGCCTGCGACGTGGCCGACCGCCGGGCGGTCGCCGCGGCGGTGGCATCGGTGCCGGCCGCACACCCGCTGACCGCCGTGATCCACACCGCCGGTGTCCTCGACGACGGCGTGGTGACCTCGTTGACCCCCGAGCGGCTGTCGGCCGTACTGCGCCCGAAGGTGGATGCCGCCTGGCATCTGCACGAGGCCACCAAGGACCTCGACCTGGCCGCGTTCGTGCTGTACTCCTCCCTCTCGGGCGTGACCGGAACCCCCGGCCAGGGCAACTACGCCGCGGGCAACGTCTTCCTCGACGCGCTCGCCCGGCACCGCACGGCGCACGGCCTGCCCGCGCAGTCCCTCGCGTGGGGCGCGTGGGCCCAGGGCGGCGGCATGACCGCCGCCCTGTCCGACGCGGACATCCAGCGGATCGCCGCGTACGGCGCCACCCCGCTGACCGTCGAGCGGGGGCTGGCGCTGTTCGACGCGGCCGGGGCGTGCGACGCGGCCCACCTCGTCGCGCTCGGCCGGACCTCGGGCCCGGTGCGCGTCGAGGGCCCCGTACCGCCCCTCATGCGCGGCCTGCTCCCGTCCCGCCGCCGCGCCGCCGGAACCGCCGCCACCGGCGCCGGTACGGCCGAGGGGCTCACCGGGCGGCTCGCGCAACTGGGCGAGGAGGAGCAGACCGCCTACCTGGTCGATCTCGTCCGGACCGAGGCCGCCGCCGTGCTCGGGCACGTCTCGGCCGAGGGCGTCGAGCCCCACCGTGAGTTCCTCGGGCTGGGTTTCGACTCGCTGACGTCGGTCGAGCTCCGCAACCGGGTCGCCGCGGCCACCGGGCTGCAACTGCCCGCGACGGTGGTCTTCGAGAGCAAGACCCCGGAAAAGCTCGCCATGTGGCTGCGCGGCGAACTCGTCGCACAGAAGAATCTGCACGGCTCCCCGTCCAGTGGCGAGTTCACCGGCGCTGCCCCGGGGGAAGAGGTCGACTGGCTGGAGAAGCGCTTCCTCACCGCCATCAAGGAAGACAAGATCGCGGAAGCCATGCGGCTGGTGTCGGCCATGGGTGGCGTCGGCGGCCCGTCCTTCGAGAACACGGCCGAGCTGGACGACCTGCCGCGGCCGACCACGCTCACCGAGGGCCCCTCCGCACCGCGGCTGATCTGCATCAGCACGCCCACCGCCAACGGCGGCGTCCAGGAGTACGCCAGGTTCGCCGCCCGCTTCAGGGGCAAGCGGCACGTCTGCGGGATGCCGCTGGTGGGCTTCACCCCGGGCGACCCGCAGCCGGCCACGGCCGAGTGCGCGGCCCGGTCGATCGCGGAGAGCGTGCTGCGCGCGAGCGACGGCGAGCCCTTCGTCATGGTCGGACACTCATCCGGCGGTTCGTACGCCTACGCGGCCGCCGGTGTGCTGGAGAGCACCTGGGGAATCAAGCCCGCGGGCCTGGTGCTGCTGGACACCCTCAGCATCCGGCACGAGGCACACGAGGAGATCGACTACGGCGGCCTGCTGAAGGCGAACTTCCTCGCCGCCAGCGCCTCCCAGGTGCGGATAACGAACGCCAAGCTGTCCGCGATGGGACGGTGGATGCGCCTGTTGAACAGCATCGACGTACAGCCCACGACCGCCCCCGTGCTGAGCATCGAGGCAACGCGGCTGTATCCCGGCATCGAGGCCGGCGGTGCGGGGCTGGCGAAGATGATCCCGACGGCCGACATCGTCAAGCTCGACGCGGACCACCTCTCCATCGTCAGGGACGACGCCCCGGCGGCCTCGGAGGTCGCGGACAAGTGGCTCGACGCCGTTTTCGGAGCGTGACAGCGGCACGGTGACACACGCCACGGCGGGCGGCCCCCGAGGGCCGCCCGCCGTGATGTTTCCCTGCTACCAGGCCACCGGCAGCTCGGTGAGGCCGCCGGACAGCCGGCCGTCCCGCTCATGCAGCTCGTCCACCGCGACGGCCAGGTGCAGGCCGGGCAGGCGGGTGAACAGCTGGGTGAACACCGTCTTCAGCTCGATGCGCGCCAGGGGCGCGCCGATGCAGTGCCAGATGCCGTGGGCGAAGGACAGATGCGGGTTGGGGGCCCTGGTGATGTCGAACCGCTCCGGTTCGTCGAAGGCCCGCTCGTCGAAGTTGGGGAGGCTGAAGTCGAACATGACCAGATCCCCGGACCGTATCGTCACTCCGTCGAGCGCGATGTCCTCGGTGGCATAGCGCGGCAGGATCGACCCGCCGGCCTTGGCAGCCCGCAGCACTTCTTCCACGGCGTGCGTCATCAGGCCGGGGTCCGCCAGTGCCGCCGCGCGCTGCTCGGGGTGGGCGGCCAGGAGCACCACACCGTGGTCCATGATGGTGACGACGCTGTCCAGCCCGGCGAACAGCAGGCTCACGGCCAGCGTTGCCACGCGCTCGTCCGACAGCCCGCCCTCGGTCAGCCGGGTGATGATGTCGTCGCCGGGCTCGGCCCGCTTGCGATCGACCAGCTCCGCGACGAACGCGAAGAGGTCGCGCTGGCCGTGCTCCACGCTCTCGCGGTCGTCCAGCACGGCCATCCGGGACAGCAGCGACGTCAGTTGTTCGCGGCTGTGCGAGGGCACACCGATGATGTCGTGGAGCACCGTGAGCGCAACCGGCACACACAGGCCGTCGTGCAGATCGGCGGGTGGCCCCTGCGCGATGAACCTGTCGAGTGCGCCGTCGACGACCGCCGCCACCTTCGGCTCCATCTCGCGCACCCGCCGGGCGGCGAACATCGGCGCGAGCAGGCGGCGGGACTCGGCGTGCGTCCGGCGTCCGGCCTCGGCGTCGGTTTCCGTGTTCATCAGGTCCAGGAAGGGACTCCTCACATACTGTGCCGCGTTCGCGGGGTCGGGGTGCGAGTGGCCGAACCTTTCGTCGTGGAGCAGCCGCTTGAGCTCGGCGTGGCGGGTCACCAGCCACCCCTCGTCGCCTGCGGGGGTGCGTACCCGGCAGATCGGCCCCCGCTCCTGCAGTTCGCGCAGCAGCGGGCTCACCTCCAATAAGACGGGCGGCTCAAGGCCGAGGGAAGGCAGCTCGTGGGGGGAAGCCATGTCACGTTCCTTCGCATGGGTTTCGTGGCGTTGCACTCGGTGCGCACGCGCGGGGGAAGGGACGGACGCTAGCGCCGCCGGGAACCGAAATCCCTCAGTCTGCACACCGTTGACGCCCGGACGCGTACGTCCGTCGAGGAACCGAGTACTAGGGAAACCCGCAGTCCACCCTGGATGAGGATGGCCCGTGAAAAGTGGGTCAGACGTGAGTGTTGACGTTCTGTGCCCCAGAACCGGCATTTCACGAGGGGTTGGCATCCTGATGTCGAACGAGGCGAAGCTGCGCGAGTACCTCAAGCGCGCGATCGGGGACCTCCACGAGACGCGCCAGCAGTTGGACGAGTCGGAGCTGAAGCAGCGCGAGCCCATCGCGATCGTGTCGATGGCCTGCCGCTTCCCCGGCGGAGTCCGCTCGCCGGAAGAGCTGTGGGAGCTGCTCCGGGGCGGCGTCGACGCGATGTCCGCCTTTCCCGGCAACCGCGGCTGGGACCTCGACGGGCTCTACGACCCCGACCCGGCACAGCAGGGCGCCACGTACGTCCGCGAGGGCGGATTCCTCTACGACGCGGGCGAGTTCGACCCCGGATTCTTCGGCATCTCCCCGCGCGAGGCCCTCGCCATGGACCCCCAGCAGCGGCTGCTGCTGGAGACCGCGTGGGAAGCCGTCGAACGGGCCGGCATCGACCCGCGGTCCCTCGCGGGCAGCCCCACCGGCGCATTCGTCGGCACCACTCACGGCGGGTACGACGCGGCCGGCGCAGGGCGGACGGAGGAGACCGGCGGGCACCTGCTGACCGGCAACCTCATCAGCATCGCCTCCGGCCGGATCTCCTACGTCCTGGGCCTCGAAGGCCCCGCCCTGACCGTCGACACGGCCTGTTCGTCGTCGCTGGTCGCCCTGCACTTAGCGGCGCAGGCACTGCGGCGCGGCGAATGCAACCTCGCCCTGGTGGGCGGCGCGACCGTGATGTCCACCCCGCAGATGTTCGTGGACTTCGCCCGCCAGCGCGGACTGGCCCCCGACAGCCGCTGCAAGCCGTTCGCGGCCGGCGCCGACGGCACCGCCTGGGGCGAGGGCGTGGGACTGCTGGTCGCCGAGCGGCTCTCCGACGCGGTGCGCAACGGCCACCCGGTGCTCGCGGTCCTGAAGGGCTCGGCCGTCAACCAGGACGGCGCGTCCAACGGGCTCACCGCCCCCAACGGCCCCTCCCAGCAGCGCGTCATCCGCCAGGCGCTGGCCGATGCCGCGCTCGCCGCCGCCGACGTCGACGCCGTGGAGGCCCACGGCACCGGCACCAGGCTCGGCGACCCCATCGAGGCCCAGGCCCTGCTCGCCACGTACGGGCAGCAGCGCCCCGCCGAGCGGCCCGTGCTCATCGGTTCCATGAAGTCCAACATCGGGCACACCCAGGCCGCCGCGGGCATCGCCGGCGTCATGAAGATGGTCCTGGCGATGCGGCACGGCGAGCTGCCCCGGACCCTGCACCTGGACGAGCCCACCCCGCACGCCGACTGGAGCGAGGGCGACGCCAGGCTCCTCGCCGAGGCCGAGCCCTGGCCCACCGCGGACCGTCCGCGCCGCGCCGCCGTCTCCTCCTTCGGCATCAGCGGCACCAACGCCCACGTCATCCTGGAACAGGCGCCCCCGCGCGAAGGCCCCGAAGACGCAGCCGCACCCGCGCCGGCCGCCCGGCCCGGCGCGCTGCCCTGGCTCCTGTCCGCGCGCACCGACGACGCCCTGCGCGCCCAGGCCGGGCTGCTCGCCCGCCACGTCCGGGCCCGTGCCGACCTCGAACCGGCCGATGTCGCCCACTCGTTGGTGGCCACCAGGGCCCTCCTGGACCACCGCGCGGCCGTCGTCGCCGGTGACCGCGACGCCTTCCTGCGCGGTCTGGACGCCCTCGCCGAAGGCCGGACCGCATCCGGCTCGGTGACCGGCGTCGCCGTCAAGGCACCGGCCGCGTTCCTCTTCACCGGACAGGGCCCCCAGCGCCTGGATATGGGACGCGAACTGCACGCCGCCTACCCAGAGTTCGCCGACGCCTTCGACGCGGCCTGCGCCGAGTGCGACCCGTACCTGGAGCGGCCGCTGCGCGACATCGTCTTCGCCGAGGAGGGCACGGACGAAGCCGCCCTACTCGACCGGACCGACTACACCCAGCCCGCGCTCTTCGCCTTCGCCACCGCCCTGTTCCGGCTCCTCGAATCCTGGGGCGTGACCCCGCAGTACGTCGCCGGTCACTCCGTCGGTGAGATCACGGCCGCCCATGTGTCCGGCATCCTCTCCCTGAAGGACGCCGCTCGGCTGGTCACGGCCCGTGGCGTCCTCATGCAGGCGCTGCCCGAAGGCGGCGCCATGGTGGCGGTTCAGGCCACCGAGGACGAGATCCGCGCATCTCTCGCCGGCAATGAGGACCGCGCCACCCTCGCCGCGGTCAACGGGCCCGAGGCCCAGGTCGTCTCCGGCGACGAGGATGTCGTCGCCGAGGTCGCCGCCCACTGGGAGGCCCAGGGACGCCGCGTCAAACGGATCAGGGTGAGCATCGCCTCCCACTGCCCGCGCATGGACGGCATGCTGGAGGACTTCCGGCGCGTCGCCGAGACCCTGGAGTACCGCACCCCGCGCATCCCCGTGGTCTCCACGCTCACCGGGGAGCTGGCCACCGGTGACGACCTGCGCACCCCCGACTACTGGGTCCGGGAGATCCGTGAGGGCGTCCGCTTCTGCACCGCCGTACGCACCCTCGAGGCCGAGGGCGTCACCGCGTTCGTCGAACTCGCCCCCAGCAGCGTGCTCACCCCGATGGTCCAGGACTCCCTGACCACCCTCGAACAGCCCCTCCTGCTGTCCCTGCTGCGCACCGGCCACCCCGAGGTCCAGGCCCTCGCGGAAGGCGTCGCCACCGCGTTCGCGCACGGCGTCCCCGTCGACTGGAGCGCCTGCCTCGGCACGCTCGGCGCCGCCAGCGTCGAGCTGCCGACCTACGCCTTCCAGCGCCGGTGGTTCTGGCTGGACGCCGCCGGGGCGGCCGACGGCGCACCGGCCGACGCCGAGGCCGGCGAGGCCGGGTTCTGGGAGGCTGTCGAACGCGAGGACCTGGAAGGCCTCTCGGCCGTCCTGGCCATCGACGGCAGCGAGGCCGACTCGCTCGGCAGCCTCCTGCCCACACTCTCGGCCTGGCGCAAGCAGCGCCGGACCCAGGCGGTGGCGGACCGCTGGAGCTACCAGGCCCGCTGGACCCCCTTCACCGCCCCCAACGGCACGTCCGCCAACGGAACTTGGCTGGTCGCGCTGCCTCAGGGCGGCGTCGACGACCCGTGGACCGCCCGGCTCCTGGACACCCTGCGCGCCCAGGGCCTGGCCACCGAACTGCTCGAACTGCCCGGCACCGGCGACCCGTCCGAGACCGTCACCTGGCCCGAAGGCCCCATCGACGGGGTGCTCTCGCTGCTGGCCCTGGACGAACGGCCGCACCCCGACCTGACGTCCGTGCCGCGCGGCCTGGCCGCCACCACCGACCTGCTGCGCGCCCTGGAGTCCTCCGGCCGGCAGATCCCGCTGTGGTGCGCGACCCGCGGCGCCGTCGCCGTCGACGACCGGGACGCGCTCACCAGCCCCGTACAGGCACAGGCGTGGGGCCTCGGCCGGGTGGCCGCACTGGAGCTCCCGCAGATCTGGGGCGGCCTCGTCGACCTCCCCGAGGCCCCGGACACCCGGGCTGCCGCCGCGCTCCTCGGCGTGCTCGCCGGGCGCGAGGACCAGGTCGCGATCCGGCCCGCCGGGACCTTCGCCCGCCGCCTGGCGCGGATCACGCCCGGCGGCGACACCGGCGCCGAGTGGACCGCGCACGGCACGGTCCTGATCACCGGCGGCACCGGCGCGCTCGGCACCCAGCTCGCGCACTGGCTCGCCGACGCCGGCGCGGAGCACCTGGTGCTCACCAGCCGCCGGGGCCTGGACGCCCCCGGCGCACCGGAGCTCGCGGCCGAACTCACCGAACGCGGAACCCGGGTCACCGTCGTCGCCTGCGACGCCGCCGACCGCGACGCGCTGGCGGCCGTCCTCGCCGACATCCCGCACGAAACGCCCCTGACCGGCGTCGTGCACGCCGCCGGCGTCATGGACGCCGGCATGCTCGACGCGCTCACCCCCGAACGCTTCGAGGCCGTACTGCGCCCCAAGGCCACCGCCGCCCTGAACCTCCACGAGCTCACCCAGGACCTCGACCTGGAGATGTTCGTGCTGTTCTCCTCGGTCGCCGGGTCCCTCGGCAATGCCGGCCAGGCCAACTACAGCGCCGCCAACACGTTCCTGGACGCCCTCGCCGAACACCGGCGCGCGCACGGGCTGCCGGCCACCTCGGCGGCCTGGGGCCCCTGGGAAGACCTCGGCATGGCGACGGACAGCGGCGTCGCCGACCGCGTGAGCCGCGACGGACTGCTCCCCATGGCCCCGGCCTCCGCCCTCGCCGCCCTCCGCCAGGCCCTGGCCCAGGGCGTGGCGAACGTGACCGTGGCCGACGTCGACTGGACGGCGTACGCCCCCGCCCTGACCGCCGTCCGCCCCAGCCCCCTGCTCGCCGACCTGCCCGAGGCCCGCCACGCCCTCGCCGCCGTCGCCGAAGACACCCCGCGCGAGGACCGCTCCCCGCTGGGCGACCGGCTCGCCGCACTGCCCGCCGCCGAACAGGAGCGGGCGCTGCTGCGCACGGTTCAGGAAGAGGCCGCGAAGACCCTCGGACACGACTCACCGGACACCGTCGAGGCCCGACGGGCCTTCATGGACATCGGCTTCGACTCGCTGATGGCGGTCGAACTGCGCAACCGCCTGTCCGCCGCGACGGGCCTGCGGCTGCCCGCCACCCTGTTGTTCGACCACCCCACGCCCACCGCGGTCACCGAGTACCTGCGCTCCGAGATCCTGGGCACGACCGGGTCCGCGGCCGCCGTGGAACGGACCGCCGCCGTCCTCGACGAGCCCGTGGCGATCGTGGGTATGGCCTGCCGTTTCCCCGGCGGGGTGGGCTCGCCGGAAGCCCTCTGGCAGTTGCTGTCCGAGGGCGGGGACGTCATCTCCCCCCTCCCCGACGACCGGGGCTGGGACCTCGGCCGGCTCTACCACCCCGACCCCGACCACCCGGGCACGACCTACGCGCGCGGAGGCGGCTTCCTCGACGATGCGACAGGCTTCGACGCGGACTTCTTCGGCATCTCGCCGCGCGAGGCCCTGGCCATGGACCCGCAGCAACGGCTGCTGCTGGAGACCTCCTGGGAGGCCTTCGAACGGGCCGGCATCACCCCGGAGACCCTGCGGGGCAGCAGCACCGGCGTCTTCGCGGGCAGCAACACCCACGACTACCGCGCAGTTCTGGACGCGGCGCGGGACGACGTCGCCGTTCACGCCCTCACCGGCAACTCGACGAGCGTGATCTCCGGCCGTGTGTCGTACACGTTCGGTTTCGAAGGTCCGGCGGTCACAGTGGACACGGCGTGCTCATCGTCGCTGGTGGCCCTGCACATGGCGGTGCAGTCGCTGCGGTCGGGCGAGTGCTCGCTGGCGCTCGCCGGCGGTGTGACGGTGATGTCGACGCCGACGACGTTCGTGGAGTTCTCGCGGCAGCGGGGACTGTCGGAGGACGGCCGCTGCAAGCCGTTCGCGGCGGCGGCCGACGGCGCCTGCTGGAGCGAAGGCGCCGCGCTGCTGCTCGTGGAGCGGCTCTCGGACGCCCGGCGCAACGGGCACCAGGTGCTCGCCGTCGTGCGCGGCTCGGCGGTCAACCAGGACGGCGCGTCCAACGGCCTGAGCGCGCCCAACGGCCCCTCGCAGCAGCGAGTGATCCGGCAGGCCCTCGCCAACGCCGGTGTGGCCGCGTCCGACGTCGACGCCGTCGAGGCGCACGGTACGGGCACGAGGCTGGGCGACCCCATCGAGGCCCAGGCGCTGCTCGCCACCTACGGGCAGGAGCGGCCGCAGGACCGGCCGCTGCTGCTGGGAACGCTGAAATCCAACCTCGGGCACACCCAGGCCGCCGCCGGCGCAGCCGGTGTGATCAAGATGGTCCTGGCGATGCGGCACGGTGCGCTGCCGCGCACCCTGAACGTGGACGAGCCCACCCCGCACGTCGACTGGAGTGCGGGCGCCGTCGAACTGCTCACCGAGCCGGCGGACTGGCCCGGGACGGACCGCCCGCGGCGTGCCGCGGTCTCCGCGTTCGGGGTCAGCGGCACCAATGCGCACGTGATCCTGGAGCAGGCCGAGCCCGCCGAACCCGAGGCGCAGCCTGCCGCCCCCGAGGTGACGGTTCCCCTGCTGCTGTCCGCGAAGAGCGACAGCGCCTTGCAGACCCAGGCGGCCCGGCTGCTGTCCCCTCTCGACCGCGCCCCCGAACCGCGGCTCGCGGACATCGCGTACACGCTGGCGAACCGTACGGCCTTCCCCTGCCGCGCGGCCGTCGCGGCCGACAGCCACGACACCGCGGTACGCGCCCTGGCCGCCCTGGCCGAGGGCGACACCGACCCCGCACTGACCACGGGCACCGCACATGACGGCAAGGACGCCGTCCTCTTCTCCGGCCAGGGCTCCCAACGCCTCGGTATGGGGCAAGAGTTGTACGGCCGCCACCCGGTCTTCGCGGAGGCCTTCGACGCGGTGTGCGCCGCCTTGGACGAGCACCTGGACCGCCCGCTGCGCGACGTCGTCTGGGGCGAGGACGCGGAACTGCTGAACCGGACGGCCTATGCCCAGGCCGCGCTGTTCGCCGTCGAGGTGGCCCTCTTCCGGCTGGTGGAATCCTGGGGCGTGAGCCCTGAGTACGTGGCCGGGCACTCGGTCGGCGAGATCGCCGCCGCGCATGTGGCCGGCGTGTTCTCTCTGGCCGACGCCTGCGCCCTGGTGGCGGCACGTGGCCGGCTCATGCAGGCCCTGCCCGCCGGCGGGGCGATGGCGGCGATCCGGGCCACCGAGGACGAGGTCCGCCCGCGGTTGACCGAGGACGTCGCGATCGCGGCCGTCAACGGCCCGTCGTCCGTCGTGGTCTCCGGCGCCGAGCCCGCCGTCGAGGCGATCCGGGCGCACTTCGAGCAGGAGGGACGCAAGACCGGCCGACTGCGGGTCTCGCACGCCTTCCACTCGCCGCTCATGGATCCGATGCTCGCCGATTTCCGCGCCGTCGCCGAAAGCCTGGCCTACGGCGAGCCGGAACTCACCGTCATCTCGAACGTGACCGGCGGCCCGGCCACCCAGGACCAGCTGCGCACCCCCGACTACTGGGTCACTCACGTCCGCGAAGCCGTACGGTTCGCCGACGGGATACGCGCCCTGCACACGGAAGGCGTGACGCGTTTCCTGGAGCTGGGCCCCGACGGCACCCTCTCGGCCCTGGCCCGTGAGTCGCTGCCGGAGGAGACCGCAGTCGTCCCCGCCCTGCGCAAGGACCGTCCGGAGGAGACGACGCTCCTCGCGGCCCTGTCACAGCTGCATGTGCGGGGCTCCGCGATCGACTGGACCGTGATCTTCACCGGCACCGACGCGCGCGTCCTCGACCTGCCGACGTACGCCTTCCAGCACCAGCGGTACTGGCCCACCCCCGCCCTCACCGGCATCGGGGACATCAGCGCGGCCGGTCTCGAAGCGGCCGGGCACCCACTGCTGAGCACCGCCGTGGAACTGTCCGACAGCGACGGCCTGTTGTTCACCTCCCGCCTGTCGCTCCAGTCGCACCCGTGGCTGGCCGACCACAGGGTGATGGGCTCGGTGCTGCTGCCGGGTACGGCATTCGTCGAACTGGCCGTCCGTGCCGCCGACGAAGCGGGCTGCGACCGGATCGACGAACTGACCCTGGCCGCCCCGCTCGTCCTGCCCGAGCACGGCGGCGTACAGCTGCAACTGCACGTCGGCCCCGCCGACGAGGCCGGCAGCCGGGCCCTGAGCGTCCGCTCCCGGCCGGAGGGCGACGGCGACCGGCCGTGGGTCCAGCACGCCACCGCCGTCCTCGTGACGGGTGAGCGGGCGACCGGCTCCGGCCACGACTTCCATGCGGAGTCCTGGCCGCCCGCCGGTGCCGAGGCCGTCGACCTGACCGGCCTCTATCCGGACCTGGCCGCGAGCGGATTCGACTACGGGCCGCACTTCCAGGGCCTGCGGGCCGCGTGGCGCCGGGGCGACGAGGTGTTCGCCGAGGTCGCCCTGCCCGACGTCGCCGAAGACGAAGCGCCCGCCTACGGACTGCACCCGGCGCTGCTCGACGCGGTCCTGCACACCTGCGCCCTCGACGGACTGGACCGGGGCGTCCTTCCCTTCTCCTGGGAGGACGTCTCGCTCCACGCCTTCGGCGCCTCTGCCGTACGGGCGCGGATCGTCCGGCACGGCGGGGACACGCTGTCCGTCGACGTGGCCGACCCCACGGGCGAGCCCGTCGCCTCCATCGGGACCCTGGTCCTGCGGGCGGTCTCCGCCGACCAGCTGGAGGGCGGCCCGAGCCCGGTCGGGCGCGACGCACTGTTCCGCGTGCGATGGACGCCCGTGCGCCTGCCCTCGGCAGGGGCCGCTCAGTCCGTGGCGACGCTCGGCTCCCTCACCGGCGTGCCGTCGGAGAGCTATCCGGACCTGGCGGCCCTGGCCGGAGCCGGCCGTATGCCGGGTGCGGTGCTGGTACCGGTGGAAGCCGGTTCCGGCGACGTGGTGGAGTCGACGCACGCCGTCGCCGCCCGCGCGCTGGACCTGGCCCAGACCTGGCTGGCGGACGAGCGGTTCGCCGCCTCGCGCCTGGTGTTCGTCACGCGTGGCGCGGTGGACGGTACGGATCTCACCGGTGCCGCCGTGTGGGGTCTGGTGCGCTCGGCGCAGTCGGAGAACCCGGGCCGGTTCGGCCTGGTGGATCTCGGCGCCGACGCCGATGCGGCGGTGCTGCCACGGGCCTTGGCCTCCGACGAGCCGCAGTTGGTGCTGCGCGGCTGCGAGGTGCTGGCGGCACGGCTGGAGCGGGCACCGGCGCGGACCCGGAGCGTGACTGCCTGGGACGGGCCCGGCACGGTGCTGATCACCGGCGGCACGGGTGGCCTGGGACGTGTGATGGCACGTCACCTGGTGGCCGAGCACGGGGTGCGCAGCCTGCTGCTGGTCAGCCGTCGCGGCCCGGCCGCCGAGGGCGTCGAGGAGCTGGTGGCCGAACTCCGGCAGAGCGGCGCCGAAGCGAGGGTCGAGGCGTGCGATGTCACCGACAGCGCCGCCGTGGCGGAGCTGGTCTCCGGTCACCGGATCAGCGCTGTCGTGCATACGGCGGGAGTCCTGGACGACGGTGTGGTGGGATCGCTGACGGCACAGCGGCTGTCGGCAGTCCTGCGGCCGAAGGTCGATGCGGCCTGGAACCTGCACGAGGCGACCAAGGACCTGGACCTCGGCGCGTTCGTCGTCTTCTCGTCGGCCTCGGGCGTCCTGGGCAGCGCCGGTCAGGGCAACTACGCCGCCGGCAACACCTTCTTGGACGCGCTGGCGCACCACCGCCGGGCACAAGGGCTCCCGGCCACGTCGCTGGCGTGGGGCCCCTGGACCCAGGACGGCGGCATGACCGGCACCCTGTCGGACGCCGACCTCCAACGGATCGCCCGCTCGGGAATGCCGGAACTCACCCAGGCGGAGGGCGCCGCACTCTTCGACGCCGCGCTGGCCACCGACGACGCGCTGGTCCTCCCCATCCGCCTCGACCTGGCCGTACTCCGGGAACAGGGAGACATCCCCCCGCTGCTGCGCGGCCTGATCAGGACCCGCGCCCGGCGCTCGGTGGTCGCCGGCTCGGCCGCGGTCGCCGGTCTGGTGGGGCGCCTGGCCGGACTGGGCACGGTGGAACGGCGCGAGGCGCTGCTGGACTTGGCACGCGCCCAGATCGCGCTGGTCCTGGGCCACGCGAGCCCGGAGACGGTCGACCCGGACCGGGCCTTCCAGGACCTCGGCTTCGACTCCCTGACCGCTGTCGAGCTGCGCAACCGGATCAACAAGGCGACCGGAATGCGCCTTTCCGCCACCGCCGTCTTCGACTACCCCACGGCGGGTACGCTGGTCGACTACCTGCTGGACGAGCTGTTCGGTGCGCAGGAAGCGACGGAAGCGGAGTCGCCGACGCGGATGCCGGTGGCGGCGGCCGACGACCCGGTGGTGATCGTCGGGATGAGCTGCCGCTATCCGGGCGGGGTCGCCTCGCCCGAGGACCTGTGGCGGCTGGTGTCCGAAGGGGTGGATGCCGTCTCGGACTTCCCGGCCGACCGTGGCTGGGACCTGGAGTCGCTCTACAACCCCGACCCCGAAGCGCTCGGCACCTCGTACACCCGCTCCGGTGGGTTCCTGCACGAGGCAGGGGACTTTGACCCCGAGTTCTTCGGGATGAGCCCCCGGGAAGCACTGGCTACGGACTCGCAGCAGCGGCTGCTGCTGGAGACGACCTGGGAGGCGCTGGAGCGGGCGGGCATCGACCCGGCCACGCTGCGGGGCAGCCGGACGGGCGTCTTCGCGGGCGTGATGTACACCGACTACAGCGAAATCATGGTCGGCGACCAGTACGAGGGCTACCGAGGCAACGGCAGCGCGGCCAGCATCGCCTCCGGCCGGGTCTCGTACACCTTCGGTTTCGAGGGGCCGGCGGTCACGGTGGACACCGCGTGTTCGTCGTCGCTGGTGGCCCTGCACCTGGCCGCGCAGGCGCTGCGGTCCGGTGAGTGCTCGCTGGCCATGGCCGGCGGTGTGACGGTGATGTCGACGCCGACGACGTTCGTGGACTTCTCGCGGCAGCGGGGACTGTCGGCGGACGGGCGCTGCAAGGCCTTCGCCGATGCGGCCGACGGCGTCGGCTGGGGCGAGGGCGTCGGCATGCTCGTGCTGGAGCGGCTGTCGGATGCGCGTCGCAACGGACACCGGATCCTGGCGACGGTTCGTGGTTCTGCGGTGAATCAGGATGGTGCGTCGAATGGGTTGACGGCGCCGAATGGTCCGTCGCAGCAGCGGGTGATCCGGCAGGCGCTGGCGAGTGCGGGTCTGTCGGCGGCGGATGTGGATGCGGTGGAGGCGCACGGTACGGGAACCACCTTGGGTGATCCGATCGAGGCGCAGGCGCTGCTGGCCACTTATGGTCGGGAGCGGGCGGAGGACCGGCCGTTGTTGTTGGGTTCGGTGAAGTCCAACATCGGTCACGCGCAGGCGGCTTCGGGCGTCGCGGGCGTCATCAAGATGGTCATGGCGATGCGCCACGGCGTGCTCCCGCGGACGCTGCACGTAGATGAGCCGTCCACGCACGTGGACTGGAGCGCCGGTGCCGTTGAGCTGCTGACCTCCCCGGCCCAGTGGCCGCAGGGGGACGGGCCGCGGCGCGCCGGCGTCTCCTCCTTCGGTGTCAGTGGGACGAACGCGCATGTGATCCTGGAGCAGCCCGAGCCGGTCGCGGCCGACGCCGCACCGGACTCCGTCCAGGACGAGCCCGGCGCGCTGCCGTGGGTGCTCTCCGCCAGGAACCAGGCCGCGCTGCGCGGCCAGGCGGCACGTGTGCTGTCCCTGGTGGCCGGGCACGACGAGCTGCCCGCGCGGGACGTCGGCCACGCGCTGGTGACGGGGCGGTCGCGCTTCACCCACGGCGCGGTGGTGTGGGGCGAGAACCGTGACGCACTGGTGCGGGCCCTGTCCGCCCTCGCGGTGGGTGAGGCCGACGCCGGTCTGGCGGAGGGTTCGGCCGGTGCGGGGAAGACGGCGTTCCTGTTCTCGGGTCAGGGCTCGCAACGCCTTGGTATGGGACGGGAGTTGTACCGCAGCTACCCGGTGTTCACGGAGGCTTTCGACGCCGTGTGCGCGGGGCTGGACGAGCACTTGGACCGCCCCCTGCGGGACGTTGTCTGGGGCGAGGATGCGGATTTGCTGAACCGGACCGCGTACGCCCAGGCCGCACTGTTCGCGGTCGAGGTGGCGCTGTACCGGCTGGCGGATTCGTGGGGCGTGCGCCCGGACTTCGTGGCGGGACATTCGATCGGGGAGATCGCCGCGGCGCATGTGGCGGGTGTCTTCTCCCTCGCGGACGCGTGTGCGTTGGTGGCGGCTCGGGGACGGCTGATGCAGCAACTGCCGTCCGGTGGAGCGATGGTGGCGATCGGGGCGACGGAGGAGGAGGTTCTTCCGCACTTGGTGGAAGGCGTCTCGATCGCGGCCGTCAACGGCCCGTCGTCGGTCGTGGTCTCCGGCGCCGAGGACGCCGTGCTCGCCGTTGCGGCGTACTTCGAGGGGGAGGGGCGCAAGACCAGCAGGCTGCGGGTCTCGCACGCCTTCCACTCGCCGCTGATGGAACCGATGCTGGCCGACTTCCGCGAGGTGGTGGCACGGCTGTCCTTCGGCACGCCGACGATCCCCGTCGTGTCGAACCTGACGGGCCGGCTCGCCGAGCCCGAACAGCTCGCCCACCCCGACTACTGGGTCCGGCACGTCCGCGAGGCGGTGCGTTTCGCGGACGGAATACAGGCTCTGCGGGCGGAAGGGACGACGCGGTACCTCGAACTCGGCCCGGACGGTGTGCTGTCGGCGCTGGCCCGTGAGTCGGCACCCGACGAGGCCGTATTCGCTCCCGTACTGCGCAAGGACCGGCCCGAGGCGGCGACGCTGCTGGGTGCCCTGGCGCAGCTGTACGTCCGGGGCGCGAGCGTGGACTGGGCGGTGCTGTACGCCGGTACGGGTGCGCGGTGGGTGGACCTGCCGACGTACGCGTTCCAGCACGAACGGTTCTGGCCGACGAGTGGTGTGGCGCGTTCCGGTGATGTGCGGTCCGCGGGTCTGGGCTCGGCGGGGCATCCGTTGCTGGGTGCGGCGGTGGAACTGGCGGGCTCGGGTGGCTTGTTGTTCACGGGCCGGTTGTCGGTGTCCTCGCATCCGTGGCTGGCGGATCATGTGGTGCTGGGGTCCGTGCTGGTGCCCGGCACGGCGCTGCTGGAACTGGTACTGCGGGCGGCCGACGAGGTCGGCTGTGACCTGGTGGAGGAGCTGACGCTCACCGCGCCGCTGGTGCTGCCCGCGTCGGGCAGTGGCGTGCAGGTGCAGGTGTGGCTGGGGCAGCCGGATGGTTCGGGCCGACGGCCGGTGTCGGTGCACGCGCGGGAGGGCGAGGAGCCGTGGACGCTGCACGCCGACGGTGCGGTGACCACGGGGGCCGAAACGGCCTCCTTCGACGCCGTCGTATGGCCTCCCAAGGGCGCGGAGCCCGCGGAAGTGGCGGGCTGCTATGACGAACTCGCCGATGCCGGGCTCACGTACGGCCCGGCCTTCCAGGGCCTGCGGGCGGCCTGGCGGCTCGGCGAGGACATCTACGCCGAGGTCGGGCTTCCCGAAGGCACCGACGGCGACGCCTACGGTCTGCACCCCGCGCTCTTCGATGCCGCGCTGCACGCGGCGGCATTGGGCGGCGCGGAAGCGGGCGGAGTCCCGTTCTCGTGGACCGGAGTGTCCCTGCACGCCTCCGGTGCTTCGCACCTCCGCGTCCGCATCCGCGACGCGGGCGGCGCAATGTCGGTGGCGATCGCTGACACGTCCGGTGCGCCGGTCGTCTCCGTGGAGTCGCTGGTGGCACGCCCGCTCTCGGCCGGGCAGCTGGGGACCGCCGGCCGCGACGCCCTCTTCAAGGCCGACTGGGTCCCCGTCCCGCTCACCGACGAGCGCGTCGAACTCGGCACCGGTCCGGGGAGCGAGCCGCTGCGGACCCCCGCGGATCTGGAGTCCCTGACGGGGACCGCCGTGCCCGGGACGGTCCTGGTCGCGCCGCCCGCCGGCACCGCAGGAACGGTGGAGGCCGTGCACGCCACGACTGCCTGGGCGTTGGAGATGGTGCAGTCCTGGCTGGCGGACGAGCGGTTCGCGCACTCGCGCCTGGTGTTCGTGACGCGTGGTGCGGTGGACGGTACGGATCTCGCGGGTGCGGCGGTGTGGGGTCTGGTGCGGTCGGCGCGGTCGGAGAATCCGGGCCGCTTCGGCCTGGTGGACATCGACGATGACGCCGATGTGACGGTGCTGCCGCAGGGGCTCGCGACCGACGAGCCCGAACTGCTGGTGCGCGGTGGTGAGGTGCTGGCGGCGCGGCTGGCCCGGACGCAGTCCGAGCACGCGATGACCTGGGACCCGGCCGGCACGGTTCTGGTCACCGGTGGCACCGGTGGATTGGGTCGTGCTGTCGCCCGCCACTTGGTGACCGAGCACGGCGTGCGGAGTCTGCTGCTGGTCAGCCGGAGCGGTCCGGCTGCCGAGGGCGTCGAGGAACTGGTGGCGGAACTCGGCGAGGGCGGCGCGGAAGCCACTGTCGAGGCGTGTGATGTCACCGACAGCGCCGCTGTGGCGGAGCTGGTCTCCCGGTACTCGATCAGTGCCGTGGTACATACGGCCGGTGTTCTGGACGACGGTGTGGTGGGGTCGCTGACGGCGGAGCGGTTGGCGGCGGTGCTGCGGCCGAAGGTGGATGCGGCCTGGAACCTGCACGAGGCCACCAAGGACCTGGACCTCGACGCGTTCGTGGTGTTCTCGTCCGTGGCAGGCACGATCGGCAGCCCTGGTCAGGCGAATTACGCTGCGGGTAACGCTTTCCTGGATGCGTTGGCGCGCCAACGCAGGGCTCAAGGGCTTGCGGCCACGTCGCTGGCGTGGGGGCCCTGGTCTCAGGACAGTGGCATGACCGGCGCTCTCACCGATGCGGACGTCCAGCGGATGGCCCGTTCGGGTATGCCGCCGCTGACCACCGAGGAGGGGTTGGCCCTCTTCGACGCGGCGCTCGGCAGCGCCGAGCCCATGGTGCTGCCCGTCCGCCTGGACCTCGCGGCGCTCCGTGCCCAAGGCGAGCCCCAGCCGCTGCTACGCGGCCTGATCCGTACGAGGAGCCGCCGATCCGGCGCCGTCGCGGGATCCGGCATCGTGCAGCGCCTGAACGGGTTGTCCACGGCGGAGCGTCGCGAGGCGCTGCTCGACGTCGTACGCGCTCAGATCGCTGCCGTCCTGGGCCATGCGAGCCCGGAGACGGTCGACCCGGACCGGGCCTTCCAGGACCTCGGCTTCGACTCCCTGACCGCGATCGAACTCCGCAACCTGCTGGGCAGGGCCACGGGACTGCGGCTCCCGGCGACGACCGTGTTCGACTACCCGACGGCCGGCGCCCTGGCGGGTCAGCTCCTGGACGAGCTGTTCGGCGCGGACGCGGAGACCACGTCGGTCCTCCCGGTGTCCGCCCTCCCGTCCCTGACGGACGACCCGGTCGTGATCGTCGGCATGAGCTGCCGCTTCCCCGGCGGCGTCGCGTCGCCCGAGGACCTGTGGCAACTGGTGTCCGAAGGCGTGGACGCCGTGTCGGACTTCCCGGCCGACCGCGGCTGGGAGATCGACGACACCTACGACCCCGACCGCGAGGGCGCCATCGCCACCCGCTCCGGCGGATTCCTCCATGACGCGGCGGAGTTCGACCCCGAGTTCTTCGGGATGAGCCCCCGGGAGGCCCTGACCACCGACTCGCAGCAGCGGCTGCTGCTGGAGACGACCTGGGAGGCACTGGAGCGCGCCGGTATGGACCCGGCCACCCTGCGGGGCAGCCGGACGGGCGTCTTCGCCGGCGTGATGTACCACGACTACTCGACGCTGCTCTCCGGGCGCGAGTACGAGGGCTACCAGGGCAGCGGCAGCGCGGGCAGTGTCGCCTCCGGCCGGGTGTCGTACACCTTCGGTTTCGAGGGGCCGGCGGTCACGGTGGACACCGCGTGTTCGTCGTCGCTGGTGGCCCTGCACCTGGC
Source organism: Streptomyces sp. NPDC101227 (assembly GCF_044767545.1). NCBI lineage: Bacteria > Bacillati > Actinomycetota > Actinomycetes > Kitasatosporales > Streptomycetaceae > Streptomyces > Streptomyces sp. NPDC101227. Next base: position 50,194 of record NZ_JBIWOD010000013.1, on the reverse strand, counting down.
CGCGCAGGCGCTGCGCTCGGGTGAGTGCTCGCTGGCGCTCGCGGGCGGTGTGACGGTGATGTCGACACCGCTGACCTTCGTGGAGTTCTCCCGCCAGGGCGGGCTTTCCCAGGACGGGCGCTGCAAGGCGTTCTCCGATGCCGCGGACGGCGTCGGCTGGGCCGAAGGCGCCGGAATCCTGGTACTGGAGCGGCTGTCGGACGCGCGTCGCCTTGGGCACCGGGTGCTGGCGACGGTTCGTGGTTCTGCGGTGAATCAGGATGGTGCGTCGAATGGGTTGACGGCGCCGAATGGTCCGTCGCAGCAGCGGGTGATCCGGCAGGCGCTGGCGAGTGCGGGTCTGTCGGCGGCGGATGTGGATGCGGTGGAGGCGCACGGTACGGGAACCACCTTGGGTGACCCGATCGAGGCGCAGGCGCTGCTGGCCACTTATGGTCGGGAGCGGGCGGAGGACCGGCCGCTGCTGCTGGGGTCAGTGAAGTCCAACATCGGTCACGCGCAGGCCGCTTCGGGCGTCGCGGGCGTCATCAAGATGGTCATGGCGATGCGCCACGGCGCGCTCCCGCGGACGTTGCATGTCGATGAGCCGTCGAGGCATGTGGACTGGAGTGCCGGCGGGGTCGAGTTGCTGACCTCTGAGGTCGAATGGCCCCACGGTGACGGGCCGCGCCGCGCGGGCGTCTCCTCGTTCGGGATCAGTGGGACGAACGCGCATGTGATCCTGGAGCAGCCCGAGCCGGCCGCGGCAGACGCCGAACGGGACGCCGTCGACGACGACACAACCGGGGCCGGGGCACCGGTGCCGGTGCTGCTCTCGGGCAGGAGCGAGGCGGCGTTGCGGGCCCAGGCGGCACGGCTGCTGTCCCGTCTGGGCGGTGATCCGGGGCCGCGGGTCACGGATGTCGCCTACGCGCTGGCGACGGGCCGCTCGGCGTTCCAGCACCGCGCGGTGATACTGGCTGCGAACCGGGAGGATCTGCTGAGCTCGCTGTCCGCCCTCACCGAGGGCCGGACCGAGGCGGCCGTCGTGGCGCAAGGCCGGGCCGGCGCGGGCAAGCTGGCGTTCTTGTTCTCGGGTCAGGGCTCGCAACGCCTTGGTATGGGGCGGGAGTTGTACCGCAGCTACCCGGTGTTCACGGAGGCCTTCGACGCCGTGTGCGCGGGGCTGGACGAGCACTTGGACCGTCCGCTGCGGGACGTCGTCTGGGGCGAGGACGCGGAGCTGCTGAACCGGACCGCGTACGCCCAGGCCGGATTGTTCGCGGTCGAGGTGGCACTGTTCCGCCTGCTGGAGTCGTGGGGCGTGCGCCCGGACCAGCTGCTGGGGCACTCCGTCGGGGAAATTGCCGCGGCGCACGTCGCCGGCGTCCTTTCCCTCGCGGACGCGTGTGCGTTGGTGGCGGCCCGGGGACGGCTGATGCAGCAACTGCCGTCCGGTGGAGCGATGGTGGCGATCCGGGCGACGGAGGAGGAGGTTCTTCCGCACTTGGTGGAAGGCGTCTCGATCGCGGCCGTCAACGGCCCGTCGTCGGTCGTGGTCTCCGGTGTCGAGGATGCGGTGCTTGCCGTTGCGGCGTACTTCGAGGGGGAGGGGCGTAAGACCAGCAGGCTGCGGGTCTCGCACGCCTTCCACTCGCCGCTGATGGAACCGATGCTGGCCGACTTCCGCGCCGTCGCCGAGGGCATGACCTACGAAGCGCCGCGCATCCCCGTGGTCTCGAACGTCACCGGCGAGCCCGCCACCGCCGAGCAGCTGTGCTCCCCGGAGTACTGGGTCGGTCACGTCCGCGAGGCCGTACGGTTCGCCGACGGGGTCGGCGCGCTGAGGGCGCAGGGCGTCATGGCCTTCCTGGAACTCGGCCCCGATGGCGCCCTCTCCGCGCTCGCCACGGAGTCCGCCGCGGACGAGTCGGTACTGGCCCCCGTACTCCGCAAGGACCGGCCCGAGGCACCGGCACTGCTCACGGCCCTGGCACGACTGCACGCCCACGGCGTGCGGGTCGACTGGTCCGCCGTCTTCGCCGGTACGGGTGCGCGGTGGGTGGACCTGCCGACGTACGCGTTCCAGCGGGAGCGGTTCTGGCCGTCGGGCGGCGCGGTGCGCGCGGGCGATGTGCGATCCGCGGGTCTGGGCCTGGCGGGGCATCCGTTGCTGGGTGCGGCGGTGGAACTGGCGGGCTCGGGTGGCTTGTTGTTCACGGGCCGGTTGTCGGTGTCCTCGCATCCGTGGCTGGCGGATCATGTGGTGCTGGGGTCCGTGCTGGTGCCCGGCACGGCGCTGCTGGAACTGGTACTGCGGGCGGCCGACGAGGTGGACTGCGGTGCGGTGGAGGAACTCACGCTGGCCGCGCCGCTGGTGCTGCCGGCCTCGGGCGCCGCGATCCAGGTGCAGGTGTGGGTGGGCGAGCCCGATGACGGGGGCCGCCGGCCGGTGTCGGTGCATGCGCGTGAGGGAGAGGGCCAGTGGACGCTGCATGCCAGTGGTGCCCTGACCCAGGCCCCCGAGGCGGCGTCGTTCGATGCCGCGGTGTGGCCCCCGCAGGGCGCCGAGCCGCTCGACGCCGCGGGATGCTACGAGCGGTTTGCGGATGCCGGGTTCGAGTACGGCCCGGTGTTCCAGGGCCTGCGGGCGGCCTGGCGGCTCGGCGAGGACATCTACGCCGAGGTCGGGCTTCCCGAAGGCACCGACGGCGACGCCTACGGTCTGCACCCCGCGCTCTTCGACGCGGCGCTGCATGCGGGGCTGCTGGGTGGCGGGGGAGCGGACGAGGCGGTTGTCCCCTTCTCCTGGAACGGAGTGACACTCCACGCCACCGGCGCATCCCGGGTGAGGGTCCGCATCCGTCCCACCGAAAGCGGCACCTCGATCGCCCTCGCGGACACAGCCGGTGGGCCGGTCGCCTCGGTGCGGTCCCTGACCGCGCGTCCGATCACCGCCGGGCAGTTGGGGACCGGCGACCGCGATTCCCTCTTCACGGTCGACTGGACCGGCATCCACCTCACGGGCGAGCCCGCGGACTCCCTCGCGCTGCTCGGCAAGGACACCGCAGGCATCCTCAACGGACTCTCGCTCCCGCCCCACGCGGATCTCCACGACCTCGCGGAGGCCGGCGGCCACGACACCGTGCTCGTCCCGCCGACGACCGAGACCGCCGGCACGGTGGAGTCCGTACACGCCGCGACGGCAGGGGCGCTGGACGCGATCCAGTCGTGGCTGGCGGACGACAGGTTCGCCGCTTCGCGCCTGGTGTTCGTGACGCGAGGCGCGGTGTCCGGCGCGGATCTCGCGGGTGCGGCGGTGTGGGGTCTGGTGCGGTCGGCGCAGTCGGAGAATCCGGGACGCTTCGGCCTGGTGGACATCGACGATGACGTCGAAGCGTCGCTTCTGCGAAGGGCGTTGGCGTCGGACGAGCCGCAGCTGTTGGTGCGTGGTGGTGAGGTGCTGGCGGCGCGGCTGGCCCGGACGCAGTCCGAGCACGCGATGACCTGGGACCCGGCCGGCACGGTTCTGGTCACCGGTGGCACCGGTGGATTGGGTCGTGCTGTCGCCCGCCACTTGGTGACCGAGCACGGCGTGCGGAGTCTGCTGCTGGTCAGCCGGAGTGGCCCGGCCGCCGAGGGCATCGACGACCTCGTGGCCGAACTCCGGTGCGGCGGTGCCGAAGCTGTCGTCGAGGCGTGTGATGTGACCGATGCGACGGCCGTGACGAACCTGATGGCACGGCATGTACCCACGGCCGTGGTGCATACGGCCGGTGTTCTGGATGACGGTGTGGTGGGGTCGCTGACGGCGGAGCGGTTGGCGGCGGTGCTGCGGCCGAAGGTGGATGCGGCTTGGAATCTGCACGAGGCCACCAAGGACCTGGATCTGGACGCGTTCGTGGTGTTCTCGTCCGTGGCTGGCACGATCGGGAGCGCGGGTCAGGCGAATTACGCTGCGGGTAACGCTTTCCTGGATGCGTTGGCGCGCCAACGCAGGGCTCAAGGGCTTGCGGCCACGTCGCTGGCGTGGGGGCCCTGGTCTCAGGACAGTGGCATGACCGGCACTCTCACCGATGCGGACGTCCAGCGGATGGCCCGTTCGGGTATGCCGCCGCTGACCACCGAGGAGGGGTTGGCCCTCTTCGACGCGGCGCTCGGCAGCGCCGAGCCCATGGTGCTGCCCGTCCGCCTGGACCTCGCGGCGCTCCGTGCCCAAGGCGAGCCCCAGCCGCTGCTACGCGGCCTGATCCGTACCCCGGGCCGACGCACGGCGGCGGCCACGACGCTGGGCGACGCCGCGGCCGGCTTCGCCCAGCGCCTGACCGGCCTGTCGGCGGCAGAGGGACGGGAGGTCGTCCTGGACGCCGTGCGCGGCCAGGTCGCGGTGGTCCTCGGACACGCCGGAGCCAGGGAAATCGACCAGGACCGTGCCTTCCTGGACCTCGGTTTCGACTCCCTCACCGCGGTCGAACTCCGCAACCGTCTGAGCGCCCTCACCGGAATCCGGCTGCCGGCGACGCTGCTCTTCGACTACCCGACGCCGGCGGAACTCGTCGACCTCCTCCATGCCCGGATCGCACCCGAGCCGTCCGTCGGCCCGGAGGTACTCCTCGGCGCACTCGAAAGGCTGGAGAGGACCTTCGGCGGCCTCGACATCACGGAGGAGATGCACGAGCAGATAGCCGGCCGACTGGAAGTCCTCAGGGCGAAGTGGCACGGCCTGCGGGACACGGCCGCGGCAGCCGGGCATGACGGCTCCCCGTCCGACGAGGACTTCGACTTCGAGTCCGCCTCCGACGACGAGGTCTTCGACCTCCTCGACAACGAACTCGGCCTGTCCTGACCGGGGAGAGCGACCCGTATCGGTGACTCCCTCACCGGTCCTCGGCTGAGGGGAGCACCAGCATGGTGCGCCGTCGAACAATTCGGCGGCGCACAGTGCTGCGCGGCGACGGCTGCCGGCCCGCCACCGGAAGACCTCATACGGATCCGGTACCGGCCGCCGCGCGGCAGACACACCACGCCCCCTCCCGGCCGTGTGCCAGGAGGGGGCGTGGTTTCGTGCCGACGGGCAGGGCCTTTCGGCCGGTCCGCCGGTCCGCCGGTCGGTCGGGGGTCAGGCGGTGAGGAGCGCCCCCCGCAGCCGCTCCAGTAGCCGCTCGCTCAGGCCCAGCCCGTCCCGCAGATAGGCGTCAAAGGTGCCGAAGCGGGCTGTGACCTCGTCGAAGGCCGTGTTCAGGTACTCGGCCCTGGCGTCCAGGGCAGGCTCGATGCGGGCGGCCCTCTCGGGGGGCTGCTCGGCGAGGGTGGCGGCGTTGCGCGCTGCGAGGTGGTCGTTGGTGGCCAGGTAGTCCCGCATGACCGTGTCGCGGTCCACGCCCAGGGCCGTGAGCAGGGCGGCGCTGGCCCAGCCCGTACGGTCCTTGCCGCCCTCGCAGTGGTAGGCCAGCGGAGAGGAGCCGGGGTCGGCGGCAAGACGGAACAGCGCACGATAGGCGTCGAGCGCAGAGGGCTTGGAGACGAGCCAACGGTAGGAGGCGGCCATCGCCCGCTCGGACGCCTCGGCCGAGGCGGGCGCTTCGGACTTGCCGCGGCCGCCGTGGACGTCGGCGACGACGTAGCGCGCGCCCGCGGGCACGCGGTCCGGCTTCTCGGCGCGCTCGTTCGGCCCGCGCAGGTCGAAGTCCGTACGGATACCCAGTCGCTGGAGCCTGGCCAGGTCGGCGTAGGTGAGCGCGTGCAGGGTGCCGGTGCGGTACAGCACGCCCATCTTCACCCACCGGCCGTCGGCGGTGCGATAGCCGCCCGCGTCGCGGAAGTTGGCGGCGCCCGCCAGGTGCAGCGAGCGGTCGGCGACGGTGAGCGGGTCGCCCTGGTCGGGGACGAGGCGGAACCAGCGGCGGTCGGCGACGGGCAGTCCGCGTACGGTGACGGCGTCCTCGGCCCCGCCGTGCGCCACGGCCTTGTCGCCGGCGTAGACGGTCACCGAACCGACGCCGGGCGCCTTCCAGGACACGTCGAACGAGCCGTCCTTGTGCCGGGTCACCGTGGCGTCGGTGAACGGAATCCCGTGCGCGGCGAGCGGTGCCCGCGGCGTGTGCCGGCCCGCTCCGACGGGCGCGCCGAGGGGTTCGGCCGAGGCGAGGGGCGCGGTGACCCCCACTGCCGATACGGCGGCCATGAACGACACGGCGATGCGGCGGGCGGTCAGCACCGCCGCCGGGGAAGGGGAGTTCATGGCGGGAGCATACGGCCGGAAATGGCACGAAATTACCTAGAGTTGACGAGGGAGGCGCGCCAGGCCGGAAGGCACAGAGCCGGGTCGGGCCGCCGTGCCGTACGGGGACAGATGGTCGGATTCCGGCCGGTCAACGGCGCCGTGTCTCTGGCATTTCCCCCAGTCTTTCCCGGTCAGGCTGGTGGCGCGCGGCGGTTCGGGCCGAGGGAAGCCGAGGGAAGAGGCCCGCAATCCCCACCGGGACAGCGCCGTGGAACAGCCCTGCGGGGAAGAAATCTGTCGGCGAAGGTCGGGTACCACCAGCATGTTCGAGAATCAGCAGAACCAGCATCTGACACGTCGCCGGCTGCTCGGACTGGCCGCCCTCGGCGGTGCCGCCGTCGCCGGAATGACCACGATTTCCGCCGCCCCGCGCGCCGCGGCCGCCGACAAGCGCAGTCCGCAGGCCGGCAGTGGCTCGTTCGTACCAGCCGTGGTGATCGGTACGGGATACGGCGCCGCGGTCTCCGCGCTGCGGCTCGGCGAGGCCGGAATTCCCACGCTGATGCTCGAAATGGGCCAGCTGTGGAACAAGCCCGCCGACGACGGCAACGTCTTCTGCGGAATGCTCGAGCCGGACCGCCGCTCCAGCTGGTTCAAGTCCCGCACCGAGGCCCCGCTCGGCTCGTTCCTGTGGCTGGACGTGATCAACCGGGACATCGAGCCGTACGCGGGCGTGCTGGACAGGGTCCACTTCGACCAGATGTCGGTGTACGTGGGGCGGGGGGTGGGCGGCGGTTCGCTGGTCAACGGCGGCATGGCCGTCGTGCCGAAGCGCTCGTACTTCGAGGAGGTCCTCCCGCGGGTGGACGCCGCCGAGATGTACGACCGGTACTTCCCGCGCGCCAACTCCATGCTCAAGGTGAACCACATCGACAAGGGCTGGTTCGAGGAGGCGGAGTGGTACGGGTTCGCGCGCGTATCGCGCGAACAGGCGGGCAATGCGGGCCTGCGCACCACCTTCGTCCCCAACGTCTACGACTTCGGGCACATGCGGCGCGAGGCGGCCGGTGAGGCACCCAAGTCCGCGCTGGCGGGCGAGGTCATCTACGGCAACAACCACGGCAAACAGAGCCTGGACAAGACCTACTTGGCCACCGCGCTCGGCACCGGCAAGGTCACCATCGAGACCCTGCACCAGGTCAAGGCGATCCGGCAGCAGCCCGACGGCAGCTATGTGCTCTCCGTGGAGCAGCACGACGCGGGCGGCAAGCTCGTCGCGCACAAGGAGATCGCCTGCCGTCACCTGTTCCTCGGCGCCGGCAGCCTCGGCTCGACGGAGCTGCTGGTACGGGCCCGCGACACCGGCGCGCTGCCCGACCTCAACACCGAGGTCGGCGCGGGCTGGGGCCCCAACGGCAACATCATGACCGGCCGGGCCAACCACGTCTGGAACCCCACCGGGGCCCACCAGTCCTCGATCCCCGCCCTGGGCATCGATGACTGGGACAACCCCGCCGCCCCCGTCTTCGCCGAAATCGCCCCGATGCCTGCCGGGTTGGAGACCTGGGTCAGCCTCTATCTGGCGATCACCAAGAACCCCGAGCGCGGCACCTTCGTCTACGACAAGGCCACCGACCGCGCGGCGCTGCGCTGGACCCGGGACCAGAACACGCCCGCGGTCAACGCCGCGAAGTCGCTCTTCGACCGGATCAACAAGGCCAACGCGACGACGTACCGCTACGACCTGTTCGGTCCGCAACTGAAGAACTTCTCCGACGACTTCAGCTACCACCCGCTCGGCGGCTGCGTCCTGGGCAAGGCCACCGACCTCTACGGACGTGTGGCCGGCTACCGGAACCTCTACGTCACCGACGGCGCGCTGATCCCGGGCTCCATCGGCGTCAATCCCTTTGTCACCATCACGGCCCTGGCCGAGCGCAATATCGAGCGGATCATCGCGGAGGACGTCAAGTCCGCGAAGTAGTGCTCCAGTGACGGCTCGCTGTTTCCGCCGCTTCGTTCCTGCCTCGAATGTCATCGCACGGGTTCTAAGGATTTTCCGGTGGATGGCGTGAGATCAATGGAGGGGTGCGGCAAGTCGACCCGCACAGGGTGTGTTTGCCGAACCCCGTCCGTCCTCGCTGAAAGGGAATCCATGGACTCCGCCCGACGGCCGATCCTCTTCGTCAGTCTTCCGGAAAGCGGGCTGGCTAATCCGCTGCTCGTACTCGCCGAGGAACTCTCCCGCCAGAATGTGCCGGATCTCTGGTTCGCCACCGATGAGCCGCGGCGCGAGGATGTGAAGAGGATTTCGGTGGGGTCTCCGGTGGAGTTCGGCTCGCTGGGGGAGGTCGTTTCCGAACTGTCGGCGGTGACCTGGGGCGATGAGGTCTATCGGGAGATCACCCAGTCGTCGCGGTTCAAGGCGCATCGCGCGGTGATCAAGCAGTCGTTCGTGCCCGCTGCGCAGCAGGCGAAGTTCCAGAAGCTCGCGGCCATTGTCGACGAGGTTCGGCCGGCGTTGATGGTTATCGACTGCATCAGCGGGTTTGCGATTGAGCTGGCCATTGCGCGGAGGATTCCGTTCGTGCTGAGCGTGCCGTTCTCGCCGAGCAACGTACTGACGGCGTTCACGCCGTTCGGGAAGCGGTATGTGCCGTGGGACTTCCCGGTACCGCACACCGGACTGCCGCGTCGGATGACGCCGACGCAGCAGGTCATGAACCAGTTGTTCAAATGGCGGACCCTGGCGCTGTTCCTTTCGCCGACGATGAGAAAGGTGGTGGCGGAGGACACGCGGCGGCGTAAGGCGCTCGGGCTGGGGCTGATGAGCCCGATGGCGCGGATCGATAGGGCCGAGCTGGTGCTGTGCAACTCGATTGCCCAGTTGGATTATCCCCTTGAGATTCCGGAGAAGATGCGGCTGGTCGGTGCGATGGTGCCGCCGCTGCCGGAGGCACCGGACGACGAGGAGCTGTCGGCCTGGCTGGATGCCCAGTCGTCGGTGGTCTATGCGGGATTCGGGACGATCACCCGGCTGACGCGGGATCAGGTCGGTTCGATGGTGGAGGTGGCCCGGCGCCTCGAAGGACGGCATCAGGTGTTGTGGAAGCTGCCTTCGGAGCAGCAACAGCTACTGCCGCCGAAGGAGTCGCTGCCGGGAAATCTGCGGATCGAGAGCTGGGTTCCTTCACAGCTGGACGTGCTCGCGCACCCGAATGTGAAGGTGTTCTTCACGCACGCCGGTGGCAATGGCTACAACGAGGGTGTGTATTTCGGAAAGCCGCTGGTGGTGCGGCCGTTGTGGGTGGACTGCTACGACCAGGCCGTGCGCGGCAGGGATTTCGGGATCAGCCTGACGCTCGATCGGCCGCGGACCATCGATGTCGACGATGTGGTCGACAAGCTGAACCGGGTGCTGGAGACCTCCTCTTTCCATGAGAGGGCGGAGCGGCTCGGTGCTCTCCAGCGGGCGGCGGGCGGGCGTGAGGCCGCTGCCGAGCTGATTCTCGGACTGCCGGCTCTGGCAAAGGCGTAGTGGCGGGAGAGTTCGTGAGTACGTATGAGACAGGCGAACGTTTGAGAAGGACGAGGTAGCCGATGCCGATCAAATATCCCGTATCCCGGCCCGCGCTGGGCGGAAAAGAGCTGGAGTATCTGACCGCCACCGTCGAGGACGGCTGGATATCGTCGCAGGGCCCGATGGTCCAGCGATTTGAGCGGGCCTTCGCGGATTACAACCGGGTCGCACACGGAGTGGCCTGTTCGTCCGGGACGGCCGCGCTGACCTTGGCGCTTCGGGCTCTGGGAGTCGGACCGGGGGACGAGGTGATCGTTCCCGAGTTCACGATGGTGGCCACCGCGTGGGCGGTCACGTACACCGGTGCGACCCCGGTGTTCGTCGACTGCGGGGACGACCTCAACATTGACGTCTCCCGTATCGAAGAGAAGATCACGTCGCGGACGAAGGTCATCATGCCCGTCCATATCTACGGGCGGCGTTGCGATATGGACGCGATCATGGATATCGCGTTCCAGTACAACCTGAAGGTCGTGGAGGACAGCGCCGAGGCCCATGGCGTCCGGCCGGTGGGGGACATCGCCTGTTATTCGCTGTTCGCCAACAAGATCATTACGGCGGGCGAGGGAGGCATCTGTCTCACCGATGACCCCAAGCTGGCAGAGCAGATGGCGCACCTTCGGGCCATGGCCTTCACCAAGGATCACAGCTTCCTGCACAAGAAGGTGGCGTACAACTACCGCATGACGGCCATGCAGGCCGCCGTCGCGCTGGCGCAGACCGAGCGGATCGACGAGATTCTCGAAACGCGCCGCCGGATCGAGAAGCGCTACGACGAGGGGCTGGCCGACGTCCCCGGCATCACGCTGATGCCGCCGAGGGATGTGCTGTGGATGTACGACCTCCGGGCCGAGCGCCGGGCGGAGCTGCAGGCGTTCCTGGCCGGGCATTCCGTCGAGACCCGGCTCTTCTTCAAACCGATGAGCCGGCAGCCCATGTATTTCCACCCCGACTGGCCCTCGCTCAAGGCCAGTGAATTCGCCGAGGACGGGCTGTATCTCCCCACGCACAGCGATCTGACCGCAGCCGACCAGGACTTCATCATCGGCAGAATCCGCGCATTCTGCGGTGCCGGCTGAGCGGCGCCGTCCGAGAGAGGAAATCCCCGCATGACGCAATCGGACCCGATGGTGGTCGACTTCCCCGTACGCAAACCCGGCGTGCCCTTCCCGCCGCCCGAATACGCCGACTACCGCGACCACGAGGGACCGGTCCTTTCCCGGCTGCCCAACGGCGCCCGTGCATGGCTGGTCACCCGGTACGAGGACGTACGCGCCGTGCTGACCGACCGGAGGATCAGCTCCAATCCCGCGCACAAGGGATTCCCCAACGTCGGGACGGTGGGCGTACCCACGCAGGAGCAGATCCCGGGCTGGTTCGTGGGACTGGACTCGCCCGAGCACGACCGGTTCCGCAAGGCCCTCATCCCCGAATTCACCGTCCGGCGCATCCGGGGGCTGCGCCCGGCGATCGAGCGCACGGTCGAGGAGCGCCTCGACGCCATGCTGACCGCGGGAAACTCCGCCGACCTCGTCGCGGACTACGCGCTGCCCGTTCCCTCCCTGGTGATCTCGTCGCTGCTCGGTGTGCCGCCCTCCGACCGCGACTTCTTCGAGTCCAGGACCCGTACCCTGGTCTCCCTCCGGGCCTCGACCGACGAGCAGCGCGAGGCCGCCGTCAAGGAGCTGCTGCGCTACATCAAGCGCCTCGTGGACATCAAGGTGAAATGGCCCGGCGACGACCTCATCAGCCGGCTACTGGCCGCCGGGTCGATCGCTCCGCACGAGCTGTCGGGCGTGCTGATGCTCCTGCTCATCGCCGGCCACGAGACCACGGCCAACAACATCGCGCTCGGCGTGGTCACGCTCCTGATGAACCCTCAGTGGATCGGTGACGACCGGGCCGTGGAGGAGACGCTGCGCTTCCACTCGGTCGCCGACATCGTGTCCCTGCGGGTGGCCGTCGAGGACGTGGAAATAGCCGGGCAGCTCATCAAGGCGGGGGAGGGCATCGTGCCCCTCGTCGCCGCGGCCAACCACGACACGAGCGCCTTCGAGTGCCCCCACATGTTCGACCCCTCCAGGAGCGCCCGCCACCACGTCGCCTTCGGCTACGGAATCCATCAGTGCCTGGGCCAGAACCTGGTGCGCGCCGAGATGGAGATCGCCTACCGGAAGCTCTTCGAGCGCATCCCCGACATCCGGCTCGACGTCCCCGCCGACGGTTTGAGCATCAAGTACGACGGCGTGCTCTACGGCCTGGAGCGGCTCCCCGTTCGCTGGTAGGCCCAGCTTCCCGCCCCGGAAAGCCCCGCTCCGCCCGGCGTGCCACCGCCGCCCGGCGGGCCACCATTCCCCGCAGGAGAGAACATCGGCATGCGTATCACCATCGACGTGGAGCGCTGCGTGGGCGCCGGCCAGTGCGCGCTGACCGCACCACAGCTCTTCGACCAGGACGACGACGGAATCGTCACCCAGCTCGCCGAGCCAGGCGCCGACGAAGAGGCCACGGCCCGGATCGCGGGTGCCCTGTGCCCGTCCGGGGCGATCACCGTGCACGAGGGCTGACGCCCGACCCGGACGCTCCACCCACCGGGTTCCCCGCAACCGACGAAACCGCTCGACATCCGGGAGTGATGGTGCCCGTCCACACAGATGACTATCTGCTCGACCTGCCCGCCGGCGCGGCCGAAGCACTGGGAGGCTTCACGCTCCCCGACGTGTTCGCATCCGCTGCGACATCCGCCCCCGACGCGGTGGCCCTCGTCGACGGGGACCGCTCGTGGACGTGGGCGCGGTGGCGGGCGGACGTCGATGCGCTGGCCCGGGGCCTGCAGGAGTCGGGGGTCGCGCCCGGCGACGTCGTCGCGGCGCGGCTGCCGAACTGCTGGGAGTTCGCGACCCTGCACCTGGCCGTCGCGGCCGTCGGAGCGGTCCTGCTGCCCGTCCACCAGGGCACCGCGAGCGGCGACGTCCGCGCGCTGCTGGCCCGCGCCGAACCCGTCCTCCTCGTCCTGCCGGAATCCCCGGGCGGGGACCAGGCGATGGCCCGCTCGCTTCTGGAGAACGTGCCGTCGCTGCGCCGTGTGCTGCTGGCGGGAGCGTCGGACACGCAGCGCGAGGAGCCGGGGGTCGGGTCACTGGACGGGCTGCTGGCAGCCTGGGCGGGCAGCGGACCCCGGCCGGTGGACGTCACCCCCGACATGCCGCTCGTCCTGATCCCCTCGTCCGGGACGACCTCGGCGCGGCCCAAGCTGTGTGTGCACAGCCACGACGGCCTGCTGTCGAACACCGAGGCCGTCACCGCCGAGGCCGCCGGCACCTTTGACGGTACGGTCCTCACCGCCTGCCCGATGAGCCATCTGTTCGGCCTGCAGGGCATGCACGCGGCGTTGTTCGCCGCCTGCGGGCAGGTCCTGCTCACCGGCTGGGACACGGACCGCTTCCTGGAGCTGGCACGGGAGCACGACCCCCGCGTCGTCTTCGCCGTGCCCACCCAACTGCGGGACGTCGTCGAGCGGCTGGCCAGGACGGACGAGCCGGCGGGCTTCGCGCCGCACCAGGTGCGTACGGCGGGGGCGGCCATCGCGCCCGCCCTCACCGCACAGGTACGCGCCGCCCTCGACTGCGACCTGATCGTGGTGTGGGGCATGTCCGAGATCGGCACCGGCACCCGCACCCGGGCCGGCGACCCCGGAGACAGCGTGGGGGAGCCGGTCAGCGGAGTGGAGCTACGGGTCGTCGACGAGCACGGGGTGTGCGCGGCGGGCCGGACGGGCGAACTCCAGTACCGGGGTCCGGGGCTGTTCCGCGGGTATTTCCGCGAGCCGGAGCTGACGCGCTCGGCCCTCACCGAGGACGGCTGGCTGCGGACCGGCGATCTCGCGGCCGTCGGCCCGGACGGCGTGGTGGTGCTGCACGGCCGGGCGGCCGAGCTGATCAATACGGGAGGACGGAAGTTCGCCGCGACCGAGGTCGAGGGGCTGCTCGCCGACCTCACGGGCCTCGGACCGCTGGCCGTGGCAGGCGCGCCGGACGACCGGCTCGGGGAGTACCCGTGCCTGGTCGTCACCGACCACGCGGACCGCACGATCGGCCTGAGCGAGGTGACCGCGTTCCTGCACCGGCGGGGGCTCGCCGACCACAAGATCCCCCTCGAACTGGTCACCGTGCGCGAGCTTCCGCGCTCTCCCGCCGGGAAGCTCGACCGCCGGGCACTCAAGCAGCGGCTCGCCGGCCTCGAGGCGGTGCCCGTCACGGCCCGTCTCGGCTCGGTCCCGCCGTACACGGTCGAGGAGGCGCTGGAACTCGTACGCGACTGCGTCGGCCGGGTGCTCCGCAACGGCGGCACCACCGCCCCTTCGTCGCCCTCCTCCCCTTCCTCCTCTTCCTCATCTTTCTCCTCCGACACGGACTTCCGCGGGCTCGGGCTCGACTCCATCCGCGCGGTGCGGCTGCGGAACCTGCTGCGTGAGGAGACCGGGCTGCCGCTCCCGGTCACGCTGACCTTCGACTTCCCCACCCCGCGGGCCGTCGCGCACGTACTGGCCGAGCAGGACGAGCCGGCCTCGGAGGAGCCGCGGGAGACCCCGGCGGACGGTGCCGACCCGGTGGCGATCATCGGCATGGCCTGCCGGCTGCCGGGCGGCGCCGACTCCCCGGACGCCCTGTGGGACCTGCTCGCCAACGGGACCGACGCGATGTCCGGCTTCCCGGAGGACCGCGGCTGGGACCTCGACCGGCTCTTCGACGAGAACCCTGACCGTCCGGGCACCTCCTACGCGCGCGAAGGCGGCTTCCTGCACGACGCGGGCGACTTCGACGCGGGCTTCTTCGGCCTGTCCGACCAGGAGGCGACGGCGACCGATCCCCAGCAGCGACTGCTCCTGGAAGCGGCCTGGGAGACCTTCGAGCGGGCAGGCCTCGACCCGATGTCCCTGAAGGGAACCCGTACGGGCGTGTTCACGGGCGCGATGGACCGGGGCTACGCCGCCAACGCGTCCGCCGCGCCCCAGGCATGGGAGAGCATGCTCATCACCGGGGCCGCAGGCAGCGCGGTCTCGGGGCGCATCGCGTACACCTACGGGCTCGAAGGCCCCGCCCTGACGGTCGACACCGCCTCCTCGTCCTCCCTCGTCGCGCTGCATCTGGCCTGCCGGTCCCTGCGGTCGGGCGAGAGCGACCTGGCGCTGGCCGGCGGCGTCACCGTCATGGCCACCCCGGCTCCCTTCGCGCAGTTCTCCCGGCTGCGCGCGCTGTCACCCGACTCCCGCTCCATGGCCTACGCGGACGCCGCGAACGGCTCCGCGTGGTCGGAGGGCGCCGGGCTGCTGCTGCTCGAGCGACTGAGCGACGCCCGGCGCAAGGGACACCGTGTCCTCGCGCTCGTACGGGGCTCCGCCGTGAATCAGGACGGCGCCTCCAACGGACTCACCGCGCCGAGCGGGCCGGCCCAGCAGCGGGTCATCCGCCAGGCCCTGGCCGACGCCGGGCTGACGCCGCAGGAGGTCGACGCCGTCGAAGGGCACGGCACCGGCACTCCGCTCGGCGATCCCATCGAGGCCGGCGCGCTGCTGGCGACGTACGGCCAGGACCGGCCCGAGGGGCGGCAGTTGTGGCTCGGGTCGGTCAAGTCGAACATCGGGCACACACAGGCCGCAGCCGGGGTCGCCGGGGTCATCAAGACGGTGCTCGCGCTGCGCCACGGAATCCTGCCGCGGACGCTGCACGTGGACGCTCCCTCGGCCAAGGTGGACTGGTCCGCCGGATCGGTACGGCTGCTGACCGAGGCCCGGCCCTGGCCGAGGCAGAGCGGACGCACGCGACGTGCAGGGGTGTCGTCCTTCGGGCTCACCGGCACCAACGCCCACGTGATCCTGGAGGAGGCGCCGGGCGAGGAAAGGGAAGCGGAAGGTCCGGCGAGCGAGGCCCCGGAGGAGACGCGACGCGTGTCCGGGACGGCGCGGAATCCGGAGCCTGCCGATGCCACGAGCGCGCCGTGGGTGCTGTCCGCCCGGAGCCGGGCGGCGCTGCGCGCGCAGGCGCGGCGCCTGGCCGAGCAGGTGTCCGCCGACCCCGGCCTGCGTGCCCAGGACGTCGCCCATTCCCTGGCCACCACCCGTACCCTGCACCGGTACCGTGCCGTCGTCAGCGCCCCCGACCGCGCACAACTGCTCTCCACCACGGCGGAGTTCGGACGCGGTGAGCGGACCGCCGGCGTCACGCCGCACGAATCCGCGCCGGGCGGCCTGGCCTTCGTCTTCTCCGGGCAGGGCAGCCAGCGCAACGGCATGGGGCGTGCGGCGGCCGAGGCGTTCCCCGTCTTCGGGCAGGCGCTGCGCGAGGTGTGCGCCGCGCTGGATCCGCTGCTGGCGCGGCCGCTGACCTCGGTGATGTGGGCGGCCCCCGGCTCCGAGGAGGCGGCCCTCCTCGACGACACCACCTACACACAGCCCGCGGTGTTCGCCGTCCAGGTCGCCCTGTACCGGCTGTTCGAGTCCTGGGGCCTGGCCCCCGACCACCTGGTGGGGCACTCGATCGGCGAGATCTCCGCCGCCCATGTGGCGGGCGTGCTCGGCCTCCGGGACGCGTGCACCCTGGTGGCGACCCGGAGCAGGCTGATGGGCGCGCTGCGGCCCGGCGGCGCGATGCTGGCGGTGCGCATCACGGAGGCAGAAGTGGCCCCGTGGCTGGCGGAGCGGACGGACGCGGTGTCGGTCGCCGCCGTGAACGGCCCGCACTCTCTCGTACTCGCGGGCGCCGAGTCCCCGCTCGCCGCGCTCGCGGACGAGCTGGCCGCCGCCGGTCACAAGACCCGGCGGATCGCGATGAGCGTCGCGGCCCACTCGCCGCTGATGGACCCCATGCTGGAGGAGTTCCGCGCGGTCGTCCGTACGCTGTCCTACGCCGCGCCCGCCGTCCCGATCCTGTCGACCGTCACCGGCCGCCCCTTGACCGGCGAGGACGCGCGCGACCCGGACCACTGGGTGCGGCACGTGCGGCAGTCCGTACGCTTCAAGGACGCGATCGGCCGCCTCCGGGACCAGCGCGTCACCGGTTTCCTGGAACTGGGTGCCGAACCGGCACTCACGCCGATGATCGACGAGTGCCTGGAGTCGGCCGACCCACCGCTCGGGACCGCCGTGGTCCCGAGTCTGCGCGCCGGAGTAGCGGAGCGGCAGGCCCTGCTCACCGCGGCCGCCCAGATGCATGCCCATGGCGCCCCCGTCGACTGGGACGCGGTGCTTCCCGGGGCCCGGCCCGTCGCCCTGCCGACGTACGCGTTCCAGCGTCGGCGGTTCTGGCTGGCGTCGGCTCCGGCGGGTCCGGCTGCCGACGGGGGATCCGCGGGCAACGCGGTTGCCGCGGGCACGGTGACGGCCGGTGAAGAGCCGCCGGGGCTGGAAGCCCGCCTGTCCGGCCTCGATGACCACGAACAGGACGCGCACGTACTGGCCCTGGTCCTTGCGGAGACCTCGGCCGTGCTGGGCGGTCAGGCCCCGCACGACGACGGGGGCAACCGCCCGTTCAAGGAGATGGGCATCAACTCGTTGAACGCCGTCGAACTGCGCAACCGCCTCATCGCGGCCACGGACCTACGGCTGCCCGCCACGCTCGTGTACGACCACCCCACGCCGAACGCCGTCGTCCGCCTCGTACGGGAACGACTCGCACGGCCGGCCACCCCCGCACGCGATGTGGCCTCCGTCGTGGCCGAGTTGGAATCCCTGCTCACGGCCGGCGCGGAGGTTTCGGAGGAGACGGCGGCACGGCTGAAGGCGGTGACGGCGGAGGGAGCCGTCGCCACGGTCACCGGCCCCGGCGGGACTCTCGACCTGACATCGGCCAGCGACGAGGAACTGTTCCGGCTGATGGACGCGGAGAGCTGACGACGGGTGCCCGGGTACGCTCCCGGCGCCCGCACCGGTGCCCCGTCGATACACGCACCGTGCCCGCCGGCGATTTCACCGGAATTTGATCGGCCATGGTTAGCGTCAGCGCCGTCCGAGGGTTCCCGCTGCAGTGCGCCACGCATTGCGACCCACCACTACAGAGGAAGGACGCTCAACTTCATGAGCAACACGTCCCGCATTGAGACCCGTGAGATAGCTGACGACGACCTCGACAGCGTCGCGGGTGGTCTCTCCGTCAGTGGCTCCGTGGACGGCCTGACCGCCACGTTCGCCCCGGGCCCCAATGGCATCCCGATCCTGACCGGCGGCTCCGTGAAGTCCGTCAGCCTCACGGTCTCCGACATCCCCCTGGGCCCGATCCACGGCTGAGACACAGCTGTAGCACGGTGCTCATCCACCGGGCCGCGGCACCACCCCCGGCCGTCCTGGGGTAATTCAGGGTCCTGTGTGACGTCGGCCTTCAAGACCAGGTTGTGGTCGTGGAGGCCGACATTGCCGTATGCGGCGGCTGACGATGCCGGTGCGGTGAAGGGGAGCCCGGCGATACGGGGACGCGATTGCGCTGCGCATCGCGCGGCAGTCGCCGACGAGTCGTGGCATCACCATGACCTGGCGCATGGCTTCTGCACCTGCTCCTCCTTCGAGCAGTGCCTGCACGGCGTGGTGCGCGCGCGGCGCCTGGGGACCGCCCTGGCCTTCGACGGGGGAGAGGCTCTCGCCGAAGGCCTTCGGCAGGGGTCAGGACGGTGACCTGGTACCCAGTCCGTGGCAGGTGCTGACCATGGCCATGCCGCTGGAGGCGCGTTCCTGCAGCACGTTGTTGAAGCTCTCCTCGTCGCCGGAGCGGTAGGCATTGAGGGCCTGGGTGGCGCCGGTCAGGTCCTTCTGGAGCCCAGCTTTGACCGCCGGTTTTTTCGCCTTGGCGATGTTTGCCCTATCCAGATCCTGTATCTCCCGGAGCAGGTCCTCGATCGGTGCCTGGCCGTTGCCGTAGCGGTTGGACGTGACGATCCTGTCCCACTTCTTCATGATCTCGGACTGGTTCTCGCAACCGGCCTCGGTGGTGATGCCGCCGCTGCCGCCAGGTGAGGATCCCGTCTCGTCACCCCCTCCGGCCCGGTCCGGGGCTGAGGAGCTCGATGGGGTGTGGCTCGCGCCGGTGTCGGGAGCGTCGCCGTTGCCGCTTGCCGTGATGGCGATGATGCCCCCGATGACGGCCGCGACGGCGACAGCGGCGCCCGCGATGGCGAGCGCGCGAGGGCGGGGAGGGCGGCGCGGGGTCGGCTCCGGCGGCGGGGAGAGCGGGAGGGTGGGTGCCGCTGGGGGGACGGGGCGAGTGGGTGCTTCGGAGGCCGCCGGAGAAATCGGTGGCTCCTGGGGCTCCTCGGACCGCCCGGAATCCGCCGCCTCGCCCCGCTCAGCGGGTTCCCCGGGGCGCTCCCGAGGAGACGGGGCCCCGTCGATCAAGGCCCGGGCCTGCGGCACGGTTGGCCGCTTGGAGGGGTTCTTGTCCAGCAGCCGCGTGATCAACGGCTCCAGGCGGCCCGCGCGTTGAGGGGCGGGCGCCTGTCCGAGTACCACGGCGGTCAGGGTCTCTGTGGGGGTGTCACGGTGGAACGGGGACACCCCCTCCAGCGCCTGGTACAGCGTCACCCCCAGGGAGTACAGGTCTCCCGCGCCACCTGAGTCCACGCCGTCGAACCGCTCCGGCGCCATGTATTCCAGCGAGCCGATCAGCCCTCCGGTCGTGGTGACGGCCGTATCGCCCTTGTGGACGGCGATACCGAAGTCGGCGAGCAGGGCCCGGCCGTCGCGGGTGAGCATCACATTGGTCGGCTTCACATCCCTGTGGACGATTCCCGCCTTGTGTGCGGCCCCGAGGCCTTCCAGCAGTTCGCCGGCGATCCGCGCGACGTCCGCCACCGGCATCGGCCCGTTCTCGGCGAGTCTGTCGGCCAGGTTGGCGCCTTCGACGAGTTCCATGACGATCCACGGCGCTCCCTCCTCGATGACCACGTCATGGACGGCGACGACATGGGGGTGGGAACGCAGCTTGGCGGCGTTGCGGGCCTCCCGCTCCGCACGTACCAGTCGTTGCGCGTGCTCCGTCTCGGACGCCGCCGGGGGGAGCCAGACTTCCTTGACGGCGACATCGACCTCGAGGGTCTGGTCATGGGCCCTCCAGACACGGCCGAACCCTCCGCCGCCCAGGGCCTCCTCCAGGCGGTAGCGCCCGCCGACCAAGCGGCCCGGTCGTGTCTGCTCGGCCACTGCTCCCCCTATTTGTGTGTGATGTTCTTCAACTGCTCTTGTTCATAGGCGAATTGGCTTCTGTGGACTACCCGTTTCCGGGTGACCCCGCACGTCCCTTCCCACCCCACGGGCACACGCACCACTATGACGTACGGCACTCGCCCTCGCGGGCAGACCAGCGGAAGACGCCCGCGATGCGGAGGTGCCGGGCCAGGAGACGGACCTCGCCGCGATCGAGGACGACGAGACCGGCGGGGCGCTGCAGCTGCTGTGGGACAGCTCGGCGGCGAACACCCGGAACGGCCGCCGCGGCGCGGTGCTGGCCTGGACGAGCTGGTGCGCCGAGCGCGGCTACGACGGGCCGGCGGTCCCGGCCTGGGCGAAGCGCCTGGCCGCGCCGGACTCCGATACCCCGGTGCGCTCGCAGATGGCGATCGACCGGCCGATCGCCCGCCGCGACGTCCACCTCCGCGAGAAGACCTGGACCTGGCCGACCGCCGCTGCCCGGTGAAGGCCACGGGCGCCCAGCCGAAGGTGCGCCGCCGCGGCGCCTCCCGCGCCGACTATGTGCTGGAGGGGATGTTCACACCACCGCCCCGGCCCCGGCAAGGTGCTCTCCGCCCGGGACGTCTGCCCGGACACCGGCCTGGCCCGGCTCTCGTACGGCCAGGCCTGCGCGCTGCTCGACCGGCACACTGCGCCGGCCGGGCCGGGCAGCGGCTGGGACCGGTCTACTTCGTCGGCGCGTCGAGCTGATGGGGCGCGGCGCCTGCGCGCCGCTCGCTCAGGTCCGGGATGTGGTGGTGCGGGGCGCCCGGGGCCTGCGCGAGTCCGGTGGCCCACAGCTGGTCGACACGCGAGCGCTCGGTGGCGTTCGGGTAGCGGCTGGTGCAGGACGGGCCGGCGCCGCCGCCCGACATCAGCTCGCTGCACGGCCCGCTGTAGTCGTCCAGCAGGCCCAGCACGTGCCCGGTCTCGTGGGTGGCGACGCGGACCGAGTCGTTCTGCCGGGTCTGGGTGTAGTCGAGGAAGACGGAGCCGTCTCCGTGGCCGTTGGTGGTGGTGTAGGACCCGCGCCGGTAGTTGCCCTCGTAGTAGGAGAAGTCGGCACCGCTCGACGCCGGCTGGAGCTTGACGTTGGACTCGGAGCTGTTCCAGATCGAGGCCGCGCTCGATATCTGCGAACGGAAGCTCGGTGCCTGGGAGGCGTTGTAGTAGATGGTCACCGCCTGCGCGTTGGGCTGCGCGGCACGCTTCTCGGCGACCGACTCGCGCACGGCCTCGAAGAACGCCTTGTTGTTCGCGGCCTCCTCAACCGACCCGGCGTACCGCGCCACGGAGGTACCGGCGGCACCGGACGGGGTGGCGGCCGCCTGGGCGCTCGCCGGGACCGCCGCGCACAGCGCGCTGGAGGCCAGACCCAGGCCGAGAGTGAGGGCGAGGAGTCTCGCGGACCTTCGGGACGACTTCATGTGGGGCTCCTACTCACTCGATGACGCCGAGCGCCTGGTGGGCGGTCGACTCTGCGTGAACACCGGTTCCGAACTGTGGCGACGTCCTGTGGGTCGCCATTCTTAGAACGGCTCGACAGGGGAGCGCAAAGGGTCCCGCCACTACGTTGCCTCGTAGGTCTCGGGACCTCGCCAGGGCCGTGCGCGGGTCTCTGGTGCGCACTTGGCGGCAGTCCGGGAAGCTGTCGCGGCGTCAGAAGCCTTACGCCACGGGGCAGTCTGCGTGCGGGCCGGCCGGGCGGAATCTCGGGGCGCGCGGCGGGGTCCACATCCGGGGCAAAATGGACAAATCCCTAGATGTCTGCCATGTAGTGTCTACTAAGCGTGCCGGTTGGTTGCCGGAGTGCTGTGACCGACGTCATAGAACATGCGCTTCTGTTCCTTTTTTGCGCTACGCCCTGCTCAGGCTCGCTCCCAGGGAGTCACCCTTGACGCTGGACGACACCCCGCACCGCTGAGCCGCCGCCGCTCAGTCCTGAGCAGGGTGGAGGCCGGGCCCGCCGCGCGAACCGGCGGGTGGCGTGGGGGAGGGATCGGCGGGTTCTTCTAGGTGCACCGATCCAGCGGGCTGCGCATGGCCTCGATCCGGCCGCGCCGTTTGTCGTTGCTCTTCAACGGTTCACGGCGGTTCACGGCGGTTCACGGCGGTTCACGGCGGTCCACGGCGGTCCACGGCGCGTGCCCGGTGCCCGTGGCCCGGGCGCCAAGATCAATCTCAGCGGCACTTTCTGTACTTTCTGTACCTATCACTGGAACGCCGCGACACACGCCGACGAAGCCGAGGGCGAGCCGGAACGACGGGCCTTTACCCGGCCCGAGCGGGAAGCGTTCTTCGGCCACGCCGACGAGGAAGTGCTGCGCGTTCGCGACAAGGCTCGCAAGGGCTGGCTGCCGGCCTTCCGGGACGCCACCTTGTTCAAGGTCGCGTACGCCTACGGCCTGCGACGCAACGAGACGAGGATGTCGTCACGCGACGGGGCACCACTGGCCACGAACGTCCAGGGCTTCCGCCTCTCTGTCATCCGCTCGGCATCAGCCTTGAACAGCACGGTTATGCCCTGTTCGGCCAGCGCCTCCATGATCGCGACAATGTCCACCGGTGGCCCCTCCAGGTGTGGCTCGAACACACCACGGTGAACCTATCCGTCCGAGGGCTGTCCAAGCTGGAATACGCGACAGGGCTCGGTGGTTCTGTGGAACGCATAGTTTTCCAGGGGGATCAGCTTCAGATCTTCGGTCGCGTACAGCAGCATCCACCGGTCCGCAGAAGGCCGCGCTGACATGACGAAGCCCCCGCCTCTCTGTTGCCAGAGGCGGGGGCTTCGTCGTACGTGAGATCAGGTCTGGCACTGCGACGTCGCGGCGCTGCTCCAGTTTGACCAGGCGCCTCCGGCCGGCCGGACGTGGACGCGGATGGTGATTTTTGCGTTGACCGGGCCGCAGATGCGGGTTGCGGAGCCGATCTCGACGGGGCCGGTCGTGGAACGGCGCTGAACGACCGTGCGGCCGTTGCCGAGTTTCGTCCAGCTACTGGAGCCCTGGACGTTCATGAACGCCTCGTAGTCGACGTAGGAGGCGTGGGCGCGGGAGTTGGTGATGACGGCGTGCGCCTTGATATCGCGCCACCAGATCTTCCCGTCCTTGAACCGCTCGGCGCTGATGCAGCCTTGTGCGCCGATGTTCTGGGTGGAGACGGCGCCGCCGCAGGCGATGGCGGCGGCGTGGGCGTCGGCGGGTACGGCGAGGGTGGTCAGCAGGGCGGCTCCTGCCGCTGCGGCGAGGCGTTTCATGTGCATCGTGCGGTCCTCTCGGTCAGGTGTGTGCCGGCAGCCATCATGCCGAAATACCGGCGGCTGAGGTTCAGTTCGCGGATGCCCGTCACCAGCCGGTGACGTCTTCACCGAGGAGTCGCTGGCACACCTGCCACAGCATCCCCGCGCGAGACGCCTTGACCAGAACCTTGTCGCCGGGGCGCAGGAGCTTTTCCAGGAACTGCGCGGCGGTTTCGTTGTCGGCGACGATCGCGGTGTCCACCCCGGCTCCGGCGGCGGCGAGGGCGAGCTGTTTCGCGAGATCGCCACCGACCGCGACGACCAGGTCCACGCCACCCAGAGTGACCAACCAGGGCTGTCCAAGCTGGAATACGCGACAGCTCAACATGCGGGCCTACCAGTCTCAACTACTCACACCCGGTGCCGGACCAGGTGGTGGAGTTCGTGCGCCGGGTCCGGCTCGGCGAAGTGGCGCCAGGGCTCTGTGAACGTCCCGGTGCGGCCTCGCTCCCAGCCCGTCGATCATCACTGTTGTTTCCCCAAAGGCTTGTTACCCCAGAGGGCTTTGCGATACAAAGTACCCGCGACGCTGCGGGGGAGGAGCACATGGACGGCAAGCAAAAGGGCGAATCTGCCCCGGATCAGGCTCTGAATCTCGACGAGACGCTGGCCCTGATCTCCGCCGAAGACCAGTACGTCAGGCGGCGCGTTCACGCCGATCCCACTGTGCTGTTCACGGTATGGGGAGCCGCCTGGCTCATCGGATTCGGTGCGGCGTATCTGGCGCACGGCCCGAAGCCGGTGATCCCCGGCTGGCTCGGTGCGGCGGTGCCCGCCGTGCTGCTCGCCGCGGCATGGATCTTGTCGATCGGTTACGCGCTCCGGGTCGGCCGGGGAGTCAGCGGGCCGTCCCGCACCGTTGCCGCCATGTACGGATGGAGTTGGACCCTGGGGTTCGGCTGCCTGGCCGTGGTCAACACCACGCTGATCCGCCACGGGCTGACCTCGGACAACGCGGCCATGCTGTGGTCAGCCTCGGCGCTGCTGCTGGTCGGTGTGCTGTATCTGGCCGGAGGCATGGTGTGGCAGGACAAGGTGCAGTACGGCTTGGGGGCGTGGAGCATGGTCTGCGCGGCCGGTGCGGTATTCGCCGGAGTCCCCGGAAACTTCCTGGTCCAGTCCCTGGCGGGCGGGGGCGGCTTCCTCGCTCTGGCCGGCTACCACCGTTTCCGCAGGACCGCCTACTCCGGGCCCCCCGCATGATTCCCGAGCTCGATCCGGTCATCCACGCCCAGGCCCGACTACGGGTCACCATCGCGCTGGCTGCCCTGGCCCCCGACGACCGGATCACCTTCCCCCGGCTGCAGAAACTGCTGGGCATGACCCCCGGAAACCTCTCCACCCATCTGCGCAAGCTTGAGGACGCCAGCTACGTGGAGATCGACAAGACCTTCACCCGGCGCTCCCCCGTCACCCACGTCGCGCTGACCCCTTCCGGCCGCGCCGCCTTCGAGACGTACACCGCCACGCTGCGCTCGCTGCTCGGCCCCTGAACATCGGTGCACACCGGCTTCCCCACCAGCAGCTCGCAGGCATCAGCCCATGCGCGCCCACCGGCCAAGGCCGGTTCTACCTCAAGGAGTACGCGACCATGACCTCCATCGCCGCCGACCGGCCCGCCACCGTACGCACCCGCGCCGAACTGAGAGGACGCGCGACCGGCAGCGGCATCCTCGCTTTCTTCGCCGTCGGCTGGACCGGCTGCGGCATATCGGCCCTCCCCTCCACGGTCGGCCTTGCCCTCCTCGCCGTCGCCGGCCTGACCTCGGTCACCGTCGCGGCTCTCGCGATCCGGAACGCCCGCCGAGCGGCAACCGCCCCCGAGGGAGGCGAATCGGCCCGGGGCAAGGCCACCGGGCGCCGTTTCGGGCTCGTCGTCACCGCCGAGTGGATCGGCATCTTCGTCGCGGTCCGCATCCTGGGGGCCTTCGGATACACCGAGCTGATCCCCGCCGCCATCGCCCTCGCAGTCGGTGTTCACTTCTTTCCCCTGGCCCGCCTGTTCGGCGTGCCCGCCTACCACCTCACCGGTACCGCGCTCTGCCTGATCGCTCTTGCCACCGCCCTGCTGGTGCCCCTGACCGGGACCGACGCCCTCGGGACGACGCTGCCCGGCTTCGGCTCGGCCCTCGTCCTTTACGCAACCTGCGCCCACCTCCTGCGCACCCACACCACCCGCTGACCTGGATAGGCACACCTCACCCGGCGAAGCCCAAGAGGCAACCAACGCTCCAGACACACCCCGGGCCGCCGGCGCGCGGGGTGCTGGTCCGCGAATGGTCCGGACGAAGTCGCCCGCCACCGGAGACAGCATCACCGTGGTACCGAAACCCGTCGTGGTGGTCAGCCCCGGTACCGTCCGGGACAGGCCCAAGTCCGGCTTGGCGACAGTGGTTGCGGTGTGACGGTCCGGCTGTTTCAGCACTGCGTTCTCACCACTGACCTCCGAGGATCCCCGGCGGCACTGGCCCGGAACCCTCAGTCGGTCCAGCCCGGCTCCCAGTTCCCGGGGCCCCGGAAGTTGGCGAGAAGGGGGAAAGCGGCTCCCACGGATCGTCGCACTTGTAGTTTCTCGGCACTACCGAAAGCCTACTCATCAGTCGGCTCTGGGCAGCCCTGATTTCCGGCCGCATCATGTGATGCGGCCACATGAGAGCGGGCCGGCGGCGAGCCGGCACCGCCACGCCGACGCGTCTGGAGGGGCCACGATGTCCGCCATGACGACCGGGTCGGCCGCTCGCGCTCCACGGGCTGCGGCCTTCGCAGCCGTGTGCGTGACGACGACGGCGCTGGGGCACGCGCTGATGGCCGGCAGGGTGCCGTGGTGGGCGCTCGGCGCCGCATTCCTCGGAACGAGCGCGGCGGCGTACTGCCTGACCGGACGGGAACGCGGGGCGCTGGTCGTCATGGGCGCCACCGTCGCCGCGCAACTCGGATTGCACTCGCTGTTCGGGCTGGCTCAGGCAACGACGTCGGCATCGTTAACGGCGTCGGCGCCCGGGACCCCGGCGGTCGCACCCATGGTGCCCTCGACACCGATGGACGCCATGGCCGGTATGGACATGAGTCCTATGGGCCATACAGGTCAGATGAGCGGTGCCGGGCAGGGGGCGCCGGGAATGTTCCTCGCCCATCTGCTGGCCGCCCTCGTATGCGGTCTGTGGTTGTGGCGCGGCGAGGCCGCCGTCTTCCGGCTTGCCCGCAGCCTGGCCGGTCTGCTGTTCGCGCCCCTGCTGTTGGCGCTGGCGACGCAGGGCCGGGCCGGACTGCGGCTGCCCGCACGCCCGTTGGCCGACGCGCCTGTGCTGAGGCTGCGTGCGGAGCTGCTGCACGACATCGTTTCCCGCAGGGGTCCACCGGGGACTTCTCCCCTCCGTTTCTGACCGCTCGTCGCCACCGTTCGACGCTCCTTTCCGATCTCGCCGGCCAACTTCCGGCTGCGGTTCCGGGATCGTCGATCCGGTGACGAGCGGAGGACCGGCGCGCCAACGCCCCCTGCCGCAGTAAGCGGGCCATAGGCGCGACCCCCACGCCGGTTCCTTGCCTCCGCGGCATTCGGCCTGGCCACCATTCCTCGGCCGGGCACGTCCGAAACGCCGCTCACCGACGGGGGTTCCGCCACGTCAGGCACGGTCGGACCCTCGCAGGCTCCTAAGGACACTTTGCGATGACCCCTGCCCTTGAAGAGGCGGCCCGCGCGCCGCGGACCGCGGAAAACGACGCGGAAGTAACGGAGTTGGCGCTGGCCGCCCGCAGTGGGGAACCCGATGCGGTCGAGCGCTTCATACGGGCCACCCACCACGACGTATGGCGCTTCGTGGCCCACCAGAGCCACGATGTGCACGGCGCCGACGACCTCGCCCAGGAGACCTATCTGCGGGCACTGACCAGCCTCCCCCGATTCGCCGGGCGCTCGTGCGCGCGCACCTGGCTCCTGTCGATCGCCCGCCGGGTGGTGATCGACCGCTACCGCTCGGCCGCGGCCCGTCCCCGTATCGCCGCCGTCGACGACTGGCAGGCGGTGGCGGAGCGAATCCAGCCGAGCGGGCTGCCGGGCTTCACCGAAGGCGTCGCGCTCCGCGAGCTGCTCGACGCTCTGGACGCCACCCGCCGCGAGGCGTTCATCCTCACCCAGCTGCTCGGCCTCCCCTATGCGGACGCCGCGGCCGTAGTGGGCTGCCCCGTCGGCACGGTCCGTTCCCGCGTGGCCCGCGCCCGCGCCGAACTCGCCTGTTGGCTGAGCGCGGCGGAGAAGGGCGTGGGGCGTGCACAGATAGTTGCGGCGTAACCGGTTCCGGTTTCCTGTCCGTGAGGCCGGCACCTCACTGGGCCGGGCGGCGGAATTCTGCCGCCCGGCTATCTGTCGCCTGCCCCATCTCCCTTTGCGCGCAGCCCTGTCGGATGTCAGTGGCGGTTTCTATGGTGGAGAGATGGCAAATGCGGTATGGCACACCGGATATGGCATAGAGATCAATCTGTCACTGCCTGACCTCGGTCATCCGGGGCGTCCCGATCTGCTGCGGGAGATCGTCGCGAGCATCGCCGACCGCGACCCCCAGCTGCTCGAATGCCTCGCACACCACGACGGGCGCGAGTGTTTGTCGGAATCGGGCGGGAAGTCGCCGTGGATGTTCATCCGTCGAGGCCGTTTCGGGGGCCGCCGGCCGCTTGTCGCCTCGCACCTACCGATCACGCACAAGGCGACCCCGGCCGAGAGCGCGCAGCACAAGGCCACAAAGGAGCGGGTCGTCGAGACCGCCTCGCGGTACGGCCTGGAGGCCGAGGCCGAGGCGCCCATGGCCAACCGGCGGAGCATCTCGGATGCTCTCGTCACCGGCCCGGGAGGTATACGCGTCGGGTGGGAGGTCCAGTACCACCATCTCGGCCCCAGCAGCGTGCACCGCAGGTCCGTCAATGCCGTGGCGCACGGCATCACGCCCCTGTGGGTGGCGAAGGACCGTACGGCTTCGCTGATCGACCGGGCACCCTGGGCTCGCGTGGACGACATGCCCTGGAAGGACATCGCCGGCGGCAAGGAGATGGTGATCCGCGGCGGGTACCGGCACCTTCAGGTCTGGAAGTGCGTGCCCAGCAGCCACCGCCACTGCCCGGACACGGAAGGCGCCGGCCACTGTGGCGCTATGCACGCCGAGTGGTTCCTGCCCGCGCTGTGTCATCCGGAGAAGAAGGCGGTGCATCTGGAAGACCTCGTGCTGCAGAGCGCGACGGGCGACAGCGTGCCCGTCTACGTACCCAACCGCGGCGGCGGCCGGGCCGGACGGCACATGTGGGTGCCGGTGGCTGACTGCGAGCTCTGGGAGGAGCTGGTAGGAGAGGCGGAGCCCCTCCCCGACGCTCCGGCCCAGGAGGGCGCCGACGAAATCACCTTCGCCGAGGATGAGATCGACAGGCAGTGCCGGGCCGGAGAGGAAGGCCGGTTCGTCAGCGATGCCCGGCCCGTTCGTGATCTGGACCGGCCGACCGGTGGCCTCACCCTCCCTCGGATGCCGCTGCGGCGGGCGCGCAACCCGGTGCTGATCACCTCCGTCGAGCGGGCCGCGGCCTCCGCCGCCCTGGGCTGCCCGCCCTGGGAACTGGGGCCGTGCGCCGAGTGCGGGCAGCTGATGCGCCGGTACGGGAGGAACGCGGCCATGTTCTGTGGTGTGTGCCGCGCTGCGCTCAACGGCCGGTGACCGGCGACGGCCCACCGCGGGAGGGCGGCCCGCCGTGCGCACGACGCGAAGGTCACCCGCACTGTCGCCCTGATCATGCTGATCCTGGGCGTCGCCATGCCGCTCGCCGGGCTGTCCGTGCTGCTCATCCTGCTGCTGGACCGGCTCGTCATTCGCCGGAGCGCCCGGCTGCGCCGCTTCTTCGGCTGAGCGGCGGCCACCCGGGCTTCCAGTCGGAGCGCGTGCGATGCATGCCCCGGCCGGAAGCCCGGATCCGGGCTCCGTCCCCGAAGCGGGCTATGACATCGACGGTCATGACGCGCCCTGACCTGATCTCTCCGCCCATCACACACGACCGACGACGGCACCGTCACGGACGCCATCTCGGAGATCACCGGGACCAAGGGCAAGATTGCGCCCGGCCAGTACAAGGACTTCTCCGTAGCTTTCGGCGCGCTGCCGGACGACACCGATCACTTGGTGTTCAAGGCCCCCGTCGGCTACCAAGTCGGCCACCCTGTCCACCAGCGACTCGACCGCGCGCGGCATCGGCGCCGCCGGTCTCGCCGCCGGGGCCCTGGATCTGATCACGGCCGGTGTCGCGATCGTCCACAGCCGCACCCCCTGCCGCTGACCGCACACCGCCGGGCGTGCATCACCCTCCTCGTCAACAAAGTCGGGAACTGGGGGACCGGGCCGCCCGACTAATGAGGCGTGGATTCCGGCACGAGGCACAAGAGGCATCTGGAAGTGGCCACCGGTACGGCCCTGGGTATGCGGCTGCGGGGTGTGGTGTGCCGGCATGGGCGGGTGGAGGCGGTGGGGGGTGTCGATCTCGATGTCGCGGCCGGTGAACGGATCGCGTTGACGGGGACGAACGGGTCGGGGAAGACGACCTTGCTGCGGGCAGTGCTCGGGCTGCACCGGCAGACGTCGGGGGAGATCCTGGTCGGTGGGCGGGGCAGCCGTACCGCTGCCGAGTGGGCGTGGCGGCGGCGGGCGTGTGCGTGGATTCCGCAGCGTCCGGCTGCCGGGCGCTTTCCTCTGCTGGCACGTGAGTTGCTGGCGAGCAGTGGTGCTCCGGCAGAGGCCGCTGGTGCCGCTGAACGGCTCGGGGTGGGGGGCCTGGCGGAACGGCCGCTGGGGAGTTTGTCGGGTGGGCAGTTGCAGCGGATGCATCTGGCGCGGGCGGTGGGCTGTGTCGCGGCGGGCGGCGGGGTGGTGCTCGCCGACGAGCCGACCGCCGCATTGGATTTCGACGGCCAGGAGGAGGCCGCTCAGGTGCTCACCGGGCTGCCGGTGACGTTGCTGGTGGTGACCCACGACCGGGCGATGGCCGCGCGGTGCGACCGTGTTCTGGAGATGGCGGCGGGCCGGCTGCGGGAGGTGCGGTGAGTGTGTTCGGGCAGGTGGGGGACCTGCTGCAACTAGTGCCCGTACAGCGGGCGGCGGCCGGGCTGGTGCTTGCCGCGCTGGGACTGCCGGTCGTCGGTGTGGTGATCGTCGGGCTGGACATCATGCCGGTCCGGTTCGCGATGATGCATGTCGCACTGCTGGGGATCGCGGTCGGCCAGCTTGCCGGCCTGGACCCCGTGTTGTGTGCGCTGCTGGCCTGTGCGCTGGCGGGTGCGGGGGTGGCGCCGCTGGCCCGTACGGCCGATGGACTGTCGGGGGCGATGGGCCTGCTGATGAGCCTGGCGATCGCGGCGGCGCTGCTGATGCTGGCGCTGTCCGGGGTGAACGCCAACGGGGCCTTCGCCCTGTTGTGGGGATCCATCCTGGCCGTGCGGCCGGTCGACCTCGTGGTGCTCGGGGTGCTGGCTGTGGCGGTGCCGGCGTTGTTCATCTGGCGGCGCCGGGATCTGGCGCTGCTGCTGCACGACCGGGAGTTGGCGCTGTGCTCGGGCGTTGCGGTGCCGCGGCTGACGGTGCTGCTGCTGGTCATCGTCGCGGTGGCGGTGGCGGGTGCCATCCGCCTGACCGGTGCGTTGTTGGTGGACGCGCTGACCTTGCTGCCCGCGCTCGCCGCCCGCCGCCTCGGCCACTCGCTGGTGTCGATCACCGCATGGGCGATCGGTATCGGTGCGGTGGTCAACATCGTTGGCTTTCTGATCTCGCTGGCCTGGGACCTGCCGCCCGGCCCCATTCTCGTCCTCGCGGCGGGCGCGGTCGCCCTCGCCGCCCATCTGATACCCGAACGGAGAACCACGTCATGGCGCCTGCCCGCCTCCTCGTCCGCTCCCTCGCCGCACTGAGTGCGGGGCTGCTTGTGCTCACCGCCTGCGGCGGCTCCGGTGATTCCGACGGCTCGGGCGACTCCGGTGGCAAGCCCCGGTCGGGTGGCCCGGTCGTCGTGGCCACCTCCTCCTGGGAGGCGGCGCTGGCGAAGGCCGCCGGGGCCAAGAACGTGCAGTACATCGTCCCGGCCTCGATCCGCCACGCACCCGACTACGACCTCAAGCCATCCGACCTGACGAAGGTCGCGGACGCCGACTACGTGCTCTACGCGTCCTTCGAGCCCTTCGCCGGCCGGATCAAGGAGGCGGCCGGTTCGAAGGCGAAGCTGGTCGAGGTGCAACTCGACAACGACCCGGCGGCGACCGAGGCCGGAGTCACCAAGCTGGGCAAGCTGTTCGGCACCGAGCGGGTGGCGACCAAGTGGAACGCGACATTCGCCGCCCAGCGGAAGAAGCTTGCGCAGCAGGTGAAGTCCGCCTGGCCCGGTGGCAAGCGGCCGGTCGTGGTGGCGCAGGCGTTCACCACCTGGGCGGCCGAACTCGCCGGGGCGCAGCTGGCCGGGACCTATGGCCCGGACCAGGTCACCCCGGCTCAGCTGTCGAAGTTGTCGGCGAAGAAGCCGAAGTTCGTCCTCGACAACGAGAACATGTCCACCGGCACCGTGCTGCCGGGCTCCGGGGCCAAGCAGCTCAACATCGTCAACTACCCGGGCGCGGACCTCGATGTGATCGCGGTCTACCGCAAGGCGGCGGAGCAGATGGAGAAGGCGTTCGGCGGTTCCTGAGCGAACAGGGGAGTCGGGGAGGTGGGGTCGCGGTGAGCGGCCCCACCGCCCGTTTGCGCGTCAGCCGGCTTGCTGCAGGACAAGCCCGGCCACCAGCCGCCCGCGCAGCGCGGCACGGTCGGGCTTGCCGGCTGGGGTCAGCGGGAGATCGTCCGCCAACAGCAGAAGTCGTTCCGGGTTCTTGCGCTTCTCCAGACCGCGGGTGTCCAGGTGGGCACACAGGCTCTCAAGGGTGAGTGCGCGCCCTGCCTTTGGTACGACGCAGGCCGCGAGCCGTTCGCCCATGAGCGGGTCAGGAACGCCGATGCACATCACGTCCCGTATGTCCGGGTGCGAGGACAGCTCGCTTTCGACCTCGGCGGGGCTGATGTTGGCTCCGCCGCGTATGACGATGTCCTTCAGCCGGCCGATGACGCGCAGCGTGCCGTCGGCGTCGAGTGTGCCGAGGTCGCCGGTGCGCACCCAGCCGTCGGGCGTGCGGTAGCGACTGTTCAGGTCGGGGTCGCCGACGTAGCACAGCGGGGTCATGGGGCCGCGGGCGATGATTTCGCCTGTGCCGGCGCTCGGGTCGCCGCCGTGGCCGGTATCGATACGGATCTCGCAGACGGCCGGGTCCGGACGGCCGACCGCGATGCCTGGGCCGCGGTCCGCGGGGCTGCCGTCGGCGAGGCCCCAGTGGCAGTGGACGCCGTCCGCGGATCCGTAGAGGTTCACCACGGCGCAGTCGAACGCTCGGGTGGCCTCCGCGCGGGTGGCGTCGTCGAGCGGTGAGCCGCCGAGGACGAGGGCGGTCATGCCGTGCAGCGGGTCCCTTTGGTCCAGCCGTTCCAGCATCATGCGCACCATCGTCGGCACCCCCAGTACGTGGGTCGGCCGATGGCGGCGGATCGCCGTCAGTGCGGCGTCGGGCGAGAAGTGGTCGAGCAGGACGAGGGTGCCGCCGTGCCGGGCGAGGGTGACCGCGGTGCCGCTGCTGCCGAAGGCCGAGGCGAGCGGGACCAGGAACAGGCTGCGGGGCGGCGTGCCGTCCCGCAGCAGAGGAGCCAGGGAGTTGCCGCGGCCGCCCGCGAGAGCATTGTGCGAGTAGGCCACCATTTTCGGTTCGGTCTCGGACCCCGAGGAGACCAGGATGCGGGCGGCGGTGTCGGGGTCGGGGCGCGTGGGGGTGAACGAGGAGGACGTGTCGGCGTCGAGCAGTTCGGCCATCGGCAAGCAGCCCGTGGGAACGGGACCGGGACCCGCCGCGATCACGTTCCGCAGGTCGGGGAGTTCGTCCGCGAGCCCGGCCAGCTCACGCGCGTGCGGCACGCCCCGGTACTCGATGACGGCGATCACCGCACGCGCCCCGGAACGCCCGAGCAGCGACAGCGCCTCCCGCCCGCCCCGCCCGACCGGGAAGGGGAGCGCGACCGCCCCGAGCGCCGCCAGGGCCAGCTCGGCGGTCACCGCGTCGCGGCCATTGGGGAGTTGGATGCCCACCACGTCCCCGGGGCGTACGCCGGTCTCGGCGAGACCGACGGCCAGACATTGGGCCCTGTGGTCCAACTGGGCGTAGGAGAGGGGGCCTTCGCGGTCGATCAGCGCGGTCCGTTCCGGATCGGCGCACCGGTGCGCCCGGAAGAGCGCGTACAGGTCGAGGTCGGGGTAGTGGCCTTCGGCGGCCCAGGCACGCCGCAGCGAGGACGGGACCAGGTCGGGGTACCGGGGGATCGTCACGAAAACCTCCAGGGAGAGGGGACGGTGACGCAGCTGTGGGAGTCGCGGCCGAGCGCACCGTTCAGCCGGGGGTCGGTGAGCAGAGAGGCCAGGTCGGTGGTGACCGGTGTGGCCGCGAGCCCTTGTTTCCGGAGTGCTGCCAGCGCTTGCTGATTCGTCAGCTTCGCGAGCGCGGTTCGTTGATCGCGTGCGGCGGCTGCCGAGTCGTCCGTCGCGGCGATCCATCCGTCGGCGGTCGGCAGGGGACGTCGAAAGCCTGCGGGGCGTCGCCGGTGTCCGGCGGCCGCGATGAGCGTTTCGGCGGCGCCGAGCAGGGAGGACTCCACCCGTACGCCGTGGCCGGAGCGTTCGCGCAGCAGCAGTCCGGCCAGGATCGCCTCGGCCCCGAGCAGGCCGCCGAGCACGTCGATGAGGGTCATGAGGGAGGGAGCGGCGGGTTCGTCGAGGGGACGTACCGCCTCGCCGATGCCCGTGCGGGCCTGCACCATGAAGTCGGTGCCGATGGGAGCGCCGGGGAGCCGGCCCGCCCAGCCGCTGGTGTAGGCGTGGACCAGTCCGGGGTTCGCGGCCTGGAAGGCGGCGGCGTCCAGGCCGAGCTGCTCGGCCTTGCCCGGAGCCCAGTTGTGCAGAAAGACGTCCGCGCCTGAGGCCAGCTCCCGCAGCTCCGCCTGCCCGGCCGCCGACTTGATGTCGATGTCGACGGCCCGCTTGTGCCGGTTCAGGGCGAGCCAGCGGGCCGAGATGTCCGAGCAGCACGGCGGCATGCCGCGCAACGGGTCGCCGCCCGGTGGCTCGATCCGTACGACGTTGGCGCCGAGGAGGCCGAGCAGATGGGCGGCGAGCGGGGCCTGGATGCGGCGGCCCGCCTCCAGAACGGTGAGACCGGCCAACGGGCGGGCCGGGTCCTCCGGAGCGGGGGATACGGGGGGCCGTGTGGTCCAGGGCTTGCCCGTCTCCATGGTCCACGGCGCCGCGGATCCGGGCGTGGCCGTCATGGGGTGCAGCGGGCACACCGCCGCACCCGCAACGGCGGCGGCCTGCCGGATCCGCTCCCACGGGACGCCCCGCGTGGTGGCGTGCAGGGCCTCGGGCAGCGGCGCGCAGGCGGTGGCGTAGCGGAACTGGAAGGGGCGCCACCCGGAACGTATCGCCTCCGGGGGAGCACCCAGTTCACGCCAGAACCCGGCCCACGTGCCGGGCTCCAGCGCCTCCAGCTCGAAGCGTGTGCCGTCGGACGCGGTGAACGGCGGGCCACCCGGTGCCATGGGTACGGCCTCGGCCTCCGGCGCGCAGGCGGCGGCGAGGTACTGGGAGACGGACAGCAGCGCGGCCCGGTCGGCTCCGGTGGTCACCCGCTCGGTGCCGCCGCCGCGCGCCTGGCCGACCAGCGCGGCGAGCATGCCCTGGACGGTGAGGACGGAGGCGCAGGTCGCCGCGTAGTCGACGGCGATACCGCGCGGCGCGCCGCCGCGTCTGCCGTGCACGGCCATGACGCCCGTGGCCGCCTGGACGGTCGCCTCGTCGTCGGTGTCGTCCGCATCAGGCAGTACGTCCGCCCATGCAGTCTCGGCGTTGACGGTACCCAGGCCGGGGACAGTGAGGGAGATCCGGGCGGGGCCGGCCTGGGCCTCCCCCTGTTTCATCGTCGCGCCAAGCGCACGGAGGTGGCCGGCCGCGGGTCCCGTGAGCGGGAGAGGGCCCGAGACGTGCACCGTCGCTTCCTCCAAGGGCTGGGTTGCATGGAGCGTGGTGAGGGGTCCCATGGCTCTCCTCTCCTGCGGCGGCCGGGGCTGCCGTCCGGTCCGTACGGAAGTGCGGGAACTGGAAGTCGTTCGGCGCCGACCAACTTCCATGGCGAGTAAGTCGGACCGTGGCTCCCTCGGGTTCCCGGTGAATGTGGAGGAAAGCCGTGAACATCATCAATTCCGCGCCGGAAGGCCGGTCTGCAGTGCCTGGGCTGCCCGGCTGCCCGCCCGACGTAGTCGAACTGCGTGCTCGGGTCGACGCGTTCGTACGGGAGCGGGTCGTGCCCAGCGAGCCGCTGTTCGACGCGGGCGGGCCCGAAGCGACGGCGCGGATGCGAGAGCTTCAACGGGAAGCGAAGGAAGCCGGGTTGTGGGCGCTGCCGTTGCCCGTCGAGCTCGGCGGCCAAGGACTGCGGCTCTCGCACTACGCACACCTGGCGGAGGCGGAGGGCGCGAGCGACCACGGCCCGCTCGCGCTCGGCTCGGCCTCGCTCCTGGACGTGCTGATGCTCAGCCGGCACGCCACCGCGTCCGTCCAGGAGCGGTATCTGGCGCGGATCGCGGCCGGGGAACTGCGCGCCTGCTACGCGATGACCGAGCCGGACACCCCCGGCACCGACCCCAAGCTGACCGCGACCCGCGCCGACGAAGACCCGGACGGCGGGACGTGGCACCTACACGGCAGAAAGTGGTTCACCACCGGCGCCGGCGACGCCGATCTCGTGACCGTCATGGCACGTACGGACGGCGAGGCGCCAGGGGCCGACGGACTGTCGCTCCTGCTCGTCCCCACCACGGCGCCCGGATTCCGGGTGGTACGCGAACTGCCCGTCCTCGGCGTGGGCGGTCAGTGGGAGATCGAACTGGACGGTGTGGCCGTGGACCCGGATCACCTGGTGGGGGCGAGGGGCCACGCACTGCGGATCGCCGGTGAACGGATCGGACTCGGCCGCGCTCTGCGCTGCCTTCGCTGGCTCGGCCAGGCCACCCGCGCCTTCGACCTGATGTGCGCCCGCGCCCGCTCCCGCACCCAGTCGTCCGGCCCGCTGGCGGACCGTCAACTCGTCCAGCAGCTGGTCTTCGACGCGCTGCTCGCCATCCGCGGCACCCGACCGCTGGTCTACGAGGCGGTGGCCCGTCTGGAGGCGGGCGAGGACGCACGGGTGGAGACGGGGCTGGCCAAGGTCGCGGCCGCCCGGATGCTCCAGCAGGTCGCCGACGCGGCGATCCAGGTCCACGGGGCGGCCGGACTCGGGCCCGATACTCCGCTGCCCGCCCTGTTCCGGGCGGGTCGCGCGGCCCGGCTTCTCGACGGACCCGACGAGCTGCACATCTCATCGGTCGCGCGCCGGGTCCTGCGGGACTGACATCGGGCGCGCCGCGACGCTCAGGTGACGAACGGCCCGACCAGCCCGGTGAGCATCGCAAGCCCCAACGCCAGGAAGAAGTCGCCCCATACGAGTTCATGGCGCACGGCGATGCCGCGTGCCGCGTCATAGCAGCCGTCGAGCAACCCGCCCGAGGGCGACAGGTGGTGCGCACACAGCCGACGGAGCACCGCCTCGGCCCGGCCCGCCAACCGATCGGCTCCGCTGTGCCATCCCTCGGCACGGGCGAGGGAAGCCAGCTTCAGCGCGGCCACCGCCTCGATCGCGGCCGCCGAGGTGTCCACCGGGCCGGAGCGGTCCCCGTCATGCGGGACGAGCGGGGCCGGCCCGTCGAACCGCAGGGCCATCAGCCGCCGCGCCGCATCCCAAAGACCGCTCGCCGTCATGTCACCTGCTGGACCGCTCATCGGGCGCACTTCCGGTACGCAGTGCAGCCCGTCCGCCACCCCCAGCAGCAGCCACGCCACCGTACGGCTCCACCCCGGCGCGGGTTCCGCGCAGCCCGTCCACCCCCCACCGCTCGACGCCTTCCAGACGGGACGCGGCAGTTCCTCGGAAAGACACAGTGCGAGGTGTTGTGTCAGATGTCCGCGCGCCGCTGCCGCGCCGCCGCCGGACGCACATGCCAGCAGCGGCACCAGCCCCGGCACCCCGTCCGCCCTCGCCAGCAGCCGGGGCCCGCCGAAGGCGTCTCCCCAAGGGACCACTCGCAGTTCCGGGTCGTAGGCGTCCAGGCAGGCGCGTGCCGCCCGGTCACGGAGTTCGGCCGCTGCCCGATCGTGCCCGGGCCCGGCCGCCAGCGCGGTTCCGTACCACAGCACCAGCCCCCGGGCCGCGGTGTCCTGGTCGGCCCAGGGCGCCAGACGTCCGGTACACG
Source organism: Streptomyces sp. NPDC101227 (assembly GCF_044767545.1). Taxonomy (NCBI): domain Bacteria; kingdom Bacillati; phylum Actinomycetota; class Actinomycetes; order Kitasatosporales; family Streptomycetaceae; genus Streptomyces; species Streptomyces sp. NPDC101227. The sequence continues at coordinate 12,484 of NZ_JBIWOD010000013.1, read as the reverse complement.
CGACAGCCTCCGCCCGATCGCGGGCGGAGCCGTAGGCCAACGCGCGCAGCCACAGCAGCCCGGCCCAGGAGCCACCCGTCCAGGAGCCGCGCGACGTCGTGGTCCACCGACCGGTGTCGGGGTCCGCGTAGAGCGGGAAGCGCAGGCCCACCTCGGCCGCCGTCATACGGACCCGCTCAAGGAGGCCAGTCAACGCCGCTGCGGCCCAACCCCCGTCATCTGCAACCGTGTTCGTCGTCCCGTCCACCGTCATCATCCCTGTCCTCGGCGCAGCAGACGCGGCAGGGCGACCATCGCCGCGCCCGCGAATTCCCCTGCCACCAGCAGCCAGCCCTGCCCATAACCGGTGGCCGATACGAGCACCCCGAACAGCGGTGCGCCGAGCGCGAACCCGGCGAAGAAGCCGGCCGACACCAGCGCCGAGTCGGCGCCCGCCTTGCCCGGTGCGGCCCGCTGCATCACCAGCACCATCGACACCGCATTCGCGGATACGGCGCATACGCCCACGGCCACCACGGCCGGCCACACCACCATGTGCACCGGCAGCGAGGCCGCGAGCAGCAGCGCCGCACCCACCGCCCCGGCTGCCAGCGGCGCGGGTAGAGCCTCGGCCCGGCGCTGACGTCCCGCCGCACGGGACCACGCCACCCGTCCGCCCATGCCCGCCACCCCCAGCGTGGCCAGCAACGCGGCGGCGGCGGTCGGCGCCAGACCCAGCCGCTGCGTACCGAACAGCGCCAGATAGGTATTGACCGAAGCGATGCCGCACCCCAGCAACAGCGAGAACGCGGCCAGCCGCCACACCACCCCACGCGACGCCGGGCGCGGACCGGTGGCCGCCGCAGCTGCCGCGTCTGCGGGCAGCGCACACGCAGCCCATACCGCCGCCACCGCAGCCGTCCCCGCCGCCGCCCATACCGCCCCGCGCCAGCCCACGCCCGCCGCCAGCAGCGAGAGCGGCAGCCCTGCCGCAAAGGCCCCGAGCTGCACCCCGGACTGTTTGAACCCGGTGACCGCCCCACGCCGTTCGGACGGGAACACGGCAAGAATGATCTTGTTCGTGGCCGGGTTGGCGAGCGCCTGCGGCAGCCCGCCGATGGCTACCGCGATCAACAACCCCGCGGTCCCCGAAGCGGCACCGATCAGCGCCAGCGCGACCGCGGCAATCAGCAGCAACGCCACCAGGCAACGTCGCGGCCCCACCCGGTCCACCAGTCGCCCCGCCACCGGTGACAGCGCCGCGGCGATGCCGAAGCCCGCTGTGCTGGTCAGCCCCAGCACCGTCCGGGAGATGCCCAACTCGCCCACCAGAAGCGGGCCGAGCGCGCCCAGGAGGAACAACTGCATCATCGAGAACGCCATCGCGCAGGTCAGCAGCACGACCACGGACGGCCCCGAGCGAGGCGGTCGGCGACTACCGCATCCCGGTGTGGCGACATGAACTTCGGCGCGACCTGTTGTTTGCTTCACCACTGCGTTCTCACCACTGACCTCCGAGGTTCCCCGGCCCCGGACCGGGCCCGGAACAGTCAGTCGGCCCAGCCTGGCGCCCAGTTCCCGGACCGTCGGAAAGTCGGTGAGGAAGGGGAGTGCGGCTGCTACGGGATCGCCACGCTGGAAGCTTCTCGGCAACGCCGAAGTCGAAAGACCTGCTTGTTGGTCGGCTCTGGGTAGGCGCAAATCGTCACCGAGGTCTTCGCGCACGAATTCCGTGCCTCGTGCGAGGGACCGGTCGCCGCGCGGACCGCGCTCAAGCCCGTCGAGGCACCGGATGCCGGTTCGGCGCCCGAGCATGGATGACGAGGACGAGTCAGCGCTGGATGGCTCGCACCCGTTGGCAGACGTGCCGGTTCCGGACGGGCCCCGGCTCGTGAGCGCAGGTGTCGTGGCGAGCTGATGGTTCACTCCAAGGCCGATCTGAGTCCCTTGAGTGCTCGCCGGGGTGCGTTCCACGCTGAGCAAGCCCTTGAGCTTCGAGCACCGCGCTCCTGACGCCGGTGGTGCGGCACCTGGAGGCGTCCGCGATCGACGACGCGGCGGTGGCAATTCCGCGTCATCCGCCGACCGGTTGTGAGCGGAGCAGCAGCAGGGCGATGTCGTCGCTGCGGGGATCGGGTTGCACGTCGCGGCGAACGAGGGTTTCGGCGAGGACATCCAAGGGCTGGTGTGGAGCGCGTGCGAGGCGATCGGCCAGGTCGGCGGTGGCGTCATCCAGGTCGACACCGGGAGCTTCGACGAGCCCGTCGGTGTACAGGGCCAGCACAGCGCCCGGTGGCAGCGGAATCTCGGTGGCCGGGTACTCGGCGGTGGGGTCGATGCCGAGCAGGAGCCCGGGCCGGACGCGAAGCACCTCCGTGTGTCCGCCGGGGTGGCGCAGGAGCGGCGGCGGGTGGCCGGCGGTGCTCAATTGGACGTGGTGGCGGGCGAGGTCGAGGTGGGCGTAGAGGCAGCTGGTGAACAGCCCGGTGTCGAGGTCGTTGAGCAGGCGGTTGGTACGGGCGAGGACTTCGCCCGGGGGTGCGCCGGCGGTGGCGTGGACGGCGGTGCGCACTTGGCCCATGAGCGCGGCGGCATTCACATTGTGGCCCTGGACGTCGCCGATGGCGGCGGCGACGGTGGTGTCGTCGAGACGGATGAGGTCGTAGAAGTCGCCGCCGATGTCCATGCCGCGTGCCGCGGGCAGGTAGCGGGCAGCCACTTCCAGGCCGGGCACGACCGGCAGCCCGGCGGGGAGCAGGCCGGTCTGCAGGCCATGCGCGAGCTGGTGTTTGGCGTCGTACAGGCGAGCGCGGTCCAGGGCCTGGGCGATCAGACCGGCAAGAGAGGTCAGAACGGCGCGCTCGTCGGGCGTGAAGGGGCGGGGCCGGTCGAAGGTGACCACGCAGCAGCCGACCGGTCGCCCGGAGACGATCAGCGGCAGGAACGCCCAGGCCGCCCTGTTGGTCAGCTGCGGGATATCGGGGTTGAGCCGGGCCATTTCGGGGGGCGAGGCGAAGAAGAGAGGGACTCCGGTGGTCAGCGCGCGCACGGTGGGCGCTGCGGCGTCCCTGAAGGGCGGCAGGTCGAGGCGGTTGAGGACCTCGGGCCGGTAGCCGCGGGACCCGACGATACGCAGTCGCCCACCTTCGGCCACGGACACCACGAAGCCCTGGGCGTCGAAGGCGGGCATGATCTGGTCGGCGGCCAGCTCGACCACGTCCCGCACGCTGACCGCCTCGGTGAGCGTGGCGGCCAGGTGCATCAGGTCGTACAGCGAGCCTGCCCGGGACGCCATGTCGTTGTTTCCGCTTCGCCCTGGACCCCGCCCCTCCGCCCCGGGGGAGTCGTCGGTGGGGGTGATACGGACGCTGATGCCCGAGGCGTCCGGGTAAAGCCGGAAGGCCAGCCGCCGGTCCGGTGGGCGCAGGGCGATGAAGGATGTGGGCTGGCGGCTGATCACCGCGGCCCGGTAGCGGTCTTGGAAGACCGGCTCGTCCAGCCACGGCAGTGCCTCCCACAGGGGTGCTCCGAGCAGGTCCGGGGCGTTGCAACCGAGCAGGTCGGCAGCGGCGGCGCTGAGGAAAGCGATGCGGCCCGCCAGGTCCAGCGCGCAGCAGCCCTCCGGGAGGCGGTCGAGGAATCTCACCGCGGCCAGCGCCTCGACGGGCTCGGTCGTGGTAGCGCGCGGCGCGGCCGGCACGTGCGGCTCGCGTCCCGGCGGTACCGGGCTGCCGCTGTCGGCGGCACGCTGCAACAGCGCACCCATACGGTCGCAGGCGGCGCCGATCGCGTCGCGGTCGTGCGCGCTCAGCTGCGGCGGGCGCGAACCGGGCCACAACAGCACCAGTGCGCCCCACGCTGTGGCGCCGGTGGTGACCGGTGCGGCCGCCAGCGCCAAGTGGTACGGCGACACGAGGGCGGCCCTCGGGTAGCGGTGTGCCAGCTCTGCCTGGCTGCCGACCCACACCAGGCGCCGCTCACGCACTGCCTCGGCCACCGGGATCGGGTCTCCCAGCGGCACCCGCGCCCAGGGTGCCGCGATCTGCGGGGGAACACCGGTCAGAACCGTCAGCCGCAATACCCGCTCGCCCGGCGACAGCAGGTACACCAAGCCAACAGAGGCGCCCGTCTCCCGCACGGCCTGCACCAAGCCGGGGTCCAGCAGCTCCGGGCCGGAGCCCGCAGCAGGCCCGAAGGCGGCGGTGTCATGCACGCTCCCACCCTCCCCCGGCGGCACCGGACGACGGTCCCCGTGCGCAGCCGAAACGGTTCCAGGGCCCCGCCAAAGCCCGCGGCGGGAGCGGGGAGGGGCACCGCTGAGCCAGCACCTGAGCCCCGAAGGGCAGGTCCGTTCCGGCGAGCACCAGCCCCTGCGGCGCCTCCGTCGCAGCCCGTCGCCGCCAGGCTGCCAGCCGGAGCCCCGGACGGCCGTACCGCCGGTTGCGGCGAGCTTCATCCGGTGGCGGAGCCTTGAGCCGGCCGCCCCGAGCATCACCCATATCGGCACAATACGCCCGCTCGGATGGCATCACTTCCGTTGTGGGCAAGGGGCAGGACAAGTCCGCGCTGACGGACCTGCGCCACAGCATGATCGAGGAGCACGCGCAGACCCCGTACCGTGTCGTGGAGGTCGACCCCGGCATCAGCAGCGTCTCGACGCTGGCCGCGCGGCATCGCATTCCCCTGAATCAGGTCGGCCGGCCGGTGCACATCCCTGCGCGCCGCCTGCCCGAAGTGGGCCAGAACGACGGCGGGGACACCGTCGTCATGCTTGATGCGAACGAGTGGTTCGCCCACGCCGACGGCGACGACATCTGGATCTACTGGGGCGCCTACCTCCGCCCCCGCAGAGGACACACCACTCCATCGGCTGCCCACCGGTATGGTGCGCGAAGCTCCGGGCTTGAGGCTGCAGGCCTGCGTCTCTCGGTTGTTCCGACCACCAGGGCCATCCAGCCGGGCCCGAGCCATCCAGCCCAAGCCGAGGAGAGAACGGTGCCGCAGGAGCCGATGACCGCAACGCTCGGTCGCACCGCCGCCGTGGGACCGTTCTTCTCCGTCCGGACCGACCTCGGATCGCCCCGCGACCAGGGCTTTCTCCCCCTGGCGGAGTTGTACCGAGGGGGACACCCGGCGGCACTGCGCCACCGTCTGAAAACGGTCGCCACACGGCTCGGCACGGCGGAGCGCCGGGTCGCGGCCTCCCTTGCCTACCAGGGACTCGCCGGGCGACTGTGGTCGATCGCTCTGGCACCCGCGGCGGTGGCCGGAGACACCCCCGATCTCGACAGCGACGCGTTGTGGTGGCATCCGGACCGGAGCACACCCGACGAACTCTGGCTGCCCGCGCCGACTTCCCTGCCGCCGGCCTCCGAGCAGAGCCTCGCGAGCCGACTGCAAGCGGCGGTCCTGCACGATCACTTGGTGCCGTTGCACCACGCCATCAGCGCCGAGTCCCCGATCTCCCCCAAGGTGTTGTGGGGCAACGCCGCTTCGGCGCTGGTCGGCACCCTCCGTGTGCTGCACGACTGGTGTCGCAGGTCGGGCCGGCCGGAAGCGGCGGATCGCGCCGTGGCGCTCACCGCCTGCCTGCTCGAAGACCCGCATCTGCGCGACACCGGAACGCCGACTCCCGCCCTTCCGGCATTCTCACGACGCAGCTGCTGCCTGTACTACCGCGTGCCCGGCGGGGGGCTGTGCGGAGACTGCGTGCTGCGGCGGGCTCGGCGATAGAGCGGGGCCCAGCCACTGAGCGCGGCGGGCAGTGGAGAGGAACGTGAATCGGCGACTGTGGTCACGTGCCGAGGCCGGCGCTACGGACGCCAACGCTGCCGAAACCGGCCGACGTTCGTAGGGCGAGAGGGGTTCCTGGAACCCCGTTTGAATCGGCCGCAGCAGATCACCGGCGCGCACCGGTGAGGGGGCTCCACGCATCAGGCCCTCTTGGAATCGATCATCCAGGGAGCCGGGAGGCGCTCTACCGGCGGACCGCCGAGATCAGTCCGCCGGGCCGCTCCTCGCGCTGCGGCGGGGTGCCGGTCGGGCGGCCGTAGGCGGCAGCCCGCTCGCGCAGGGTGTGGCTGTCGGCCTCCCAGCCGTGCCCGGCCAGCCATCCCACCGGGTCGTCGGGCATCTCCGAGACCCACATGGACGCCGCCGTTCCCGGCGCGACGTCCGCGCCGAAGCGCTCGATCACGCCGCGCGAGCCCAACGTCAGCCCCATCCGACTGCCCGCCGCCGACTGCGCGCTGATCCGGGCCAGCAGCAGCTCCACCGCATCCTCGGGCAGATAGATCAGCAGTCCTTCGGCGATCCACGCGGTCGGCACGGCCGGGTCGTGCCCCGCGGCGGCCAGCGCGCCTGGCCAGTCCTCACGCAGATCCACCGGGACGGTGATCCGCTCGCAGCGTGCGACGGCCCGCTCCTGGCGCAGCACCGAAGCCTTGAAGTCCAGTGGGGCGGCGGTGTCGACCTCGAACAGCCGGGTGCCCTCGGGCCAGTCCATCCGGAAGGCCCGGCTGTCCATGCCGGCGCCGAGCAGCACGACCTGCCGGACCCCGGACGCGGAGGCCTGCTGCAACAGGTCGTCGAGGAACTTCGTCCTGATGACGATGGAGAACGACACGGCCAGCCGGCGGCGTCGCGCGGCCTCGTCATCGGGCCGCGGCGGAGAGGAGGGCCACAGGCCGCCGGCGGCGGCGAAGGCCTGTGCCAGTGGGTCGCGGAACAGCGCGTTCTCCCGCTCGGTCTCCAGCGCCCGCACCCTGGCCACCCCTACCGCCGTGGCCCACACTCCCGACGGCTGCACCTGCTCCTGCTCATCAGTCACCTCGCCAGCCTAGATGACCGATTCCAGGGGTCTGATGAGTGGAGTAGCTTCAGGCGCGGCCAGCCGGTCATGCGCGCACTGACCGCCTACGACCACTAAACCCTCGGAATCGATCACCTGGATCCGTCACACCATCAATCATGTTGGCTCAACGAGTCGTCCACCAGACCAGCTCGTCACCAGTCCCAGATCAGAAGCAGGTACTGACGGAAGGAGTCTGCTGTGGCCAGCGCAGGAGGGGCCGAGCTACTGCTGGGCGGCATAGTCGTTTTGGCTGCTTCGGTGCAGTGGCTCACCGGCATGGGCTTTGCGCTCATCGCGGTCCCCGTGCTCGTTCTGATGCTCGGGCCGGCGCAGGGAGTGGTGCTCGCAAATTGTGCAGCCGGAGTCATCAGCATCGTCGGACTCGCCGCGGGCTGGCGACGGGTACGCATCGGTGCCATGGTCCCCTTGGTCATCGCTGCCGCATGCACAGTGCCTGCGGGCTCATGGGCGGCGGCCCGGCTTCCCGAACCGGTCCTGCTGGTCGGCGTCGGGACTCTTGTGACGCTTGCTGTGGCTCTCGTGATGGGTGGCGCGCGCATGCCGGCTCTGACCGGAATGAGGGGCGCCGTAACCGCGGGTGCCGTGGGTGGATTCATGAACTCCGCCGCCGGTGTCGGCGGGCCACCGTACTCGCTGTACGCCTTGAATGCGGGGTGGTCGATCCACGAATTCGTGCCGAACGCACAGTTTTACGGCATCGCGGTGAACGTCTTCTCCGTGGCCGTGAACGGTGTACCACGGCTGAGTGGGTCAGCCTGGGCGGTGACCGTGGCTGCCATGCTGGCGGGCGCCCTCATCGGCAGGGCGCTTGCCCCGAGAGTCCGGGAGCGGGGAGCGCGTCGGCTCATCTTCGCCTTGGCCCTGGCCGGTGGCTTCTCCGTGCTGATCAAAGGACTGTTGGAGCTGGCATGACCGCCCACTGATCCTGGAGGCGGTCCGGTATCGGGCGGGCAGGACCAGGACGCCCCGCCTTCACAGTGGGTACTGAATGCTGCTGAGACCGGTCGGCAGGCCGGGCTCAGGCGCAGCCTCTGAGGAATTCGATGAGCGCCGCGTTCACCTCGTCCGGGCGTTCCTGCTGAGTCCAGTGCCCGCAACCGGCCAGCTTGAGGGGCTCGCGCCAGAGGTTGGGCATGAGGTCGGGGAGACGCTCGATGAGTTCGGGTGTGCCGGGGAAGGCGGGGACGAGGTCGCGGTCCCCGTAGATGTACAGGGCGGGCCGGGTGACGACGGCGCCGTGCCATGGAGCGGTCAGTTCCCAGTTGCGGTCGAGGTTGCGGTACCAGTTGAGTGCCCCGGTGAAGCCCTTGGAGAAGCTCTCGGTGAGTGCGTCGAGGTCGTCCTCGGTGAACCACTCCGGCAGTACCTCGGGGTCCGGCATGGTCGCGAGCCAGCCCTGCCCGGGTTCGATCAGAGGCTGCTTGACCTCGTCGGCGTGAGGAGCGGAGCCGGAGGCCGAGTAGAAGAACTTGCGGAGGGTGGTGCGTACGTCCCTCGCGAACTCGGCGTCTGCGACACCGGGGCGGTTGAAGTAGTTCCAGTAGAAGCGGCCGCCGAACCTCTTGTCCATGGCAGCCAGCGGAGGTTGTGTGCCCCGGAAAGGGGGTGGCACGCTCAGGCCGGCCACCCCGAGCACCATGTCCGGTCGCAGCAGCGCGGTGTGCCAGGCGACCGGCGCGCCCCAGTCGTGCCCGACGACGTACGCCTTCTCCTCGCCCAGAGCCTGGATCAGTCCGACGACATCGCCGACCAGGTGAAAGATGCTGTACGCCTCGACGTCGTCGGGATGGTCGCTGCGTCCGTATCCACGCTGATCGGGGGCGACCACCCGGAAGCCCGCCTCGGTCAGAGGGCCGAACTGGTGATGCCAGGAGTGCCAAGACTCGGGGAAGCCGTGCAGAAGCACCACCAGGGGGCCGTCGCCTTGCTCGGCGACGTGCAGCCGAACGCCGTTCACGTCAACCATTCGATGCTCAACCATGTCCATGAGCGTACGCGCCGTGATGTGCGGCGGCGGTGCCGGTCCCGGGCATACCGGAGCCCGCCTCGCCCGTCCCGCAGGGGGCCGGCGGGGCGGGGCTCGGCTGGGGGAGAGGACACCGCGCGGTGATCCGAACCCGGCCCGGTCCGCACGGGGACGGAGGTCGGGCGGCGTGAGGCGGGGGCGCGCCGTCGGTAGACGTCGCAGACGTCGTGTGCGTCCGCAGCCAGGCGTCTGACGCAGGCGGCGACTTCGTCGCGGTCCATGCTGCCGTGGGTGAACAGCGACGCGAAGCGGTCGCAGTCGTGCATCCTCCCCGCGTCGGTGAACTCCCCACGCAAACGCTCGATCTCGACGCGATCCGCGATGGCCCGGACGTCGGTCATGGTGACGATGAGACCTCCTGTTGGGGGGCCGGGTGTTCCGGACGGTAGTCACCGCCCGGAACACCCACCGACCACCGAGTCGCAACCGGCCTACGTGGCGAGTTCGGTTGGCTGGTCCAGCTGCGTCAGCATCTGCGGGTTTCTCACCACGGAGAGCTGCAACCGCCCCGTGCGCAGCGCGAAGAGGAACCGCTCCACCACGGCCCGCTGCTCCGACCGGCTCACCCGCAAGGCGGTTGAGCGTCTGCCGCGTCACGATCCGGATGAGGTACGCCCGCGGGTCGTGCACCTGCGAGTGGTCGATGTCGGCCACCGCAGCCAGGGCTCCTGCAGCACGTCCTACGCGTCGGTGGTCGACCCGAGCATCTCGTAGGCGGCGGTGAAAGGCAGGCTGCGATGGGCGACGAACGGGCCTTCGGTCATGCCGTCGATGCCACGTCGGACCTCTCCGGGCGCTCGGCCAGCGGAATCTCGCAGGCTTCGGAGTAGCCCTGCGACGTGACCCCGTTCGCAACGTTGTTCCTGGTCGCCATGTTGACGAAGGCGATGTATGCGGTGAGTTCCACCATCGCCGCCGACCCGAGCCGCTCCAGCAGGCTCGCGTACGACTCATCGGTGACGGTCGGCGGCGTGCTCGACATGGCCTCGGCGTACTCGAGGACGTCCCGCTCCAGAGGGGTGAACACGTCCGACTCCCTCCAGCGCGGCACCTGGCTCGCCTTGGTCAGGTCCAGGTCCTGGTTCTGCGCCTGGAAGTAGCCGACGTCGAGGCACCAGCTGCAGCCGACCTGTGCCGCGACGGCCATGTGCGCGAACGACTTGAGGCTCGCGTCGGCCGCATCCCACTCGCTCAGCTTGGCTGAGAATTCCAGATTGGAGGTGGCGACCTTGGGGCTGTGCCACACCACCTCGACGGGCTCGGGCACGGCACCGAGCTGCTTGATCATGTTCTCGCTCATCTCGGTGGGAAGCTCAGCCTTGGGAATACGCAGTGTCATGATCTTCCTTATCCGTTGGATTGGTTGGCATGAAGACACCGCGGCCCCCTCGGATGTGACAACGGAGGTTGGGCAGCGAGCTGGTTGCCGGTACGCGGGTTGTCCACGGAACGCCGGCGGCGGGCGGCCGTGGGAAGGCTCGAGGGCGGCGAATCAACCGGCCAGGTGTGCGGTGGCCGGCGTCAGCCTGGGGTGTGCACATCAATCGCGCGGTCTGCATCCGCGACGCTGCCCTGAAGAGGGGCCGACCGACAGGCGGCCGAGCGTGAGACTCGTGCCGGTGCCTTGGTGCGGACTGGGGTGGAGAGGCCGCGGCCGAACAGCGCGACGGCCGTTCGGTCCGTCAGTGGTGCCGGAACCCGGCGGCGTGGAAGGTCTTTCTGTGCCGGCGACCTGGGTGCGCGAGCGACGTGCGGCGGATCGCGATGAGCGCGGCGTCGTCGGCGAGGCGTCCGCCGGCGTGGGCGAGGAGGTCGCGCCGAATGTGGTGCAGGAGATTCTCGGGGCTGTGGTCGCTCCACTGGGCGGCCCGTTGGGTGAACGGGTAGAAGGCACCGTGGGAGTCGCGGGCTTCGATGACGCCGTCGGTGTAGAGCAGGAGGGTGTCGCCGGGCTCGAAGGAGAACACGTCCAGCGTGTAGTCCTCCGGCCTGGTGGGGCCGACGCCCAGTGGAGGCGCGGGGTGGACGGGAACGGGGTCGGCGTCGCCGGGGTGGAGCAGCAGAGGCGGAGGGTGGCCGCAGCTGGTCATTTGGATGAGGGGATCGGCGTCGGGGATCTCCAGTAGCAAGGCGGTCACGAAGCGTTCCCCGGCCTCTTCCTCCGCCTCGAAGTCGGGAAGGTAGTGGGCCACGCTCTGCTCCAGGCCGACGGCCAGTTCGGGAAGGGCCGTGTGCTTGTGGGCGGCCTCGCGGAAGGCGCCGAGCAGGAGGGCGGCCTCCCCGATGGCGTCCAGGCCCTTGCCCCGTACGTCGCCGATCATCACGCGGGCCCCGCCGTCGATGCGGGTGGCCGCGTACAGGTCCCCGCCGATCTGCGCCTCGTCCTCAGCCGCCAGGTACAGGCAGGCGACCTGCAGCGGGCCGAGCTGCTCGGGCAGGGGCCACAGCAGGACGTGCTGGGCGGCCTCGGCGACCGACCGCACCTGGTCCAGCTCCTTACGGCGCCGCTCGCGGACCACGCAGAAGCACACGGTCAGGATGGACAGCACCGTCAGGGCGAGGACCTGCACCATCACGTTCCGGGAGAACAGCACGCCGAAGTGCCATCCGATGAACGCCTGGGCCGCCACCGCCAGGACTCCGATTGCCCCGGTCAGGAGGGGGCCGGCGAAGGAAGCGGTGATCGCGGGCGCGATGACCAGGAGTGGACCGAGGTGGATATCGGCCGGAACCAGCAGGTCAACAATTGTGATCACCACGATGAGCACAACCGGGATCAACAACAGCGCATGGCTCGACTGCCACGGCTGCCGCAGTCCGGCGAAACGCTGCCGGGCGACCACCCTTTCACCCTGCACCATCCGGCCGCGCCTGACGAGCGGGCTTCAGGAGAACTGGCCGGATCTCTGATCATCCAGCCGGTCATATGGGGCGTCGCCAGCGGCGGTGGGGCGGGTGTGGAGGCGGCAGCCGCCACGACTGCGCGCTCCAGGCAGCCGGAGCGTTCACTGCGCGTGCAGGGGCGTCCGAGGCGTGTCGCCGCACCCAGGGTCGCCGGGAGTGTCGAGCGCGAAGACGGGCCGGTCGGCGCTGAGCGCGGTGATGTTCGGATTCCACATGGCGGAACAGCTGCCCGCACCGTGCACCAGCACGATCGGGCTGCGGGACCGGGCCGCGGGGTCTGCGGGGCCGTATCGGTAGACGTGCGTCGCCCCGAAGCCGGTCTCCACGCCGAGTTCCGCGCGCAGGGGCGCGCCCATCGCGCCCATCGCGTACAGCGCGCCGCAGGCCGTGACGTACCGGTCGCGCACGGCGTCGTTGACGTAGCCAGCTCCCAGGGATCCCCCGGTTGTCCGCCGGATGCCGTCGGTCGAATGCCGTCGGTCGGATGGCCGCGGCAGTATTGATAATTGATCCGCCAGTCAATGATGTGACGTGACGGATCAGGTCGCGCAGGCGGGGAAGGCAGGGGAGCGGGGACGTCGGCCGCAGGAGCTCAGGGCGCCATGGCCAGGCCGTCGATGAACGCCTGGCAGGTGGCGCGCATGCGGGTGAGCGTCATGGCGTGCGAGCCGACGAGGACCTGCAGGGCGAGCCCGTCGAGC
>NZ_JBIWOD010000012.1:0-268122 GCF_044767545.1 Streptomyces sp. NPDC101227 | reverse complement strand
CGGTTTTTCGCCACTCGCAGGAAGGATGCTCCGCCCAAAGCCCGTCGGCCGGCCCCTGGGTGCCTCCACGACCTGCGCGACCGCCTCGCCGGCGCCGAGTGGTGGGATGACCAGGATTTCGGCGATTACGGCCTGAGCCCTGAACAGGTTGAAGACCTGCGTGCGTGGGCCCTGGCCTGGGCTGGCCACCTCGATACCCGGCTCTACACCGGGGAAGACGACGACTGACCTCCCGCGCAGCTCAGAACTCGACACCGGCCCGGCCACCTGAGTTCCCGGCCGCGCTCAGGCGGCCGGGTTCGGCCGGCCCGGCCCGGTATCCGGGCCGTCGCCCTCCCGCCATTCGTCCTCGAGGATGCTGAACATTTCGGAGTCTCGCCAACCGTCCCGGATCAGCGCGGTGTGACGATGACGTCCTTCCCACGTCATGCCGAGCTTGCCAAGCACCCGTGCCGACCCGAGGTTCCGCGGGTCACAGGTGGCATATATGCGGTGGAGCGTGAGCTTTGCGGTCCTAGAAGCTCGGAGCTTCGCCGATCGCGCGGATGGTCTGGCTGTCCCACGGGCTGCCGAGCGGGACCGCTTCCCAAGAAGCCCCGGTTGCGTCGCCCAGGGCGACGAAGCAACCCTCCATCGTGGCGATGAACTTCCGGTGCACGGAAGACCAGATCACGGAGGTCGCGCTGGCCTTGGTGCTCCCCGGGATGCTCCTGGGCTGCCAGGCCGTCAGCGGGTTGCTGCTGCTCGCAATCTTGGATGCGGCGCCAGCGGCGACGTAGACCGGCTGAGAGCCTGGGACGGCAGCAATGGCGGTGCCCGAGGCGGGCAGATCTGCGAATTCGGCCGACTTCCACGACTTGCCGTCCGTGCTCGCAGCTACGCTCTGGCCAGCCGCGCTGAGGGCAAGGTAACGGTTGCCGTCCCAGGTGATGCTGGTCAGCGGGTGAGTGAGTCCGGATTCGATACGCGTCCACGCGCTGCCGTCCGTGCTCGACAGGAGGGAGCCGTCTGCACCGACGACGATCCACCCGGGCTTGCCCCAGGCCACGCCCGTCAGGTCGGTACCGCCGCCCACCGTCTTCGTCTCCCAGGACTTCCCCGTCGTCGCTGATCGCAACCAGGCCCTTGTCACCAACCATGACGAACTGTCGGCGCTCCTCGGACCAGGCCACCTGGCGAGGCTGGCCCGAGCCCGTGATCGCGGCAGGCGTCCAGTTTTCCTCGGCGGCGGCCCGGTAGTACGCCTTCGCCTGCCCGTTGGCTGCACCCGCTAGGACGAGCCGGGACTGTCCCGACGGCTTGCCGTAGGCGATGGCCGAGTAGTGCTCGTCCTGACCCGTGATGTCTTTTTCTGCCAGGTCTTGCCGCCGTCCTGGCTGACTCGCAGCAGGCCCTGATCACCGACCGCGACAAGGACACCGCCGGTTGATTCGATTGCCATGCTGACCTCCATTGCTAGGGCGTGTCCGGTGGGTCGCATGACCACCACCGTTGATGCTTGAGACGGCTTGGCTACCGCTTGGGCGCCACAAGGCGGGCGCCGACCCAATTCTTGGCCACGGCCACGGACTTGGTTTGAGAGAGGCCAGCGGTCTGGGCAGCTTCGCTGATATCGCTGGGCTCAATGTAGCCATCGCGCCCGGTCTTCGGAGTCAGCATCCAGATGATGCCGCCGTCTTCGAGCAGTCCGATCGCGTCGACCAAGGCGTCGGTCAAGTCCCCGTCATCGTCTCGGAACCAGAGAAGGACGACGTCAGCGACATCGTCGTAGTCCTCATCCACCAGGCCCTGACCGGTAATTTCCTCGATTGCCGTTCGCAGCTCGTGGTCGGCGTCGTCGTCGTACCCAATTTCCTGGACCACCTGACCGGGCTGGAAGCCGAGCCGGGCCGCAGGATTGGTCCTCTCGTCGTCTGTCGTTGTCACCACAGGCCTCCTTCGCTTCAGATACCGCTTCTCCCTTACTTTAAGTAGTCAACCAGATACATATGGCGCATGTGGTGATCTTCAAGGATTCAAGCCCACGACGTTGCCCTGGTACAGGCCAACGGCCGCACCCTTCTGGTCAGTCGCCGTGATCGGCACGGCGCCTGACCTGTTGAGGAGACCTCTGATCCACCGCCTTGCCACTCAATCACCTTCCGGTCGTCCAGCGTGATGCCGCTGTCTTCGCTTCCCGCCTGGCGCAGCATGTCGGCTACGTCGCGGGGCCGTACGCCACACCGAGCACCACGTTGCCGAGCACCACGGGCCGCCCTCCTTCACCGGAGGTCGGTAGCACCTACGCAGGGGCACCATCACGGGTCCATGCCGGGTGGCACATAAACCGGTCTGCCAGCAACCGCTGGGGGCTTCACCCAGACGCGCTGGACCCCCTCCTAGAAACCACCTGGTTCAGACGGTCCCCTGACCCCATGTAGAACTCCACCCCTCTTCGCGACCAGTTCCAGGCAGCCTCCGCTCACACCACCGCGACGCTCGATGCCGTACTCGGGTCGGGCCGCGGTCGCTCCACCTCGCTGACCGATCTGCCTGCCTGGTTCAAGACCATCGTGGCCGCGCTCTACCAGGCCCAGGAACGCGGCTGCCTTCTGGCCTGTGTGCATCTGGCGAGCCCGGCTCCGACGGTCGTGTTCGGCGAGCAGCCCGACAGGCTCCGCTGCGGGCGGTGCGCGTTCGAGGACGGCGCGGACCGCCGGCGCTCTCAGTGCGACAACC
This sequence comes from Streptomyces sp. NPDC101227, assembly GCF_044767545.1. Taxonomy (NCBI): domain Bacteria; kingdom Bacillati; phylum Actinomycetota; class Actinomycetes; order Kitasatosporales; family Streptomycetaceae; genus Streptomyces; species Streptomyces sp. NPDC101227. The sequence continues at coordinate 265,404 of NZ_JBIWOD010000012.1, read as the reverse complement.
CTGCCGGCCCGGACGCCATCAGGGACGTGCTGCGGCACGGGTCGCTGCTGTTCTCCATCCATCGCTGCCCGTCGTGCAAGCAACAGGAAACGGCCGTCCAGGGCACGTTCGCGAACGCCTGACCAGACCGTAGCCAGCGGTCCGGTGTGCTGGTAGTCCCCGTCCGCTTTCCTCGCGCTGGTGGACGACAGTTAGCCAGCCGCGGGAGGGGTAGCTCCTCAGCCGCCTCAGTATCGCCTTGCGGCACGGGGCCTACTGGTCCTCGTCGTCTTCGGCGTCCGGCTCGACCGTGGTGTTCCGAACGATCTTCTTCACTGCTCCTTGCAGGGAACGCAGCAGCTCCCGCTCGGCCTCTTCGGTGCGGAACTCGATGTTCCACTGCCGGACGTCGTCGACCATGGCCTCGATGGCGTCGTTCAGCCGGCTTCGCAGCAGGCCGGGCGCGAGGGCCTCGACTTCGACCGCGACGTGGGGGTCGATGTCCTCGCGCAGGCACTCCTCGCGGTAGCGGGCAAAGTTGACGTCCCGCGTGTTGACGTCGTGGGTGGTGAGCCGACCGGAGCGGACATCATCGGCGGTGATGGCGATCTGCCGGAAGTCCAAGTCGAGTTCACCGTTGCCGTAGCGCTCCATGCGCCCGACCACGGAACGAGGAACGCATCTGCCGGTAGGGTCCCAGCCACCGACATTTCTCCGGGGCACCACGAGCGTGCAACTGGCGTTTCCGCAGCTCAGGAGCAGTCCTAAGCACTCTAGCGGATGCGACAACTGTGGTACACGCGGCTTGGTGTGCTGCGGCCGGGAACTCCAGGGGGTAAGTGAACGCGCCGGTGATCTGCAGGACGGCGCACACGATGCGCGCGGCCTGCGCCGACTCAACCCGGCGACGTGGTGCCGCTCGTGCGCGTCCCTCGTTCGCAGGAATCGCCTCCCGAAGCGCCTTGATGTGGCATCGGTTTGGGCACGGCTGTCGCTGCCGGTCACGGTCGCCGCACCGCTGTGCGGGACCGCGGCCGCGCCCGTCCGCGTCCCCGCACGAAACAGAGGAGTCCCCGATGGCATTGCCCACCATCACCGCTGAACAACGCTCGGCCGCACTGGCGAAGGCCGCCGCGGTGCGAAAGGCCCGCTCCGAGCTCATCGACCAGGTCCGCAAGGGGAAGGTCACCATGGCCGAGGTGCTGAAGCGGGCCGACAAGGAGGACCTGCTCAAGAAGACCAAGGTCGCGGCGGTGATCAAGGCCCTCCCCGGGATCGGGCCGGTCAAGGCCGTGAAGCTGATGGAGGAGGCCGAAATCCCCAGCGCCCGACGCATCGGCAGCCTGGGCAGCAAGCAGCGGGCCGCACTGCTCGAAGGGCTCAAGCACTGACCTGCTGGCGGACCGCGGCACCACTTCTTTCGATGGCTCGGAGCACCACCGCGTGACGCCGCCATCCGGCTGTGCCGTGGCCGGCCGAGGCCATCCAAGCCTGCAAACGAACAACGACCTGTTGTGAGGAGACCTGATGATCGCCCAGATTGCCGGCGAAGGCCGGTGGGAGCTCGACGAAGCCAGCCTGGCCAAGTTGAACGTGCTCGACAACCAGATGATGGAGCGAATGGAGGCCGGTGACGAACCGGGCTTCCACCAGGCTCTGACCGACCTGCTGGCGGGCGTTCGGCAGCTGGGGGCACCCGTGCCCGACGGCTCGACGGAGCCCGAGTTCTGTCTGCCCTCGGCGGACCTGCCCTTCGAAGGGGTTCTGGAGATGCTCACCGACGACGGGCTCATCCCCGGATAGCAATCGCCCTCACGGGCCGGCCGGCTCGGGGCGAACCGTCGAATAGTGCAGGGCTGGAACACCACCTCTTCACCAGTCCACCCGGCCACCTCACACTGAACCAGCAGCCCGAGGAGGCGGCCGAGCGGCCGCCCCCTCGCTGTTCAGCTCTGGTGCACCGGAGCTACTCGCCTTGATCGTCTTCTGACGTCGGTTCGTCTCGAACGATCCTCTTCGCCACGCCCTGGAGACGCCGCAGCAGCTCCCGTTCGGCGGCTTCCGCCCTGAACTCGATGTTCCACTGGTCGATGTCGTCGACCAGGCCCTCGATCTCGACGTCGAGCCGCTGGCGCAGTTCCCCGGGGCGGAGGGCTTCGACCTCGACGGCGGTGTTCGGGTCGATGCCTTCGCGCAGGCACTCCTCGCGGTAGCGGGCGTAGTTGACGTCGCGGGTGTTGACGTCGTGGGTGGTGAGCCGGCCGGAGCGGACATCGTCGGCGGTGATGGCGATCTGCCGGAAGTCCAGGTCGAGGTCGCCGTTGCCGTAGCGCTCCATCCGCTCGACCACGGAGCGAGGGACACAGCGTCCAGTCGCCACAGAAGACCACCGTCACTCCTTCGCCCTGGCGGGCGTACTGCTGCACCGCCTCGCAGACGAAGGTCTTGGAGGACTGGCCGCGGCAGGAGTACAGGCCCACGCCCCAGGCCGAGGTGATCGGCAGGAGCACGCCGCCGACGGAATCGCTTATCCCGCCAGTGTGTTGAGCTCTCTACCTGTGGGTGGAGGCCGCGTATGCCCTGGTGAGGGATCCATTGCAACCGTCAGCCCATGCAACGGTGCTGTTGCCTTTGAATAGCCGCCTGCCAGCGTGACGTCACGTCAGTTCTTGTGCCAAAGATGGCCGTTCACCTGCCTGAGAGGTGACCTAGCCTCTACCGTGGGCGATGTGTCCTCCGCATCTGCGCGCCCGTCTGGCGGGCCCCCGCCACCGGGCCGACGGCAACGGCTGCGGGCACGATGGGCCGACCGGCACGCCCTGCCCCGGTTCGCCTTCTGGCTGCTCAGCCGGGGCACAGTCGTGCTGACGGTATGCGCGGGGCTGTATGTGCTCAACGGGTTCCTGATCGGCTGGGCGAACGCCTACGACGTGATGACCGGGATCACCTCGCCCGCGGCCGTCCGCCGCCAGTGGTGCGCCTGGCCGTTGTCCCTCGCGGGCTGGGCCGCGATCCCCGCCATCATCGGAGCGGCCGCTGGCTACGTCATCACCGAACAGATCCAGGCCCACCACGCACGCGAGCTGAGCGACGTCCTGGATGAACTGCGCCGCCTGGCCGAATCACCCGGCTCTCCTCCCTCCTCCGGGAGCGGCCCGTGATCACCTTGCATGACGTGCATGAACAGGGCGGCGAGGCCGTCAAGGCCGCGGTCCTGGCCTTCGGCGCCCGCCACCTCAAGGCCAGCGCCGAAACGAACTGGGATGAGGCAGAGAAACACTTCACCCACCTAATCGAGGCCATCATGGGAACGGCACCGCTCCCACAGGACAGTGCCGCAGCCACCGTGCGTCGCGCCGAAAACGAAGCCATCGGCTTCCTGCTGGCCGTCAACACCCGGCCGAACTACCGCTGCCCCATTTGCGTAAAGCAGTCAGGGCCCCCGCTGTGAGCCACCGGCCTACCCTGGAGACGTGGTGACGGACACAGAACGCGCCGAGCACGCAGAGCGCCTGAGCGAATTGCTCTCCTTCGCCTGCCCGGACGCCTCCGCCACCGCCATCGCCGCCACCGCGGACGCCATCACACAGCAGGCCGAGGAAACTCCCCACGAGCCAGTCCCCCAAGCTTCTCAACTCAGTCCGCCCAGAGTTCCATCGGCCTCTAAGCGCCACTCATGGGGCGCTGGTTCCGGAGCAGCTTGGTCCGGCGGCCGGACTATTACGACGGACGGGACGCTAGTACGCGACGTGGTCCGTGACGTGGTGGCCGAGGTGGCCACGGAGGAACTGCCGCTGGTGACGGCGTTGTACCAGTTCGACGACGCCACAGTCGTACGGCGGCTGGCCGGCCGCGGCAGGCGCCAGCCCCTGGGCTTCGGCTTCGGCGAGGTCTCCGAGCTGGTGACTTCCGTGGTGTGGCTGGCGGTGTACCAGGCGGCACAGCAGATCGCGGACGGCGCGGCCAGCCGGGCGAGATCCGCGCTACGCAAGCTCTTCCGCAGGCCGGTCGAAGCCGTGACAGTTCCGCCGCTGACCCAGCGGCAGCTGGCCGAGGTACGGAAGTCGGTGCTGGAGATGGCCGCGCAGCACGGACTGGAAGAGGAGCGCGCGTCGACGATCGCAGACACAGTGGTGGCCAGGCTTGCGCTGCCCGAGCCGGGCCGGAGGATTTGGGGCCGCTGACTGGTCCAGACAGCCCAACCGGTCCGGTCAGCGGCGAGGCGTGATGGTCGGCTTAGCCTTGCCCACCGGAGCTGCTCTGCTCCCAAGGCGGCGATCTCACGAGAGCTGGTTACCCTCCAGCCGTGAGTGACAGCGGCGGTGTCCAGTCCCTCCTACTCCTCCGCAGCCTCGGTGCTGGGAAGCACAGGCTCCTGATGCCGGAGTTTGGGGGCCAGGACGCGGTGACCTCTGTGGAGCGGTAGACAGGAAGAGTGAGGGACAGCGATCCGGACGCCGTCGGCGAGGACGAGGCTCAGCCCGAGCTGTGTGACCGGTGCGGAGCTATGATCGACGACGGCTCCGAGCTGTATACCGTCGTGCGGGACTCCTCCGTCGTCCACGCCCACGACCCAAAAGCTCGACGGCGGCCGGATGATCGTCGCCTGCTCTCGTGAGCATCTGCGAGACCTGCAAGAGCGATACCGGAAGCGACCTTTCATTGACGCTGAGCTATGGGCGGGCAAGATCTATCGCGCGATGGACGAGCATCCTGCCGGCATGAGCGAGGAGAAGCTGGTTGAGGCGATCGGGCTCACTCCAGCCCAGATCGAGCTCGGTGTGGTGTGGCAGAACCTGGGCGCCCTGCGCTGGCATCAGCGATTCGGCCGGGGAGGCAACCCGGGCGCCGCTGACGAGTGACTGATCATCGGCGTGACGACGATGAGAATGATGTTGGTCGTACTCAGGCGGAGGCGGTGGCCGAGGGGATTCACGGCATCTGCGTCCGCCTGCGGGGAAGGGCACGGACCTTGCCTTCGTTGAGGGCCTGGCCGGAGAGAGCGGCGTTCTCCAGCGCGAGGAGGTTGGCGGCGGTCGCGACCGTCTGGAGTCGTGCCTCCAGGAAGCGGCAGTGGGCCTGAAGATCGGTGTACTTCGTCTTGAGTTCCTCGAAGGCGTCTGAGGACTGGACGTGAGCGGCCCGTTTCGCTTCGTCCTTCGCGGCGTGTTCCTGGAAGAGGTCCTTGAGGTCGGCGTGCTGGTGGGTGAGGTGCCAGCGTTTGAGGTCTGACTCGATCGCGAGCTGGGAGACGTTGAGGCGACCGTTGGACCGCTGGGGGGTGCCGGCGAAGAGCCGATTCATCGCGGCGATGATCGTCCGCCGGACCGGGTCCGTCTCGCTCCCGATCGGGACTCTGGTCATGGGGTGGCGGCTCCTTGCTGGTGGACCTCGATGATCTGCTCCAGTCGTGCGAGCTCGTGCCGATCGCGTTCATGCCGGATCGGGGGTGCGAGCGGGTCGGTGACGGTCTCCGTGAGCTCGGCGGCCTGCTGGCGGACGTGCTCGATGTCGCGGTCGGTGCGCGCGATGTTGGGGCACCTGGGGCGGCAGTCGTCGAGGTCCGGGGTGACCATCGGGTCGTCTGCGGCCCCTTTCAGCTGGCAGGCGGCGGTGGCGGGATTGAGGACGCAGGTCATGCCCTGGCCGTGGTGGACCTGCAGGCGGGGGCCGCCGAGGAGATCGCGGGCCTGACGGTCGCTGGTCAGGACGCGGCCGGCGAACTCGCGGCTGGCCGCCGTCACCCGGTAGCGGTAGGCGTCAGCGGCCGGCCCGCTGACGTGCTCGCCCGCGGCGAGGGCTTGTTCGTCCTCGGCCAGGCCCTCCATGCGGAACAGCCAGTCCTCGAAGGCGTATTCGTCGGGGAAGCCGGATTCGTAGGTGCCTGCGTACCCCTGGAGCATTCGGGTAAATGCGTGGCCGTACTGAATCGAGGCGGCGATCAGCCCCCGTGGTCGGCGCCGGATGAACCAGGCCAGGGTGCGGCGAAACCGGCTGGGCGCCAGAGAGCCGTGCCGGTCGGGTGGGATCGCGTCGCTGCGCCCCAGGTTCTCGCAGTAGGTGTTGACCCAGGTCACGAACGCGGCCAGGTCCTTGTGGATGCCGTGGAGGGTGCGGGCGTGTCCGTGCCGCTTGGTGTTGTCCCACTGGCGGTAGTGCGGCTCGATCGACCTGGGGAAGATCAGCGGGCGGGGGTGGAGCCGTTCCATCACGGCGACCGCTCGGGCGACGATCTCGATCACGACCCAGGGGTCTGGCCGGGGCTCACCCTCGGGGATCTTGTTGGCGTCCTCGTCCTCGGCGCCCTTGAAGTAGATGCCCTCCATCAGCCACAACCCGGTCTTCTTGTCGTGCGTGATGCAGCCGCGTCGCAGATTGAGAGCCTCCCCGGGGCGGGCTCCGGAGAGGTAGGCCACGATGATGAAGCAGGCCGTGGCCAGCAGCCGGGCGAGCCGGGGTGCCCCCTCGTAGTGGATGCGGTCGCGGCGCCAGGGCTCCCCGTCGATGAGGCCGGTGACGTTGCCGAGGTAGGTATGCTCCGCGATCGGCAGGCCGGACTCGGTCACCATGCGGCCGGTCCCACTTCTCGGGAAGGATTCAGCGGTGCAGTCCAGGATCGCGGCCAGGTAGCGCCAGCGGATCTCCAGCTGACCGTCCTCCCGGCGCGTGCCCGGCAGGGCCTCGCCGCGCTTGCGGAGGCCGTCGAGGTAGGCGGCGGTCTTCCGGGCCAGTTCGCCCTTGCGGTGCCGCGTGACACCGGACGGCATCTGGGTGCCGAACACCCGGCGCCATTCCGGCATCCTGTGGTGCAGTTCGAGGTGTTCGGCATGCGCGAGGAGGATGTCGTCGGAGAAGTCCTCGACGAACCGGATCGCCCAGCGCAAGGTCATCTGCATCGTGATCTCGCCGATGCGGCGGGTGCCGTTCTCCCGGTAGCCGCGGGTGCGTCCCAGCAGGTCCTGGGTGTCCTCTCCCGCCCAGGGCGGGGCGTCCGGCAGCCGCATGCCCGGCGGGAGGATGTCCCGGTAGGCCCAGAGCCTGCGGATCTCGGTGATCCGGCGGTAGCAGGCATCGACGGGGACCTCATCGTCGGCCAGGTGGTCGAGGTAGGCGTCCAGCAGTTCCTCAGTGACCTGGCAGAACGCGGTCACGGCCTTGCCGGCGAGCCACTTCAGGACGTATTGCAGGGCGCCTCCGACCACGTGCCCGACGGCCAGGACCGCGATCCTTCCCCCTGAGCCCGTTCGGGCGCCTCCCACAGTGATGAACAACCGCTGACGCCAGTCGTGAACGAAGCCACTCATGCCGACACCTGCGCCCACACTCGCTTGCCCCATGGCCGGGACTTGGGGCCGAGGAGTTCGTATCCCCAGCGGTCGGCGTCCGCGTCGACCATGAGCAGGCCGCGGCCGGACTCGGTGTCCATGTCCGGTACGCGCATCAGGGGAAGGAGGAGAGGGGCGCGGTCGACGACCGCGAGGTGGACGAGGCCGGCCGCGGGCCGGTCGATGATGATCCGTATCGACGGGCCCCTCGCGTGTACCACCGCGTTGGTGGCGAGTTCGGACAGCAGCAACGTGCTGGTCTGGATCTGCTCAGGTCCCAGGCCCCAGGTCTCGGCGGAGCCGCCCTGATGCTCGGCATGATGGCCGCCACCGGCGGCACCGCCGGCGCGATCAGCGGCGGCCTGGGTCGGGCCGGCGGTGCCCGCGCGCTCACCGGGCGCCTGGCCAAGGGCGCCAGGGGGCTCGCGCGTGGCGCAGGACGGACGGTGCGTGCCGGGGCCCGAACCGGTATGCGGGTGGGCCGCGCGGGGCTGAAGGGCACGGTGGGGCTGCCCGTTTACGGGCCGCGGGCCGCACGACGCACCGCGGCTGCGGTGCAGGCTGCGCCCGGTCAGGTCGCAGACGCGGCCACCCAGCTCAAAGACCGCCTCGATGCGGCACGCGAGACCTATGAGCCGCAGGTGTACAACTTCGCCGATGAATACTGGCGCGGCATCGGCGGCCGCTGGATCAGCAACCGCATCCGCGCACGTCGCGGTCTGCCACCCGTGCTCTCCTCCCACTGGACACGCCGCACGACCACCCCGGCGCCACGCCGCACCCCGGGCCGCCCGTTCGCCCCGCATCCTGCCGCCGCACCGCGGCGCAGCCGACGGACACAGATGGTCCCGCAGCGGCCGCTGACGCCGCCAGCCTCCAGCCGGCAGGCGAGCCCGCAGCAGCGACTGCACCGCATCCGCAGCCGCGCCGCCGCGGCCAACCGGCCGGCCACGCCCCCTGCTCCACCCCGTCGCCAGCCCTCGCCGCCCCGGCCTACGCGACCGAGGAGACGTTCGTGAAGAAACCCGTCATCGCGGTCGGCGCCGCCTTCGGCGCAGGGACGGTCGCACTGATCGGGACCCTGGTGCTGTTCATCGCTGCCGTGGCGAACGGCGCCGCCGGCCACCAGGAAGAGCAAGAATCCGCCGGGACGCAGATCACTGCGGCCAGCGGTCAGGTGAGCGACATCCCCGCGAACATGCTGGCCCTCTACCGGCAAGCGGCGCCGGCCGCGTGCCAGGGGCTGGACTGGACGGTGCTCGCCGCGATCGGCAAGGTCGAGACCAACCACGCCCGCCACCCCACCATGCGCTCCTACGCAGGCGCCGTCGGGCCGATGCAGTTCCTACCGGCCACCTTCAAGGGATACGCCTACCCCGTCCCACCCGGCGGAGCCAACCCGCCCAGCCCATGGGATCCCACCGACGCGGTGTATGCCGCAGCACGGATGCTGTGCGCCAACGGCGCCAAGACCGGCACCAGCAAGGGGCTGTACAAGGCGATCTACTCCTACAACCACGCCCACTGGTACGTGAAAAAGGTCCTCGCCCAGGCCAAGACGTACGCGGTCACGCAGCCCAGTGAGCCCGACTCGAACGCTGACATTGCCTCCAACGCGATCGTCGAAGCCGCATACACCCAGCTCGGCGTCCCCTATATATGGGGCGGCGGCACCATCAACGGAAAGTCCGGAGGCGGCTTCGACTGCTCCGGGCTCACCTCGTACGCCGTCTACCAAGGCACCGACCACAAGGTGAAACTGCCACGCACCTCACAGGAACAACGCCACATCGGAACATCCGTCCCCCGCGACAAGATGCAGCCGGGCGACCTCATCGTCTTCAACAAACACAACTGGGGACACGTCGGCATCTACGCCGGCGGAAACCGCATGATCGACGCACCCAAGCCAAGCAAATCAGTCGAGGTCATCAGTCTGGACGGGTACTGGGAGAAGTACGCCTGTGACATCCGCCGCGTCGGATAGATCCGCTCCGTGCCGACGGTTCCTGTCCAGCAGCCTTGCGCGCCTGCCTCTACGGTTCGAGCTGTACGTGGCGATCCGGCGTAACCACCGCTTCGACGGATGGGGCGGTTCCTGGCGGGTCGTCACTCCTCCAGCGCGCCGGTGGCGAGCAGCCGCAGCGACATGGCAAGCCGTCGAGTCTCTCCCTGCCCCAGCAGGTGCACGATCGGTCCGTTCTGCAGAGCGCCGAGCAGGATATGGGCCAGCACCTCGGCGTCCAGGTCGGAGCGTTCCTCAGTGATCAGCGCGCTGATGTGGCCGTGCCAGAACCCGTAGACCGAGTGCTGTTCGGACGAGTCCTTCTGGGCGTCGCGGGGGGCTGTCGCCGCCTGCCCGAGAGCGGCCAGCAGACCTTTGTTCCGTCCGACCACGTCCACGACCGCGTCGAGGAAGGCAAGCAGCCGTTGCCGGGGAGGAGCGCCCGGGCCCAGGGGCGGGGGGCCTTCCGTGACCGATTCGCGCAGGGCGTGAGCGCGTTCCAGCATCAGCTCCCGCATCAGCCCCGCGCGGTTGCCGAAACGGTGGAACACCGTGCCCTTGCCCACGCCCGCCGCAGCAGCGATGCGCTCCATCGAGACCTGCTCGGGAGGGTGCTCGGCAAGGAGGCTCTCCGTGGCCTCAAGGATCGCTCGCCGATTGCGTGTCGCATCGGCGCGTTCGCGGCGGCCTTCCGCCATCAGCTCTCTCCTCATCCAGGACCACACCCATAGACAACTGGACCGACGGTTCAGTACGGTCGGAATTGGACCATCGGTCCAGTTTAGAACACCACTCTGTTCGAGGAGAGTTGTCATGCGACGAATCCGTTACCACTCCTACGGCGGCCCTGAGGTCCTTGCCTTGGAAGAGACCCCGGCGCCCGTCCCGAAAGCGGGGCAGGTGCTGATCCGGGCCGCGGCGATCGGGGCCAACTTCGTGGACACCCAGCTCCGGCGCGGCATGGCTCAGACCGAGCTCTACTCGCGGCCCTTACCCAGGTCCCTAACCGGCGACGTGGTGGGCACGGTCGAGGCAGTCGGACCGGACACGGACCCGGCCCTGATTGGACGTCGGGTCGCCACGGCTTCCGAGGACGCGTTCTGTGACCTCATCGTCGCGGACGCGCAGCGGCTCGTCCCGGTACCCGACGGGCTCGACGCAGGCACGGCCAGTGCGCTCCCCATGGTGGCACCGGTGGCCCTGGGTGTGCTGCGTGCCGGGCGGCTGGCGCCCGGCGAGACCGTACTGGTGCACTCCGCCGCGGGCGCCATCGGCCACCTTGCTGTGCAGCTCGCGAAGGTGCTCGGTGCGGGTACGGTCATCGCCACGGCCAGCACGGCCGCCAAGCTGGACTTCGCCCGCATCCAGGGCGCCGACATCGGCGTCGACTACACCGACGAGGACTGGCCGGCACAGGTCCGCACGGCCGCGCCCGGCGGTGTGGATGTCGTCCTCGACGCGGCCGGCGGCGAGATCCTGCGCCGTAGCCTGGACGTACTGGCCCCGTACGGACGCCTGGTGACGTACGGGGCCGCGAGCGGCGAGCTCGGCAGCATCCCCGTCACTGACCTGTTCGCCCTGAGGTCCGTCACCGGGTTCTCCCTCATAGCCGCGTATGCGGCCGACCCCGAGCGCGCAGCGAAGGACCTGGCTGAACTTACCGAGTACGCTGCCCAGGGATTCCTCCACACAGCGATCCACGCCCAGCTGCCGCTGACCGAGACCAGCGAGGTGCACCGGCTGCTGGAAAGCCGTGCACAGCTGGGCCGCATACTGGTCGCCCCGTAAGGCGGCTGGGCCGTCCCAACGCTGGTTACGGCTGACGAGCAGCGAGGGCCAAGCCACACAGGCTCTGACACCTGCCGCTACCTGCCACCGACGGTCAGTTGCCCTGAAGGGCGGCTGGCCGTCCCGCCTTCACGGCCACGTCAGTACCGTCATTTCTCATCGACGTTCACGGGCCCATTGATCATCAAGTGACTCCGGAACCTGTCGACAAACGCTGTTCCCAGAGATCAACGAAGCCAGCCGCACGGGCCACTTCGTCTGCACAACCGAAGAACTGGTGCGGCCCACATCACGGCACGCCCGGTGTACTTGGCGCCGACCGGTCAGATCAGCTCGTCGGCAAGCAGATCCATAAGCAGTCCGTCCTGCCAGGTGCCCGTCTGGTGATCGCGCCAGTAGGCCCGCATGATCCCCACGGGCTTGAACCCGACCTTGCCGTAGCTGCGGATCGCCGCGGTGTTGGCCACGGCGGGATCAATGGTCAGCCGATGATGGCCGCGTTCGTGCACCAGCCACCGGGCCAGGGTCCGCACGGCATCGGTGCCGAATCCCTTCCCGTGATGCCGCACCGTCAGGAAGATGTCGAGGCCGGCGTGCCGGAACTCGGGGTCGGCTTCTTCCGCGAACTGGATCGCTCCGATGACCTCGCCCTCGAAGACAACGGCGAGCTTGCCCTCGAAGTCGTCCGGGGGCGACCACCACGCCGCAACTTCCGGCTCCCGCACGATCCTGTCAAGAACGGCCCCATCTCCGGCGGCCACCGGCCGCAGTACAACCTTGTCCCCATGCAGCTCCATGCCCCTCAGTATCCCCGGGAGATGGAAGCACGTCAGAGGCATGAGTTGCTCAATAGTCGACCACGCCGTAAGCGCCGGCTCAACCAAACGAAAATGCTCGATCACGTGGGAGCCGCTGAAAAATGAACCTGGATCACCCGCCGTAGGCTTCGCACATGATCCGTGCAGTGGCATTCGACGTCGGCGAGACCCTGATCCGCGATGACCGCGGCTGGGGCACGTGGGCAGACTGGCTCGGCGTCAACCGCCACACACTGTCCGCCTTGGTCGGGGCAGTGGTGGCCCAGGGGCGGGACAACGCAGACGCACTGAGGCTTGTGCGGCCTGGCATCGATATCGAGGCCGAGCGGGCGGCGATGCAGCGTGCCGGCCTGGGAGAGTTCCTGGACGAGTCGGACCTGTACCCGGACGTGCGACCGTCCCTCGCTGCGCTCCAGGACGCAGGAATCCGTGTAATCGTGGCCGGCAACCAGACCGTCCGGGCCGGCGAGCTGCTGCGCACGCTCAACCTGCCGGTGGATGCGCTCGCAACATCCGGAGAGTGGGGTGTGGCGAAGCCGGACCCCGAGTTCTTCGCCCGCACTGTTGAGCTGGCTGGTACCTCAGCGGACGAAGTGCTGTACGTCGGTGATCACCCACAGAACGACGTCCTGCCGGCGGCCCGAGCCGGGATGCGAACGGCGCATTTGCGCCGCGGGCCCCTCGGGCACCTGTGGGCGGACAGCGAGTACGCGCAGGCCGCGGATTGGCGGATCGGAAGCCTGGCCGAACTGGCGGATGCCCTCCGCCCTGACTCCTCGGCTGCGCGGCCCAGCCTCCGTGAGTGAGGCAGGTAGAGCCACTTTCGCTCCCGGAGCGTGATGATCCGAGTACGGTTCGGAGTGGCTGAACCGAACGGAGACAGTATGGCCAGCACCGTCTACCGCGGGTTAGGCCCGCGCATCGCCTATGAACGCCGTATCGCCGGCCTCACGCAATCCGGACTCGCCTGTGATGCGGGAGTCGCCCTGGGCACCATCCGGAAGATCGAACGCGGTGAACGCGGCGTGTCCGACGCTGTCTTGAGCACCGTTGCTGATGCTCTGGGCATCGACCCATGCCGCCTGCTTCCGGACCTGGAGCGTCCGGACGACCGTGTTCACCAAGCGATGCCGGGTCTGTCCTCCGTCCTCGCCCAGTTCGAAGCGCCGGAGGACGGACCGTGCCGTGATCTGCGGGCTCTCCGTGGAGCTGTCGCAGCGGTCGTTTCGCATCGGCTGAGCGCCCAGTACACGCGCATCGCCCGTACCGCCCCGGGGCTCCTTGCCGAACTGTGTCGCGCCTTGCACATTGCTGCACCAGGCGACCGGCCCGCGGTCGCGCAGCTGTTGGTGGACGCATGCCGAGCCGCGGACGCCGTCGCGTTCAAGCGTAGTGCCAAGGACCTCTCCGCCCGCCTCATCGGCCTCATGCAGTGGGCAGCGCCGCAGGCCCACGAGCCGCTCATGGACGCGACCACGGCCTACGTCCGGGCAGAGATCCACTTAGCCGCTCGGACGCATGCCGCGGGGCTGCGCGCTCTTGAACAGGCTCTTGACCGCACTCCACGCAACGACGAGCCAGAGGCCTTGGCGGCCCGTGGCGCGTTGCACATGCGCGCGGCGGTGGTTGCCGGCCGGGCCCGCAACTGTGCCGCCGCCACTGTGCACCTCGACATGGCGCGCGCTCTCGGCGACCGGGTAAAGGAAGGCGTCTACCGGGGAACGGCGTTCGGGCCGGACAGTGTGCGTGTCCACGAGGTCTCGGTGGCTGTGAGTCTCGGCGACAGCAATCTGGACCGGGCTCTGCGGCTGGCCCGCGAATGGAAGCCGCCGCGGGACCTGCCGGCAGAGCGGCGCTCGGGTTTCTACATCGAACTCGGCCGCGCCCAGCTCTGGGCCGGTCGGCCGGATGCAGCGTTCGAGTCGCTGAAGGTAGCTCGTCGGATCGCCCCTCAGCACGCGCGGGAACACCGGTGGGTTCAGGAGGACGTGGCCACACTGCGCCGGCTGAAGAGAGCGGACGCTGAGAGCCTTTCGAACTTCGCCGAGTGGTGTCACGCCGGAGCAAGCCTCTGAAGCTACCCCTCACAGGGGTACTTGAGGGGTACCGCCAAGGCCAACCTCTCTCTGAGCCCAACGGCACAGGGAGAGACCATGACGCAATCGACAGCTCCGCCTCCCGCGGACCCCAACGTGAGCATCGCCCGGCTGCATGGTGAGGCGTGCTACTGGTGCGGCTCCGCGCACAGCACCCTCACCCCGGCCGGATCGGTCACCACTCCGGTCGGCGGCGGCCAGCGCCTCTGGTTCATCGTGGCCTGCGAGTGGCACAGCAAGCGGAGGCCGCGGTGAGCGCACGATCGCGTCAGGACTCCGGGAAGCTGCGGCAGACCAGCGGTGATCCGATCGATGCGGACACGATCCGCGGGACGATCCGTCGCGCACTGCAACTCGGCAGCGGCCGGCTCGACCTCTCCTCGATGGTGATGCTGGAGGAAGAGTTACGGGGACATATCGCGCTGCTGCTTCCCGAGGCTCGTGAGGCGGCCCACCGACGGTGGCCTGCGGGCGGAGAGTCCCACCAGCGGAGAGCTCGGTTCGACGGCATCGAGCAGCAGATGAAACAGGGACTCGGGGAAGGCCCCCTGTCCGCGCATGTCCAGGTGCAGCAGCTCACCAAAGACCTTCAGTACCTTCTCGTCCTGCACACGGCGGAGGCACGTCGATGACCACAACCCCTCCCCCGTTGGCGTTCGTGTACGACCGGTGTGCCACTCGCCGTCATCACCAGCTCGACATGAGGCTGGCGGGCTGCCGCATATACGCGGAACGCATGGACTGGGTGCTGGCCGGCCGGTGGACCGACCTCGGCAGTCACGCCCTGAGCACCACCCGGCCACAGCTGGCCGCACTGCTGGAAGCCATGCGGGCCGAATCGGGCCGACGCGAGGTGCTGTGCCTGGTGCACAACTGGGGCCGCCTCGCCAGCACTCCCGTCCAGCGTCTGGCCCTTCGGCGGCTCGTCACTGAGGCCGGTGGCTGGACCACCACCACGTTCGGCGAATCCGATCGCAAAGCCCTCACGGTGAGGGTGAAGCATGGCGACTAACCTGTCGCCCCAGGTGCCATGCGACTTACTTGCCATGGCCCGGGGGTTCACTGCGGCGGAAACCGAAGCCTCGCAGCGCCTGGTTGAGCGGTTCGCGCGAGACGACGAAGACCGCCTCACCCTTCTGGACGCTTTGGGGCTACGACCGACCGCCGGCCCCGCCGGTGTGCCGGGACGAGCGGGGCGCCGGTCAGCGCGGCCGGATGCCGGTGATGGAGACTTCGATTTTGAGGATGATGCACGTGTCTGAGTGCCCGCTGAAGAAGCCTTCACTGGTGCCGTTCGTGGCGCGGTGGGAAGGGGAGCGGCTCGCGCCGGAGAGCGATCTGATGGTGCAGATGGGGCCGGCCGGGATCCGGCTCGGCTACAAGGTCGAAAGCCCTGAGGACCGCACTGGCAACGTGCTGTGGGCGCGAGTGGAGCAGAAGCCCGGAACGGGCCGCCCTGAATACGCCGAGATGCATCCGGGGCGCCAGTACCTGGCCATGTTCACCATGAAGTGCCAGGTCTGCGGACTCCCTGCATCCAGAAACAAGGACGGGTGGCTGTTCCTGGACTGGCGCAAGTCCTACGACCCGCCCACCTGGCCGGAGCGCTCCCTGACCGCCATGCCACCGCTGTGTGACACCCACGTCCACACCGCAGTCGAGGAGTGTCCTCACCTCCGGGGAACGGACTTCGTCACGCTTCGCGTGCGCAGCCCTCGCCTGTGGGGATACTCCGGCACGGCCTACACCCTGACGGCCAACGGCTGGATGACCCACCAGCATGAGGCCCTTCTACGGCTGAGTGACCCGAACCTCCGCGGAATTCTCGCTACAAGGCTGATCAGGGAGCTGCGCAACGTCACCGTGGTCGACACTTCGTGAGCACACCCACAGGAATCCCATGGGCCTCGTGACGGACTTCGCCCCACCGAACGGCCAGGTGAACAGGCGACTGTGCCGCCGGTGATGACCGGGAGCACCGTAAGCGTCTGGTTCATTCGCCGAGCCGCTTACGAGCCGCCGCATGGAATGAAGTCGGCCGACCCTATGACGTCCGCCCAGTACCAGTCAGCTGCCTCGGATGGCGGCGAGACGGGCATCAAGCAGGACGACAGCGAGCTGTTCTGCCCGGCCGCCTGGCCGCACTGCAGGAAGACGTCCACGATCACGGCCCCCCATCGACCCGACGGCGATCATGCTCCACACCGATGCTCAAAGCCCCAACGACCTGGCCGCCGCTGTCATCGAGCACCTGGAGGAGATCCGTGCTTAACCCGATCGACACCGACGCGGTCATCCGTGACGGCCACGTCGCCGGCACGTTCCCAGGCGAGATCCACCAAGGGGTCGCCTGGTGGGTGGCCTCGTGCTTCGTCGTCACCAGCACGACCCATCAGCTCGCGGTCGCACACGACGGCCACCCCACCACCGCCGAATTCCACCGGAGCTTCTGCCGCAGAGCGATCAACGCCCAGCGCTTCGCCTGCCGGGTCTCCGACCTCGGCACCGCAGACCAAATCCAGCTCCTGCAGGCGGTGAAGAGCCTCGGGGAAACGCCCGGCGCGCTCCTGACCACAACTGAGGAAGGAAGCCGGCAGCTCGTCACCATCCGCCTCTACGACGCGCACGGGCAGCAGGTCACCGACAACACCGGCCTGGCTTGGATCCGCGACATGATCGACGCCGATCACGTTCCCATCCCCGTCAATGCGCAGGCCAGGGGCCGCATCACGGCCAAACGGTCGGTCGCTTCGACATCGGCGACACCCCAGACGAGGCCATGGCGTTCCTGCTCCCGGCGTTCGAGGAAGCCGGACTCCTCGATGACGACGTGAGCGAGGAGTTCGACTCGTTGCGTGCGACCCTGACCGCCTTGCAGCAGCACTTCGGACTGTCACCGCCACGCCAGGAAATCCTGAATGGCCGGCTGCCCGCGGCGGTTACAGCGGCCGTGCCCCCAGAGAACCTGGGGGACTAGGGCCTGTTCCTGGTTGCGATCGTGGTCGAACGTTGTGCTATTCAGAGGCGGTGACGGTTTCCGAGATATCCAGCAGGCCCTTTGACGCGGTGCTGTGCGACCTCGACAACGTGATCCGCTTCTACGACTTGGCCGCACTGGCCGAGCTGGAGCGTGCCGTGGGACTGGCCGAGGGCACCACCGCAAGGGCGGCCTACGCCCCTGAACTCGACCTGCCGATCCTCCTTGGAGAGATCACCACAGAGGAATGGGTGGACTCCATCGCATCGGAGCTGTCCGGCTGGGTGCCGCAGGCGAGCGCCCGTGAGCTGGCGGCGGCGCTTGCCGACGCTCCGTTCCGGGCCGACGACGTGGTGGTGGCCCTGCTGCGCCGGGTGCGGGGACACATGCCCCTGGTCCTGGTGACCAACGCGACTCTGGAGCTGGAGCGTGACCTTGAGTCGATGGGGCTGGCGGATCTCGCGCACCATGTCGTCAGTAGCGCCCGGGTGGGGGTGGCCAAGCCCAGCCGGGAGATTTACGAGATCGCAGCTGGGCGGGCAGGAGTCGCCACCCACCGGTGTCTGTTCGTGGACGACCGGCTGGAGAACATCGATGCTGCCATCACGCTCGGGATGACCGGTGTGCACTACCACGAGCCTGCCGACCTCCAGAAGGTGCTGGGCTTCCTGCCCGACGATTGAGAAGTCCCCCTCTCCTGTGATGCTGACCTGGTAGAAGGCAAGGGTGACTCGTCCTGAACTCACGGATGCCGAGTGGGCATTGATCGCGCCCCATCTACCGGTCGGGCGGTTCGGCCCCTGCCCGGAGCATCTGCGGGACCAGTTCAAGGAGGTGATGTGGCGCTTCCGCACCGGCAGCCCCAGGCGGGACATGCCGGCCGAGCACGACGCCTGGCACCGCCTGCCGGAAGAACCGCGCCTACCTGCGCTGCCGGGGAATCCGCTGCACCATTCCGGACAAGGTCGACCAGGTCCGCAACCGCAGGATGCGCGGGTCCAGCGGTGGCCGGCCACCGAAGTTCGACCCAGAGGACTACAAGGCCCGGCACGCGGTCGAGTGCGGCATAAATCGCCTCAAGAGATATCGAGCCGTGGCCACCAGATACGACAAACTCGCGGTCCGCTACGAGGCTACCGTCCTCGTTGCCGCCATCAACGAGTGGTTGTGACGTACTGGTCCGACGACAACTCGAACACCCGGACTCGCCGACCGCCGGTGGGATTGACGGTCTCACGGACCGGATGCATCCCCAGTTTGGTCATGATCCGTTCGGAGGCGTTGTTGCCCACTTGAGTGATGCTGACGATTCGCTCCAGCCCTCGCTCTTCGAACCCGAACCGTACAGCGGCCGCAGCGGCCTCGGTGGCCAAGCCCTGCCCCCAGTGGGAACGTCCCAGCCGCCAGCCGACCTCAACCGCCGGCAGTACCTCCGGCAAGAAGTCGGGCACCGAAAGTCCGGTGAACCCGGCCAGCTCGCCAGTGGACCGGATCTCCACGGCGAACAGGCCGAAGCCCTGTGACTCCCACTCGCTCTCCCATGTCTGGATCCCGACGCGAGTCTGCTGTTCGTCACGGACACTGCCGTCCCGGATCCACCGCATGACCTCGGGGTCGGCATTGATGGCAGCCATGGGCGCAACGTCTTCCTCGCGCCAGCGACGCAGGATCAAACGGGGTGTCTCACGCGTGACCATCCAAACATTCTGGATCACAAAATGGGCTCCCTCCATCCTCACCAGGTATTTTCGATACACGCCCTAGGCGTGACGCCGCGCTTTGGACGCTGTGCTCGGCCAGTCCCACGATCCCGGCCTCCGCGCTGCATTGTCGCTGAGCACAGGATCGGGCCACGGCCTCGCATACGTCCGGTGAACTGGGGAATGGTCGCCCAAGTTCGAGCCGGATTCGACACGGCCCCCAAATGGCGAGCTTAGACTCTGACGGTGATCGAGATCCTCGACAACCTGGACGTGCTGTCCCGGGCACACCTCGACCTCACGACTGTCGAGATGGGCGGCATAGCCCTGGGAGAACCAGCCACCAGCATTCGACGACAGTGCATTACCGGGGCCCAGTCCTCCGTGGTCGCCCGGTACCGCGGTGGCACCAACATCGACAGCGAGTACTACGATGCCGACGGGCGCCGGCTGACCCTCGACGAGGTCGTCGACCACGCTGCCCGGTCAGACGGGTTCTTGTACTGCGCCGACAAGCTCACCTACAAGGTTCGAGCCGGGACGGTCGTCGGATTCACGACCTACGGCCCTCATCTGTCCCACTTCGCCCACCTGACCTCGTACGAGGAATTCCTGGTTGCGTTCGGCAGACCCGACCGGGCGCACGAAGACGAGGCATACGGCGACCTCATGGGCTACGACAACTACTACTGGGGCGCGCAGAAGTGTGTGAGGTGGGATGCCTGGGACCACCGGGTGAGCCTGATCAACCTAGGCGACTTCGAGGGAAACGCAGGCCCGTGACCGAACGTGCCAGATCCAGGCGACGCGAGGACCGCGCACTCCAGGGTGCAGCGGGCGGCCCGCTCCAGCAGCGCGTTGAGGTGCTCCAGCGCACTGTGCAGCAAGGTGGTCAACGCCTTCAGGTCGGCCACCCGCTGCTCGGCCTTGGCCAGGCGAGTCGCGACCCGAGGCCGCAAGCCGGCCTTCACCTCGGCGCCCGACTTGCTCTCCCACACCGCGAGCAGTCCTGCGATCTCCTCCAGGGGCATCCCCAGCTGCTCGGCCCCGCCGGTGAACGCCAGCCGCTCGACC
Source organism: Streptomyces sp. NPDC101227 (assembly GCF_044767545.1). Taxonomy (NCBI): domain Bacteria; kingdom Bacillati; phylum Actinomycetota; class Actinomycetes; order Kitasatosporales; family Streptomycetaceae; genus Streptomyces; species Streptomyces sp. NPDC101227. The sequence goes on along the minus strand of NZ_JBIWOD010000012.1, from coordinate 245,642 downwards.
GCGTCGTCCTTATAGGCGCGGTAGCCAGACGGGGTACGGCCGGCCGGCAGCAGCCCGGCACTCTCGTAGAAACGCAGCGTCGCAGCCGGGACACCAGTGCGCTCAGCGAGTTGAGAAATCCGCATCAGGCCCATAGCCACGACGGTAGACCTTCGCCCCAACTGGACGGTCAATCTCTGAGCAACCCCCATCGCAATGAGCAGTGTGCCCCCGCTCCGGCCTACCGGATCAGGGCCGCACTGTCTTCGCGGGGGACGTGAGCAATCCCCGGGCGGGCTAAGGCAACAGGTAGCGCAGGCGTCTGGCAGCCAGGGCGGTGATGGGCGGCCTCGGACGAAGTGCGCACGTGCCGCATACCGATGTACCGCAGGCCATCGGTACGGTAGGCCAACTCAACTAACTGACCGAGCCTTTGAGCGAAAGGCACTGCACATGCCCGAGAACAGCACTCCTGCCGCGGTGGTCTCGGTGCCAGTAGGCCGGGTGGTCGGCGGCCGGGCGGAGGTCCGCGACGACGACTGGGCCAAGGAGACCGCGATCATCCGCCTGGACGCCGACCAGTACGGCCCGGAGGCGGTGGCGGGCCTGGACACCTTCTCCCACCTGGAAGTCGTCTACCACTTCGACCGCGTCCCCACCGCCAAGATCCAGACCGGGGCCCGACACCCGCGCGGCAACACCGACTGGCCCCTGGTCGGCATCTTCGCCCAGCGCGGCAAGAACCGCCCCAACCGGCTCGGCGTCTCCCGCTGCCGCCTCCTCAAGACCGACGGCCTCGACCTGCACGTCCAAGGCCTGGACGCCGTCGACGGCACCCCCGTCCTCGACATCAAGCCCTACATGACCGAGTTCGGCCCCCAAGGCCACACCACCCAGCCCGACTGGGCCACCGACATCATGCGCCACTACCACTGAGAGTGCTTCAGCTGGCGGGATTCGCCAACGGAAGCACTCAGTCAGAGGCCGTCCGATAATCGGTGCGCTTGGGTGGAGGGGGCGGCTGCGGGCCTGCGTTGGACCGCGGCGAGAAGCCGCGGACCGCGGCCGCGAAGCCGGCCGGGTCGCTGGCGGGCGAGCGGCTGTACTGGCAGGTGCGGGACGGGCTGGCGTGCTCAGAAGAAGTGCAGTGGGTGGCGCAGCCATGGCGGGAGGCAGGGAGAACAGAGCTGACGACACGAGCCGTGGAGGAGCGGCTGGATGCCTACGTCACCGCCCTGACGGACGCGCTGGGCTGAGCCAAGCCGGTCCAGGGCGCGGGCGCGGCAGCGAACCGCCATTGCCCACGCCCTACCTCAATTCGAACAGCGACATCACCCGCCGTGACCACCCCCCGTGATCTGTGACAGAACCCATTTCTCATCGACGTTCGCAGGACCATTGATCATCAAGTGGCTCCGGAACCTGCGGAGGGCGGCGTTCTCTTCGGTGGTGGCCTGCTGAAGCTGATCGGCCAGCTGGTGGTTGTGGCGGGTGAGTTCATCGACGCGACCGAGCTGGGAGTGAACTGGGCGGGGTAGGCGTTTTGGGGTGGTCACGCGGCCGGCGCTGAAGTGCAGCGTCGGCCGTCTTCCGTACCAGCGGTGTCAATCGCCGCTGGCCAAAGAGCGCTGTCTGGTGACAAGGAACCTCAAGTCCGTGCCCTCGAAGCTTGATCGCCGCGGGCGTCCTACCAGCCCATATCCTTGGCCACCTCATTCTGGGCTGCGGCGATCTCCTCCGCTGTGGAGTCACTGACGTCCTCGTCCTCCAAGCGCGCCAGCAGGTCTGTGAGCGCCTGTTTCTGAGCCGGATGCGTGACCGGGACCGTGTTGAGGTCGGTGGTGTTCAGCCAGTCGAACAGCACGATGGCATCGGAGCGCCACAGGCCGACATTGACGGTTGGTGTCGATCCCCATGGGAAACCAGTTTCCATAGGGGCATCATTCCAGGTCGGCGGGATGCAGACCGTCGCTGCTCAACGGCTTCGGTGACGTATCCCTGACCGTGCAGGCTTGGCTCCCTCAACGAGTCGCTCCAGGTCCGTCAGGCACGAGCCGAATTCCTGGCGCCGCTTGTCCACAGCGGAGGCCACGACCTCTTCCTCCTCCGGGTACAGCCAAGCTGACTCGCTCACCTCCCCGAAGGACTCTTCGACCACCACCGCCTCCGCAAGGATCCGCTCGATCACCAGTTCCGACCTCCGTGGGACGTCGCGTAGAGCGTCTGACTACGGAGACTCCGACCCCGAACCGCCCGCATTGGTAATCGCCTACTTTTACGACGACACCTCGACGACCGACGGGCCGAAACGCCTGGTCGGGTACCAGGTCGACAACCCCGTCTCGGTCGAGGAGAAGGTTCGGGCGGTCAAGGACCTGACCCTCGACGACGAGGTCGCCGTCCAGGTCACCGCCTCCCTGCTCAGCCGTCCGGAGACGGCATCGAGCATGCCGGCAGCCGAGCGGGTCAAGGTCGTCAAGGACCTCACCCGCGACGACGAGGTGGCCGCCTCGGTCACCTCCGAACTGCTCCAACGCCCCCGGGAAAGGCACGCAGCACATCGGACAGCCGCGCGCCGAGGCGGCCTTCCAGAAGGTCCAGCGCGACCGGCACCGGAACGGTGACGGACAGGGATTCCACCGCGACCAGGTCAGTGGCGGTGACCGTGTCGGCGACTTCAGGGCCCTCTCCCCCACCGGCGAGGCCCTCGAAGCAACTGCCGGTGAACGGCAGCGCGCCGGCCAGCAGATCGATGCCGAAGTAGCGCCGCAAATCCACGATGGCCCGAGCATCAGCGACAAGGGCGCGCGACCGTTCAACGAACGGCACCAGAGAGTCAGCCATGGGCACCAGAGGTCTCCGATTCCGCACAGAAAAACAGGGCGGGCAGGCAGACGACCGGGCTGCGCTGCCACTCGTGTGGCGAGGCGTTCGCAGTGTTGGAGGAGGCCGCCGACGCGGGGCAGGTAAGAGCGTACGCGATCGCCACATGGCCCGGCTTCACCGACCGCTTCTTCACCATCTCTCAGCTGGATCGGCTGGCATCCGAAGCGGACGGCGGCCGCGAACACCACCTGCGGGCAGTGCAGTTGCCAGTCAACCAGTGAACCTGGTTCAGGCCGAACCGATGGCGAGGCCGCTTCGAGGTGACGACGCGACACCCGGTGGCCGGGTCGCGCAGCGGCAATGACCACCGCGGGTTTCGGCCGGCCCCCAGGGAGAGATACGGCGCCGGCGGGAGTCCTCGGGCGGTGGGACCGCCGCCTCCGGGAGCAAGAGATGTCGATGCCTTGACGGCGGATGGCGGACGGCCGCAACCCGTGGCCACGCAACCGGGACGGACGTGTCGTGAACGGACGTGTCGTGAACCGGCCGGCTTACGCACCGCTCGCGGATCAGGCGCCCTGGCAGATCGTCGCTGCAGCACAGCTTGGCGATCCGGAAACGCCCAGCCCCGCTGAGTCGACGCTTGCATTCGCAGCCGAACCAGTTGCCCGGCCCGTTCAGGCCCCGGTCGTCGAACCGACGTAGGCACCGCCCCGTAGGTCAGGACAGTCCGGACCAAGCCTTGTCGACCAGGGCCGCAATCCGCTCCGGACTACTGTGGATATCGCCCGTGACACTGCGGATCTGGACGGTCAGGCCCTCCCCCGTACGCTGGCAGGACTCGACGGTCACCGCCTCCGGGCCGGGCCTCTTCCCCGCCGTCGTCGGCTGGTTGTGCACCAAGCAGGCGACCTCACCCACCGTGACCACTTCACGCGCGGGCTTCGCCAGCCCCAGCTGTGCGGCGTTCTGATACGGGGTGAACGGGCGCGGGCTGACAGCACGCACCACGGTGAGCACGAAGATCTCGGACAGGCCGGCGTTCGCATAGGTCGCTACCGCGGCCGGGGCTCCGCCGTACGCCTTGGACAGCAGCTGTGTGCTCTTCTCGTCGACGTCGGCGATGCGCCGCGCGATCTGGTCCGCGTTGGTGGCGTGGGTGCTACGCGCGGCTTTCGAGAATCGCTGATATGGCCCCAGCGACTCCGGGACGGCCGCCTCACCGGGGGGCCGGCGGGAGCCGGTCCCGCCCACGGGCCCCTTGCCGTCCGAGGAGACCAGCCAGCACGCCCCCACCACCGCTGCCCCACACAGCAGACCAGCCAGGCCGGCGGACCACGGCCGTGACCAGGGACCACGTGGCCGGGCGGAAGGTCTGGCGCCGTCAGGGGGCTGGGGCGAGGGAGCCTCGTTCGGGCTGTCGGGTATGGCGAAATCGTTGGTCATGGCCGTCATCGTGCCTCGGTGGTGCCCGATTGGGGCCCATTTCCACAAGACGCGGGGTGTGGGTGGTGGGATTGCTCGGGCGGACGTGCAAAATCAGCGCTGGACAGCGCACCGCTGGGGCGAACACTTCCCCTACAGCACGCCGATCAAGACGTTCCCCTCCCCAGCCACCGGCATCTTCGAAGTAGCGCCCCATGGCCGCGCTGTTAGGCACCCACTCGCCCTGTTTGACGATCGCCGGCGGTCACCACCGGCCCGGCGGGATCCCCCGGGCGGCACCGCGGCGGGCGGCGTGCCGCACAGGAAGCCTGGCCCCGGCGCCGACTCGCCGTTCCAGCGGGCTGAGCCAACAACTCGGGCGATACCCAGCTGCGAGGGAGTGCGCTGTGTCCGGGATCAGGCACAGCCCTCGGCCGGCGGGGCTCACCATGGCCAGCGCCACCAGGACAGCGCCGAAGACAACGAACATGGCGGAACTGCCGGTGCCACTGAGCAAAAAGCCAGCCGCAAGGAGACCCGGCGGGGTCACGGACAGAGCAACGAAGCTGACGGCACCGTCGGGCGTACGCGCCATGCGCACCAGTTCCCGGATCACTTCAGCCTTGTCCCAGCGGATGCCGGTCTGGTTCCTCAGCTCCAGGATCCATCGGTCGATCTCCAGGGACTCGCTCGGGTCGAAACGGACTGTCGTCGGGATGGCGCCGTCTGCTCACGCCGCGGCCCACGACGCCGCAGGCCCGGCAAATTGCACGAGGACAAGGGATACGACTACCGGCATCTGCGGCGCTGGCAGTCCTCCCGCGGCATGCGGCACCGCCTCGCCCGCAAGGGCACCGAGTCATCCCGACGCCTGGGCCGGCACCGCTGGGTCGTGGAACGGAAGGTGTCCTGGCTGTCCGGCTGCCGACGCCTCCACCGCCGCTACGAGCGAAAGCCGGAACACTTCCTTGCCTTCACCGCCATTGCCGCGACCCTCATATGCCACCGACGGCTCACCAACTGAAAATGACATCTCTACAGCTGGTCCCCCGGGCCGGCTGGTTCTGGAGGGTGCACTCCGCCCCCATCCTTGACGTCCTGCTCGCATGTTCGCCTGCTGTAGGACTGGTCATTGGGTATCAAGAGCACTCCGGCCACCTGTTCAGGGTGCTCGACAGCGAGCCACTCGTCGCCCTTGTGGTCCCCACCTGGCCCGAACGCCTCAGAGGAATAGACGCTCTGACAGATCAACGCCACGCGTTTCTTGTCCACCGCGCAGGCGTCCACTGCAGGGCCGTCCGTCTCGTCGGCACCGTTGAAGCGGTAGTGGAAGTGAACTTGGTCGCCTCTGGAGGGCACCTGCGGGTGGGGCTCAAGGCGCCAGTCGACGACCTCGGCGGTGACGCCGATAGGCCGCCTTGACGTATCGATGACCTGCACCCTGACACCGGCCTCACCGCGCTCTGCCGTCGTGTCGGTGCAGCCCCAGTGTGAAGAGCAGCCGGACAGGCAGAGAGTCACCAGGACCAACGGAGCGGCGGTCCGTATTCGTGCAGGGAACACTCAGATGACCTCCAGTCATAAGGGGTCGGAGCAGCGTATCCCGGGTCCTGCGAGCCCACGGATGGCAGGCCGCGAGCACCCACGGCGGCGGCCCTCGCCTCCATCACCCTCTCCACCTGCCTCATCACACCGAGCCGCCAACTGAAATGACCTCTTTGATGGAATGGGGCCACCGCGATGGTGGCCGCATTCCATCTGGTCAAGGCAGCGTGGTGGCATCGCGGAGGACTCCGCGCTCATCCCGGGCCGCCGGTCAGTTCGTGTGGCTAACGGCTCAGGAGCTCTGTCCAACGGGCTGCGAGACCTCGAAGGTGATGAACTCTGCTGGACGGCCGAGTGCGGCGCCGACCTCGATGCGCAGTTTGCCTTGGACGCCTTCCTCGGGTGGGTTGTTGGTCTCGTCGCGGTTCACGTAGAACACCTGATCGGGTGACGTCCCGACCAGCATTCCTCGCCGCCACAGGTCCGTCAGGAAGCTGGTGACCATTGTCTTCACAGACGTCTGGAGGCGGTCGTCGTTCGGCTCGACGGCCGTCCAGTTTGTGCTCTGACGGATGGACTGCTTGATGAAGTTCACCGAGGGCCGCACATTGACGTAGCTGTTCTCGAGGTCCGTCTGATCGGAGGCCGCGAGGGTGCGGTCCCCCCCCCCAGACCGGCACGTAGGCGACACCGGTGCCGCAACAGTCCCACTTACGTGAAATATCCCTCGCGCGAACCGGAAACCTTGACGCCTGATGAACCGTGTGGTCGCTGAAGCGCGGACGAGCTTCGATCACGGGCCCCATACTGGGCCTTTGATCAACCGGATGCGCCTCCAAATCGGGCATTGACCCCCGCCCCTCCCCTTTCCAGTCAGCCCTGGGGCCTGCCCGGTAGCCAGTCACCGTGGTGCCTTGGCGCGTTCCGCCTCCCACCACGCGACGATCCGCGGATCCGGCGCACAGAACAAATGCCGGATGCGGCCGGGCCCATGACGCGGCGCCTCGCAGGCCGTTGCCGCAGCAGAAGCTGACAAGGTCCTGCTGGGCCGACCGCGGCCACCGCGAAAACCTGGTCGACCACGCCGCCCGCCTCGGCATCGACCTCGAAGTCGTCCGCCGCACGCCCGGCACCCGCGGCTTCACCGTGCTCCCGCGCAGGTGGACCGTGGAACGCACGCTCGGCCGGCTGATGCACCAACACCGCCTGGCCCGCGACTACAAAGCCCTCCCGACCCGCTCCACCACCATGATCTGCATCGCGGTGATCGCCCTCGTGGCTCGCCGCCTCACCCGCGAATCAACCCCAACCTGGTCAGGAGCATGAACCACCATCAAACACCCACCTCGGGAAGAAACTTTGGGAGACAATGCCCTCTCAGGCGAGCAGTAGGGCCCGGTACCATGTGGGTGTCTCGTTCGTGGCGGCGGCGAGCAGGGCGAGCACCACCCCGGCTGCGCCGTCGAGGAATCCGGGCTCGCCGCTTGGCAGGGTGGTTCGTGGGTCCAGGAGGCGTTGGGTGATGTCAGCGGCTGCGTCCGCGAACTGCGGGCATCCGGTGTCGTACGCGAACCGAGTGGTGATGTGAAGCAGACCGGCCAGGCCGTGGCAGAGCCCAGGGGTGTTGTCGATACGGCGATGCGCTGCCGGACGGCGGTAGGTGGACTTCATCGCCTCGACGGCGAGGTCGCGCAGGCCGGGGTCGTCGAGCGCGCGACCGGCCAGCCACAGGGCTCGGGCGACGCCGGGGCTGCCGTAACACCAGGACGCCCGTGCGGTGCGGGAGTTCGCTGGGCCTGGCTGGTCGGGGGGTGATGCCCGGCCGGGCCAGTTCGGGCCCCAGAGGTCATCCGTGCGGTGGTTTGCCAGCCACGTGGCCGTACTCCGTGCAGCCGCTCGTTGTCCTGGCACGTTGATCCCGGCTTCGAGGGCGAGGCACATCATCGCGAGCGGGCCGGGGATGCCGTGCGCCAGACCGCAGTTGAGCAGCCCGTGCGGGAACTCGGTGCGCAGATCGGCATCGTCGAGGGCCCAGACGGGGGTTTGCCAGTGGGGGGCGTCCCCAGCGCCGCACAGCGCGACGAGGGTGGTGAGGACGGTGCGCAGTGCCGTTCGGGCGGTGAGCTCCTGGTGGTGGAGCAGGAGGTAGGCGCCGGTGCCGGTGAGGCCGTTGATGACGTCGAAGGTCCGGACGGGCTGTCCGTGGTGTGCGCGGTCGTTGCGGAGGCCTGGCTGGTTCGCCGGGTCGTGCAGTGCGGCGTGGAGTGCCTCGGCGCGTGCGGTCGCTTGGTTTGTGACGCGGTCGTGCACGGTGGGCAGTGCGGCTGTGCCGGGTGAAAGTGTCCAGGCAGTGAGGGCGAGGCCGGCCAGGCCGCCGAAAAGGCTGGGCGAGGAGGTGCCGAGGCGCTGGGCTCCTCTGGCGGCGGCTTCGAGGCAGCCGGTGGCAAGCCTTCCCCAGCCTCGGCCTGGCAGGGTGAGGTCCAGCTGGTGATGGGCGAGGGCGAGTCCTGGCCCACCCGCGGCGAGGTCGGGCCGCAGGCATCGCGGAAGCGGGCGGTCCGCTGGTCCGGCGAGGTTGGTGACGAGGTCGAGGGCCCCGGCTGCCAGGTCGTCGGGCAGTACCGCTGACCAGTAGGTCACATCCGCCTCCTTCGCTGGTCCGGTCCTGTGCGGCCTGGATCGACCGCACAGAACCAGCTCGTGTGCTGCCTGGTGCTCAGTGGCAGCGAGGCGGCTCCGTACAGCCGTCCGTGCGGTCGGTGGTGAAGACGGTGTCGCAGCACATCATCGGCTCAAGGGTCTGCTCGTCGGTCTCGGGCAGTTCCTGCAGTTCCAGGAGATCGGTCTCCATTGTTGTTTCCCTTCTCTTCGTGGGGTTCTCCGGCTAGCTGATCGGTGTCAACCAGCCAGGAGCGGTTCCCGCCGTGCTTGAGGCGCAGCAGGAAGTCGAGAGTGCCCGCGAGGCCGGTGTGGTAGCTCGCGCTGATGTCGCGCAGGGTCTCGTCCGGTACCAGTAGGCGGCCGTCGCGCCAGGTCGCTCGCGCGTACAGGCAGGTGGCGATCTCGGCGGCCCGCGCGCGATGGTGCTGGTCGCCGGTGGCAACGGCCAGGTCGAGGAGCAGTTGGGCGTTGCCGGCAGCTCCGTGGCACGTGCTCGGGCCGACGCGCCAGCGGTCCCGGTGGGCGGCGTTCGCCGCGTACTCGGCGTGGGTGCGAAAGCGCGGGTCGGCCGTGGCCTGCCACAGCCGGACGAGGAAAGTACCGATGCCGGCAGCGCCATGGCACCAGAAGTTCAGGTCTGTTCGCTCGCCTCGGCGGGGTCCCTTGGGCCAGTCGGCCGCGTCTTCGCGCACCTCGGCAACGGCGCACAGGGCGTGCCCGGCGGCGGCCGCGATTTCGACCAGTTCCGGGCGGTCAAGGGCCCGGCCTGCGGCGAGCAGGAAAGCGGCATGGCCGGTCAGGCCGTGTCCGAATCCGTAGAGGGCGGATCCTGCTAGCTCCCGGCGGTGCTGGGCGCCGATCGGCCAGTCCACGCCGCTGTCCTTGTTCGAGGTGAGGTGCAGGAGCCGGTCGGCGCACTGCGATGACCGCTCGGCGAACCGGTGGTCACCCGTCGCGTGCCACAGGTGGAGCTGGGCGAGGCCTGCGCCGGCGAGGCCGTGGCAGATGTCGGGGTTGCTCCAGTCCAGCGGGATGTTCAGCGCGTAGTTCTTGGCCCGGTCCGCCAGCTGCTGGTCGCCGAGAGTGCGAGCCGCGTCGTGCAGGGCCCAGGCGGTGCCGGAGCGGCCGAAGTACAGACCGGGCAGGATCCGCCCGGGCTTGGTCAGGCACTCGTCCAACCACCGGGCGGCCGTGCGCAGCGTCGGTTCGGCGCTCGGCTCACCGCAGCGCACCGCCCGGTCCAGTACGGCCAGAACGCCGGCCGCGCCCAACTGCACGCTGCACGGATCACCCTGGGGAGCCTTGCGAGGCCACGGCCACAGGTACTCGGTGGCTGGTTCGGCGGTGGCGGCCAGGTGGGCCAGGCCGCCCGTGAGCAGTTGGTCGACCCTGTCAGCGGTCAGGCCCTGGCGCTCGGGTTCCGGCGTCGTGCCCGGCGGCACGGCGGGGGCGTGAACTGGTTCCGCCCGCAGGAACGCGGTGGCCTTCTCCAGGTCCCAGCGGTCAGGTGGGTCGGCGGTGAGACCGACGACGAGAGGGGCCAGGGCGCGGAGGGTGGAATTCGATGGGGCGGCGGCATCAACGATCGCTTTCAGCCGTTCGCCTGCCGCGCGCCGGCGCGGACGATCCGCGGCGAGCAGCGGGATCATGCCGGTGACGGTGTGAAGCAGCGTGGCGCCCAGGCTGTAGCAGTCCACTTCGGGGCCGGGTGCAGGCGGCGGTTGGTCGCTGCTGCCGTCCGGGCCGTCGAGGTAGGAGGGGTCGGTGAATCCGTGGGTACCCACCACTTCGGCCGCCTCGCCGGTGCGGACTGCGCACTCTAGGTCGACGAGCAGCGGCTGGTTCTCCGGTGTCATGACGACGTTGCTGGGCTTGAGATCACGGAGCACGAATCCGGCCGTGTGCACCGCGCTGACCAGTCGGGTGAGTTCGCGTGCCAGCGCCCGTGCAGTGTTCACCGGAATCCGATTGCCGCCTGCGAGCTGTTGGGACGACCACTGCTGCAGGTTCTCGCCGCCGACGAGGTCTTCCACGAGGAACAGGTGCTCCGCGCTTTCGAACACGTCGCGGACGGCTGGTGCCAGGCGTAGCGGCGCGAGGTGGGTGAGGACGTCGGCCTCGTGGCGCAGCCAGTGGCGGGCGTCGCGACCGTTGCGGTCGGTGGCAACGTGCGGGCGGGCCTCCTTGAGCAGGACGTCCTCGCCGGTGCGCAGGTCCCGGGCCCGGTAGACCCCGCCGCGATTGGAGTGCCGGATCGCCTCCCGGACGTTATAGCGGCCGGCGACTGTCGTCGGGGCTCCGTGGGGCCGGTCCGGGTTCGACCGTCGGGGTGGGGGGAACGGCGGTGGCGCCCACGGGGGCGGTGAGAACCAGGGGTTGCGCTGGTCCGTGACGAGGGTTCCATCCGGCGCGCGGAGCCGGCTCTCGTACAGGCCCTCATCGTTGAGCTCCCGGGCGGCGGCGAAGCAGCCGTACCGGTAGTGGACGAGACTGCCCGGTTGGTAGCGCCGGTCGGACAGGATCGCCGGCCCTGCGAGTCCCAGGGTCCGCTCATGGAGTTCCTCCGCGAGCGCGGGCAGCTGGTCGTCGGAGTCCGGGTACACCGTGAGGAACTTCCCCGACTGGGCGCGGGCCGCCCGCGCCGATGTCAGCTCCACGGTCACCCTCGGTGAGACGGCGAACTTGAACGCGCATCCGCGCACCGACAAGACGCCGGCGGCGTTCTCCAGGACCTGGGGCGCGGACAGCAGTGTGGCGGAAAGGTGGAGCTTCCACCCCTGTTCGCGGTGGACACGACGCGGCGGTGCGACCATGCACCACGTCTCACCGTCCCGGAGTGTCCAGTCGGCACCCACAACCCCGAGGCCACGCAAAGCAATTGAGCGATAACTTTCCGTCACACTCGGAGTATGGCACCCCGGGGTGCCCGGGATGCACGACATCGAGGGCCGAGCATGCCTTCCGTTCCGTGCCACTTGCCCGCTGCCGAACGGCTACAGGACCGGCTCGCCCGGCGCGGCGCCGGCGCGGCTCGGGCCGCAGGCGAGTGGCCGGCTCGCTTCGCCGCGTTCGATCTGTTGCGGCTGTCCGGAACGGATACGACCGTGTGGCCGTACCAGCGGCGCAGGGCGGTGTTGGAGTCCGTGTTTGCCGGACGGCGGCGGTCCACGCCGTGGGTGCTGTGCCCGTCGGCCACCGAGGCGGAGACGGTGCGCGAGTGGCTGCCGTGGGCGTCGGTCGGGATGGAAGGCGTGGCCTTCAAATGGCTGCATCACTACCCTCGCCGGGAGGCTCCACAAGTCCCGGCGCGGGTCCCCATGGACGGGCTGTGCAGCAGTCCCTCGATGCCGCTCTCGCCGACTAGGAGGGTGTCTCAGCTTGTTCTTTATCTACCAAGATCTTCCAGGCTTGCCGATGGCCTTGAGGGTCTCGGGGCGCTTGACGGTTTTGCCGACGTCGTAGCGGGGTGCCCGGTGTTTGTTCTTGGCACCGGGTGGCCGTCCGGGGCTGGCGCCTCGAGGTTTGGGAACACGCGCCGGACAGGCCAGGTGAGCGCGGATGTTCCTGAACCCCCGGCGGACCCGGGCCGGGGTGAGCCGGTCGGCGATGGCGGGTTTCTCCCAGGGCCGGCGGAGGTCCGCGGCGAGGGGGCGAGCGAGTCGGAGCTGGGTGTGAGCGACGATCAGGATCCAGGTCCAGCGGTCCGCCGCCTCGGGAGTACGGAGTTTCGGGGTGGTCCAGCCGAGCGTCTGCTTCGCGAAGCGGAAGGTGTGCTCCAGATCGAAGCGGCGGAGAAACGCCTGCCAGAAACGGTCCACGTCGTCCGGGGTGGCGCCGGTCTTGGAGGACCACAACCACACCGGCAGGGCATCTCGTTCCTTCGATAGATGCTCGACTTTCAACCGCATCAACGTCCCTTCGACCAAGGGGAGTTCGCCGTCATGGTCGAGCCATGAGGAGCGGTGAGTAAGCCGGGGGTGGACCCGGTCCCACGCCTGCGTTTCGGCCTTGCCGTAGTTGGTGGTGTTCGTGACCGTGGTGATCGCGGGCTCGGGCCAGGTCTCCGGCTTGGCGAAGCGGAATTCCGGGCCGTGCTTGGGCGGCCGGCCGTTGACTCCGTGCATCCTCGGTGGCTTCGGCAGACGCATCACGCGGTCGGAACGAACCCGGCCGACCAACTCGACCGGCAGGTCACGCAGGACCCAGGCCAGGCGGGTGACGTCATAGCCGGCGTCGCTGACGATCACGATATGCGGGTCCCCGGTCTGCCACTGACCCGCGGCGATGAGCCGTTCAACGACTCCACGGAGCTGGGCGGCGGTGATCGCGGTCGCGTCATCCGCAGGTCCCAGCCGCACCGCGTCCAGGATCGCGGTCCAGGACGTGGCACCCGGCTCCAGCACGGCCACGAAGGAGTAGGGCCAGCCCGGAATGAACTGCGACGCCGTCTTCGCGCGGCCGTAGACGTGGCAGAACAGCCGATCCGCCGAGCACGGCGCATCAGAGCGAAGCCACGGCGACACATCAACCGCCAGGACCAGGCGCCCGCCGTCGAACCGTGGCAGCGACAGCCCGGCCAGCACGGTCCGCAGCCGGTCCGTGTCGATCCGGCCGTGGTTCAGGCCGCCGTACATCGCTCCGTGCCCACGACGGTGTTCGGGCAGCAGCGTCAGGTCCACCGGCGTTTTCACCGCACCGTCCGCACACAGCACCGCGTCCACCAGCTCGAACAACGCGTCGCGCCGGGCGGCCAGACACTCGTAGAACTCGCCCCGGAAGCGTGACGCTTCCGCGAACGCTTCCCGCCGGACAGCATCAGGCAGCAGACTCACCTCACGGCCTTCGTCGTGGTCACGTGCACCTTGGTCGGAGCACATGATCAGACGAAGGCCGCCCTCATGTCCGGCGAATCCCCAGGTGAGCGACCCAGTTCGACACACCATTCGAAGCCGGAAGAAAAAGAACAAGCTCAGAACCTGTTTCTGAACGGGGGTGAGACTCCGACCGATAGGTGGCGACTCCGATTTTGGTGGGAGGTGATCCAGCGCGAAGCCGCACTCCTCCGTGGCTGCGTTCGGCCCGAGATCGGCGTGACTGATCTTGCTCATGACAGCATGTGAGCCGAGACTCAGGCCCTTCGTGGGAGAAAGCAGGGTGGACTCATGGCCGTGAGGGCTGATGCCGCGCCGCTGTCGACGCTGGAAGCGGATGTCCCGTTCCCGGTGCGAACGCATCCCGATCGTGAGCAGGCCCAGGCGTCGACCTTCGAGTGGGCCCAGCGTATGGGGATGCTTACCTCCGAGGCAGCGGTGGCCCGCTTTGGAAGGCTCCGATCGGGGCATCTTGCGGCATACGTCTACACCCAAGTTGGTCTGGATGAGCTTCTGCTCGGGGCCGATTGGAAGACGTGGATGTTCATGATCGATGACCAGGGGGACGAAGGACCCCTCGGCCGCGATCCCGACCGTTGGAGAGCGGCCATGAGCCCTATGGCTCGGGTGCTTACCGGTGACATCGGTGATCCCGAACAACTTCCCCCAGTTGCCAGTGCGCTGGCGGATCTGCTGGAGCGGACTTGCAGGGGCAGGACTCCGGAGTGGTCGGCGCGCCTGTACGGGCACACGCGGGACTTTCTTGAGTCGTACGAGGCCGAAGCTGCTCGACGTGCCCAGCATCAGGTTCCCGAGATCGGTGAATACATCGCACATCGTCGCGACTCAGGGGCGATGCACGTCGTCTTTGACGTCGCCGAAGCGCTGGTCGGCCATGAGGTGCCCATGAGCCTCTACCGGTCACGGGAGTTCCAGGATCTGGAGCTGGCCGCGTCCGACGTCGCCTGCTGGCACAACGACATCCGCTCGCTGTCCAAGGAGCTTGCTCGCGACGACGTGCACAATCTCGTGATGGTGATCCAGGCCGGCGTGGGTTGCAGCCAGCAGGAGGCCGTCGACCGTGCACAGGACATGGCCAATGCGCGCATGGCGTGGTACGTCCAGGGGCGGCGTCAGATGAACCACATTTTGGAAGCCTCGCGGCTGTCCGCAGAGGCCAGGACGCACGTTGGCCAGGTTCTCGAAATTTACGAGGACTGGATGAGCGGCCACCACCAATGGGCTCAGGAAAGTGGGCGCTTTACCGACATCGTCAGCACCGGGCCGGGGGTGGCGCCCCACTACGTTGAGCCCCTCCTTGGACCTCAGTGAGCCAGTCCGTAGCTACTCTGGCCTTGGGGAACATCGGTACCAGCGGTTAAGTACGCGCTTCTGATCTTCCCAAGCCACCCTTCTAGTGTCTCGAACGGGTCGTCACTGACCTTGCCAAGGCTGCTCGGGAGATGCCCAAGGAGTCCGTCCAGCGTCACACTCAGGTGAACACTCGTGTGGCGACGGCGGGGGCCTCGATTTTCTGACGGCTGGTGTGCTGGTGCTCATCATGTAGCGGGTGCCGGCTTCTTTTTCGTCCAGCCGCGGGTGGCGCCTTTGCGGGATAGGCGTCTGGTCATGAGGGTGATGGCTGCCCAGGTGATCAAGGTTTCGGAGTGCTGAACGAGCCGTTCGTAGTCCCGCGCATGCCGACGCGCGTGCATCATCCAAGCCAGCGAACGTTCGACGACCCAACGGCGGGGCAGGACGACGAAGCCGGAGGCGTCCTTGGGACGGCTGACCGGCTTGATGGTCAGCTTCAGGTGCCCCTTTGCCCAGTCGACGAGCTTGCCGGCATAGGCGGAGTCGGCCCAGACGATGGTGATTTCGGGGTGCATGAGGCGGAGCCGGAAGAGGACTTCCTTAGCGGCGGCGCTGTCGTGTAGGTCGGCGGGGGTGACCATGACCAGCAGGGGCAGGCCGCGGGTGTCGACGACCATGTGGCGTTTGCGGCCGTTGATCTTCTTGCCTGCGTCGTAGCCGCGGGAGTTGCGGCCGACGGTCTCGGCGGCCTTGACCGACTGGGAGTCGATGACGGTGGCGACCGCGCGGGGGCCCTTGCCCATCTCCCGGCGGATGCGGCCGGCCAGGTGGTCGCGGATCTGCCCGATGACGCCGGCGGCAGCCCAGCGGGCCATGAACCCCCAAACCGTGCGCCATGGCGGGAAATCCGCAGGTAAGGCCCGCCATTTACAGCCGGTATCGACCACGTAGCGGATGGCGTCGACGATCTCCCGGCGGGGGTGCTTCTCCGGCCGCCCGCCCTTGGCCGTCTCGCAGGCCGGCGGAGGCAACAGTGGCTCGATCAAGGCCCATTCGGCATTCGTGGTGTCGGAGGGATAACAGCGCTGACGCATGCGGACTCCCTCCAGGAAGCACTGCGGGGTCGCCCGCCACTTGGCCGGGCGCCCCCGCAGTGGCGGTCAGGACGAAACGACGAGATCGAGGGTGGATTCGATGGAATTGAGCTGGGCGACGATGTGCCGTACCCACTTGTCGTTCGGGTGGGCGGCGGCATGAGGGGCGACGGTGCCGGTGATGAACCGGCGGAACTCGGTCAACTTCTCCGAGACGACCGCCCGCTCGTATGCCTCCAGGGCAGCCCGTTCGGCTCCGAGCTGGTAGCCGTCCGTCCTCGTCCAGATCAACGGCGGCCAGCCCTTGGAGGCGGCCTCGTCCTTGAGGGCCGCGAGCCCGGACCGCACCTGACTGGGAGACAGGTCGCTCGCCCTGACGAGCTGGTGGAACAGCAGGCCGGCTGGTCTGGCCTCGAACAGCACGAAACGGACGGTGTCCGCGTGCCGCCTGGCGGCGTCGCCCCGGCGCCGTGAGGCGCGGGGCATGGCTACTCGCCCTTCAGCATGCGGGCGAGCTCGTCGTCCATGTCGACCTTGCCGGTGTCGACCGCGGTCTCGATCCAGTCGAGGGTTGCCCGCACCCGCGCGACGTTCTCGTGCACGATCGTGCGTTCCTCGTCGGACAGCTGGCGGTCGCGCAGGCCGGGGACAGTGCGGCCGGCCGCGGCGACGAACGAGTGGCAGGCGGTGACCAGGTCCAGGAACTCCACCGTCCGGTCGATGTGCCTCACGGCCGGGGCGACCGGGCTGGCGTCCTCGAAGTCTTCGCGGGCTTGCCGGTGGCGTTCGTTCTGGGCATGGTTGACCTGGAAGCGGGCGGTATCGTCACTCATTGCCTTGAAGGCGACGTCCGGGCGCCGCAGCAGGCTGGTCGCCGCACTCGCCGCGACCGACTCGTCCCGGGTGAACTCCTCCACCACCCGGACCTTGTTCTCCGCGGAGACTTTGGCCGCCACCTGCGGACGCTTGAGGAAATCGGTGGTCACCGCCGCGGCGACCTCCTCGTCCCGGGCCAGGTGGTGGATCGCGGTGACCTTCTCCTGCGGGGTCTCGGGGTTGTCGACCGTCCACCCCACCCGCCGCTTGGCCTCGTCCGGCGTCCACCGCCTCTTGCCCGCGGGCGGCGATTTGATCGCGGCGAACCGATCCTCCTCGTCCTCGATCCGCCCAAGGACGCGGTGAATCGTGAACGACACGCTCGCCTGGCGATGCTCCTTCGGCCACCGCGATGCGGTCCACCTGGCGTTCTTCACCGTGCTGAACGTCAAGCCGATGTCCTCGGCCAGACGCACGAGGGACTGCCTGACCGTCCACTCCGCATCCGCGATGCCACCGCGGGGCCGGACCGGCTCGATCTCCAACGCACGGTCGCCGATCGTGAACGACGCCTGAGTCTGCTGTTCAACGACGTGCCGCAGCTCGGCAACGATCTGCTCGTAACGGGACTGGCTGACGTTTCCGACCTTGTCGATCTCCTCCGGCATGGTGTTCACCACCCATACGGGCCGGGGCACGGAGCTGAAGTCCGTGACGTGGACACGACCCGCTCATCGCCGAGAGTCAGACCGCAAATCCACTGATCACAACGAACGACCGCAAATGACCGGTTGATGAACGAAGTTGGACTCACGATGCGTTCGCGATGCGGTTACTGTGACCGTCCGCCGAACGTTTCCTTCCGGCGCCTCCAGGCCCTCACCTTGCACCGTTTCCCGCAGTACAAGGCCGTCGATCTCCGGTCGACGTCGGCGATCCACCGAGTCCCGCACTCGGGACACTCGACCTCACCCGCACCACCCTGAACGGCCGCCAGGCGCTTGCGCAACTGCCGATCCGTACGCCACTGCCTGGCACGACACGCCGACGAGCAGTACACCGCCTGCGGCCGTGCCCCCTGCCTCAGCCGCTCGCCACAAGCCCGACAGTTCCTCTCCCCGGCTCGCCCGGTGCCCTTGGACACCACACCAGCGTAGAACCCAAGGCTACTCAGAACCGGGGCTTAGAAACACGTACTCAGTAACGGGCAACTGCCGGTGTCCTGCGGCGATCGGTGTCCGGTCCTGTGGGTCCGGAAATCGGCCCGGACAGGGGCAGGTGGCCGTGCCGGTCAGGCGAGCGCCGCGGCGAGTCCTGTGGTTCCGGCGTGCCGGAAGGCTTGGAGGATGAAGTTCTCGGTAACGAGATCGCCCTGGTGGACGGGGTTGCGGTGCTCGGTCTCGTATCCGGCGTACCAGCGGTGCACCACGGTGAGTGCGGTGAGCTCGGTCCTTACGGGTGTTCCTGTTCTGGGATTGTTCAGCGGACCCAGGCGCGGGTGAGGGCCTGGACGGCGGAACCGTCGAGGTCGGCGAGGGTGGTTCCGACGAACTCACGGGCCCACTCCGAGGTCTGGACCCGGAAGGCCGGGTGCTCGCCGGTCAGAGCTTCGATGACCGGGGCGGCGGCCTCGGCCGGGGACTGGGCGTTGCCGAAGGAGTCCCGGGTGCGGCCGAGGTACGCCTCCATGGCCGGGGCGTAGGGCCCGGCCGCGGTGAGCAGGGCGGGGACGTCGAGGCCGAGGTTGGCGACGAACTCGCTCGCCACCGCGCCCGGTTCGACCACGGTGACATCGACGCCGACGGTGGCGGCGACGGGGGCGAGGGACTCCATGAAGCCCTCGACGGCGAACTTGGCGGCGCAGTACGCCTCGTTGAACGGCTGGCCGACGGCGCCGCCGACACTGGTGACGGTGATCACCCGGCCCTGGGCGGCGCGCAGGTGCGGCAGGGCGGCGCGGGTGGTGGCCACCACGCCGAAGAAGTTGACCTCCATGGCGGTGCGGACATCGTCGAGGCTCATCTGTTCGATGGTGCCGACCTGGGCCGCACCGGCGTTGTTGATCAGCGCGTCGAGGCGGCCGTGCTCGGCGACGACCTCGTCCAGGCAGGCGGCGATGCTCTCGGGGTCGACCACATCCAGGCGCTTGACCTGGATACGGTCCGCGACCCCGTTCTCCTCTGTCGCCTTCAGCAGGGCCTCGGCCTTGCCGGTGTTGCGCATGGTGGCGATGGTGGTCCAGCCGGCCTGGGCCGCGGCAAGGGCGGCGGCCAGGCCGATGCCGGAGGACGTGCCGGTGATCAGAACGGTCTTCGGGGAGGTCATCAGGGCTCTCCTGTCGAAAGGAAGCAGATTGGCGATAACCGGGGAGCTCTCCGGTTATCCGTAAAGCTAACCGGAGTGTTCTCCGGTTGTCCAGTTAGACTGGCTTCCCGACGAGGGGAGCAGCCTTGACCAGCCAGCCGAGCCCGATGCGGGCCGATGCCCGCCGCAACCGGGAGCGCATCCTGGAAGCAGCCGTGCGTGCCTTCTCGGAGAAAGGCGCAGACGTTCCGATCGACGCGATCGCCAAAGCCGCGGGTGTCGGCTCGGGCACGCTCTACCGCCACTTCCCCACGCGCGAAGCGCTGGTCGAGGCGGCCTACCGCAACGAGCTGGTCCGTGTCTGTGACAGCGCCGCGGAGCTGCTGGCCGACTTCCCACCGGACCGGGCGATGCGTCTGTGGATGGACAGGTTCATCGACTACCTGGCCGCCAAGCAGGGCATGGCAGAGGCCCTGCGGGCCGTGGTCGCCTCCGGGGCGGACCCCTTCGCCGAGAGCCTCGACAGGCTCAGCACCGCGCTCGGCTCCCTGCTGCGTGCCGGCGCCGAAGCCGGTCTCCTGCGCTCGGACATCGACCCCCTCGACGTCGGCTTCAGCCTCGCCGGCGTCTCGCTGATCACCAGCGCTCCCGCCCAACGCGAACGGGCCGGCCGCCTCCTCGACCTGATCCTCGACGGGCTCCGCTACGGAACAGACCAGTAACCCGTCCCCTGGGCGCTGCACAGGTCCGGCGGCGGGCACCGCCTGTGGCACCGCCCGCCCACAGGCGTCATCATCGTCGCCGGGGCCGGTTCACCTCCTGGTGCCGGACGGTGCTGGCTGCGGCGGCTGCCGGAGTGAGCGCGGCCCGAGAACGCTGGGACCGGGATGCGGACGTGGGCGGGGTGCTGCAGTCGCCGAAGAGACCGTCGGAGCAGGCCCGCCCCCGACAGGCGCGGCATCCGGACCGAGGAAGCCCCCGGCGGCCTGTGGACCGTCCCGGCCAGGGGCCCCGCCGTGGGGGGTAGCACCCCCAGGCGGCCGATCGCCTTCCGCAGGGCTCGGGCGCTCTACACCACGGTGCACTTGCCAGAGCTGGGGGCCGTCCGCCGTGTGAGCCGTTGTACAGGCGGGCGGCCTGGCTGTCGGTCTTCTCCGGGATGGCGTGCCGGGTGCCGCGTCCTCGCAGGTATTCGCGGCAGGGTCCGTTGCTGTATGCCTTGTCCACAATGACCAACGAACCCGAGTAGAAAGGCGCCACACCGTGGACTTGGACGAGATGTTCGGTGAAGGCTGGTGCATAACCGTCGCCCCCCGCCCACTCACCGAAACCCTCCACCTCATGGGGGTCGCCGCCCCCGTTCCCTGCCCCGCGGGCATGAACCAAGCCGCAGACTTCCTCCAAGAGCACCAGGGCGAAGGCGCCTTCATCCTCGGCCGCGAAATGCCCGGCGGCTGGACTCTCACCACCGAATTCGAAAGCTGGATCGGCTTCGATGACGATGTCCTGCGCACCCTCGCCGCCGACGGCCGCACCGCCATCAGCGCCTACCGCGACCCCGACACGAGGACGGCCACCATCGCCCACGACGGCGCCATCCTCGGCCGCCTCGAACTGTCCGGCGGCTACTTGGACGGCCCCTCCGGCAGCGTAGACACCACCCACCCCGTCGTCCGCTCCCTCACCGCGGCCGGCTTCGATGCCTCCGACGACTGCGAACCCACCGGCGAAGCCGACACCGAAGAGCCCGAAGGCTGCCTCATCCTCGCCGTACGCGCCCTGACCGGCGTCACCCTCACCGCAGCCGACTTCGACGGCCCCTGGACCGGCGGCCTCTTCCGCACCGTCTTCTCACCCGGGGCCTAAAACCATCTTGAAGACAAGGCAAAGATCGGAAAGGCTCGATGAGCTGTTAGCCGATCACCGGGGCCACAGGGGAAACCAGGCCCGACCGGAACCCCGGCAAACACCAGAGGGTTCGCAGTTGATATGAGCGCCGGCCCCGGCCGTCAGGACCTGAAGCTTGCGGGATTCCCGCTGGCAGCGCGTCCAACGAGCTGCCAGTCATGTACTTTGCCCGCCGGGCGTAGAGCCGGATGAGGTTCTCTCCCTCCTAGGGCCGGATCAGCGATCGTTCGGCGAACAGCATCTGGGCGGTCTCGGAGCCTCGTGATCCGTAGCAGACCAGATCGATATCGCTGCGCGCGTTGCACACCCCGGGCAGGGCGCGTGTGCCGTCCAGGCTTTCCAGGGCCATGTCGTGGAGCGAGCGCTCGCCCAGGGATTCCTCCACGACGAAGACGTGGCCGTCGGCGGTGCCGTCCTCGAGGGTGCGCGGGACCGGGTAGCCGAACTCGGCGAGCTGGTGCTGGTAGGCGGTCTCCGCGGCGAGTGTCTGCCCGCCGGTACGCCGGTAGCGGGTGCCGTCATCGTTGACGTAGACCGCGCCGTCGGCCGGATCGGCGGTGCGCTTTTTTCACGAAGTGCCAGTGACGGGTATTCATCCGGCTTCTCCTTGAGGGGTTCCGTTGCGGAACCGACTTGCGTGCGGTGAGCGAGGGCGTGGGCCGGCACGCGGGCGTCGATGGCCCATCGCCGGTCGCCGGCCTTGACTCTGCGCCGCAGCTCGGCGAGCGCTACTGCGATCAGCGGGTGGACGCCCCTGCCGCCGACTTGTCTGGTGTCAGGTCGTTGGTTGCTCGCGAGTCACTCGGGAGGTTGGTTTCGTAGAGATTTGGATGTGCATGGGGGCTGGCGTGATCTCGGACTTCTAGGGTCCTGGCATGAAGATCCCTTCTGAGCCGATCGGCAGCATTCCCCGGTCCCCGGAACATCTCGCCGCGCTGGCAGACCATCAGTCAGGCCGGCTCCGCGACGCGGAGTACCGCGAGATCTGTCTGCGGGCAGTGCAAGAGACCGTCCAATCGCTGGAAGCGGCAGGCGAACAGGTCGTCACCGACGGCGAGCAGGGCAAGCCCAGCGCCTACACGTATCCGATCGCCGGTGCAGACAACCTCGCCTCGGAAGGGGTGGTCATCCCTTACGCGGACGGGCACCAGCGTCAGCTTCCCTTGCTGACCACCGGTCCGTTCCGGTACCAGACCACCGCCGGGCAGTACCTGCGAACCGCGAAGCAGTGCGCGCGGGTCCCGGTGAAGCAGGCCGTGGTCGCCCCGTCCATGACGAGCCTGCTGTACCCGCCGTCCGGCATCGCCGGGTACGCACGTGAGGCGTTCATCCAAGACGTGCTGGACGAGGCGGAGAAGGACATCCGCAGCTGCCTGGACGCCGGCGCGCACAAGGTCCAGCTGGACTTCGAGGAGGCTCGCCTCTCGCTCAAGCTGGACCCCAGCGGCGGAGTCCTGGAGGGGTTCGTCGACCTCAACAACCAGCTCCTGGAACGCCTCACCGAGCAGGAGCGGACCCGGATCGGCGTCTACTGCGGCCCGGGCGCCGACCAGGACTCCACGCACAGCCTCGACGTCGACTACGGGGACCTGCTGCCGCAGCTGTTCCGCCTCCAGGCCGGCAGCTTCTACCTGTCCCTGGCCAGCGAGCCAGACCCGGAACGCGCTCTGAAGATGACCGCCGACCAGCTGCGGCCGGGCATCCGCGTGTTCGTCGGAGTCACCGACCCCTGCGACCCGCGTGTGGAAACCGCCGAGGAGGTCCGCGACCGCGTCCTTCGCGCGGCCCGCAACATCCCGGCCGACCAGCTGGGCACCTGCGACGACGCCGGCTTCTCCCCCTTCGCAGACGACCAGTCCACCAGCCGCCAGACAGCATTCGCCAAAATCCGCGCCCGCATCGAAGGCACCAAGCAGGCAGCGGAAGCCCTCGCGGGGAACTGACGAAGCCAGCTGTTCCCGGCAGTCGGCCGAGCACACAACTCATGGTCCAGGGCCCCGGCGCCTTCCGCACCGGGGCCCTGCTTGAGCACGATCGGTAGTCCCCATCGCCCACCGGCGCCGGTGGGGTCAGTTGCGTTGACGGAGCAGGCGGCCGGCGGTGTAGCCGGCGCCTTGGGAGAGGAACAGCGCGAAGGCACCCGGAGGGAGGGATCCCTCATCCATGACGTCTGCGATGTTCGCGATGAGGCCGCCCCACCTCGGCCTCGCCGCCGCGGTGTGCATGGTGCCCGGCCCCCGCACCGCGGCCGATGCGCAGGCTGCTCCCGAACCGGCGGCGGAGGGTGCGGCCGGGTCGGCATCCTGAAGACCCGTTCGTCGGCGGGCGGCTGGATCGCAAGCGATCCCGAACCAGCCGCGACGGTTTTCAGGGCGCCGCACTCGTGCCGTGTTCCTACGCCGGTGTGCCGGGTCGGACAGGCAAGAACGCGGCGAGTTGCTCCCACTGCCGTACGGACGGGGAGTCGGGTGTGGTGGTCACAAGGTGGAGGCTGACGTGGTCGGCTCCGGCGTCGAAGTGCTCTTGGACGCGGTGGGCGATGTCCTCGGCGCGGCCGTGGGCCACCAGTGCGTCGACCAGCCGGCTGTCGAGCGCGTCCGGGTGTGCGTGTCCTAGTCCACGCAACAGGTCGCGGCGGTTCGGCAGGGCGGCCGCGGCCGTGGTGCGGGCCAGGTCGGTGGTGTCCGCGTGGTCGTGGCTGAGCACGCAGAGCTGTGTGATGGCCAGAACGCCGTCGTCTCCGAGGACGGTCCTGGCTGCTCGGGTGTGCTCGACGGGCATGCCCAGCACGGTGGCGCCCAGGGCGTGTTCGGCGGCGAGGGCGAGCATGCCGGTGTCCAGGGCGGCGAGTACGCGGTTTTGTGAGGCGACTGTGTTGGGTGGCCCGAACGGGGCGTTGTCCAGCGCGTCGAGGTAGGCGCGCATGGTGGCCAGAGCCGGGCCGGAGCGGTGGCCTCGGATGTCCTGAGCCAGGCTGGGGTGGCTCTCCCACAGACCGAGCAGGAACCGTCCGGGGAACGCCTCGTCCAAGGTGCGCTGCGCGGCGGCGGCCGTGACCGGGTCGCGGGCGTAGATGTCGGTCATGCCGGAGGCCACGGTGATGTGCCGGGTGGCTGCAAGGAGGATCGCGGCCTGTGCCATGGCTTCCCGTCCCGTGGTCTCGGGGAACCACAGGGCGCCGAAGCCGAGGTCCTCGACCGCGGCGGCAGCCTTACGGACCTCGGTTGCGGAGAGGCGGTCGAAGTCCGCCGCCCAGATTCCGACGCGCCCGAGGCCGTGTGTACGGGCGCTCATCCGTCCTGCCCGGAGCTGCGCGCGGAGTCGAGGAACGCGGCGATCTGGGACGCGCCGGTGCGCTCCAGCCACGTGCTGAAGTCCATCGTGCCGGGGTGGATGTCCCGGGTGGCGGGGATGTCCGCGCGGTAGCCGTGTTCGTTGAGCCACTCGTTGGCGTAGGCGAAGTCTTCACTCAGGGCCCGGATCGCGTCGATCGGAATCTGAACGTAGGGCAGCGGTATGCCGAGTACCTCCCCGATGACCGCGGCGATCTGAACCGGCGTGAGTTCGTCCCCGGCCAGGGAGACGGCCCCGCCGATCCACTCCTCCGGCCGGGAGAACGCCAGCGCGGTGACGGCGCCGACATCGTCGACGGCCATGATCTGCTGGGGGACCTCCGGAGCGAGACCGGTGGACAGGTTCCCGTTCCGCAGCGCGTATCCGCCGGTGAAGTTCTCCATGAACGACACCGGCCTCAGGATCGTCGCGGGCAGGCCGAGCGCGGCAATGTGCCGCTCGATCCGCCACTTGCTGACCAGATTCACGGGCAGCTTCTCCTCAAGGTGCCGGTCCGCTTCGGCGACCGAGGTGAAGACGAAGTGCCCGATGCCCGCGGCGTGCGCGGCCTCGGCGATGTTCACTCCCCAGCGCACCTCGTCGTCGGCGGTGAAGTCCGGCGCGGTGCCGGGCGAGCCGACGGTGGGCTGGACGCTGAACAAGCCCCAGGCGCCCTCGGCCGCGACCCGCAGGGAGTCGACGTCCTCCATGTGCGTCCGGACCACCTGTGCGCCGGCCTGCGCCAGCGCCGTGGCCTGCGGTCCGTTCGGGTCACGCGTCAGTGCGCGCACCTGCCAGCCGTCGCGGAGCAGGTGATGGGTCACGGCTCTGCCCTGCAGGCCGGTCGCACCCGCCACCACGATGGTCTTCTCTGTCAGCTTCACGATCATCTCCCTCGCGTCCATGCGGAGGGGAAGCCATCCCCATAAGTGGGGTGGCCCTCCGTTTCTCGTTCGCTACGATATGGAGGGCCACCCCGTTTATCAAGCCGTCAGGAGTGCCCGTGCCCAAGGACGCCGCCGCCCCGCCCGGTCGACCGAGGCGCGCCGACGCCCGCCGCAACGCCGACAAGATCGTGGCCGCCGCCGGGGCCCTCATCGCCGAGCGTGGCGCCGACGCCTCGCTGGAGGAGGTCGCCCGCCGTGCCGGAGTCGGCTCGGCCACCCTGCACCGCCACTTCCCCTCCCGGCAGGCGCTCCTGGAGGCGGTCTTCAAGGACCGGGTGGAGGCCCTGTGCGCGAAAGCGGACGACCTCCTCGCCGAACTCGCCCCGGGCCAGGCGCTGACCACCTGGCTTCACGCCGTCGGCGCCCACGCCGTGGCCAACCGAGGTCTGGGGGCTTCGCTGATGCGGGACGGAGATCCCGCGCTGGGCGAAACCTGCCACGACCTGATCACCGCTGCCGGAGACGCCCTCCTTGTGCGCGCCCAAGCGGCAGGCGCCGTGCGCGCCGGGATCACCATCGCCCAACTGTTGAAGCTCGTCGGCGCCATCGCGCTGGCCACCGAGCAGGAGATCGACGGCCCGGCCGAGGCCGACCTCCTGCTGTCGATCGCCATCGATGGCGTACGAGCACACTGACCCCGGCTCTCACGAACGGTCCTTTGCCGAGCAAGACCAACAACTGGCCGCCGGGCCCCGCCGGACTCCCGATCGGTTCTCAGAACCCGTTCTCGCCCAAAGCGGGACGGACCCTGGAACGCAAGGCCCGCGAACCGTTCGTCGTCGGCGAGATCGAGGTGATCCCCCGTACGGGGCCGGCGCTCAGTCGTCGGCGATCTGCAGAGCCGGCGCGAAGTGCTCACCGTCCGCCCTCGCGCGCAGGCTGTCGAAGACCGGGGTGAGCCCGTTCACGGCGCCGCATCGGCTTCGGCAACGGCGGCGTGCCCGCCGACAACGACCGCCTCGAGCAGGAGAAGGCCGCAGAGTTCAACGCCCTGCCGGCCAACACGTCCATCTTCCACAACCCGCTGGTCATCGCCGAGATCGACCGGCAGCTGCAGGACGAAGGGGAGAAGGTCGACCCGGAGGACTGGGCGCAGGTCTCGCCGTACCTGACCGAGCACACCCGCCGCTTCGGCGCATACTCCACCCACGAGCTCACCGACGAACCCGACGACTACGACCCGCACCTGGACGTCGACTTCATCCCGGTCCGCGGCGACGACCCGCCGGCCGACGGATTCAGCCAGGCCGCGCGAGCCGGCCAAGGGCCGGATGCCTGAGCCGGCGGGCGCGTGTCGGCGAGCACCTCACGGAGCCCTGGCACCACGTCCGAGGGTCGGTACCTTCGTGCTCTGCTCCCGCGGACCAGGCCGAGGTCACAGCAATCGGTCGACCAGCCCGTCGACGTACTCCGGGGTGAGCGGGCCCATGCCGAACAAGACGCGGATGTACATCGGGGCCAGCACGTGGTCCAGCACGCCGAGCGCGTCGGGTGCGTGCTCGCCGCGTTCGCGGGCGCGATCGAGCATGGACTGCAGTTGCCGGGTGCGTTCGTCACGGACGTTGTCACGCGCCTGGATGCCCTGCTGACCGTTGCTCGAGAGGGCGACGGCCAGGCGCACCACCGCCAGACCGTCGGGTCCGGTGATCTCGCGGGCCACGTTGGCCGCGTACGTGCGCAGGTCGCCGGCCAGGCTCCCGGTGTCGGGCATCGGCGACAGCGCGTTGAGACGGGTGAGCGCCACGTCGGCGAGCAGGGTCTCCAGGTTGCCCCACCGGCGGTAGATGCTGCTGTCGGCCACGCCCGCGCGGGCCGCGACCTCGCCGACGGTGAACTTGCCGTAGCCGCGCTCGCTGATCAGGTCGGTGACGGCCTGGTGCACCGCCGCGCCGACCTGGGCGCTGCGCCCGCCGGGTCGCCGGGCTCGCTGTCGCTCATCCATGCCCCCACCTTAACGCAGTTGGGACTTGCGTTTACGGGGCGAGCCTCCTTACAGTCGCCTAACGCAGTCGCCGACTGCGTTAGGGCGTCCAGAGGCTGACCGCGTCGGTCGCGGAGAGGCGCCACCACCGATGGAGAGGAATCCCCGTGGCTGCATCACCTGAGGCCTCAGGCCGTCGACCGAACCGGGCCGTGCTGCTCACGGTGACCTGCCTGGGCCAATTCATGGTGCTGCTCGACAACACGATCGTTGGAGCGGCGCTGCCCGATATGCAGCACCGGCTGCACACTGAGCTGACCGGTCTGCAGTGGATCGTCGACGCGTACGTGCTGCTGGTCGCCATGCTGCTGCTGTCCGGGGGCGTTTTCGCCGACCGGTTCGGCCGAAAGCGCGTGTACCTGGCCGGTGCGGTGGTGTTCACCGCCGCATCGGTGCTGTGCAGCCTCGCCCCCTCGGCCGGATGGCTGGTCGGCGGCCGGGTGCTGCAGGGCATCGGGGCCGCGGCACTGAGCCCCGCCTCGCTGGCCCTGCTGGTGGCCGCCTATCCCGTGCCGCAAGAACGCATCAAGGCGATCGGGCTGTGGGCCGGATTCAGCGGAATCGGCCTCGTCGCCGGACCCGTGGCCGGCGGCGTGCTGACAGATGCCTTCGGCTGGCCCGCCATCTTCCTGGTCAACCTGCCCATCGGCGTGATCCTGCTGCTGGTCGGCGTGCGGCATCTCGGCGAGTCCCGCAATCCGAGCGCCCCCGCGATCGACATCCCGGGGACGGTGCTGTCCGTTCTGGCGGTGGGGGCAATGACCTACGGGCTGATCGAGGGTGGCGCCCGCGGCTGGACGTCACCGGTCATCCTGGGCAGCTTCGCCGCCGCGGCGATCCTCCTCGCCGCCTTCGTCGCCGTCGAAGCGCGTCGCTCCGCACCGATGCTGCCGCTGCGGCTGTTCCGGCAGCGGCTGTTCACCGTGTCCAACACCGCAATGGTCGTGGTGGGGTTCGCGCTCATGGGCTCGTCGTTCTTCTTCTCCCAGTTCTTCGTGTACGTCCAGGGCAGCTCGATCCTGCGTGCCGGACTGCAGACCCTCCCGACCTCCCTCACCATGGTGATCGTCAGCCCGTTCGCGGGCCGGCTCGCCGCCCGGTACGGCTTCCGGATCGTGGTCACCATCGGCCTGGCCCTGGCCGGAGGGGGGCTGCTGGCGCTGGGCATGGTGCACGCCGACACCGGCTATGGGAACGTGTGGTGGCGGCTGGGAGTCGTCGGCATCGGTTTCGCCCTGACCATGTCCCCGCTGACCGGCGCCGCAATCCAGGCGGTCAGCCCGCAAGAAGGCGGCCTCGCCTCGGGCATCAGCAGCACCACCCGGCAGATCGGCGCGGTGCTCGGCGTGGCGGTACTCGGAGCCGTCGTCCGCACCCGGCAATCCGGCGGCGCCTCCTTCGAGACCGGCCTCAACAGCGCCTTCGTCACGGCTGGCGCCATCACATTGGCCACCGCCGTGTTCACCGGCCTGTGGCTGGCGAGGTCCAAGCCCGTGGAAGGCCCGGCGGTGCCACACCGTTCCACCGGTCCAGATGCGGTCACCACCTCGAACGAGGTGTCCGCGGACAGCCGTTGACGGCGACACCGACCTTGGGCGGCCTGCGCGCCGGCCAGTCGGTGCGGAAGGAGCCGGGCGACCAGCGCCTTGATCGGGCCCCGGCGGGAGGTCAGCCGTTTGTAGCGAGCCTGCAGGGAGCCGCCCTTGGTGCGCGCCGCCCCGAAGAGCACCCCCTTCAGATACGGAGTGCCGGGCCGCACTCGGGCGCTCCGAACGCTTCCGGCCGACTCATGGCGTCCTGGACACAGTTCGACCCAGCACGCCAGATGTTCATCGCATTGCCACGGTTCG
The DNA here is from genome assembly GCF_044767545.1 of Streptomyces sp. NPDC101227. Taxonomy (NCBI): domain Bacteria; kingdom Bacillati; phylum Actinomycetota; class Actinomycetes; order Kitasatosporales; family Streptomycetaceae; genus Streptomyces; species Streptomyces sp. NPDC101227. The sequence goes on along the minus strand of NZ_JBIWOD010000012.1, from coordinate 216,788 downwards.
GGGTATTCGAAAATCCGTTGGGCTGCCCGACCTGCTTCATGCATGATCGACTCGTGGAGACCTACCTGGAGACCGAACGCCTGGCCCTGCGCCACTTCACCGCCGATGACGCGGACCTGCTGATCGAGCTGGACAGCGACCCGGCGGTGATGCGTTACCTCTCCGGCAGCATTCCGACCGCGCCGGAACTCATCCGCGAGCGCGATCTGCCGAACATCCTCGCCGGCTACGAGAAGTGGGACGGCGACCTCGGGCTGTTCGCCGCGCATGAGAAGGACGGCGGCGCGTTCATCGGCTGGTTCCTCCTGCGTCCCGAGCCGGCGGGCCCACGGGACGAGGTCGAACTCGGCTACCGGCTTCGGCAGGCGGCTTGGGGCAAGGGGTATGCCACCGAGGGCTCGCGGGCCTTGCTGGCCAAGGCGTTCATGGAGTTGGGTGTGCATACGGTCTGGGCTGCGACGATGTCCGTGAATCACGGCTCGCGCAACATCATGGAGAAGCTCGGGATGACGCTCGCGGGCACCCTCCCCACTCCACCCGACATGGAGAGGGTCGAGGGCTCCGAGTTCGGAGGCGTACGGTACGAGATCGCCAAAGAGCAGTGGGAACAGCAGTAGCCACTGCGTGAACGGCCGTTCTGGATCCACACCCACCAAAACCGACGGGTCACGGCGAGGAAGCCGTCCAGGACAGCCGGCACCCCTGCGGCGCCTCGATGGACACCGCTCCTTCCGGCAGCACGCCGCGCTCAGGCAGCGAAAAGTCCTCGACGAGCCGCCGCGCCGAGTCCTCGTCCTGGAAAGCGTCGGGAGCGACCGTCATCCGCACCACCGTCGGCGAATCCAGCATCCCGACAGCGAGAATCCGTCCGTTCCGGCTCCAGGTCCGGACCACCGCGGCCGTCTCGGCCGTTCCGAACCGGTAGTTCCAGCCGATGTCCCCGGGATGCAGCTGCATCGGCGCTTCGTCGTGCTGCCACTCCCGCAGCGCCGCAACAGCCTCGCGCACCCCGTCGGCCGTCGGCGTACTCAGCACACATGAGGCACCAGCGGCGGGATCCCAATCCGGTCCGTGGCCTGCGGCGCTTCGGCGACGACGAGCTGCAGGCGTTCATGCTCGGGTGTCTCGCCCTGCTGGGAGGATGAGTGGCATGGGGCGTATCCAGTCGCGCACCTCCTCGGACCGTTGGTTCGAGCACGACGGCCGACGATGGTCCGGGGATGCCGAACAGCCTTGAACGTTGACATGGCCGCACCACAGCCGCAGCCACTCACCCCGACGGGCCTCATCTCCCCCCAGCAGCGACGAGGACGAGTTCGCGCTCTACCTCGCCGCACTCACCACCATCCCCGCACCCGAGGTGACCGGCACCCCACCACAGCCCAGCGCACCGATCCCCGACAGCTCCGCACCACCCGGAGCCATGTTCTGACTCAGCGGACGAAAGTCTCCACCTCACCGCTCGACTTAGGGATCACGCGGCGTATGTGGAGGCCAGCGCGGCACCTCGGCTGACTGTTTGGTCTCATCGGGAATCCAGCCTTGGGCCCGGGGACGCCAGCGCGGCGGCATCGCGACTGGCTTTTGAGCTACTTCGTCTTGGCGAACAGCAAGAAATCGGGCGGTTGCTGCGAACGGCGCCACGAGGAACGCCAGAATCAAGGAACCGCCAACCAGATCCGCTCCCTCCGGATCCCCCTGGATCCATTGCACAACTCCAGTTACGGCCGTGATCACGTAAACGTTGAAACCCACGAATATCAACCAATAGACCACTCGCCATATTTGTGCAGCCGCTCCATGAAGCGACCGAATCAGGAGTAGTCGACGTAGGATATTAATCTTCTGCGTAGGCGTCTCCACCCATTCTTGAGAAGAAGTGACCGACGCGTAGCATCTGTCCAACCACTCTTGGGCCGGTCGGGCATCGTCCCCCAATGGGCCCAGAAGTTGACGGGCTTTTATCCATACGTGAATGAATTGGATCTCGGCCTGACCTATTTCAACCTGACGCCGAAACCGCTGATCGCGGCTTCTTTCGTTACGGCGATCTTTGATGAGAATTCCAACTGCACCCATTGCACCTGTCAACAAGGTCGCAAAGAGTGGAATGACGGCCGTAAGTATTTCTTGTCCTGTCATAGACTTCATTCACCCCACTCGAAGAAATGCATCCCACCTCAGCGAAAGCAGGGGCACTCCTACATCCAGCGTGCCCCTTCAAGTTGCTGAGAGCACGTCGAGCGCCCAGCGGGCCCGCCAGGAGCGGGCCCTTTCCGCATGTCCACGCGCCCGCCAGGAGCCAGCGCCCACACACCAGGAGTGCACCCATGAGCGACCCCTCGACGGACAACACCCCCACCGCGCCGCAGGCCGATCCCACCACCGCGACGAGCCCGACCCTGCAGGGCAACGCGCCCACCTCGCCGACCACACCAGCCGCGCCGCAAGGGGAGGACGCCGCCGTGACCATCGCCCGCCTTGTTTCCGACCTGTCCGCCGCCCGCGCCGAGGCCGGCAAGTCCCGCGTAACGGCCAAGCAAAAGGCTGCCGATGACGCCGTACAGCAGCACACACAGAACATCGGCAAGGCCCTCGGCCTGATCACCGACGACGAGCAGGTCACCCCGGAGCGGCTGACGCAGCAACTCACCGCCGCACAGGCGCAGGCACGACAGACCGCCGTCGAACTCGCCGTATACCGGCACGCAGCGGCGGCAGGGGGCGACGCCGACGCGCTGCTCGACTCCAGGACGTTCGCCGCATCCCTCGACGGCCTCGGCCCGACCGACACCGCCGACATACAGGCCGCCATCGAGGCCGCCGCCACCGCAAACCCAAAGCTCGCCGCCGCGCCGTCCGGCCTCGCCCGTGGAGGGGCAGAGTTCACCGGCCCGCCCGCCGCCAATCAGCGACCGAAGACGCTGCACGACGCCGTCGCCGCCCACCTCGGCGGCTGAATCTAGGAGCCTCTTTTGATTACTCTCGCCGACGCGCACCTCAATGCGCTTGAGGACCTTGACCGCCTGGTCATTGACGAATTCCGCAAGTCCGTATGGCGACAGTTCGCAATGACCTGCTCGACCGCATCCGCGAGCTTGAGACTCAGGTGCGCGAGATCGCCGGTCGCTCCCAGACCCGCCCCCCGCTCGACCAGATCAAGAACGGCGACGTACCGATCAGCGAGGGCGGGCAGCTCGCCGCCACTCCCCCGGACAAGAGCTTTGCGACGTCCGCTGTCGGCGAGTGGCCTGACGGGGCGTACGGGCTCGTCACCCGCCGCATGGATGGCAGCATGGATGGCAGCTACGCATTGACCGTCGAGGGCGAGGACGACGACCGCAACACGGTCCGTATCTGGTCCCGCGACCTCGCAGAACCCGACCGCGTGCTCGTCATGGACGACAAGCGTAGCCCGAGGCATCTGGGCCGGCCGTGGCTGCCGATCCAGCTACACCCGACCTCCAACCAGCGGACCACCGACACCACATGGGCCAACGCATGGGCCGGCATCTCCCCCGTGCACAACGCCGTCGCGCGCATCCAGCTGACGAGCTATGCCGAGGCCGGCGGGCGAGTGCGGGTGCTGGTACGTGCCGAGGGCGTCGAGGCCTAGGTCGTCGACGAGTGGGAGGTGCCGGCAGGGAAGTGGACCGCGCACACCGTCGAGCACCCGCTGCACCGCGCCGGGTTCCTCGACGACGTCGCGATCCAGGCCGAGCACCTCTGGTTCGCGCTCCTGGACCAGGCCGCCGGTCTCAGCGTGAGGATGGTGCAGTACATCGGCGGCGAACCCACGCTTCACCCCTACCTTCCGCATTTCATCGGCCGGGCGCTGTCCCTGGGCATGTGGGTAGAGGTGTGCGCCAATCTCGTCCGCATCCGCCCGCCGATGTGGGAGATTTTCGAGTACGACGGCGTCAGGCTCGCCACCAGCTACTACAGCAACAACGCCGCCGAACACGAGGAGATCACTGGCGGGCGGGGCTCCTACGCCTGCACCAAGGCGAACATCACCGAAGCCGTCCGCCACGGCATCCCGCTGCGCGCCTCGCTCGTGCACGTCCTCGACCGGCAGGACATCGACGGCGCGCGCGCAGAACTGCGGCAGCTCGGCGTCACCGGGGAAACCCGCGTCGACCGGGTCCGCGCCGTCGGCAACGGCAACGCCGTCGGCCTCGGCGTCGGCGTCACCTTCCACGACCCGGCCGAACTGTGCGGCCGCTGCGGCACCGACCGGGCCGCGATCAACCCCCGACGGCATCGTGACCCCGTGCGTGATGTCCCGATGGCTGACGCACCGTGACAGCCTGCAACCCCGACAGTGACAGCGAAGACTGCGCGCCGGCGGAAGAGGAGGCGTGCAACCCCGCAAGGGATGACGCCGTGACCGCCTGAAACCCGGACTCCGATGGTTCCGACTGCGCGCCGGCGGAAACCGAAGCCGGTAACCCCGCGTACTGACAAGGTGGTTCGCATGGACTGGCAGACACACGCCCGCCACCTGGCGGCCGAAACCGTCCGGCCCGAATCGCGCTGGTACGGACCGCTCGCCGCCGTCCCGCGGCATGTGTTCGTACCGCGCTGGTGGGCGAACGACGGCGGCCGATGGGTCCTTCGGGACAGACCGGCCGACCCCGAAGCCTGGATGCAGGCGGCTTACAGCAACAGACGCTGCCCCCACCTCTTACCGTGCAGGGTCCTCAGTCACCGGTACTCCCATACGTTGTCGGTCACGGCCTCGGACAAGTCCAGGCGAGCCCAGATCCCCTTATGGTCAGAACCTCCCTGTACCAAGCCGACAGCCGCAAGTACCGGCGGATCCACAACAGCCTGCAGTCCCTCATCATGATCGGCTCCACTTCGACGACCACGACCGCAGCCCTGGACAGCGGCAAGGAACTGACCTGGCAGAGCGTCACCCTGAAGGCGATCAGCTGCGCCATCACGGTGTCCGCGATGTTCACCGGCTACTAGAAGTTCCGCGAGCGCAGCCACTTCCTCCAGCAGACCGCCGACGCCATCGAGGAGGAGGCCAACGCCGTCACCACGGTCGGTCCCCTCGCCCGCGCCCGACATGGCATGACCCGATCGACACGATGTTGCGGTCCTCGGTCGCCTCGCAGCGCGACCGCCACCTGGACCTCGGGGGCTCTGCCGAGGGTGTCGACGACGTTGCGATCCTGGTCGCCTCGAAAGGCGACCGGCACGACTAATGAGGCGTGTGTGTAGGTCATGTCCTGCCGATCTGACGGGCTGAGTGAAACCCGGGTGCGGCCGGTCGCCGCGATGGTGTGAGATGCGGGACATGACGATCGTTTTAAACGAGCCCGGCGTCGACGGGCTGACCGGGGCCGTGGACGCGCTCCGCGCATGGCAGGACGACCGGACGCCGCTGCAACTCCATCCGGGGGACCTCGGCTGGGCCTGGGCGCTGGGCGCGGAGAGGCTGGCCGCGGCCGTCCGCACCTGGAGTGCGGACGGGCGGATCATTGCCGTTGGATACCTGGACGCCCCTGATGTGCTGCGCCTGACGACCGCGCCGGACATGCGACAGGATGAGGATCTGGCGCGTCAGCTGGCGGCGGACCTCGACGACCCGGAGCGCGGGGTCCTGCCGTCCGGGAAGGTCGGCCTCGAGATCCCCAATGGCGCCCTGCTCCGCGAGGTCCTCTTGGAGGCGGGCTGGAATCTGGACGAGCCGTGGACGCCGTTGCGCCGCGACCTCTCCGAGCCGGTGCAGGAGTCCGGACTGCGGATCGAGGTGGCCGGACCGGAGACGGCGGGGGCGCGGGCCGCGGTGCACCGCTCGGCGTTCGGCAGCCCGAGGTTCACCGAGGAGATCTGGCGCGTCCTCTCGGCCGGGCCGGTCTACGCCGACGCCCGCTGCCTGATCGGCTACGACGACCAGGACAACGCAGTGGCCGCCGTGACGGTCTGGTCGGCCGGGCCCGGCAAGCCCGGCCTGCTGGAGCCGATGGGCGTGCACGCCGACCATCGCGGGCGCGGCCACGGGACGGCGATCAGCGTCGCCGCTGCGGCGGCGCTGCGAGAGATGGGTGCATCAAGCGCGCTCGTCTGCACCCCGAGCTCAAACGCTGCCGCCGTCGCCACCTACAGGGCGGCTGGATACGAGCCGTCGCCCGAACGGCTGGACGTCAGCCGAGCCGCCTGAAAATCTTGAGGCGGCGGTTTCGGGCAGGGCCGCGTCGTTGACCCCGGCTGGGGCCGAACGCCCTTTGAGGACAAGGAGTGGATCGGGGTTCGATGACGGTCGGATGGTTCGTCGTGGTGAATTGACGGATGCGACCTGGGCGCGGATCCTGCCGCTGTTACCGCGCTCCAACGGGCGTCATGGCCGGTGGCGGGAACATCGCCAGGTCATCGACGGGATCTTGTGGAAGGTACGCAGGGGTGCGCCGTGGCGGGATCTGCCGGAGCGGTATGGGCCGTGGAAGACCTGCCATGAGCGGCTGCGCCGGTGGACGGCGGATGGGACCTGGGATCGGATCCTCACGCAGGTCCAGGTGCACGATGATGCGGTCGGGGCGATCGAGTGGGCGGTGTCGGTCGACTCCAGCATCGTCCGGGCGCATCAACATGCGGCAGGGGCCAGGGAAAGGGGGGCTGCGGCACGTGGCCGGTTGCGCCGGTCGGCGGCGAGGCACTGGGACGATCCCGCGGCGGGTTGAGCACCAAGGTGCACCTGGCTGTGGACGGGCGCGGCCGTCCGCTGTCGATTCTGCTGACGCCCGGGCAGGCCGGTGACAACCCGCAGTTGGTGCCGTTACTGGCGGCGATCCGGGTGCCCCGGCTGGGGCCGGGCCGTCCCCGGTCGCTGCCGGATCGGGTCATCGCCGACAAGGCCTACTCGCATCCGTCCACCCGCGCCGAGCTACGCCGGCGCAGGATCGCCGCCACCATCCCCGAGCGTGCTGATCAGAAAACCCGGCGCCGCGGCCGACCGCCTCGCTTCGACCGCGACCTCTACCACGACCGCAACGTGGTCGAGCGCTGCTACAACCGGCTCAAGCAATGGCGCGGCCTGGCCACCCGATACGCCAAGCGCGCCGCGATCTACCGAGCCGAAGTCGTCATCGCCGCCATCATGATCTGGCTCCGCTGATCGACAGGGCACGCCCTAGCGTGACCAGCGTGCCCCGGCCGGACAACGGCCGGGGCACGCTGCTTTTTCACCGAGAGGGAGACCAGTCACCTTCATGGCAGTATTGCTTGTCGTCGTCGCTCTTCTCGCAGTAGAAGTAGTCCTCACTCTGCTCCAGGGTGAAAATTCCAGGCTTCTTGGGAGTCCAGTTCAGCCTCGCATTGTGAATACGGTATTTCTCAATCAAGTGCGTATCCCCTATGACGTAATCGGCCTCGCCACATACGCCGTGCTTCGGGGGACTCCACTTGATCACCTCGGGATGTTTCCGTGCAGTGCATACCACCGCGGACGGGCTCAGGCGCGCCGAATACGTGGAAACGATCTTCACCTTACAGTTGACCTCAGGGGCATCCGCCGGATGCGGGTCGAGGTTCGGCGACTTCTCCTCGCAGCCCTTCTCTACCTTGCGGTCCTTGAGCGTTAAGTCGCCCATGACCTTGTCGAAGTTTCTCGCAACGCCCATCATGCGCTGTTCCGTTGCTTCTCTCGCGCGGTCGGCGTCTTTGCGGTCTTGCGATGACATGCCGGTGCCACATCCTGGGAGGGCCAGCACCGCCGCTGCTACGACAGGTCGTGCCATCCATTTCCGCACCAGGATCCTCCATTATGTGGTGTTCGGGCATGCTGTCCGTCAAGCATTTCCCTATCATCCGCGGCGCCGTCGCCGTCATCAGGAGGTTGCGGCTCCAGGTCGGATGACACCGTGCCGGGTGGTGTCCTCCGGCCCGTCGGCGTCCGCCATCGCAGGCTCCCGCGCCACCAGTCTCGCGCGCACTCCCCCACCGGCCCGGGTGCTCCGCCTCGGCTTGGGCCGCAACAGCCACCTCATCGCCCTCCACACCGGCGGCTGCCACGCGACCGCCGCGCACGCCGACACCATCAGCCTCCATGACGGCATCGAAGCCCTCCCCCCAGGCCGCCGTATGAGAGGGACTCGTCACTCCAGACCCAGGAGAAGACGTCAGGTCGGCGGCCGGGCTCTGGGCGGTCCATCCGGCGTCGAGTAGAGGGCGCAGGGCGTACGCGAGTTTGCGTGAGCAGGTGCGGTGGAGCCACCAGATCTCGTGTTGGAGTTGCTCAGTGACGGTGATGTTCCGGGCGCAGCGCTGTGGGCTGCCGCATGGCCCTCAACCAAGATCGAGAACAGGTTCAAAGAAGCGTGCGTCAAATGCCCTTCAGAACACGATCAAGTGCCGCCCGGCCTGCAGGTCCCCAGTTCGGCTTGCCGCCGGGAAGACCTCGATCTCCGTTCTGTCCCATGAGCATTAGGAAGAGGCTCTTCATAGCGGCCAGCCCGCGGGCGCGCCGGATGGCCGCCTCGTCTGCTTGCGCGTACATGTCGAAGAACCGTGAGGCCGTGCCCGCGGGTAGCAGCACCCATGCGGCGGCGAGGTCCCACGCTGGATCGCCGGCGAACATGTCGCCGAAGTCGACGATGCCCGAGAGCGTTCCGTCCGAGACGACGACGTTCGCGGGATGGAGGTCGCCGTGCACCCACACCGGCGGGCCCTCCCAAGCCTGTGCCGCAACGGCATCGTCCCAAACAGCCCGGACGTCGGCAGCAACGTCGTCGGGGACAACGGCCTGGAAGAAGTTCTCGAAGCCGTCCGTGCAGTTCCTGGGATGGGCACCGCGGTCCGTAGCGATCGGCGCCTCGGCGGGCGCCTCCACGTGGAGCGCCTGGAGGAAGCCCGCCAGCGTGTCGGCCGCGTGGTCGCCGCGGCTGATCGAGCCGTGGTCCAGCGGCTCGCCGGGAACCCACGTCATCACGGTCCAGTGCTTGGGGAAGCGCTCGGACGGTTCGCCGCACCGCACCGGGGTCGGCACCGGGAGCGGCAGGCGCGGGGCCAGTACGGGGAGCCACCGCCGCTCCTTGAGCTGGAGCTCCGGGGTGGGGTCCATGCGCTGCATGCGCACGGCCAACTCATCCCCGAGGCGCCACATTTGGTTGCCCCAGCCACCCGCAACCTCGCGGATGGCCAGCCCTGCAAGATCTGGATGCTGCTCCTGCAGCAGGTCGCGGATCAGGTCTGCGGTGATCTCGATCTCGGTGTCGGTCATGCGAAGTCACAGTACTGAGGCAGCAGGCGTGCGGGCTCTCGCTCGCCGGAACATCTCGCTGTGATTCCTCTGGCATCACCGATTCGATTTCAGAGAGCTGCAGATCAAAGGCTTTGGGACGGACCGGCCCTCAAGTTCCGAGAATCCTGCGTCCGCTGCCCGGTCCTGATCGTCGCCCTAAACGAGAAGCCCCGCCTTATGGAACATCCACAGCCCGAAGCATCATCGTCTTCGTCGTGGAGCATGACCTGCACGCACTCCGGGTTGTTCCACGGCAGCGCCTCAAGGTCCGCGAGGACCCCGCGGCGCTGGCTCTCGCGGAAGAAGTCGAGATACCACCCGCCGACGAACCAGTCCGGTATCCGCTCGAAACAGCCGCGCCAAGTACGCGTCTCGTCGACCCGCGTCAGCGGCTCCATCACCTCGTCCTCGTACCGTGCAAGGACTAGCAGCTGCGCCATTCTGCTCATGAGGGCATGTCATCCCGCAGAGCGGTCGAGTGGCAAGTTCGTTTCGACGGACGGCTTACGACTCACGCGTCCAACACGATCACGGACCATCACGGGGCAGCTCATAGCCACCGCCGGTGCTTCGTGGGCAACCTTCCACAGGGGCATTCCGGCCGCTTGGTTAACTCTTTGTTCAGAGAAGGCATGCAGCACATTGTCTGGCGCCGAATCGGCACACACACCATCCTCACCAGCCGCTAACCGTCCGGTAGCCCAGATCTGGGACTGTCGCCAATTGGCGACAGTCGATGCCCGCCTGCTGCAGACCTGGAACGACTCAGCCCCGAGACCCGCTCGTGCCTCTTGCCGCAACCTCGTGCCGGCTACGGCCCCCTCGGCACGAATCGGCGCGCAGCCCCCTTGACGACAGGAGGCCCGTCGGTGGAACCCGGCTGGCGGCCATCTACAGGGAGGCCAGCCGGAGCACGCCGGAACCATGCGGTTCGGCCTTGAGGGCGTGGCGGGGAGGTTCTTGAACCTATGCCGGCTCGGGTCGTTCCGGGTTCGGGACGAAGGCGGGTAGCGCGGCGAGGCTGTGGCGCACGGCCTCGCCGCCGTACTCGAACATCTGCCGCTCGTAGTCGCCGACCGCGCCGATGAGGTCTTGGCGGCGCTCGACGGCCCCGATCAGGCAGCGGCGCAGCAGGTCGGCGTCGCGCAGGGCGGTGTTCGCGCCGTTGCCGCCGGTCGGGGAGGTGGCGTGGATGGCGTCTCCGAGCAGCGTGACCGGACCGGGCGCCCAGCGCTCGCGGGGCTCGACCACCCGGATGGACAGCAGGGTGCTGTTGTCCGGGTCTGCCTGCTCGATGAGCGCCTGCAGGTCCGGATGCCAGCCCTCCATCCTGGACAGCACGGCGTCCTGCGCGGTCGGGGCGCCGAGCGAGCCGTTCGGCGGAAGGATCATGGCCCAGCGTACGTAGTCGCCGATGTCGGGCAGCGTGACTTCGGGGGCCAGTTGTGCGGCGGCTTGCTTCGGCGGGGTACGGAAGCGCATCGCGCCGAGCAGCAGGCTGACGCCGTCGCCCGCGACCTTCGAGCCATAGGCCTTGGACAGACCGGCGAACTCGTCGGTCAGCGGAGTGCGGCCGATGACGAACCGGATGCCGGTGTCGGTTGGAGTGGTCTGCGGCGACAACACCCCGCGGACCGCGGAGGCGACGCCGTCCGCGCCGACGAGCAGATCGGCGGTGGCCGGGGCACAGCGGGCGAACTGGGCTCGAACCTTGCCGTCGGCCAGCACGTCGTAGCCGGTCAGCGCGGCATCGGTGTGCACAGTCAGGCCGGCCAGCAGCAGGTGTCGCAGCACCTGCCGGTCGACCACGATGCCAGTCCGGCCCGCGCCGAGCCTGCCGATCTCGTTCAGCTGCGGGTCCAGGATCAGCTGCTCGGCCGAGGCGTCCATGACGATCTCGTCCAGCAGCGGGTGCCAGCGTGTCGGCAGGCAGTCGCGCACGGCCTGGAAACCGATCGGGTTCAGCACGAGCCGGTAGCCCTGGAACCGTGCGGCGATACCCGGGTCGCGCTCGTACACGTCGGCCTCGATCCCAGCACTATGCAGACCCTGCGCGAGAGCCAGACCTCCCAGACCGGCTCCGACCACGGAAACTCGCATCACGCACCTCCTGGGCAGACCCTCCGAACCCCGCCCGGGTACCTGGGCGGGGTATAAGCGAACCGCGTCGGGCGAACTTAGTTCCGCATTTACGATCTAAGTTCTACGACGCGAACTTAGATCGTGTCAAGCTATAGTGATCGGTATGCCCTCCGATCCCCGACAGCGCCGAGCAGCTCGCCACGCCCAGCCCGCTGGCGAGCCCGCGGCGCCACCACCACCCAAGAAGCCCATCACGGTCGACCGGATCACCGACGCCGCCCTGCAGGTCGTGGCCACCGAGGGCTACGACGCACTGACCATCCGTCGAATCGCCGCGGTGCTCGGCACCGGGCCGTCGTCGCTGTACGCACACATCGTCAGCAAAGAGGACATCGACGATCTGCTCGTCGGCCGACTCTGCTCCGAGGTTGTGCTGCCCGAACCGGACCCGGCCACGTGGCGCAAGCAGATCCGCGACGTGTACGCGCAGATCCGCGACCAGTACCTGAAATACCCGGGAGTCTCCCGTGCCGCGCTGGGCGTAGTCCCCACTAGCCTCTCCGCGTTGCGGGTCAGGGAAGGGCTTTTGGCGATCCTGCTCGCCGGCGGAATCGAACCGCAGAGCGCCGCCTGGGCGCTCGATGCCCTGTCCCTCTACATCAGCGCCTACGCCTTGGAGCAGTCGCTGGTCCAGCAGCGGCGCAAACACCCGGACCAGGAATGGGTCCTTGGCCGCGAGGAGCTGATCCACCGGTTCACCGCACTGCCGGCCGACACGTTTCCGCAGACCCGACGCTATGCCGCCGAGCTGACCTCCGGCACCGGACACGACCGGTTCGACTTCACCCTCGGCCTGATCACGGACAACCTCACCCAGCCGACACGGGCATCATCCGACACCGGATGAACGCCGCAGCCCGAGGCGGGTCTGTACCGGTGCAACTCCCGATTGTGGAAGTGGCACCTGATGAGTGACGTGACTGCCTCGGTTGAGGCGGTTGAAGAGGTCCGGCCGGTCGAACTGGCGCAGCCACGTGTCGGTATCGCGCCAGGCGAGATGCTGGTGCGGTTGGCCCACGGCCTGTAGCGGAGCCGGCTCATGCGTTCTCCAAGGCGGATCGGGCGGCCTCGCTGTCCGCGCTCCCGGGCCCCGGAACGGTCGCCGCGGCAAGGTTGAGGCGGGTGTCCATGTCGAAGTTCACGTCGCCGTACGGGCGGACGTGGGACCGGAAGAGCGGGGTCAGGCCGCGCCGGTCGGCGGGGGTGAGGAGGTCCGCCCACTCCGGGTCGCCGAGGGTGTCCTGGAGCATCAGGGTGTTCACGTAGACCAGGGAGGATTGCAGGATGCGCAGGCGCAGGACGAACATTTCCTGCTCGTCGCGCCGATGCGAGGCGATCTCCCCGCCCTTGCCGTAGGCGATCACGGAGTTGGCGCGGTTGGAGGACTCCATCACGTTCAGGCCCTCCTCGATCTCCCGCTGGAGGTCGCGAAGCCGCAGGTAACGGGCCATAAAGATACCTTGCACGCACTCCTCTTCAAGGCCCTGACCGAGCGGGCGGAGAAGAACAGCGTCGCCATCGCCTCCAACGAGTCCTTCGGCGGCTGGACCAAGACCTTCACCGATCCCCGTGTCTGCGCGGCCATCGTCGACCGACTGACGTTCAACGGCACGATCATCGAGACCGGCACCGACTCCTACCGACTCGCCAGCACCCAGGTCGGGCCGAGGAACCCGCCAAGGTCGGCTGACACCTGCAGGCCCCGACTCGACCGCCGCCCTCACGGGTGGCGGTCGAGTCGGGCGGTGGAGTCACCTACTCGCCGGCGCGGGCCACGAGCAGCGGTTGGAAGAAACCTGTCTCCTGCGGCATCCGCCAGCAGGGGTCGACAAACCCGGCCTCGGCTGCGCGGTCGGCCAGGCGATCCCGGCCGAGTGCCCAGTAGGTGGTCCGGCGGACCTGGACGCGCCATTCTCCTTCTGTCGGAAGGAGTTGGAAGTGCTCCAGGTCGTAGTGCTCGCCGTCGTCGTGCCAGGGCCAGAGCTGGAAGGTGACTGTCCGTTCTCCGTCGTCGGCGCAGTCGGCGGTCCGATGGACTTGTGGAGGCGTCGAAGCAGGGCGGTCGCGCAGCAGGTCTTCGTAGGGGCGCGTGCTGACCAGCAGCAGGCCGGCGGGACGCAGCACGCGGCGCATCTCGGCCAGGGCGGCCTGCACATCCTGTTCTGTCAGCAGGTGAGGCAGCGAGTTGTCGGCGCAGACGACGGTGTCGAAGTGGCCATCGGGAAAGGAGAGGCGTCGCATGTCGGCGGCGGCCGTGCGCAGGCTCAGGCTCCGGCGGGCGGCCTCCCGGGCAGCGCGGGCGGCGGCGCGGGGGCTGAGGTCCGTCCCGGTGACGCGGTGCCCGCGCAGCGCCAGGCCGATGGCCTGCGTGCCGATGCCGCAGGAACAGTCGAGCACCGCCGCGCGAGCCTGGCCGATCAGGGCGTCCAGAGCGTCCCCCTGCCGACGGATGCTCGCGTCCCAGTCTGAGTAGATCAGGTGGTATTCGTCGGCCAGTTCGTCGTAGAAGTGCGCCACTGATGTCGCGGGCATGGCCCGAGATTACCGTGCCTGGTTGCCGTGAGGCGCTGGTCGACCCCCGTGATCGGCTCCCATGCTCTCACTGACGACAGTGCCGTCTTTTCTCGTGAACAACTGCGAGCGCGCTGATCGCCAACTGCTACTGAAACACGGTCGGGTGCGGGCGGCAGGGCGGAACGCACGACGACTGAGCAGCTGAGTTGGCGAGCGGTGCCGAACAACACTCGGGCGTGGGACGTGGCCTGTCGCTCGGTTGCCGGTCGACGGCCGATGTCCTGCGGCCGGCCCGGTGCGCGTCGAGGGCCTGCCGGTAGCCGGCCGATGGCTCTTGCGCCGGGCGGGTTGGCGGGTCGGCTGGGGTGCCGCGCCGCCGTCCGGGCCAGCGGGGTGTGCGGGGCTCGCACACCCCCGAGGAGGTCGACCTGCGTCAGCCCTTCCACGCTTCAGCTGTAGCGCATTTCGCGGGCGTGCGGAACCCGATGTCAGACCCCTACGCAAGGATCACCGCATGACGACTGCCGCATCTGCCTTTTCGCTGACCGACCGCGCCGCCTACGACCACGCAGTCGAGCAGGCCCTCGCCGCGAGCACGGCGTACTACGGAGACGGGAACACCACTCTCGACGACGCCTCCTACGACGCCCTCGCCCGCGGTATCGCCGCCTACGAGCAGGCGCACCCCGACCAGGTCCGGTCCGACTCGCCCACGGGGAAGGTCGGCGGCGGCGTGGCTCCGGTGGGCGATGTGGTGCACACCGTGGCCATGCTCTCCCTCGACAACGTCTTCGACGCCGAGGGCCTGATGAAGTGGGACGCGTCCCTGGCGCGCCGGATCGACCACCCGGTGGAGGGCGGCTACGCGGTGGAGCCGAAGCTGGACGGGGCAGCGATGGCGGCCCGCTACCGCGACGGGCGCCTCGTGCAGCTCGTCGGACGCGGAAATGGCACACATGGTGAGGACCTCAGCCATGCGATCGGCTCGATCGTCGGCCTTCCCACCCAGGTGCCCGGCGGCGCCACCGTGGAGATCCGGGGTGAGGTGCTGCTGACCCGGGACCAGTTCGAGAAGGCGAACGAGATCCGCGCCGCGCACAACGCGAAGATTTTCTCCAACCCGCGCAACGGCACGGCCGGAACCCTGCGAGCCAAGGACCGGCCGTACACCATCGAGACCACCTTCTTCGCCTACGGGGCCGTGGAGCTGGACGGCGCCGGCTTCCTCACCGGCACCAGCCACGCGGCCGTCATGGGCCAGGTCGCCGCCCTGGGCGTGCAGACCACCGCCGCCACCGACATTGGGCTGCGCGTGTACGCCACGCCGGCCCAGGCACAGGCCCGCGTCGAGGAGATACAGCAGCTGCGCCCCCAGTTGCCGTTCGGGATCGACGGGGTGGTCATCAAGGCCAACGACCACGCCGAACAGCAGGCCGCCGGCTTTGGCACGCGTCACCCGCACTGGGCCATCGCCTACAAACTGCCGCCCGTGGAGGCGCAGACCAAGCTCCTTGCGGTCGAGTGGAACATAGGCCGCACTGGCCACATCGCCCCCCGCGCCGTGCTGGAGCCGGTGGCGGTCGACGGCAGCACCGTCACCTACGCGACGCTGCACAACCCCGCCTTCATCCGCAACAGCGGCCTGAAGTTGGGCGACACCGTCCTGCTCTACAAGGCAGGTGACATCATCCCTCGCGTCGAAGCGCCCGTGGTGGCGCTGCGTACGGGCAAGGAGACCGACATCGTCCTGCCCGAGGCGTGCCCGGGATGCGGCGGGGGCATCGACAAGTCCGGTGAACGATGGGAGTGCGCGGGCGGGGCGAGCGGCGGGTGCGGGAAATTGCCGTCCTTGAAGTACGCCGCGGGCCGCGACCAGCTCGACATCGACGGTCTGGGAGTGACCTATCTGGAGGCTCTCGTCGAGGCCGGTCTGGTCGACGACGTCGCCGATCTGTTCTTCCTCACCCGGGAGCAGCTCGCCGAGGCGACCGGAAGCGACAAGCGCGCCGACTCGCTGCTGGTCCAGCTCGCCAAGGCGAAGGAGCAGCCGTTGAACAGGGTGTTCTGCGCGCTGGGTGTGGTACGGACCGGCCGGACGCTCTCGCGGGAGATCGCCCGTCACTTCGGCACGATGGATGCCCTCCGGGCTGCCACCCCGGAGGAGCTGGCGGAGGTCAACAAGCTTCCGGGGGCCAACGCCCCGAAGATCGCGGCGCACATCGCCGCACTGGGCCCGGTCATCGACAAGCTGGCCAAGGCCGGGGTGAACATGGTCGAGCCCACCGCCGGCGAAGCGGGCACGGGAAGCAAGCCACTGGCGGGCGAGGCGGTCGTCGTCACGGGTGGCATGCACGGGCCGCTGGCCGGGCGCAACCGCAACGAGATCAACGAGCTCATCGAGCGCGCGGGCGGGACGGCCTCCAGCAGCGTGTCGAAGAAGACGACCCTCCTTGTCGCGGGCGAGGGCGCCGGGTCCAAGCTGGCCAAGGCCGAGCAGCTCGGCACGAGGGTGCTCACTGAGGACGAGTTCGCCGCGCTGGTCACCGGCTACCTCGCCTGACCCAGACTTCATGGCACCCCGCACACCCCTGTCACCGCCATCCGCCACGGCCGACCCCCGGCACACCGGGCTCGCCCGACATGTGGCCGAACTAACCCTCTTCGAAGCCCTGTTGGTGCCAGCTGTGTGCGCGGCGCCGCATTGCTGACAGGTCGTTCGCCGGTTCAGCCGCCGCCTCGAGTGACCACGAGCAGCGCCATGTCGTCGGTGGTGCGGTCGCCGGAGTGGCGCCGCACCTCGGCAAGGAGGGTGTCGAGCAGCCAGTCCGGCCCGGGAAAGGCGCATCCGGCCAGCCCGGCCGCAGGGTCGTAACGTTGCCGGATGCGCCACAGGTACTGAGTCGCAAATTCGTTCGGCAGCTATAGGGTGGACGCGCGCAGAGTCCGAAGCTTGCGCCCTTGGAACTGACCGTTGAGGGCTCGGGCGGTCATCGGCATCCTCGGCGCGATCCTGGGCTTGTTCTTCCAGGGCTTCCAGGGCTTCCAGGGCTTCCAGGGCTTCCAGGGCTTCCAGGACGAACGTACGAGAACGGAAGGTACGCATGCGAGGGAACGGGCGGCCGCTGACACGGCGCGTCACCACCGTGCTGATCACGGGTGCGGCTGCGGCGCTGAGCCTGGCCACGGGCTGCGCGTGGCCCCGGCCCGCCCCCAAGCCGGTGACCCCGAGCATGGTCCTGGGCCACTGGACCGCCGGAGACTGCGCGACTGACCTCGACGTCACCAAGGACGGCACATTCCGCTTCAGGAACTTCTTCTCCGACGCCAGTGGGGAGGGACTCGAGCGGCCCCGCCTGACGGGCAAGGGCCACTGGTACATGGAGGCCGGCATGGGTGACATCCCGCCCTCTTTGGACCTGGAGTTCCAGAAGGAGATCTACTCGCTGGAGTACCAGGGGACAGAGGACGGCAAGCTAGCCCTGCGGTACCTCGTGGACGTCGAGGATGAGATCGACTGCGTGTTCCACAAGCAGGGCTAGTGTGATGCGCCGGAAATCACGGACTTAGAGGTCGTCTCGATTGGTCCGTGTGACCTGGGGCGATGGCCCTGTGGCCCTCGTCTGCCGACCTGCCATGATCATCTCGACGTGTTCCATGGTGGGAGGCAAGAGATGGCGATACTGCTGCCCGATGGGCTGGCTACGCCGGCACTCGTGGTCGATCCGGATGTGCTGGAAAGCAACATCTCGCGGATGGCTGAGGCTTCGCGGGCTCAAGGGTTTGCCCTGCGTCCACACGCCAAGGCCCACAAGTGCGCGCAGATCGGGGACCTCCAGCTTCAGGCTGGCGCGCGCGGGCTGTCGGTGGCCACGATCGGCGAAGCCGAGGCATTTGCCCGGGTAGGCGTGGACGACCTGTTCATCGCGTACCCCGTGTGGCTCGATGCCGACAAGGCGCAGCGGCTGCGCCGCTTGGCTGACGACGCTGCTCTGAGAGTCGGCGTCGAGTCGGTCGAAGGCGCACAGCGGCTGGGGAACGCCGTGCGTGGCAGCGACCGGCCGGTCGAGGTACTTGTCGAGGTCGACAGCGGGAGCCGTCGCACAGGAGTGCAGCCTCACATGGTTGGTGAGGTCGGGAAGGCGGCCGCCGATGCGGGACTCAATGTTGCCGGCGTGTTCACGTTTCCGGGACACGGCTACGGTCACGACGCGCGGGCACGTGAGCGCGCCGCACAAGACGAGGAGCGCACGCTGGGCGAGGCCGCACAGGTGCTGCGGGATCTCGGGGTCGATGTCCATGTGGTCAGCGGCGGATCGACTCCGACGGTGGGGCAGTGGCAGCCGGGCGCGGTGAACGAGTTGCGGCCGGGTGTCTACGTCTTCAATGACGCCACCCAGCT
The DNA here is from genome assembly GCF_044767545.1 of Streptomyces sp. NPDC101227. Taxonomy (NCBI): domain Bacteria; kingdom Bacillati; phylum Actinomycetota; class Actinomycetes; order Kitasatosporales; family Streptomycetaceae; genus Streptomyces; species Streptomyces sp. NPDC101227. The sequence continues at coordinate 198,483 of NZ_JBIWOD010000012.1, read as the reverse complement.
GGCCATCGGCACCTGTGGGGTGGAGGACCTGGCGCTGGTCGCTGCGGCGACGGTGATCAGCGTTCCCGCCCCGGACCGCTTCGTGCTGGACGTCGGTAGCAAGGTCCTTGGCTCTGACCGGTCGCCTTGGGTGACGGGCCACGGCTACCTGCCCCAGTTCCCGCAGGGATCCATCACCGGGTTGTGGGAGCACCACGCAGTGGTCCGCCTTCCGGAAGGCGTGAGGGGGCCACGCCTTGGGTCGGTGGTCGCGGTCGTCCCCAACCACATCTGCACGCCGGTGAATCTCTCCGATGAGCTGCTGGTCGTCCGAGACCGCAAGGTGATCGACCGTTGGCAGGTCACGGCACGAGGTGCCAATAGCTGAGCATCACCTCAGGGGGAAGAAACGGCGGTAACAGATCAGAGTTGCGGCTATGCCGGCGAAGGCAAGGAAGTGTCCGGCCTTGCGCTCGTGGCGATGGTGAAGGCGGCGGCACCCGGCCAGCCAGGCCACCGTCCGCTCCACGGTCCAACGGTGGCGGCCCAGCCGCTGCGAGGACTCCATCCCCTTGCGCGCGATGCGCGGGACGATGTTCCGGCCGCGGAGCCAACGTCGCAGGTAGTCGTAGTCGTACCCCTTGTCGGCGTGGAGCTTCGCAGGCCGCCGTCGGCGCGGTCCACGCCGAGAGCGGATCGGCGGGATACCCCGTACCAGGGTTCCAGACCTTGACTGTCATGGGTGTTCGCAGCGGAGATGCCGATCGAGAGGGGCAGACCGGACCGCTCGGTGATCAAGTGGATCTTCGAGCCCTTCTTGCCGCGACCTACGGGATTCGGACCCGTCAGACTGCGTCCCGAGCCGGCGGGCCCACGGGACGAGGTCGAGCTCGGCTACCGGCTTCGGCAGGGGGCTTGGGGCAAGGGGTATGCCACCGAGGGCTCGCGGGCCCTGCTGGGCAAGGCATTCATGGAGTTGGGTGTGCGTATGGTCTGGGCTGCGACGATGTCCGTGAATCACGGCTCGCACAACATCATGGAGAAGCTCGAGATGACGCTCGCGGGCACCCTCCCCACTCAAAGCTGTGGATCAGTTGGCTCTGTACGCGAGAAGGGGCAGCAGATGTTCACCTCTTCGGGAGGCAGTCCCGAGGGCCGCAGCGTTCGAATTGTTCACGGGATGTGGCAGCACCAGTCGCCGGCGTTCAGTGGCGGTACGCGGCTGTCGCGATCTCGACGAAGGATCGGATCAAGGGGCTGGTGTCACCTTCGTTCCACACCGCCACCACTCGGCTCGGCGCCATGTCGATCAGCGGTACCACGGCCAACTCCGCGGGCAGGTCGTGTCCGAGCGGGGCCAGGCCGACCGTGCCGTTCCACAACACGGCCTGCAGGCATTCCTGAACGGCGCGCACCATTGGCCCCTCGCGCGGCCTGACGCCGTTCCAGTACGACTGCCAGATGGGGTCGGTGCCTTGCGGGAACTGGAACCAGCGGCGGTCGCTCAGCTCTGCCAGCCGCAGCCGGTCGCGGCGGGCCAGCGGATCGTCGGCGCGCAGGACCACGCCGACCGGATCGGTTCGCAGCGTACGCACCGTCAGGGCGGTCTCGTCGAACGGCGCCCGCGTGAGGGCGACGTCGACCAGTCCGGCGCGCAGCCCGCACGTCGGGTCGGTCAGGTCGGTGTCCCGGATGCGGATGTCGATGCCGGGGTGGTTTCGACGGTAGGCGGCGGCCAGCCTGGACACTCCCGGATCGGTGCCGTCGCCCAGGATGCCGATGGTGAGGGTCGCGGCGCCGGCCGCCGCGCTGACGCGTACACGGACGCGGTCGGCATGGTCGAGTAAGGCTCGCGCCTCGTCGAGCAGCACCGTGCCCACCGGCGTGAGCGTGACGCCGGTGGGCGAGCGGGCGAAGAGCAGGGCCCCGACGTCGGTCTCCAACTGCTTGATCGCCCGGCTCAGCGGCGGCTGACTCATGTGCAGTCGGGTGGCGGCCCGGCCGAAGTGGAGTTCCTCGGCGACCGCCACGAAGTAGCGCAAGGTCCGTAGCTCCACGCTGCAACGATACCCACGAGGCATCGGCGCTGCGAGATGGGTCTTGGACACCGGCGGGGTCCCGGCGGTGCACTCGTGAGCATGACCGAAGAAGCGAAGACCAGCGAGCCGCAGGCCGACCCCGCCGTATCGGTGGTGGGTCCCGGCGACGGTGAGACGATCGTTCTGGGCACCACGCGCATGCGCGTTCTGGAGGACGGCAGCCACACCGGGCACCGCCTCGCCATTGCCGAGTCCGTCCTCGCCCCGCGCACCCAGGGACCACCGCAGCACCGCCACGCCCAACACGACGAGGGCTTCTACGTCCTCTCCGGCACCGTGCGGTTCACGGTCGGGGACGAGGTCTACGACGCCACCACGGGCACGCTCGTGATGGTTCCGCCAGGCACCCCGCACACCTTCGCCAACCTGACCGATCAGCCCGCCGTCATGCTCAGCACATTCACCCCCGACCTGTACGTGCAGTACTTCCGAGACCTCCAGGAGGTGTTCGCCGACGGCCGGCCACTGACGCGAGAGGCCAACATCGATGCGATGAGCCGCTACGCGACCGAGCCCGCCACTGACCTCGCCTGAAGCCGACGGGACGGAACGGCCCACCACCCTTCCTCCGACCGGCGAGGCCGTGGCGCTGCCGTCCCGCCGGCCCCCCTCGGACGACCAGGCGAGTCGGTGCGTCGAGCGCAGGGGGCTCCGTGTGGGGGGTGGCGCGGCAGGATCCCGGGCGCTTGACGCCATGCCACCAGCCCCCGGTCTATTCGGGTAGAGGCTGCTGATGAACAACACGTATCCATGCCGTCAGGCCAGCTTCTGGACTCGTGAGGCCGGCTGCGATCTGCCGAGGGGACACCGCCCAGCTAGTGCCCGGCCTCGTCAATGACAGCAGTGACAGCCTCCAAGGTGGTGGCAGTGCGCCAGGCCGCCGCCTGAGGGGACGTCGTGCTGCGGGTCAGGAGGATGCCGCGGCCGGTGACTTCAAAGAGAGAGCGGTCGTCTGGGCCGTTGCCGACGGCAATGATCTCGTCCGGGCTTATGTGGTGCTCGGCGCAGAATCGCGCGAGGTGACGGGCTTTGAGGGGGCCGGTGTCGAGGGAGAAGTCGAGGTCAGTGAGGTGGCCCGCCGCGTCGAAGATGAGGGTGCCGTTGCCGTAGGCGGCAACGGCACCGAGACGGGCGGCGGTGATATCGGCGTACAGCTGAGCGGAGCTGGTGATCAGGCACAGCAGGATGCCCGGGTCGTGAAGGTGCGCTGCCAGGCGTGTGGCGCCTTCGCGTAGTGGGACCGTCTCGAATGCGGTGGTGAAGGTCTGGCGGGTGGCGCGGCCGGTGTTTCGCCACAGGGTGAGGAGCTGGGCGCGTGTACGGGCGTGGTCCAGCTGTCCGGCCTGGTGGTCGCGGTAGATGGCGCTGTGGGCGGCGGCGGGTACTCCCAGAGCCCTGGCCATGGCGCCGGCAGAGCCTTGGGTGGTGAGTGTGTGGTCGATGTCGCACACGACCGCCCGTACGGGTCGGGGGTGCCGCGATGTTGCGGTCAATCGGAGTTGGCTCCGTTCCCGGTCTCGCGGAAGAGCTGCTCGATCGTCAGGAGTGGAAAGCGGGCGAGGGCGTCCACGGCCTCGTGGCGCCAGTACCGGCGCCAGCTGGCGGCCTCGGTGGCTGCCGGCTCGGCCCGGTCCCGGATCTGCGATCTGATGGTCTCGTCTACCCCAAGTGCCCGGCCGATCTCCCCCACCCGTTGGATCCCGTCGGCCGAACCAGAGGGGTCCCGCAGGATCTCCTCGACCTCGGACCGGTCCCGTGGGTCCGCTGCCTGGAGTACGTCTCGGATGGCGTGGCTCCGCCGGCCTTGCCGGATGTCGGCTCCGGGAGTCTTCCCGAGATTCGCGTTGACGCCGAAGACATCGATGTAGTCGTCGAACATGATGATGCTCTCTGCGCTTAGCCGGGCGTAGCGGCGGAATCCGTCGGCGCATTCGCCCGGGACGCTGCCGACTGCCGCGAGGCCGAGCAGCATGGGAGAGAGAATCGAGTACCGGGCTCCCTTGAACTCCGCCACGTCCGACAGGAACTCATCGCTCGGCAGCTCGTATGTGTCCCGTTCCAGATCGAGGATCTGTCCGAGGGCGACATCTCGCCCGGCCTGTACCTGGATCAACAGCATGGCCTGACGTGTCCGGGGTGGTATGTCGGCGTCGAGAATGGGCTTGAGTGCCAGGAAGCCCATGAGGTCTCCCGCGAGGATCGTCAGTCCCAGGGCGCGCTGGGCGTGGTCGGGGAACTCGGCGCGATACCGCTGCTGCTGGTCGTCCCGCGTAATCCGCGGCGTCCACGTCGGAAGCGTCTGGATAGTCGCAAGGTGCTGTGCGGGATCCTGTTCGTGCTGTCACCGGGATCCGCTGGGAGTTTCTGCTCCAGGAGCTGAGCTTCGGCTCGGGGATGAACTGCTGGCGACGGCTGCGGAGCTGGAACGAGGCCGGGGCCTGGCAAGCACCTGCACGAGCTGCTGCTCTCCGAGCTGCGGGCCTCAGACCTGCTGGACTTCCCCCGCGCAGCGGTCGACTCCGGCCACATCCGCGCGATGAAGGGTGGGCCGGCCACCGGTCCGTCCCTGTTGGACCGGGGCAGTGCCGGCAGCAAGCACCACCTGATCGTCGAGGCGCACGGCATCCCGCTCGCGGCAATCACCACTGGCGGCAACCGCAACGACGTCAGCCAACTGATCCCGCTGATCCTGGGCGATCCACGACGACATCCACCACGCGCTCGCCGCCATCGGCAGCGCCATCATCTGCTGGCGACGACTGCGCACCGCACTCTGTTGAGAGTACGGGCAGGTGAGGCGCCCCAGGGGATGGCCCACTCGATGCGTCAGAACGCAAACGTGGCAGTCAGGCCCGCGCAGCCTCACATCCGAGATCTCAGCACGTCGACCTCACAGCCCGGTGCGAACGGGTCGAAGCCGTGCTCGATCAGCCAGCGAACCGCCAGCAGGCTTCGCAACGACCACCACGCGTGGATCACGTCGAGGTCGATGTCGGTGCCATAGCCGGCGATGACGTCGTCGAGGTGCTCCTCGTGTCCGAGCGTGAAGGTGGCGAGGTCGTACAGGGCATCACCCTGGCCCGCCTCGGACCAGTCGATGATGCCCGTGACCTCGTCGCCGTCGACGAAGACGTGCGCGATCTGCAGGTCGCCGTGCGTGAACGCCGGAGTCCACGGCCGGAGTGCGGCCTCGGCGACCTGGCGGTTGCGGGTGACCAGGTCGGCGGGCAGGACGCCGTTCGTCACGAGCAACTCGCACTCGTCGTCGAGTTCCGCTGCCAGCGCGACGACGCTCCGGCCGGCCCGGCCCGGCCGGGACGGCAGCGGCGCGTCGTGCAGATTCCGGATGGCGGCGCCCGCCGCGGCCCACGCCGTCGGCGAGCCGGTCGACGGCCCACCGAGGCGCCCAAGCGTCGTCCCCGCAAGTGCGGCGATCGCGAGCACGGGTGGCTTGCGCCACAGGACCTCCGGCGTCGGGACCGGCGCCAGGGACATCGCCTCGACCTCGACGTCGATGCGCGCCTGATCGGCGTCCACCTTCAGGAACACGTCGCCGACGCGCAGAGTCGCACGCTCGGAATGGGCGACGACGACTTTGACCTCATCCATGGGCGACCAGTATCCCGGGGATGATCGCCGATGTCGCCGGGTTTTCGCCTGCGATTACGCGGCTAATCACGAGGAATTGAGCTGTCCTGCGAGCTTACGGGCCGTCTGCGGGCCGACGCCTGGACTGTCGCCGCTTCCCGATGACCGCGCCCCGCTCGCTCCCGGGGACGCCACCCGATTACGCACATGCTCACCCCACAGCGAACACCCGCAGCTGATGCGGTTAGCAGGCCATCCTGCGCCGTGGCCGATGGCCATCGGGCACATCGGCCACGCTACGGACGTCGCCGATGACCGACTCCAGGATTCCGGCCACCGGCCACGCGGTGGCCGGCCATGGCCGATCGGACACACACCCGGCGCGGTCGGGCCGGTGGCCGAGGGCCGATCGGGGCATCCAGGTCAGCCACCCCAGAAGAACGGATCGGCCATGGCCCACCGGCGCAACGTCATAACCGTTCAGCGGACACAGACGCTTCAACCAGCCCCACGCTCGGGCCCGCCGCGGCAAGGCTGCGAACTTAGGCTCGACAGGACGGACTACGTCACTGCTCGCCCCTCGCGGCCCGGTCAGCTGGTCTGAGCCGGTCTCGTTCGATGCGAATCTCAAGGCGTTTGACGGGTTTGCCCACGTCGTAGCGGGTGGCGGACCGCCGGTAGTTCAAGCCGAACGGCCGTCAGGACCTGGGGCGGGACCACATAATGTGCCCATGGATCATGTGACCGCGCGTACGTTCGTCGATTCCTGGTTGACCGCGTGGAACGCGCACGACTTGGACGCTCTGCTGACCCACTTCACCGACAATGTGACGTTCCGGTCGCCCGTGGCCGCGCAACTACTCGAGGGTGACGGAGTCATCCGCGGCAAGGACGCGCTGCGGGCCTACTGGGACGAGGGGCTACGGCGCATCCCCGACCTGCGGTTCGAGTTGGTTGGCAGCTACGTCGGTGTGAACTGCCTGGTGATCAACTACCGCAATCAGAAGGGCGGTCTGGTCAACGAGGTACTGATCTTTGACGGCCCGCTCGTCGCTTAGGGACACGGCACCTACCTCGGCGAGGACGCCAACCCTGCCGGAGCCCGCTGAGCTTGTTCGGGCTTCGAAACCTCCGCGCGCACTTGCCTGCCCGGCCCGTGCGCCGAAGCCCAACCGCCTGCCCCAGGACGGCCACTCGGCTCGAAGAATCGGCGGCCCGCCAACTGCCACGACGTGGGCCAAACCGTCATAGTCCTGAGACTCTCATTGAACGAGACCGGCTCAGACCATAGAGAACAAGGTGAGCAACGGCGCCCCTTGGCCCGCGAGGAAGGCCACAGCGACTCCCGAACTCATCGACATTGATCACTCAGGCACCTCGCACCTCCTGAAACCGTCGACAAACGATGTCCTGTCTCGCTCAATCGCGTCGTGCTCTCGCCAAACCGATTCGTTCGGCCGTCTGTCTCAGGGAACCTAGGCACGCGGGGAGTGCGCTGGGAGGTCCCGGCCTGCCTACCCGCCGTGTTCTCGCCTGCCGACGTGGGGCAGGGTGGCTGTCATGCTTGCGGATCATCAGGAGTACGACGTGGTCGTCACGGCCGTAGCTCCAGTGGGGACCGCCGTCCACGCGGCCGGGCACGACGGTTTCATCGTCCAGGCCAAACACCCTTCATGGTGGTCGGACACACCCCGCGCCGCGGTCGGCGACCGGATGCGCGCGGTGGTACTGGACGCCACCAGGACCCCGCCACGGTTCAGCGCGCTGCCGAGCGATATGCAGACGGCCCGAAGCCTGCGCCATACCGAACCGCTGGTGCGCCTCTGCCCGCCGCCCGGCGGCGGCCGAACCCTGAAGTGGGCCGCCGTGGAGGAGGCGTTGGGCATCGCCCTGCCCAACGACTACAAACGGCTCGTTCCGACGTACGGCGGCGGGCTCTTCGCGGGGGTGCTGTGGCTACGGCCCGGATCGTAGCCCGTAATCCGCAAGCCGACTGTCAGTGCCCTGCGCGACCATGGCGACCATGACGACGGACTCCGCTCCGCTCAACGAACGGCAGATCCCCGTCTGGGCCTCCACCGTCGGGCCCGGCTGTGCCGACCTACGCGACCATGTGCGGCATCCGCAAGGTGGAACCCGCCTGTAGCGCCATGGGGAACTGGACGTTGCCGCTCGCGTCGCGCAACCATGCCTCACCGCCGGAGCTCACCGACGGGGGCGGCGTCACCAGCGTCTGGCGTGCATGCGTGAAGCCGAACCGGCGCAGCATCCGGATCTTCCACTTGAGGCGCTTCCATGGCATCCCGTCGCGGTCGAGCCAGAGGGGGTAGCCGACCACGGTCACGTCCTGGCGCCCCACGTGGATGGCCGAAGTCGATATCACCCAGCACTCGTCGGCCTGGCGCGGCGTTTCCGACGTGTGCGGTGGGCGCGGCGAGGTCGTCGTCCGTGCGGTCGCGGTCCCCCACCCGATCCCCGGGCGGCGTGGAGTCCGGGGCCGGGCTGTGGCGGCCGGCGGCTGAGGGCGGTCCACGGTGGGCCCGGTGCCGGTCGGCCGGTGGGATGCGGCGCGCGGCAACTGCAGAGCCGGCGGCCACCTCGGCGCCGAGCAGTGTACGGACTCAGAACGACACGGTGAGGGAGATGGCGACGATGTTGGCGATGACGTACAAGCCCGTCGCGATGGCGAAAATGCGGCTGTTGAAGCGCCGCGCCGACGGTCGGAGCATGGGATCGGTCAACAGCCTCAGGACGTAGGTGGTGTTGGCGACACCGATCAGGACGTAGAGCAGGCTCATGAAGTGGATCTCTTCGACCAGCGTCACGTTCAGGAAGGTGCCCAGCTCCTCGTCGACCGCCCGCAAGTTGAGCATGATCGCGAAGAGCGCGGTACCGAGAATCCCGAGCCGTGCGACCATGGCGACCTCGTTGTCCGTCGACCAGATCAGAAACGAGATCAGGGCGACCAGGAAAGCCACATATACCGGCAGGATCTGCTTGCCGAAGCTCGTCATGTCCTCCCGGGTGAGCTGGAACTCGATCACCAGCTGGGAATAGCGGCTGCGGCCTCCTTGCCCGAGCCGGGGATCGCCGAAGTTCGTCCTGTAGGGCTCGTCCACGACACCGATCCGGAATTGCGTGATCTTGAAGTCGTCGACATGGATCCTGGGGTTGTACGTGGAGTTCTTCACATCCGCCCGGTAAGCGAACCGCGACTCGTCCAGCTCGTTTTCCTCAACCCGGATCCGGACGACCTGTTTGTCGAACGGAAAGTCCGTCAGGTCGAAGTCCTGCCGGAAGGTCCCGGACACCTTGACCTGCGTCCAGTACTCGTTGCCCACCTTCTCGCTGGAAGGATCGGTCAGCATCGTCCTCGTCGCGTTGGTGAACTCGAGCCGCTGGACGGCGGCCAGATCCTTGCGTGGGCACAGGCTCCACAGCCACAGGTCCGCGTCCACGGTACGCCTGACCGGATCCACCGCGTAGAGGTCGGTGACGTAAGCCCCGACGCGGCAACTGGGCACGGCCGCAGCGGCGGGCGTGGCGAGGATCAGCGTGCTCAGCGCCGCAGCGGCGGCTGCGAGCAGGGCGCCCGCTCCCGACCGGAGCCCGACCGGGAAGCCACGTCGACCGTCCGCCGGCCCGCCATACGAACGGGGCATACCCGCGAGCCTCCAAGAACAGCAGCGGGAGCAGCAGGAACTGCCCCAGGGGAGCGTTTCCACGCGGACCATAACCCGGCGGCCGAGGCAAGATCGCGATCACAGGGGCCCGCCCCCGCAGACCGGCTCAGGATGCACCCGTTCGGCCCATGCCCAGGGCCGCGGTGCAATGCGGCTGCCGACCACGCAGGCGGCATGCTCGTGAAATCCGGGCCACCGATCCGATACCTCAACGGTCTACCGCGCGGGTACGTACGTCACGGTCGTTCGTGGGCAGCCGGCCGCTGTCTGCTTCAGTTTGGTCTTCTCGTCGCGGTCCGCGGTGAGCTTCCAGCGACGTTGGGATGCGACCCAGCCGGCGGCGTAAGTGCAGGGGCCGTTCTTGGCCGGCGGCATCCACTCAGTCGGGTCCTTGTCGCCCTTGGAACGGTTGGAGCCGAGGCTGACCGCGATCAGGCTGTGCACGGCGTCGAGGCCTGGCGTAGGCCTCGCCTCCGGGCTGACCCACATTGCGGGGAGCAGTTGTTTTCCGTCGCAGTATCCGGCGCGGTATTGCCTCGGAAAGGCGCTCAGTCGGTGAGATCACCGCTCTCGCGCCGTGATCGACGAGGCGCAGGAGCAGGAGCTGCGAGCCTGGCGTGTCAGAGGCGGCCAGTAGCCTCAGGCACTATGGGAATTCAGATAGATGTAGTGGCGAGTTACCCGATCAACGATGAGATGGAGAGGGTGCTCGGGCTGGCCGAGGCGGTCGGCGAGCCGGTCACTGTCACGTTCATGTGGGAGGGGGGCGCAAGGGCGGAGCGCGCCGTGCTGGTGCCCGCGGCCACGCTGGCCCTCTGGGAGCACTGGGCCCCCACCGCCTGCCCGACGAGTGACGCTCACGACGCGAACCAGGCTGAAACGGAAGAGCAGGAACTGGCCCACCCAGCGGAATTCGGCGCGTTCACGCTCTTTCGTCGTCGCGTGGGAGGGCGCACGGCGGTCGCTCGCGGAGGGGTGGTGGTCGCCGAGCTCCTGGACCCGGACGAGGCGCACTGGCTCCAAGAGCAGGCCCGTAATGTCCGCCAAGGCTTCATGGATCCGAAGCAGAAGGCGGCTTTCGAGGAGTTCCTCGCCCGACAGCCACCCCTCGATGAGCAGTGACGCACCGACTCACGTTTCGGCGACGATTCCGAGCCGTCCCGTGTCGATAGCCATGTCGAGAAGAAGGGCGGCCATCGGCGCATTGCCGCCGTGGTGGGGGGCGACCGCCGCCCTCCGCTCCAGGCATTCGCGCGATCGCTCGCCCAATCGTGGGTATGCCGTACGGACTCCAAGACCATGTCCGCCGGCACACATACCCACTCGGCGTACAACTCCCCCGGCGGCTGCGGCTGCTTCAGCGTGTACAACGGGTTCCCGTGGGTCGGCGCTGCTTGCCTGGCTTTCGTCTGCGCAACGTATGAAGTTGCACCAGACCAGCTTCGTCGGGATCGACTCGCTCATCGTGCTCAGCTTGCGGATGGCCCTCGGCCTCCGGTTCCCGGCGACCGCGGGTCTCAGGCGCCGGGCCGGGTCAGAACTTCGCTCAACTGGTCGCACAGCCAGTCCAGTTGATCGGCTTCGATGACCAGTGGAGGGGCGAGCCGGATGGTGGAGCCGTGGGTGTCCTTGGCGAGTACACGGCGGTCCAGGAGGCGCATACAGGCGTGGCGGGCCGTCATCAGTTCGGGGTCGAGGTCGATGCCGGCCCACAGGCCGCGGGACCGGACGGCGACCGCGCCACGCCCGACCAGCTCTTCGAGCCGGCCGCGCAGCCGCTCCCCCAGTTCGGCGGCGCGTTCCTGGTACTCGCCGCTGCGCAGCAGCTCGACCACGGCATGGCCGACGGCGGCGGCCAGCGGGTTGCCGCCGAAGGTGGAACCGTGGCTGCCTGGGCGGATGACGTCGAGGACGTCGTGGCGGGAGACCACGGCGGAGACGGGCACGATGCCGCCGCCGAGCGCCTTGCCGAGGACGTAGATGTCCGGGGTGACTTCCTCGGCCTCGCAGGCGAAGGTGGTACCGGTACGGCCGAGTCCGGATTGGATCTCGTCCGCGATGAACAGCACGTTCTCGCGGGTGCACGTGTCCCGCACGGCCTGGAGGTAGCCCGGCGGGGGGATGAGTACGCCGGCTTCGCCCTGGATGGGTTCGAGGAGCACGGCCACGGTGTTCTCGTCGATCGCGGCTGCCAGCGCTGCGCTGTCGCCGTAGGGGACGGTGCGGAAGCCAGGGGTGAAGGGGCCGAAGCCGTCGCGGGCGACAGGGTCGGTGGAGAAGCTGACGATCGTGGTGGTGCGCCCGTGGAAGTTGCCGTCGGCGACGATGACGGTGGCGCGGTCCGGGACGACCCCCTTGCGCTCATAACCCCATTTGCGGGCAACCTTGATCGCGGTCTCGACGGCCTCGGCACCGGTGTTCATCGGCAGCACGAGGTCCATGCCGGCGAGTTCGGCGAGGTCTCGGCAGAAGGGACCGAGGCGGTCGTTGTGGAACGCCCGGCTGGTCAGGGTGAGGCGCGCCAGCTGCTCCTGGGCCGCGGCGGTCAGCCGGGGGTGTCTGTGGCCGAAGTTGAGGGCCGAGTATCCGGCCAGGCAGTCCAGGTAGCGACGGCCGTCGACGTCGGTGACCCAGGACCCCTGGCCGGAGGCCAGCACCACGGGCAGGGGCTGGTAGTTGTGGGCGGTGGCCGCCTCGGCCAGGGACACATGGTGTGGGGTCGCCGAGCCGGGGCGGGGCGTGTCGTGGGTGTCGGTGGTGGTCATGGTGGTGTCCTCGGGAAGCGAAGGGCGGGAGCGCCGGGGTGGTTCAGGTGTTCCGTTCGGCGGCGGCCAGATAGCCGGCGAGCATGGCGTGGGCGACGTCCCGGATCCGCTCGTCGGGTGGCAGGAACGTGGGTGAGTGCAGCTGCTCGGTGCCGCTGTGGGTGCCCACGAACAGCATCAGCGAGGGCAGGTGCGCGCAGAAGAAGGAGAAGTCGTCCGAGCCGGCGGACCGCAGGTCGTGGCCGGCACTCAGGCCGAGCGAGCCGAGCAGTGGTCTGGTGGCGGCCGTCAGCACCGCGTCGTTGTCGAGCACGGGCTCTCCGCGGGTGATGTCCACCTGCGCGGCGCAGCCGTGGGTCTGCGCCACCAGTCCGGCGACCTCGGCCAGCCGGGCGTGCAGGATCTCGCGGTCGTCGCTGCCCAGCGCGCGCAGTGTGCCGCGGGCCTCTGCGGTGCCGGGGATGACGTTGGCGGCGGTGCCGGCCGTGAGGGTGCTGACGCTGAGGACGACGTGGGACATGGGGTCGGTGCCACGGCTGACCAGGCTCTGCAGGGCGACGACGATATGGGCCAGGGTGACGACGGGGTCGCGGGTGAGGTGTGGATAGGCGGCGTGGCCGCCGCGGCCCTGCACCGTGACCGCGAACTCGTCGGCCGAGGCGTTGACGCCACCCGGGGTGCAGGCGGCGGTGCCGGCCGGCAGCAGTGGCTGCACATGCGCCCCGATCACCGCCCGGCACTGTTCCCGGTCGAGGATGCCGTCCTCCACGATGTCCTGGGCGCCGGAGGGGTAGGTCTCCTCCCTCGGCTGCAGGATGGCCAGCAGCGGTGCCGGGCCGCCGATCCGGCCGACGGCCCGGCCCAGAGCGGTGAGCGCGGCCAGGTGTACGTCGTGACCGCAGGCATGCATGAGGCCGGGGTGTTCGGACGTCCATGCCGCGCCGGTCTTCTCCTCCACCGCGAGGGCGTCGAGTTCGGCGCGGACGGCGACTGCGGGGCCCGGTCCGCCGATCCGGACGACGGCGCCGGTGTCGGCGACCTTGGTGGTGGAGCCGGCGGGCAGTGCGGCGAGCACGAGGTCGCGGGTGGGGGCCTCGGCGCCGGACCGGCAGGGGCGGGCGTGGATGCGGTGGCGGAGTGCGGCGGCGGCCGGCAGCTCCTCTTCGAGTGCGGCGGCCAGCGCGGTCAGGTGGCGGCCGGTCATGCCCGGTCCTCCAGCCGGTAGACGCGGCGGGCGTTGTCGTGGCCGATCATGCGCACCACCTTGAGGGCTTCACCGGCGTCCCACTCACCGCTGTCGGTCCATGCCCCGAGGGCCCGGGCCATGCCGCGGCGCCACAACAGGGCACCGAGATGGTGCAGTTCCGGCGGCCCCCAGGCGTCGGAAGAGAAGAGGATCTTGGCGAAGGGGGCGAGTTCCAGTGATTCGGCGATGACGGCGTCGGAGCGCATGCCGGTGTAGTTGATGCCGAGGCCGACATCGAAGTACACGTGCGGGAACACCTGGGCGAGGTAGCCCGCGTTGCGCTGGAAGGGGTAGCAGTGCAACAGCAGCAGATCGGTGCCGTAGGGTTCCACGTTCTTGATGAACCGCGTGAGCAACAGCGGGTCGCAGCGGTGGAGTTCAACGTCCGGATCGCCGTAGCCGGCGTGCAGCTGGATCGGCAGCCCCCGGTCGACACCGCACCACAGGGCGAAGCGCAGCAGCACCGGGTGGTGGACGCGGACGGTGCCGGTGGACGCGCACTCGGCGAGCCAGGCGTCTGCCGCGGCGGTCACCTCGTGGTCGCGGGGGCGTTCGGGCTCGAAGTCGAAGCCGTAGCGGTAGGCGACGATGCTCTTGAGGCCGACCGCGGTGGCCGTGCGGGCGGCCAGGGTTTCCCGGAACCGGTCGGGGAGTTCGGCGGCGGTGACCCCGGCGCGCACCACGTCCTCCAGCACGGTCTCCAGGCGCACCACCTCGTCGACGGGACGTCCGGAGGCGGCCGCCATGCCCTGGGGGTCGAGGATGTCTTCCCCCTTGTAGCCGGTCTCCAGCAGATAGTGGCCGATGCCGGAGGCGCCGAGCAGTCTGCGGTTGACCTCGTCGGTGCCGAGTTCGGTGCGTCGGGCCAGGTACGTCTCGGGGTCGGCGTGCGGTGCGAGGCCGAGGACCGGGGCGCACCAGCGGCGGACGGCGAAGCCGAGCTGCGAGTCGAACTGGGTCATCCACGGTGGGATCGGGCGGTCGGACTCGGTGAGCATCTGCTCCAGGGCAGGGCGGTCGGCGTCGTGGCGGAGGGCGCCGTGGACGTGGTGGTCCACCAGGGGGAGCCGGTCGATCTCCGCCAGGAGTCGCTCAGTAGACATCGCGGACCTTTCGAATGCGTGCGGCGTCGTCCAGGCCGTCGAGCTGGGCGAGTTCGGACCGCTTGACCGAGAGCTGGGTGGCGAGCAGCCGTGGGTCGAACCAGGATCGGACGACGTCGTCCTTCTCCAGGGCCTCCAGGGCCTCGTCGAGCGTGGTGGGCAGGGGCGGCGCCAGCGCGAGCTCGGAGCGGTCGGCGTCCTCGGGCCACACGGTGGGCTCGTCGTAGTCGCCGGTGAGGCCGGCCAGCCCGGCGCGGACCAGGACGGCCAGGGCGAGCCAGGGGTTGGCCGTGGCGTCGGCGGCGCGGTATTCGAGGTTGAACTGGGCGGCGGGGCCGGCGCCGCCGAGCTCGGTGGTGGGGCAGATGCGCAGCAGCGCCTCGCGGTTGCGCTCGGCCAGGAACGCCCCGCCCGCGCTCCACCGGTTCGGCGTCAGGCGCAGGAACGACACCGGGCTCGGTGCGGTCAGGGCGGTGAGGGCAGGGGCATGGGCCAGGACACCGGCACTGAAGCGGGCACCGAGGGCGGAGAGCCGGCCGGGGCGCTGCGGGTCGTAGAGCGCGGGGCGTCCGTCGGCGTCGCGCAGGCTCAGGTGGAGGTGGACGCCGTTGCCCACCCCGCCGGCGTCCAGAAGCGGGGCGAAGGTGACGGGCAGACCACGGCGGCGGGCCAGGTCGCGGACGAGTTCCTTGAGGAGGACGGCCCGGTCGGCCGCGACCGCGGCGGGCGCGGGGCGCAGGGTGACCTCGAACTGACCGTCGCCGTACTCGGGGATCCACGTCTCCGGTTCGAGCCCGGTGTGTTCCAGCAGCCTTACCAGATCGGTTCCGAAGGGTTCGGCGTCCCGGAAGCGCCGCAGGGAAAACGGAGCGCTCTGCGGCAGGTTGCCCAGCACGAACTCGTGCTCGAAGGCGGCGACGACCTCCAGTCCGGTGCGTTCGCGCAGCGCGGAGAGGGCGTCCCGCAGGAAGGTGCGCGGGCAGCAGGCCCAGGGCTGCCCGTCCGGCAGTCTCTGGTCGGCGAGGTAGAGCAGCATCCCCTCAGTGGTGCCGTCGGCCGGGATGCCGACGGCGGTGCCGGCGTCGGGGATGAGCCGCAGGTCGCCGCGGGACCCGAAGACGTTGTCGGGAGCGATCGGCCCGAACGAGGAGATCGCGAGGTTCGCGGGAACCCAGCCGGTGCCGCTGCGCAGAGTCGCGTCGTGTTCGGAGGGCGGCACGGCCCGCCCCCGTACCTGGCCGGCCAGGTCGCAGGTGGCGACGAAGACGGTCGCGTAGTCGTCGGTGCGGGGAGTCATGGAGTCACCTTCGTGCTGTCGGCGGCGGGCGGTTCGGGGCTCTGCTCCTGGCGGTCGCCCTGTCCCCCGTTCAGTTCACTGGTGAGGCGGGTGCCGATGCGCGCGGCAAGAGAGGGGGCGAGCAGGACGACGGCCAGGCCGGTCGCGCACCAGGCGGCGGCGATCCAGGGGAAGTAGGTGTAGGGCGCGCTCTGACCGGTGGACTGTCGGTAGAAGACGAAGCAGAGGTAGCCCAGACCGGCGAGCGGGATGACCAGTTCGCGGCGGGGGATGTTGCCCCGGCGCGAGAGGGTGAAGACGATCACGCCGGCACCGGCTACGGCATAGACGACCAGGACGCACAGCACGCCGATGGTCGCGTACCAGTAGTAGGTGTCGAAGGCGGTGGTGCCCAGGCCGTACATGACGGCCGTGATCGCGGCGGCGACGGCCCCGCACAGCCACAGGGCCCTGTTGGGGGAGCCGGTCGTCGGGTCCGTGCGGGCGAGTGCGGCCGGGCCGAAGCCGTCGCGGGCCAGAGCGGAGACCATGCGGGCAGCGGCGGCGGACGAGGACAGGGCGGCAGCGAAGGCGGAGGCGACCGCGGTGAAGGCGACGACGAGTGAGAACCACGTGCCGAGATAGCTGTCGGAGAGCGTCACCAGGGCCGATTCCGCCCCGGCGAACGCGCGCACGCCCTTGTCGTCGGTACCGAACCCGATGGTCTGGACGAACATCATCAGGACGTACAGGACACCGGTGAGCAGCACGCTGCCCGCCAGGGCGCGCGGGATGTTGCGCTTGGGGTCGTCGGTCTCCTCGCCCAGTGACGCGCATGCCTCGAATCCGGCCCAGGACAGGAAGGCGAAGACGGTCGCGGTCATGATCGCGCCGTAGGTGGCGGTGCCGGGGGCGAAGACCGAGGGGTCGAGGGTCTGGTGGCGAGGCGCCGTTCCGGTGCCGGTGCGCCCGATGACGACGAGGGCAAGGACCAGCATGGCCGCTATGCCGATGCCTTCGGCGATCAGCAGGGTGCGGGCGGTGAGCCGGGTGTCACGTGAGTTGAGGAGGGTGACGCCCACGGTGGCAACGACCGCGACGGCCACCCAGGGGCCGGTGGACGACACGCCCAGCGCGTGCAGAAACGCATGGGCGAAGACCCCGGTCGCGGCCAGGGTGCACACGAGGAAGGCGAGGTAGGTGCCGAGCAGCGCGAAGCCGCCGAAGAAGCCGGCGCGGGGACCGATGGTGGCGCCGGCCAAGGCGTAGACGGAGCCTGCGTGGTGGAAGTGCTGGGTCAGCCGCCAGAAGCCGTAGCCCACGAGGCCGACGCCGAGCAGGCCGAGCAGGAAGACCAGCGGTACGGCCTTGCCGACGGTGGCCGCGACACCGGCCCCGTTGAGCCCCATGGCCAGGGTGGGGCCCATGAGGCCGACGGAGAGTGCCAGCGCTTCCCACAGCCGCAGTTTGCGTGAGGTTTGAGGATGATCGGGCACAACGCACTCCCGAGCAGAAGGGGGGCCGCACGGTCGTGGCCCGAGACACCCTCATGAAACATTCGTTGCAAGAGACGCGTCAACAGGTGAGTTGAAATGAATTTTTCAGACCGGGTCGGCCTCCCCTCGCCACGCCTCCTCCGCGGCTCGCATCCGCTCGTCGGCCGCCGGGCCCAGGCGGGCATGCACGGCGGCGACCAGGGTCTCCACGAGCGCCACGGGCGCGACGATGCTGTCGAACGGGCTGGGTGCCTCCACCCGCGCGGGGAGCACCACGTCGGCGAACTCGGCCACGGGCGAGAGCCACGGGTCGGTGAAGAGCACGACCTTGGCCCCGCGTTCGTGCGCATACCGGGCGAGCTGCACGGTGTCGTTCTGGTAGCGGCGGAAGTCGAAGACCACACACACGTCCCGTCGGCTCAGGTCGACGCGGAATCCCGCATCGCGCCCCGGGGCCGCGGTGTGCACGAAGGTCCCCGGCCGCAGCAGCCGGAGGTGCAGGTCGAGGTACTCGGCCAGCAGCTGGGAGTACCGGCCGCCGAAGCATGCGATCCGTTTGGCCGGATCACAGATCAGTCCGACCGCCTGATCGAACTCCTGCTCCGGGAGCGCGGCGAACGTCTGGTCCAGCGTGGCACTGCTCACGTGCTGTGCCGCCTCGACCAGTTCGGAGGTGGGTGAATCCTTGCCGATCACCGGAGCCAAGGTCAGCGGCGAGGCATGACGCGCCTGCACCTCCTCGCGCAGTGACTGCTGGAAGTGCCGGTAGCCGTCGAACCCGAGCCGGGCGACGAAACGCACCACGGTGGGCGCACTGACCCCGGCCTGGGAAGCGAGCCCCGAAGCGGAGTCCAGCCCGGCCGCAGGGTAATTGGCCGTCAGTGCCCGAGCGATCTTCCGCTCGGCAGGAGACAGGCCTCCCTCGACGCGCCGCACCCGCTCGGCCACGGTGGTCCCCAACCCGGGCTCCCGGCCCGTCTGCTCCGGGTCCGGGTCACTCTTCGCCCGGTCGCTGTGATCTCCGGCCCGGCCAGCCATTGGCGTCCCTTCTCCGCACTGCGTGACGCAACGATCGTTGCACACGGCCGGGAGTTCCCGTCGTCGAAGAGGAAGGCGGGCAGACGGCACCGATCCGGGCGACGGGGATCCGTCGCCCGGATGCGCGAGCGGGCGTGAGCTGCCGATACCCGCGTGGTGGGCTCGGCCGGCGAGCCGGGTCAGGCGGCGATGGGCGCGGCGATGCGGTCGTGGTAGGCGCGCAGGGTGCGTGCGCTGTTCCAGCCGAGAGCGCCTACGACACGGCCGGCTGCGTGGTAGAGCGCGACGAACTTGCGTGCCTGTGGATCACCGTCGACGTATTCGATGCGCGCCTCCGCGGGGCACCAGCCGTGGAACTGGATCTTGGCGGTGAACTGGTCGGTCCACCCGAACGGGACCGGTGCGTACGGGGTGGCTCCCGTGGGCCCGGCAAGGAGGTTTCTGGCGGCGGTGATGGCTTGCTGGGTGGCGTTGGTGCGCTGCTCCAGCCGGGTCCGCGCGCCGGTGAGGGGGTGCGGCCAGTTGGCGACGTCGCCTGCCGCGTAGATCCCGGGTGCGACCTGGCAGGTGCTGTCGCAGAGCACCCCGTCGCCCAGGGGGAGCCCGGAATCGGCCAGCCAGTCGACGGCCGGAACCGAGCCGATGGCGACCACGACCAGATCGGCGGGGAGCGAGGTGCCGTCGTCGAGTACCACCGCGCAGACCCGGCCCGCCGTGCCGAGCAGGCCGGTGACGCCGCGGCCCATGCGCAGGCGGACTCCGTGCTCCTGGTGCATCTCGGCCACCAGCCCGCCTACCTGGGTGCCGAGTTGCCTGGCCAGCGGGGTGGGTTCGACGCCGACGAGAGTGACGTCAAGGCCGAGGCCGCAGGTGGTGGCGGCGATTTCGGTGCCGAGGAATCCGGCGCCGATCACGACGACGCGCGGCCCGGACAGCAACTGTGCGCGCAGCGACAGCGCTTCGTCGAGGGTGCGCAGCACGTGCACACCGGCCAGGTCGTGACCGAAGGGCAGGTGCCGCGGGCGCAGTCCGGTGGCGATGATCAGGCCGTCGTAGTCCAGCCGGTCCCCGTCGTCCAGTGTGACGGTGCGCGCCGCCGGGTCCAGGTGGGTTGCGCGACAGCCCAGTTTCAGGTGCATCCGCAGCCGTTGGAGGTCGATGTCCTGCCGCAGGATGGTCTTGTGCGGTTCCAGTTTGCCGGTCAGGAGCTGCTTCGACAGCGGTGGGCGGTCGTACGGTGGGCGCAGCTCCTCGCCGACCATGGTCAGGGTGCCGGTGAAGCCTTCGAGCCGCAGGACGTCGGCCGCGGTGAGGCCCGCGGCCGACGCGCCCACCAGGACGATGTGGTCCATGGCAGGCACTACTTCACCACCTCGATGGCCAGTGCGGGGCAGCGGAGGGCGGCGTCCTCGACCTGGACGCTCAGGTCGTCCGACGGCAGGGGGTTGAGCAGGACGACGATGCCGTCCTCGTCGCGCTGGTCGAAGACCTCGGCGGCGGCCAGTACGCACTGCCCTGCGCCAACGCACTTGTTCTCGTCAATGATGACCTTCATCGGGACGTTCCGTTCCGTGTCAGTGGGACTGCGATCTGCCGGCGGCAGCCGTGACCTGCGGTCAGGCCATGGCTGCCGCTGACCATTTCGTGGCTGCTGCCGGCTACCAGGTCACGGGAAGTTCATGGACGCCGTAAACGATCATGTCGTGGCGCATCGGTACGTCCTCCGGCGGCACCGCGAGCCGCAGCGTGGGGAACCGGTCGAACAGCGCGCCCAGAGCC
The DNA here is from genome assembly GCF_044767545.1 of Streptomyces sp. NPDC101227. Taxonomy (NCBI): domain Bacteria; kingdom Bacillati; phylum Actinomycetota; class Actinomycetes; order Kitasatosporales; family Streptomycetaceae; genus Streptomyces; species Streptomyces sp. NPDC101227. The sequence continues at coordinate 178,431 of NZ_JBIWOD010000012.1, read as the reverse complement.
GCCTTCATCTCCACCCGGGCCAGCTGCTGCCCGAGGCACTGGTGGATGCCGTGACCGAAGGCGAGGTGCGGGCTGTACTTCCTCATCAGGTCCAGCCGGTCGGGGTCGTCGGGGAACTGCGCCGCGTCCCGGTTCCCCGATGTCAGCGAGGCGACCACCGGGCTGCCGGCCTTGATCACGTGTCCGTGGAGTTCCACGTCCTCAAGGGCGATGCGGCGCGCGCCGTACTGAACGATGGTGAGATGGCGCAGCAGCTCCTCGACAGCGCCGTCCATCAGCGTGGGGTCGGCGCGGAGCGCCGCCAGCTGCTCGGGGTTGTCCAGCAGGCACATGGTGCCCAGCGCGATCATGTTCGCGGTCGTTTCATGGCCGGCGATCAGCAGCAGCGATCCCACGCCGGCCAGTTCCTCGTCGGTGAGCTCGCCGGACTGCACCAGCTCGCCGAGGATGTCGTCGGTGGGCTCGGCGCGCTTGGCGCGCACCAGCCGGTGGATGTGCGACCGCATCGCCTCCCGGGCCTCCTGGTTCGCTTCCGGGCCCGCGGTGAGGCTGATCATCCTGGCCGAGTTCCGCTGGAACTCCTCGCGGTCGGCGTAGGGCACGCCGAGCAGCTCGCAGATCACCAGCGAGGGCACCGGCAGGGCGAATTCCTGCACGAGGTCGACGGGGGACTCGGCTCGGGCCATCGCGTCCAGCCGCTCGGCGACGAACTGCTCGACCAGCGAGGTCAGTTGCCGCATCCGGCGCACGGTGAACTTCCCGGTGAGCAGCCGCCGGAACCGGGTGTGCTCCGGCGGGTCCATGAAGATGAACATTCCCGGGGGCGGTGTATGGGGGGCGCCGGCCGGGGTGCTGTCCCCCAGCCTGGGGCCTCCGGCGCTGAACCGCGGGTCGGTGAGTACCGCCCGGACGTCCTCGTAGCGGCTGACGAGCCAGCCCGACTGGCCGTCGAGGAGGGTCATCTGGGTGACCGGCTCCTGCTCGCGCAGCGTGCGGTACTCCTCCGGCGGGTCGAAGGGACAGGTCCGCACCGTGGGCTGGGGCTTGATGGTGGGCTGTGCTGCGGTCATGAAGGTGTCCTTTCCAAGGGGTGGGATGTCTCGGCGCTCGGGTGGCTGTCGAGGCAGCGGTGCGTACCGACGACGCGTCGGCAGACGCGCCAGCCCAGCAGGGTGCTGAGCGCGAGAACGACGGGGCCGAAGGTTTCGACCGCGCCGAGGGCGACGGCCTGGCCGGAGAGGAACAGCGGGAGTTGGATGGCAAGCAGCACGTAACTTCCGGCCAAGATGACCAAGTTGCCCCTGATGAACCCCCGCCGACGTGCCGGGCAGCGGCGCCAGCTGGTCCGCTCACCGGTGAGCAGGCCCACCGCCAGGCCCATCGGCGGCCATCCGAGGAGCAACATCACCGGAGTCGCCACGGCCATCACGCAGTGGATCACCAGACTGGGGATGAAGAACGAGGTGGCCTGTCCGGTGAGTGCGGCCAGCGCACCGCCGACGCCGACGATGCCGATGACGCCGAGCGTGCGCCGCACGGGTTCTCCGCGTACCAGTCGCACGACGCAGCCGCCGGCCCCGACCGTCAGAGCGACCGTCAACGCGACGGCGATCCGATGGGTGAGCGACAGGCTCAGGGTGAATCCGAGGACCGGCGCAACATCGAGCGCCCCGCTGCGCAGCCGACCGCGGATCGCGGCTCCGGCAGCGTCGTCACTGTCGGTTTCGGGGTGTGCTGCACGTTCCACGGCTGCTCCTGGCGTCTCGGCGACGTGGTCGTCGGGGTGTCATGGCTCAAGAGAACCCACCCCGGCTGACCTGCCCCGGTCGCCAACCTGACCATTGCCTGACAGTCGGCGATCCCTGCGCGGCCACGGTGTTGTGGACACGTGGAGCCGGGGTGGCAGCCGGTCCGCAGGCGCAGGGAACCCGTGGGCGCGACGGTGCGTTGTCGACGCAGACGCGGCAGCCCCGAGCGGTCGTCGCCGACGTGGCCCCTCCCGATTGGTACCTGTCATGCGCGCCGCTTCACCTGCCGATGGCCTGTCGTTGCCCCGAGGGACCGGGCAGCGAGTGCTGGTCGTGGACGACGACCCGAGGATGGCGGAGCTGCTGGAGACGACCCTGGGCCTGGCGGGGTACGAGGTGACGACTGCGGACCGCGGCGCCGTTGCCCTGAGCGCCTACGACGCCGTCTCCCCCGACCTGTTGGTACTGGACGTGATGCTGCCCGACATGGACGGTTTCGCGGTGTGCCGGAGCCTCATCAGGAACGGGGCGCGGCTGCCGGTGTTGTTCCTGACCGCGCGGGACGCGGTGGAGGACCGGGTGGCCGGATTCGCCATGGGCGCCGACGACTACCTCACCAAGCCGTTCAGCGTCCCCGAACTGCTGGCCAGGGTGCACGCCTTGCTGCGCAGAGCCGGCACGACCGCAGACCCCAGCCCGGTACTCGGCTTCGCGGACCTGACCGTGGACGAACGCAGCCGACGGGTCCGCCGCCGGGGCCACCTGATCGCCCTGTCGCCGACCGAGTACAAGCTCCTGCGGTATCTGCTGGTCAACGCCGAGTACGTGGTCTCGAAGGAACAGATCATGGACCACGTATGGCAGCACCACTTCAGTCACGGCGTCGTCGAGAAGCTGGTCTCCCGCGTCCGGGCGAAAATCGACGCCCAGGCGCCGCCGTTGATCCAGACCGTACGCGGATTCGGCTACAGCCTGCGGCTCCCCGGAGACGGGTGACATGGCCCGCGCACGCCGAGGCTCCCTGCGGGCCCGCCTCATGGCAGGAGTCCTCCTGCTGGCCGCCCTGGGCATGGTGGCGGTCAACGCCACTTCACTGGTCGCCCTGCGCCTCTACCTCGTCGCTTCCGCCGACGCCAAGCTCACCAACGCCCGCGACACCATCCAGCACCGCATCCTGAACCCGCCCGACCGTACGATCGATGCCGACCTCCTTTCCCGGGCTCCCGGAGGGGTCTACGTCGCGCTGCTCGACGAGCACGGCCGAGTGGTCGCACAGACACGGACGAGGAACCTCAACGGCAAGCCCGCACCCCGGCCCAACCTCCCGGCACCGGTCCCGGACGGATTCGCCGAGCACCCCCTCACCCTGCCGGCCCAGGACACGCCCCTCCCCCGGTACCGCGCGCTTGCCTTCCCCGTAGGCCGGCACGCCACGGTCCAGCCACGGCCCGGCGTCGTCCCGAAGCCGTTCAGCACCGTGGTGATCACCGAGAGCCTCGGGCCCACGGATGACGTGGTGTACTGGCTGATCGGCGCCGACGCCGTGGCCACCCTGGCCGCGCTCGGCGGCATCGCGCTCCTCGGCCGCGGCGTGCTGCGCGTGGGCCTGCGGCCGTTGCGCGACATGGCCACGACCGCGACCGCGATCGCCGAGGGCCATGTGGACCAGCGCATCGAAGTCGCCGACCGCCCCTCCGAGATCGGCGAGGTCGCCACCGCCCTCAACCGCGCGTTCGACGAGCGGCAGCACTCCGAGGAGAGGCTGCGCCAGTTCGTGGCGGACGCCTCGCACGAACTGCGCACGCCGCTGACCACGATCAGAGGCTGGGCCCAACTGCACCTGCACGGCCTGGCCCGGGACCCCGAACTGGTCGAGCGGGCGATGCTGCGCATCGAGGACGAGGCGGCCCGCATGCACAGCATGGTCGAGGAACTGCTGCTGCTCGCCCGGCTCGACCAGGGCCGCCCGCTCGCCGCCGCACCCGTCGACCTCGGCAGGCTCGCCCAGGACGCCGTCGCCGATGCCCGCGCACTCGACCCCGGCAGGCCGGTCACTGTCGAGGAACGGCGCGAGGCGTTCGCGCACGGCGACGAGGACCGGCTGCTCCAAGTGCTGCGGAACCTGCTGGACAACGCACTGCGCTACACCCCACCCGGCACCCCGATATCCGTAACGGTGTGTGCGCCGGACGCCGACAACGTCGAGCTGAACGTCACCGACCAGGGGCCCGGCATGGCCCCCGACACCGCCGACCGGATCTTCGAGCGCTTCTACCGCGGCGACGCCTCCCGCACCCCCGGCCGCGGCGGCACGGGACTCGGCCTGAGCATCGTCAAGTCGATCGCCGAAGCGCACGGCGGCACGGTGTCCGTACGCACCGCGCCGGGCGAGGGCAGCACATTCACCCTCACCCTGCCTGCCTGCGCACCTCGCGCCTCTCTGCCCCCTCGTGAGGAGGAGCCCGTCGTCGGCTCAGCGGACTCCTGACCGGACGTGCGGTGGCCCCGCGCACTGTCAGAGAACCGAGCTTCATGGCGTTCTCGCACGTCAAGCGCCATTTCAGTGCACCGGTCCCGATGGATTACCAAGCTCAGGGTGCGGGTCCTTCTGATCCCCGCGACCGTTCCATGACGATCACGCGCAAGCAATGGACAAGCACGTCATGAACACGTCGTGGCGGTGGTTCCGGCATCGCTGAACTCCAGAAACCCCCGGTGCCAGTGGCCGACATCAGACTCTGGTTCAAGTACGAGCGCGAGCCTCGCGCCCTGCCGGCCGGATCGCCGCGAGGCCCCTCTTCGTCGGGTGGGGCGCGGAAGGTCAGAGCGGGGTGAGGCAGGCCTCGTCAGCGCCGTCGAGGACGAAGCCGTTGTCGAATCTGACGCGGACCGTTGCGCGGCTGCCGCGCTCCCGGAAGGCGGTCCACTCCGGCTCCAGGACTCCGATCTCCTCCTCGAGCCGCCTCCTGCTGGCCTCGGGCATGGTGTGGCCGTAGTCCTCGAGGAGCGACGTCAGCCGCTCGTACTCGCGGACCTCGTGGCTCTCGGGCAGCCGGTCGTCGATCCGCTCCACGGTGCCCGCGGTGCCGGCCGCCAAGGACAGGAACCCGACGACGGCACCCGAGGCGCCCGCGACGGCGTCGGCCAGCCCGATGTCCTGCGTCAGCCGCACACGCTGGCCCTGCGTCAAACCCATCGGTCCTCGGTCCCTCGGCTCGTTGCCCTGCGCGACCCGTGCGGCCGCGGCGGTCCCATTATCGGCCCACACCACCTACTCACAGGAAACACCGTTGCGGCATTGAAGAGCGTTTCATTCCGGTGATGGTGTTTTGGTTCGAGGTTCAGGTGTCGCGCCGGTTCGGGGTTGATTCGCGGGTGAGGCATCGGGCTATGAGGTCGATCACGGCTTCGGATCGGCGTGGGTGGGTCTCGCAGTCACGGACGAGGCGGCTGCGGTGCATGAGCCAGCCGAAGGTCCGCTTCTACGACCCGGCGTGACGACCAGGGACAGCGGGCGGCAGGACCGGCTGCAGCCCGGTCCCACGCCTCGTCCGTCGAGTCCCGCGAACGGTCACGCTGCAAAAAACGAGTTCTGCCGTCTGATCGGCACGGCCTACGCTTCCGCGATCGACGACAGCGCATATCCAACGTAACGGGGGTCTTGGTGTGGGCGTGAACTGCGGCAGCGGCCCCGCATCGTGGGAACGGTTGCCTGGCTACGTCTTCCGGCCGTATCGCGGCCACCGCGACCATGACGGGATGGCCGCTGTGCGGCTGGGCTGTGCACAGCGGGATCGGATCGACGCCCGCTCGGTGGTGGAGGGGCTCCCCACGGCAGCCGAGATCGCCGAATCCTGCGCCAAGTTGGACGACCCATCCGAGAACCAGGTCTTGGTGGAGCACGACGGTGGCGTCGTCGGCTACTCGACGATCAGGTGGTGGCAGGAGCGGGACGGGACCTGCTTGTACCTGCACCGCGGCTACCTGCTGCCCGAGCACCGCGGCCAGGGCGTCGGCTCAGCCATGCTCAACTGGGCAGAATGCCGCATCCGCCGGCTCGTGCAGCAGCACGGAACCACACAGACGGCGGTCTTCGGTGCGAACGCCACGGCCTGTGAACAGGAGGCAACGACACTGCTGCTCGAAACGGGATACCGGCGTGTCTTCAGCCTGGTGGAGCTGGAGCTGGTCGATCTCCGACGACTCCCCGACGGCAAGCCGTTGCCGGCCGGCATCCGAGTCGGTGCCGTCGATCCGAGCAGCTACCGCGCGGCCTGGAAGACCGTCGTCGATTCGTATGCGGATGCCGCCTTCACAGAAAGGTGGCCGTTCGAGAGTTTCCTTGCCACGGCCGACCCGACCTGCTGGCGGGCTGCCTGGGACGGAGAACACATGGCAGCGGTCGCCCTGTGCTCCATCCGCCGACACGACGCCACTGTGGGCGAAGTCGAAGAACTGAGCGTCCGGGCAGAGTCAAGGCGTCTGGGACTTGGGCGGGCCCTGCTGCTGGACGGCTTGCAGTGTCTTCGCAAGCACGGTGCGCAGACCGCCCGGTTGTACACCGGGTCGGCGAATCCGCACCGGTCCTACGACCTCTACGAGAGCGTAGGGTTCCAACGCCAGAACGAGTACGTCCGCTACCGCAAGCCGATCGCCGTCTGATCCGACAGAGGTGCTCCGTAGGCTCTCGGTGGGTGGTACGGATTCCCGAAGACTGAGCCCGGCCTGATCGACCGGACAGGTCCTGGCGGGTCGGCGTCGGTGGCCGGCTCGTGGCGGGTGCCGGCCGGACCATGACCGCGACGAGATCGCACGGCTCGTAGACGACGAGGCGGCGCCGACACTCCCGGGGTACCACAACCGCGGTGCCGGGACCTGGCTCTACGAGCGCTCGGGTCCGCTCCGTGCGGCGGCACGCAGATGCAGGCGGGCGGGCCCGGCGGTGCCCACGCCGACCGACTCGTCGGCATCGGGATGCGGTCAGGAAGCCGACCGTCGGGTCGAACACCTCGGGCGCGAAGACCGGGCCGAGAACTCGCCCTACCGGACGGCGGGCTCCTCGTCCCGTTAGTCGCCTCTCGTCACTGCGATCCCGCGGCCACCAGCGTCGCGGTGATGGGTTCGAGCTCGGCGACCAGCTCGTCGAGTTCGGCGGGAGACAGGACGTCGTACGGCGGGGCGGCGAGCTCGTCGGTAAGGGCTTCGATGCGTTGCTTGGTCTCGCGGCCGGCGTCGGTGAACCGGCCGTCGGTGTCGACGAGCCCGCGCTCGCGCAAGCCGTCCATGACCGCGGCCAGCCGCTCCTTCGGCAGGTGATGGATGCGCCCGAACGACTCCGGCGGGTGGATGCCGCGCGCCAGCGCGTCGAGCACGTGGGCCTCCGTGCCGCCGATGCGCGCGCCGACGAGAGCGGCGACGTGCCCGTCACAGCGGTGCTCGCGCAGCATGGTCGCGGAATGCCACAGCCGGGCGACCGGGTCGCTCGGCACCGGAAGCGCGCGCATCCCGGCGTACATCACCCGGCCTTCTGTGGGCGCGCTCGTTGCGGCTTTGGTGGTCAGGTCGGCGGCGCGCACCAGGCCCGGGGAGCCGGCCAGCTCGTCGCCGAGGATCCGCCGTACGGAGGCCGCGCTGCCCCGCTCCCGCGCGGCGACGGACGCCGCGGGCGGGATCGTCTCCCACGCGCTCGGGATGTGCCGCGCGGCCTCCCCGTCGGCGAAGCTGTAGAACGCCGCGTGCACGACCTGCGCCGGCACCCGCCCGAGCGGCGCGGCGCGGCTCGCGAAGTAGCCGTCCCAGTAGGTGCGGTGGCCGAGCGCGGCCAGCTCCTCGTTGCACTCGTCGGCGAAGTAAGTGACCAGGCAGATCGGCTCCAGGAGCTCGAACATGCGGCGGGCGGTGTGAGTCATGGCCTCCATCATGCCCGCGGTCACGCCCGGTGGAGCAGTACGAGCCGCTGGATCAGCTCCTGGGTGCGGCAGTCGAACGTCCGGGGGCGCGCTGGTTGGCCCCGATGGGAGACGAGGTTCCATGCACGGTACGGCGTCGACCTGTGCCGTCCGCTCCAGCTGCGAGGCCGCTGTGCTTGCGGCCAGCCGGTCGAGGACCGGCACTCGGTCAGGGCCTGACCGCACCAACAAAGCGTGTGGCGCGCCCGGCAAAGCCGAGCACCGGAGTTGTCCATCCGGGACGGCCCAGGCGGTAAGGACACGGACAGACAGAGCTGCCGGCGCAGAGCCACCTGAGCACCGAGCTCATCTCAGAATTCGCGGGCGCCTGATCCGCATCACATCCCTCCGCCGCGCGGGCCTGGCGGCTGTCGTCCCTGCCCGGCGAGGTGAACGCCGCGATCTGCGAGGGCATCCACGATCGTATGAGGACCGTTCAGCGGGTCGGGCTGCTGCGGCTGTTGGAGGAGGGAACGCGGATGGCGCGACGCAGTACAGCTGGCTCAAGAAGCCCGGCTGCTGCCGACCGCAGTGCCGCCCCGCGCGAGGTGCTGCGCGAGCAGTGGTCAGCCACGCCGTGGGATCCGGTCGGGCTTACGCGGTGGGGCGGTTGCCGCGGTGGGGGCGGTTGCGGAAGCCGAAGAGGATGGCTGCGAGGGCGAGCAGGATCACCACGAGGAGGGGGCCGTTTCCGCTGGTTAGGCGGGTGGCTTGGTCCTTGAGGTCGTCCCAGAAGCCCCGTTCCGGCGCCTGGACGGAACCGCCCAGCCAGATCGAGCCGTCGGCCGAGGTCACCTGGTGGTCGGTGGAGGACCGTGCGGACTGGGCGAGTTGTGGGTACCGCTTGCGCATGTCCGCCGGGGAGACGCCGGTCAGCCGGACGTTCGTGAGGTCCGCGCCGCCGTACACGTAGCGGGTGATGCGCTTGTACCGCCCGTCGTTGGTCTCCCGCTTGATGTCGAACTCCTTGTTGCGGTACGAGCGGACGTAGTCGTCGAAGACCTTTCTGGGACGCCAATCGCCGGTCATCCTGGCCGGACCCAGATCCTTGGAGCCGATCAGCGAGTCGAACGAGGTCCGGTGCCCCTGTTGGTGCCGCTCGCGCACCCACTGCGCGATGATCCGCGCCATGAACGCGCGGCGCAGCGGCGCGTACTCCGGGTCGGTGTTGACCGCCTTCACGACCTTGGGCAGCACGAGGGTGCGTTCCAGGTTCTCGTTGTGGGCGTTGGTGGACGGATCGGCATTGCACGGCTTCGCATAGGGGTCGTCGATATGGTCCGACTGCGTCTTCACGTCGAGCTGTGCTTTGAGGATGTAGAGCGCATCACCGTCCTGGCGCACCTCGACCTTTCCGGGCACGATCCACATCCGGGAGGAGAAACAGAGGGAGCCGTCCGCGGAGCTTTTGAGTTGCCGCCAGTACTGTTTTCCCGTCGCCGAGTCGGGGTGCAGGATCTTCGCCGATGTGCGCTTCATCTGGAGGTCGGCCTCCAGCATGGCGCGTCCGGCGTTGGTCTGTCCCATCGCGGAATCGACGATGCGGTCCGGTTCGGTGGGATTGAGATTGACCCAGAACTTCTGCGGATCGAGCACCAGCCAGGTACGCAGGTCGGATCCCAGGTTTTTCACCATCCGCATTCCGAGTGCGGTGTCCTGCTGGTAGCCCTTGGGTAGGGGCTGCGAAGAATATGCGTACTGCACCCCGTCTGAACCGTCGGAGAGATAACGCATCTCCAGCGTCGAGAAGTCCACGCCCCCGTATGCGTCGGCACCCGAGTCGGCAGACAGCGCTTGGCCGAGAGCGCCCGACTGCGCGCTCTCGTCGTCGTCGCCACATGGGCCGGCGGCAAGAGGTGCGATCATCGCCATGACGGGACGTTTGTTGCCGTTTCCCATCGAGACGCAGGGGGTTTGCGCGTCGCCCGATACCGGTAGGGCTGTCTCGGCCTGCTGCCCCGCCTGTTCTTGCTCCCGGTTGAGTATGGAATTGGCCTGGCTGTTGAGGGCGTTCACCCGGTTCGCGGACTCCGCCTTCTCCTGCTTGGTCGCGTAGTCCGTTCCGGAAACGAAGTTACTCTTGTCATTGCCCTTGTTGTTCTCTTCGATGGCGCTGGTGAGTTTGAGGCATTCCGCACACCGGCCGCGGTCCGAGAAGCCGGCCTTCGCCCGCTTCATCAGCCTTTCGGTCGCCTTATGGCCCAGGCCGAGGCTTCGGAGGACGGGGTACAGAAATTTGTCGTAGATGATGGCTTCGGAATGATCCTTGCGCGGGTCGTTGACTGCGGCGAACTCCAGGAGTGGGCCGTCTCCCTGAATGCCTATCCGGTCGAAGAGCGCCTCGTTCCCCTCGCGCTTCAGCAGCTTGCCGTACCCGATGTAATAGTCCGAGCGAGAGGGGTTTTCGTCGAATTGCCGTGTGATCGATTCCAGATGTGTGGCCTGAAAATTGCTCACGTCGAACCAGATGACGGCCAGATTGCGGTTGCCGTCATGCATATTGAGTGTGCGGTGCGCTTCGTATCCGGCCCGGCCGATCGGGTCGGCCAGGAGTTCGCGAACGATGTCCGCGAACTCGCCTCCCGCGTCGGGCGCCGCGGACTGGCTGGTCCCGGGGGTGTCGGACGCCACCGCCGAAGAGGCCGGCTGGCCCGCGAGCAGGATGCTGACGGCCAGGAGGGCGGCGCCCCACCGGCCCCCTCGCACGGCGCGGCTAGAGCGATCGGTCCGCACCGTACCCACCCGTTTCCTGTTCGGTACGGCGCGGGGATCCGGCGACCGGCTCCGTCGCGCCGTCCTGCCGGCGGCCCACCGCGACGCCCGCGGCGTCCAGGTAGCCGATCAGGGCCCGGCTCGGGCCGGTGCTGCCGCTCTCCGCGGGCGCGCCGAAGCCCTTCTCGGCCTTCCGATGGGCGCACCAGCTCGCCGCGATGAGGGCGCCGGGAATCAGAACGGCGACCGCGCCGGCGCCGCCGAGCGAGGCGACCGTCGAGCACGTCTTCGGGTGGCTCAGATCGCGGATGTCGAACGACGGCTTGTAGCCGATCCCGACCGAGCAGGCCGAGGCCTGCTGCGGGGTCAGGAGCAGCATTGTGCCGGCGAGGGCGGTGGCGCTGACGGCCGTCCGCCAGGCAGTTCTGAGACCGTTCATGGGGTTACCTCCGGGGGCACGCCCTTGAGCCGCGCGATCCGTGCGCGCAACTCGTCGGCGTGAGCTGTGTTTGTGGGATCGTTCTGCACGTGGTGGCCGGCCAGGTCCAACTGGACGGAGTGCAGGCGGTGCAGCTCACGGGCCGCACGCCAGCCACGCCAGCGCCAGGCGCCCACCACCGCCCACAGCCGCAGCGCGGGCGAGGTCAGGACCGGCACCTCCGCCTGGGTGATGGCCGGGCCCGCTGCGACCTCCTCCGCCACGGCCGCCCTCAGCGCGGGTGCGCGCGCCCGTAGACCACGGACCAGCAGCGCGACGGCCAGAGCGATCAGGGGCAGTTGGGGAAGCAGCCACAGGAACGGGGAGACCACCAGGACGTCGAGCGCACTGCCGACCTCGACGTGGCCCCGGACGAGCCCGGACAGCCACCCCGACACGAGCTCGGAGGCCGTGGCCCCGCCGATCGCCCCCACCACGGCTGCCGTCGCGATGAGCCCGCGCCGCCGTGCCCGGGCCGCGACGCCGAGCCCGGCTCCCAGCAGCGCGCCGTAGGCCACCTGCCCGCCGAGCAGGCCGATCGACTGCCGGATCCAGTACTCGAAGCCGCCGGTCGACCCGAGCATGCCGCCGAGCGAGCCGTAGATCTGCATGTACATGGCGCTCTCCACGAAGTTGAAGCCGAGCCCCACGGCGGCGCCGAGGACCAGGCCGCTCACGGCATCGGTGACGCGGTGGCGGAACAACAGGAAGAGCAACGCGACGCCGCCCGCGACGGCCAGCGCGTCAACGACGCTGAGGTGCACGATCAGCAGGTCGATGGTGCGGAACTGGTTCTCCGCGAGTCGGCTGATGTCGGTGAGGGAGGACTTTCCCAGGTAGCCGAAGAGGGTGCCGAACGCGAGCCCGCTATAGGCACGGCCCAGTCCGAACACGATCAACGCGCCCCAGGCGAACGCGGCCAGCAGTGCGGCCAGCGGGACCCGGGCGAACCGCACCCCGCCGCGCAGCAGGAGCAGGACGAGGGCCGTACTGGGCACACAGGCGAGCACCAGCGGGAAGTACTCGACGACGACCACCAGCGACAGCAGACCGAACGGCAACAGCAGGCACCCCAGCGTCAGCCAGGTCAGCGCCACCGAGCCCCGGTCGGATCGGCGCAGGACGGCCGCCGCGATCTGGATGACCACCCCCGCCACGATGCCCGCCAGCGTGCACCAGAAGACGGCGCGCGGCATGGACAGCAGCCGGTCGAGCGAGCCCGCGAAGCCGGGCATCTTGCCGAGGCCCGCGGGCAGTTCGTAGAAGATCGACAAGGCCGGTTCGTCGGGCAGCACCCGCGGGCGGGTCATGTTCAACAGCAACTCGACCAGGTACAGGACGATCGCGAGCCGAGCGATCATCAGCGCCCTGGTGTGCGCCAGTCGGTCGTCCCGCAGCGGCAAGGAAGCGAGGCTCTTCACGAGCCACCTCCCGTCAGATCGGTCGGCAGGGGAGGCAGGCTCGGCAGGTTCGTGGGCAGATCGGTGGGCAGGCCCGTGGGAAAGTCCGTGGGCAGGTCCGTGGGCATCGAGCCGGGACCCGCCGGTAGGGACGTCGGCATCGGGGGCAGGCTCGGCAGGCCCGTGGGCAGGTCGGTGGGCAGGTCCGTGGGAAATCCCGTCGGCATGGAGCCGGGATCCGTCGGCAACGACGGCATCTTCGGCAGCCGTGGGACGCTCATGGTCGGAGAACTCGTGAGGCCGACGACCAGGGACGCCGTCAGCAGCGCCGCACCGACCAGCCCGCCCGCCAGGACCAGCCGGACCGGTGCCCGGCCGGGGCCCCCCTCCCCGCCTTCGGTGTCGCTCACCGCCGACTCCGGCGGTGACGCGCCGGACGTGTCCGCCATACCCATTTCGCACGCTCCCCCTGATTGGCCATCACTCATCGGAACCCCACACACTCCACGCGGATCCGGCGGAACGCACGGCCAGGGGCGAACACCGCCCCCGACTCCGTACCGGGCCCGCCGTCGGCCCCAGCTACGCCTTACGGAGCCGGCCGATGGTGCCGTCCAGGTCGCGGAGGATTGTCGCCGGCGGCGCTCGCCGTCGACGCCGCCGCGAGGACACCGGCACCGCCGAAGGCCATCGCCGTGGAGATTCCGCCGACGGCCTTCAGGACACCCCTGCCGGTGGCACGGTGCTCGCTCAACGTGGCCTCCCCATCGGGACGTTCCCGCTGTTTCCCATGCTTCCTCGCGGGACTGCTGCTCAGCGGATCGCGCGTCGGTTCCGACGCTGTCCGGTCCACTGTCGTGGGAGGCACTGAAATCCCGATGAAATAGCGATGACGCAGGCGGCGGCCCGGGCGGAGCCGGGCCCGTCGCGCGGTCGCCAGAGAGGCCTCGTACGCGTCCTCCGCCCCGTGGGCGCTCGCTTCCGACCGCCGTCCCGGCACCTGCCTGTCTCTGACCTCCCGTGGATCACGTGAGGAGCCATACGACCGGAGGCCGAGACGGGACCAGCCACATGACCCCTCACGTAAGCCCTAACCGACCCGCACTTCAGTGTTCTGGCACGCCTGCAGCAGCCATCTCCCGTCGGCCTGCCTGGTCATGACGTAGAGCGGAGCGCCCTCCGTGTCACCCTCCGCCGAGTGGTAGATCTGGCGGACCTTGACCACCGCCACATCGGGCCGCAGGAACTGCGTGTACACCGCCTCGTAGGTGACTTCGCCGTCCCAGCTCGCGGTGGGCAGCACGGTGCGGGTGAACTCGGCGATCGCGTCGAAGCCGATGAGCACCTTGCCGTGCCCAGTCGTCCACAGGGCATCGGGATGGAACAGCGCGAGGAATCCCTCCACATCCTTGGCACGCTGGGTGCGCTCGACCGTGGTAACGACCTGTTCAATGGCCTTGATATCTGCGGTTTCGGTATTCATGCGGCTCATCCTGATACCTCAAGTGAACTCGAGGTCAAGGCCGTGGCCGGATCAGTCGCAGGGGCAAGTCCTGTACCAGCACTTTGGCGCTCCGGTCACGGCACTCCACTGACACCGGCTCTTACGCACCTCGGGCTCGCTTCCGGACGCGGCAAACGCCTGCATCCCCCGTGTCCACGCATCCGCCGGGCGGCTTCAGGGGGCGAGTACAGCAGTGCGGGTGAGCGCACGCGGGCAGCACCGGACGGAGGGCACAAGAGGAGCGGCCCACATCTCCATCCCACATCTTGATCGACCGGCATCAAGCCGGATTCGACCGTCGTGCGACCGGGGCCTGTCAGTCCCACCAACTACCGTTGAAATACGAGGGTGTTGGCCAAGTGGCGCAAGGTCCCATCCGGTGCCAACGGAACTAAGACCGGGCGCCGGGCGTCGTTATCTATGCACCCTATGAGAAGAGCGGGGGCTGATAGGGCATGGGGCGCCGAGAGACAGACGTGAAGAGATGTCCCCTACGCATCGTCGCCGTCGCCGGAGTGCTCGTCGTCGCCGCAGGCTGCGCGCACGGAAGTCCCGGCGAAGCCGGATCGGTGCGGCCGTCACCGACGTCCAGTTCCTCCTCGACAGCGGGTGGGGCAGAGAGTGGCGCGGGGTCCGGCGGGGCTCTGGGAGGTACCTCGGGCGAAGATCCCTCCGGGGGCAGCGCGCACGGGGGCGGCTCCGCCAACGGCGGCACGGGCGGCGGCAGCGTCGGTGACGGCGGTCCCAGTTACGGCGGGGATCCGGTGCCGCCGGTCGAGCCGCCACCCAAGGATCACGGTCGACCGCCGGCGGGCGGCGGCGTGGATCCGACCGGTGGCGGCGATGGCGGCGGCGGAGACGTGGGGGGCGGCAACGGTGACACCGACGGCGCGCCGGGCAGTGAGACCTGCCCGCCCTCTGAAGGCTCGCCGTCCCCGTCCGAGTCCCCCGACGACACGCCTTCGGCCTCCCCGGATGCCGCCCCGTCGCCGACCGGTACCTGCCCCTCCCCGACCGGCACATGAGCGCCACCCCGGCGCCCCCGCCCGCGCCCTCCACGCCACCGGTGGAGGGCGCGTCCGGCCCTGGGCAACGTACGGCAGCGGGCCTCCTCGGCCTCGTCATCGCCCAGGCCTCCTTCCTCGTGGCCATCATGTACTTCCTCGGCGCGGTCTACCTGAGGGCCTACTACAGCTACTTCCGCCTGGACTCCTTCAGCCTGGGCTTCGGCTTCGCGGAGACGGCGATCCAGAGCCTGAACATCGTCAGCGCCCCGATGGCGATCGTCTGCGTCCTCGCTGTGCTGACGGCCCGCCACCTTGCCTCCGCGCCCACCCCCACCACGTCCTCGGACATCGACGGGGAAACAGCCCGGGAACGCCTCATACGCACAGCGGAACGAGCACTGCGAGCCCTCGCCCGCGCACATCTCTATGTCATCGGAGCCGGTTTCACCCTGCTGCTCCTGTGGCCCTGGCTCGACGTGTTCAGATGGTCGGCCCCGATTCTGCTGGGAGTTGGCATACTCCTCGGCCAGAGCCCATGGGCCACACGCCGGACCACGGACGGGCGGGGCACTGACGGCGACTCCCCCACCCCGCACGCCGCACCAGAGACAGCGCCCTCCCCCACGTGGAGCCGGGCAGTGCCGGTCTTCACGGCCGGCCTGCTGGTGACCTGGGGACTCAGCCTGGCCACCGGCTCACTCGGGGAGGAGGAGGCCCGGGAGGCCGCCGCCAGCATCGTCCGCCGTCCCTCCGTCGTCCTCCTGAGCACGGACCGTCTCAGCCTGGCCGGGCCCGGCCTGAAGGTGACGGACCTGGGCGCCAAGACCCACTACCGGTACCGCTACACCGGCCTCCGCCGCCTCATCGAACGCAACGGCCGCTACTACCTCCTCCCCCTCGGCTGGACCCACGCGACCGGCCCCACGTACGTCATCCAGGACGGCGGCGATCTGCGCGTCGAGCTCTTCCCCGGCACCCAGGACCGGTGAGGCCCCGGATCAGGGTGGGCGGCGATGGCCGCCGGGCGACAAGGCTCCGCAGGCGAAGGCGGCCCGACGCGGGGCGATGACCGCGGACCACGGCCGGGGAAAGGGAAGCTGACTGCGATGCACACTTCGGCTCGACCTGTTGATACCGGCTCGCGCAATTGCCGTTTCCCGTCTTGCGGAAGCGGCCGTTCGGAATCGCGCTCCACTCACCGACGGTGCGGCCCGAGCCCCCGATCCAGTCAATGTCCTCATACAGACAGAACTAGGACGCTTCGTTTGGATCACTGGGCAAACCACAGGAGGGTGCTTGCGGTCACGCTCGTTGCTGGTGCCTCGGCGCGATGATGCGTCACGCGGGCGGGAGGGCTGAGTCCCAGGCGGCCCGAGCACCAGCGGTGTCCGCCTGCTGCCGGTCCACGAACTCGGTCAGAGTACGGGTGAACACTTCGGGCAGTTCGAAAGGCAGCGCATGCCCGCTGTCCAGCGCCAGGTAGCGGGCACCGGCGATGGAGCTAGCCAACTCCTTTTGGTGGTGCGGTGGGACGATCAGGTCCTGGGACCCGGACACGACCAGGGTGGGCGCGGTGATCCGGGCCAGTGCCGCGGTGATGTCCACCCGTGTGTTCAGCTCGGATTGGCGGGCCATGCCTTCTGCGTCGAACAGTTCGTTGAAGCCGGCTACGCCCTGCTCGAAGTCCTCGATCCGGCGCATGGTGAGCGTCCCGGCGCCGATCGCGGTGACCTGCAGCACCCGCGAGAGCAGGTCCTTGTCCGCGCGTAGCAGCCGCTGCCACAGGTCGAACTGGAACTGCTGCCACGGGTCGGTCACTGCCCAGCCCGCATGTAGGAAGAGGGAACGCACCCGCTGGGGGCGTTCTCCGGCGACAGCGGCTGCGACCGTCGCCCCCAGGGAGTGCCCGGCCAGGTGGAAGGTGTCCAGGCCCGCCGCATCCACGGTGCCCAGCACTTGGGCGACCAGATCGTCGACGGTCAGCGGTGAGCCGGTGTCGGTGGTGGCGCCCGAGCCGGACAGGGTCGGGGCAACGATGGTGTAGCGGTTCTTGAGAGCGTCGATCACCGGGCCCCAGTTGCCCTCGGGTGTGGCGCCGGTCCCGTGCACCAGCACAAGGGCCGGGCCCGAGCCGGTGACCAGACAGTTGACGGCGCTGTCGCCACCGGAGATTGGGACATGAACGGTCGTGTACGTCATGGCGGTTGCGCCTTTCAGTCGCGGGCGGTCGAGACGCTGAAGGCCCAGGTGTCGGCGATTCAGGCTCGGCCAGCCGGGGTGCAGAGCAAACCGGCCGGTCACCAGGCTCCTGGCGCCGAGCGTGGACGGGAGCAATTGATTGCGTACGCGCTTTGCAAGCGTGCACAATACTTGCATACGCTCATTATTGGCGCAATGAGCCGGGCGGATTCGATTCGATCGGCCAGTCGTTGGGCCGGGTGTGCCGTTGACTGATGCGCAGTGGGCGCGGATCGAGCCGTTACTTCCGGACCGAAGACTGAAGCGGGGTGGCCGGTGGCGTGACCACCGGGAGGTGATCGATGCGATCGTCTGGAAGTTCCAGACCGGATCACAGTGGGTGCACTTGCCCGAGGAGTATGGCAACTGGAGGGGTGTCTACAACCGGCTGCGGATGTGGGCCGCCGACGGCACATGGGAGCGGGTTTTCACCGCGCTGATGGCCCAGGCCGACGCCGACGAGGATCTGAAGTGGGTTGTATCGGTGGACTCCACGATCGTGCGAGCTCACCAGCACGCCGCCGGGGCGCGCACAGAGGGGGCCCGGTCGGCGAGCCGGACGACCACGCCATCGGCCGGTCCCGCGGCGGACTGACCACGAAGATCCATCTCGCAGCCGACGGTGGCTGCCGGCCGCTGGCCTTCGTCCTGACCGCCGGACAGGCCGGGGACGCCCCCGCTTTCGCGGACGTGATGGCGCATGTGCGCGTTCCCCGCCGCCGCGGACGTCCTCGCACCAGGCCGGACATCGTCCTGGCCGACAAGGCGTACTCCTCACGCGCGATCCGCGAGCACCTACGCAGGCGCGGTATTCGAGCCGTCATCCCCGTCCCCGCTGATCAGTGGGGACACCGTGTGCGTCGGGGCAGTCGCGGCGGCAGGCCATTCGCCTTCGACCGCGAGGTCTACAAGCAGCGCAACACCGCCGAGAGGTCCATCAATCGCCTCAAGCAGTGGCGAGGCATCGCCACCCGCTATGAGAAGACCGCAACCATCTACCTGGCCGGACTCCACGTGGCAGGCATCTTCCTCTGGTCCGCCCGATGATCCAAACGAAAGCCCCTAACTGGCTGCGCTGGCTGCGGAGCGTGCGAAGCCGGGCGCTTCCCGCCGCCCTTGCCCCGCCTGCGCGGAGGCGCTGAGGCAAGTCCCCGGAGCAGCCCGGCGACGTCTCGTCCAGCCCCACGAACCGCCGCCGCCAGCGGACCGGCTCGTGCACAGCCTGGTGGTCCGGATTCACGGTGACGTGAGCGTTGATCAATCGACCGCGCCAGGATGCACCGGGCGACGCGGATGAACTGGCGGATCCTTCTTGAGTATCGGCTCGCCGGGCCGGGCAGCTTCCCGTTTGGTGGACGGCCGCAGCAGCGGGATGCCAGGAGGGTCGCGAACCTGTTGTCTTCGGCCGGTCCCGTCCTCGGACCGCATATTTCCCTGTGTCTCCGCCTCCTACGGTGCCCCCGAGGCACGCATGGGGCTGCTCATTGGTCGGGCATGCTGACCTGCAGCGTCCGCTCGGCCCTGCGGCCACGAGCCCGGCCCGGATCCGACGCCGCCCCCAACTCAGTAACACCAACCACTCACAAGAACAGGGGAAGGAGGGTTGTCGCAATCCGCCCGAGCTCACCATTCCTGGTCACGGCAGCAATTTACTCTCCGTAACGGGTCCACTAACGGGTCCACTAACGGGTCCACTAACGGGTTCATTAATGAGTCCTCTAGGAGGTCCTGTAGGGGGTCCTCTAGGAGGTCCTCTACGACGCCTCCCGTGGAGCGGCGGCCATTCCCCATGGAGAAGGCGGACGACTCAGGTACGCGACTGGTTGGCTTCCGGGGAACGGCTGCCGCACGAGTTCACCTAGTGCGCGGGCGACCGAGGTTGGCTCGCACCCGCCGCACGGAGTCACCGTCCGTCCCTCGGTTGCCCTCGATAAGCGGCCAGAGCGCATTCGCACCCGCGCAATGAAGGCTGCGGAGATCTCGCTCGTCCCCCACCCATCAGGAAGACAACGCGGGCCGACCACAGCGCACGCGCGGGCCCCGGACGACTAGCCCCGCACCTGGTACGACTGGCTGCGATGCGGGGCGTGGGTAACAAGCCCGCGGCGTTCCAGGGCCTGAAGGTGGTAGGCGACCGTCGAGGCGGACAGGGCGACCGCCTCGACGATCTCCGGTATCGGGAGCGGGTAGCCGGCCTCGTCGATCAGCTCCCGCAAAGCCTGCACGATCCGGCACCGGCCGTCGGTGACATGAACGCGCATCGCCGGGCCTCTTCGGCATCCGGCGCCAGGTCGCCTGCTTGAGCGCCCGATAGCTGTAGCTATCAGGGCGCCGCCTCCCAGCTCGGCTCCAGATGCGGTACACCGTCACTCATCTTCGCCGGAGCCGGGCTTGAACGTCGTGCCGAGGTGGTACTGCGCGATGCCGAAAGGTTGAAAGTCGGCATCGGCAAGGACGCGGTAGAGGAACTCCGAGGTGGACATGTCGTACCGATGCCATCCGCCGACGTCATTGGATCGCGCAAGGACGGGGCACTCGCCCGGCCGCTCGGCATCGATCAACCAGCAGTACTCGTCGGCCCATTCGGTGGAGCCCCACTCAACCAGCCCCTTGCCGCCCGGCGCATAGACCGCATACGGATCGACGGCGGAGACGCCTCCGAGCTTGCTGTCCTGGTCGACCGACAAGGAGACCCGCCACTGTGTCAGGAAGTCGAACGAGACGCCCTCGTCGCGCCCCAGAAAGTAGACGGAATCACTGAAGACGCCGCCGCCGAACACCTCATAGAGCTCCTTGTAGTCCGCCGGCAGCGGAACCCCCAGCTCTCCCTCGATCGCCGCCCAGTCGACGCAGATCCCGAGCGGCTCCCACCCGGTCAGTTCGATCACTCGCTGAACCCACATACAACAATTATTCAGCACCGGTTTTCGTCCCGATGCTTCTCACCCCCCTCCCCCTCGACCCCCTCGTCACCCACGTCAAGATCGGCAGCTGTGCCACTCACCCGACCATGGCCGGTTCCTCAGCCCGGGCTCGGGTGCTGGCGAGAGCGGATTCGCGGAATCTGAACGCTGGTGTGTGCCGAGCCCGCGGGTGGCTGTGGCTCCGCGAGGGGAAAGCCGAGGAGATTTCGCTGGCTGCCAGCGATGTCGGCTCCAGCAGGGAACGTTTGGCCCGGTCAACCTTCCGCGCCGGGCCCGCGTCTTCCCCCACGACCGCCCTCACATGCCCAGGAGAACAGATCGTGGCCGACAAGGACGTTGAGCAGCCCGACGAGCGGGGTTACATCCTGGGGCCCTGGTGGGCGGACCTCGGGACGTGGGGGGGCTGTCGCACTGATCGTCTTCGGGGGCCTCGCGGCGGCATGGGTCTTTTTCCGGCTGCCCGGCACCCCAGAGGTGTCGGCGTCCGGCTATTACGGGGCCTCTAAGATCATCGCCATCGGACTGGTGACTGTGGGATGCACCTTGCTGGGCCGCCGTCGCACCCGGGCCGCAGCCATCGAGGAGAGCAACGAACGGGAACGCGTCTGACGCCACCGGCCGGTGAGCAACATCAGACTGCGGCGACTTCCTGAATCCCGCAAAGCCGCGCAGGTTACTGGCCGAACTCGCAGAATCCACAGGCAAATCGGAGAACTCCTCGTACAGCGGGGCGAGGACGTTGGCCGCAGCGGTGTCGGACAGGTACGCGGGGCGACGCCGAGCATCAGCTCCCCGATCACGTGCGTGCTGACGGCGAGGTCGTCGACGAAGCGGCGCAGCGCGGCGAGCGTGGGATCCGCCGGCGGATCGGCGGGCGGCGCGCTGCGGACGTCGCGGGCCGCTTGGCGGACCACCACGCGCACCGTCGGCTCGGAGAGGGCATCCGGGCCACAATCGGCGAGCGTGGCGAGGCGGCCTGTGATCAGCCGCGCGATGTCGTCCGTACGGCCGGAGACGGCGATCAAGGCGCGCTGGTACCGGCCGTAGTCGAGCGCGGCTGCGGCGGCCGGGCCGGTGTCTCGCGTGCGAGACAGATCGGTGCCGGCGGCGAGGGCGCCGTGGATCGCGGCCAGGGCGCGGGCGACGTCCAGGAGCCTGCACGCCTGCGCACGGAAGATGCCGAACTCCACCTCGCAGTGCGACGCCCAGCTGGCGTGACCGAGCGGGAGCCAGACCCAGGCGGCATGCACGTCCCGGACCCGGGAGGCGAGCACCACCACGGAGCACTGGACGTCGTGCAGCGCCTCGCGCAGCCGTGGCCGTCCCCTCCCGGACCTGCGCCGCGGTCAGCCGCGGCTGCGGCCCCCCCCCAGTTGCCGGCGCAGCTCGCTGTGGGGGTCGCGACCGCAGAAGATGGAGTCGACCTTGAGCTGCCCACTTCCGCTCATCGCGGTGGAAGTCCACACAGTTGCACGATCAGCCCTCACATGACCTGGCCCAGTTGTCCCCAAGCAGGCACGCATGGCGGCACCATCAAAGCTGGTGAACATTCCGCAGGCCAGATGATCGCCAACTGCCGTCCAGACTCATCGACAAACGCTGCCCTCTCCTCTACTGGATGTTCAGCAGGTGAGGGTGCATCGGGTCGATGGGGCAAATGAAGATCCGCAATGCGCCCCACCGACCAGGAGTCAAACCGGTTGGCCCGCAGGCGCCCACTTGGTTGGCCTCAGAATCCTCGACAGGGCGCCAGCTCTTGGAGCCACCGTCCCATTCGCTGCTGTCGAAGCTGAGCAGTAGGTCCATCGACGCTCCGCACCGACAGTTGACAGGCGCCGGATCGGTCAGGTGCCAGGATGCCCAGCCGCCGGCCTTGCAGCCGGGGGCGATGGACAGGTCGTACTGGTAAGAGAAACCGGTCTCTTCCAGCCACCGCTCGTCGTGCGCGTCGAGGCGCTCGCAGAGCGCATCGGGTAGCAGGTCCGCGTACTGATACTCGGTCACCTGCTCAGGGTGCAGCACGCATGAAGTGGGCAAGTAAGCGTCGTGTGTATCCCGGGGCTGCGGCGGCACACTGCCGGGCGCGGAGGACACCTCGGACGCGCGCCGCCAGACGAGGTGTACTGACGGGCCCCAGTAAAACCGTGGCTGGCCCGGCAGATCCTGGTGATCGGTGGGGCACCACAGCACCTGGAGGAGGTCGGTGCCTGAGGGGAAGCGAACGGTCGGGATATCTCGGGCGTGCATCTGGCCGACGGCCACCAGGGGGTTCGGCTCTCGATGCGCCTCGGACTCGTACCACTGGGTGGTGTAGTCGGTGAGATCGAAGGTCGCGCCGTGGCGGCTGGATGCTTGGTCGAGCAGAGCGAACTCTTCCGGGCTGCGCCGACCGCCGCGCCCCGCCCCCTGCTGCGCCTCCCGCTTGGCCTGGGCCTGCTGCAACGCGATGACGAGCGCGGGGGCTATCGGTTCACTTCGCTGCACCATACGAGGCGCGGAACAAGTGGGCCACGGCTCGCTGGCAGGCCAGAGCAGCGGACCGCCGATCGAGCTTTCCGCGGCGCCCGGAGCGCCGGGTCTCGGGTGGAGCCGGGTCGTCTCCCTGTCGTGGGCTGCCAGTTCGGGCAGTACGGCGGTGACGTCAATGGGCCGTGGCGGTGTCGTGCGGGTCAACGTTCTGCTCTCCCAAGGCTGCTGCGATGTGAGGTTGTCGGCGCGCACGCTCATCACGGATGAGGCGCGACCATCCACCTGATCTACTGGCGCCTGTCCGACTACGCCGGGCATCACTGATGCCACGGGTCGGCAGCGCCTGGACAGACGCAAGCAACATGATTCATGCCCGCTACATCACCCAACAGCACTACGAGCGAACACAGTGATCCCTCCGGACTCACCCCTAGCTGCGCACCAACCCCTCGCCACCAGGTGTGGGCGCAACGTCCCAGGCACCCCCGACACCCCGTCCGACTCCGCGTACCCCGGGCGGGCTGAAGCGTCCATTTGCCCGGTCGCCTTGGCCTGCTCCAGCCAGCGCCACACCACCAACGCCCTGGGAAGCCCAGCCCCCCGGCCGGCCCTTACCTCGTGATTCCCCCAAACAACCACTGACCAGCCCCGCACCATCCCGCCCAGAACGTCACCACCGACTCTCACCACCACCGACACCAAACCGAGAGATCGCACGCAGGCCGACAAACGGGCCACCAACCTCGCCGGCGCCACCCAGTTCTACGAGCGGGGGCACTTGAACGTGCCCCCGCAAGCATGCCGAGACCGTCCCTCTCCGAGGACGGGTGGGAATTGCATTGGGGCCGTACGCCGGGCCCGACTGATGCTCATCGGCGGCCTGGTCGCCTGCAGGGTGTATCCGGTGGTCTGCTCGCCCGCCCCGAGCTAAGGACTGTCCCGCAACGGCCAGCCTGATGGGCTGATGGCATGATCTCGGCGTGACCACCGAACTTACGCCGCCAGGTTCCGCGAAGTATGTCCTCTTTGATGTCGACGGAACGTTGATCGACGCGGTGGCCAACCAGCGTCGGGTCTGGGAGATGTGGGCGGCGCGCTACGGACTCGACCCCGCCGCGGTCTATCAAGTGGCGCTGCGAACGCGGCCTATGGAGACCTTCGCGGCGGTAGCGCCGAAGCGGGACCCGCGCGAGTGCCTGGCCGCGCTGCATGAGCTGGAGGATGAGGATGTCCGGTCCGGTGTGTATGACGCTTTCGACGGCGCATCAGAGTTGCTGTCCGGCCTTCCCTCGGGCTGCTGGGCACTGGTGACCTCGAACTACGAGCACCGGGTGCGCGGGCGGTTCGCCCGGACCGGGCTACCGGTTCCGGGCGTGCTCGTTGATGCCGCCGCGGTCGCGGAAGGCAAGCCATCACCGGTTCCCTACCTGCTGGCCGCCGAACGACTCGGCGCCAAACCGGACGATTGCCTGGTCATCGAGGACGCGCCGTCAGGAGTCGAATCCGGGCTGCGGGCCGGCATGACGGTGTGGGGAGTCAACACCCCGGCGCCCGTAGACGGCGTACACCGCCACTTCGCCAGCCTGCGCGAGGCAGTACCCGACATCCTCGCCTTCACAACTGGCTCGCACCAGGACTCCACAGTCTGAGCGTCCTGCTCATGGTGGCCCGCCGGGCACGGTCACAGTGAAACGATCTTGAGATGGCTGGTGTGATCACGGCGTCGGAGCCGTCTTGGATAGTGCCGTTTGCTGGGCTGAGCCCGCACTGCTTCGGCAAGTTGGTGACCGTCGTACGCCGCCAAGATGCCGGTGCAGTACGGCGGGGACGCCCGTGGAGTCTCTCACTCGAAGACCGCATCTTGCTGGTGACGGCGTATTGGCGCACGAACTTGACGATGCGCCAGCTCGCGCCGCTGTTCGGAATCTCGAAATCCACGGCCGCCCGCATCATTGGCCACCTCGGCCCGCTCCTCGCACTCCAGCCTCGCCGACGCTTCCGCAAGGACAGTGTGCTGATCGTGGACGGCACCCTGGTGCCCACCCGTGACCATTCGATTGCCGAGCAGTCCAAGAACTATCGCTATTCCACCGCCCATCAGGTCGTCATCGATGCCGACACCCGCCTGGTCGTGGTGGTCGGTCGCCCTCTGCCCCGCAATCGCAATGACTGCCGGGGCTGGGAGGAGTCAGGCGCCAAGGACACCGTTGGCAACACCATGACCATCGCTGACGGGGGCTACCAGGGCACCGGGCTGGTCATCCCGCACCGACGGGCCGCCTGTCAGGCCGAACTCCCGGTCCGGAAAGAGGAGCACAATCGCTCCCACAAGCGAGTTCGCGCAACGTCGGCTGCGTCGGTCAGCCATCCGCGGACGGTACGGGCGGCGGCCTCGCCGGGGAGGGGCTCGTCGAGGTCGGCGGCGTAACGGGTGCCCCCACTGCGTACGACCTTGGCGAGGAACGCGACCGAGCGGGGCAGAGCGCCCTGCCGGTCGAGGATGATGGCGGCGGTCACCGCCCCATCACCGAACAGGGCGGCGCGGCGGGGGCTGCTATCGCTCAGGCCGTACCGCAGGAGGGTGGGAACGTCGGTTGTCTCCAGCAGTTCACTGTCGGTCTTTCCCGGCCGCTGGGTAGTCATGATCGCCTCGCTGGTTCCGATGGCGTTGAAGGTCATTTGACGGTGACCGTGTAGGTGATGCGTTCGGGCTTCGGGAAGTGAGGGGGGAGAGTCGTCCGGCTGCCAGAACACGCATTACGGAGGCAGTGGTAGGGGCGCACAGCACTGCTGCCGCGGCGAGAGCGGCCTTTCTGGTTCTGTGAATCATGCTGCCCTGCCTATTGGGGGATGTGGACGCCGTAGGCGTCGGGCATGCCATCCGCGACCTTGTCCATATGACCGTTGACGAAATCGTCTTCACTGACCCACATGGTCTGACCCCAAGGGTTGTAGGTCTCAAGCATGTCGCCCTCCTGGCCCACGATCATCATCGCGTGCCCGCTGCGCTACCCCTTTTCGTCATAACCCTCGATCCCGATGGGCACCGGTTTGCCTTCGTCCACCGCCCTTTCGATGTCGGGGAGGGCGTCACGTCGGGCATCAGCGCTGGGCGTGGCTGTGTAGTCGTACTCCGCTCCGGTGTGGGGGCTGACTTCCCTCTCTGCCGCCTTCTCTTTCCCTGGCAGCTGCATGCCCTCCCAGTTCTTCGCACCGTGGCCCTCCTCGTGCACGCGGTGCTGCTCAGCCACCAGCCGTTCAGGAAACGCGTCAAGATCCGATTCCTGGCCCGACTCGCCCCCGGTCAGCACCAGGATCATCCGGCATGTGGTGCACGGGGATGCTGTTCGTCTCGCATTTCTCGATCATCCACGGCGCCGCCGCCGTCGATCAGGAGGTTGCAGCTCCAGGTCGGATGACGCCGTGCCGGGTGGTGTGCTCCCACCCGTCGGCGTCCGCCGTTGCAGGCCCCCTACGGTGAACGGTGCCTCCGTCGGGCAGAGAAGTGCACGGGACCGGCGACAGCCGAGGGCACAGCAACATCACCGGGGCGCTCCCGACTTCCGTGACCGGCCCGTCCCTCGTCGTTCAGGCCGGTCGGCGTCGGTGCCCTCCATCACGCCTTCCCATCCTCGATCCCGACCAAGTCGGTGGCGACCCAGCCGTCCCACAGGCAGGTCTCCACCCCGGCGCCGAGGGCGTCGGCGGGCAATTGCTGTTCGGGATCCGGCTCCACGGCTCTGCAAGGCCCGCGCCGGGACCGGTGGTGACGCACCCGGCTTCGGTAGCTAATCTCATCTTTCCATCGATCTTGACCGCAGGAGAGCAGACTGTGCGCAGCGTCGCCGTAACGCCCAAAGGCGCTCAAATCCGCTGGGTTGAGCTGCCGGGACAGGAGCCGGCGCGTGTCTACGTGCATGGGTTGGGCGCTTCATCGCCTGCCTACTTCACGGAGGTTGCGGTTCATCCCCTGCTGGCCGGCCGTCGGTCACTGTTGATCGACCTGTTGGGTCATGGCATCAGTGACCGGCCGACGTGCTTCGACTACACGCTGGAATCCCATGCCGATGCGCTGGCTACTGTCCTGACCAGCGCGGATGTCGCGGGTGCCGAGCTGATCGCGCACAGCATGGGCGGGTCCGTGGCCATCGTTCTGGCTGCCCACCACCCCCACCTGGTCTCACAGCTGGTCCTGGTCGACGCCAACCTCGACCCCATCCCGCCCACGTCCGCCTCGGCAGGCAGCAGCGGCATCGCCTCCTACTCCGAGCAGGAGTTCCTGGCGGGCGGATGGGAAGAGGTCCGCGACCGGGCCGGTGCGCATTGGTGGTCCACGATGCGCCTGGCCGGCCGTGAGGCCCTGCATCGCAGCGCGGTCCACCTCACCCGCGGCACCGTCCCCACCATGCGTGACCTCTTGCTGGGCCTGAAGATTCCCCGCACCTATCTGCTGCCCGCGGCCGATGGGCCGCTCCCGGGCGCTGAGGCCCTTAGCGAAGCCGGGGTGTCCGTCGTCGCCGTCCCGGATTGCGGACACAACATCATGCTGGACAACCCGGAAGCCTTCGTGAAAGCCACCGCGGCAGCGCTCACGTAGACCGGTCGTTTACGACTGGCGACACGGTTCTTACCGGCACCCCAACTACCCTGGCGTACAGCGTCCCCACCCGCTGGTCCTTGGCCTCTCGCTCCCAGCGGCCTGGGAAGGGGCCGGCGCCTTCCGCTCCCCACCGTCCGTGCGAGGCGCCGACGGCACCCCAGGACCTGCCCACAGAACTCAACGCCCGGCGCCTACAGCAGTCGAAGGCAACCGTAAGCGCCCGGCGCAAGTCTCATAAGCCCCGGCCGGTCAGCTGATTCCGACCTTGGACAGGGCAGTGGTCCGTCCAGACGATGGCGCTGTGTGCGGCGTTCAGCTTGCGCTCCACGGAGTCCTTGCTGACGGCCGGCTGGTTTCCGTAGCGGGGCTCGGGCTACAGGTCCTTCGGATGGCGGGGTGGACCACCCAGTTCAAGGGGGACGAGGTGGTCTTCCTCGTAGTCGGCGTTGGTGTCGGGGTAGGCGTACTCGCCGTTCTGCTTAATCTTGAGAGGGTGGTGTAGGAAACAGGCCGGCGGACGGTCTTGGTCCGGCCGGGCACGCAGATCGTCGACTGGACCGTGGACTGGGCGACGTCGGGGTCGAAGGCGCCGGGCCGGCATGCTGCGTCGGGCAGCGGCAGCTGGGACTGGGAGCAGGTGCCTGCCTGGGAGCTTCCATAGGACACCGTCTAGGGACGGGACACGATCGGGGGACGTGGGCCGCCGACGAAATGCGTCGCTGCGCGGTGACGGTAAAGCGCAAGCAGTGCGTCAGTTGCCTGTCCATTGGCTTTTGCGCGGCGTGACATCCCCCCGGCCGTGACGCCGCGGGCTCGGCTCACGGGATGATGCCCGGTCCGCATGAGGGACCCACCGGTTACCCCTTCGTGCTCAGGCCTGGTTCTCGCCACTGACACTGGGCGGCATGCGGTAGTCGGCGGGCTTGAGCGGCTCCATCTGCTGCTCCTCCAGCGCTGCCGCCCGCGCGAAGTCCCTCCCCGCCTCCGCCGGCTTGCCCCAGGCGTCGGGGTGCACATAGGTGCCTCGTTCCTCAGCGGGCTTCTCCTCGTCCGCCACCAACGGGTTCGCGCGTGCGAAAGCGTCCCGCCGGACTCCGCTCACCTGCCACGAGACCTTCACCTCGGGGCGGTCAGTGGCGATAGCGAAGCGGTTGTCCCGTACCTCCTCCGTCACGATCGCCTGGGCGAAGGCGCCGATGGTCGTGAGCTGGTAACGAAAGTCCTCGTTCAGGGCCTCGAAGTACTCCGGCAGTTCGATGTTCGCAGCGCCGGCGGCGTCCGTCACCACCGTGCCGCTGTACACGTTCAGCCGCTCGGGGGACTCGATGAACGAGTGCAGCAGATAGCGGTTCTCCGGATCGAGCGGATGGTCGATAAGAAACCCGCCGGCCCCCTTGGTCAGGGTGCCGGTGACGTTGACTTTGCCTTGGAAGTACCCGGCGTAGCCACTGGTGCTCTTGCCCCAGATGCCGTAGGCGACGGAACCGTTGTTCGCCTCGCCGATCACCCCGTTGCTGTTCAGCCCCTGGGCCTCTCCCAGCACGCCTGCGGCGACGGTGCTGGCGAGTAGAACGAGCCCTCTCACACCATTGCCGATAGAGGATTGCCCCACCACGCCGTCTTTTGTATTGCTGACTCCGGCTACCCCGTTTCCGGCGACCGATGTTCCATAGAGGCCTGTACCCTGCTGCCCGCCATCGGCGTGTACTCCCTCATTGGAGCCACTGGCCGAGATACCCAAATAATCCCCGGTAGCGTACATGGCCGTTCCGAAGTTGCCGGTGCAGGTGACCTCCAATGTCCCGTGCCCTCCAGCACTAGACGTCAGGGTGGTCAGGTCCGCACCGGCGTCGTTGGTCGTGCCGAATCGCATCTGTCCCACAGTCATGTGAAGCCCCTCTTCTCGCGGAGTTGTCGGGAAACCGATATGGGCCTGCGGCCAGCAGCGGGCCAGCAGGGCGAACCCGGAGGCGTCCTTGGGCCGAGCGGCGGCAGATGCGCGGTCCAGGTCGTGTCAGCATCCGCGGATGCCGAAGTCACGCGCCCACGTCCGCGTGCGGAAAATCGACGATAGGGAACTGGCTGCTCTCCAAGCTCGACGACCGGCATGAACGCGGCTTCTCAGTCATCAGGGTCCTCGAGCTCAAGGTCCAGGGTCACCCGTCGCACCGCCACCCGTCGCACCCTCTGCTGACTGAAGTCCAAGCGTTCAACCAAGGTCTCGGCTCGGCGTTCGAATTCGGCTCTCCGATCTCTGTGTCCCGGCTCGGACGCCAGGTCGGGGTCGAGTTGATAAGACATGCCGCCCACGAGGATCCCGTCGGCGTACCCGGTGACGACTATGGTGCGGTTCTGAGAGGCGTACACCTCCTCCGCGGTGAAGTCGGCACCGGGGACCAGCTGCAGCATGATGTCCCTGGCCTCTCCCGCCCCCAGGCTGAACGCTGCTCCGCCAGGGTTTGCGAACTCCAGTCGCCAACCACGAGAGGCGAGCATCTCGGGCAGCGCCGCGCTCACCTTCATCCGGCTTGCGGCCGCCATCGGGTTCTTCAGCTGGAAGGACCGCTTCTCGAAGGCCTCCATCAAACCCTTCGCACCGTTGCCCGTGACCGGTACCACGTTGCGCTGGGCGATGTTGTTGTCGTGCGGGATGAGTCGCCAATTCGACATCGAATCGCCGGGCGTGATGTGGTCGACGTTGCTTTCGTCACCGGTAGCGGACACAACCATCAACATGCATTCGTGGCCGATATGCTGTGGCACCCAGGCGAACGGTCCGACCACGACCTCAGCGGTGTTGTTCGCTGGAACGTTAGGTGCGTTGATTGATGCGGTGGTCATCGCAGACCAGTCGCTCGGGTAGGACAGACCGGCATTGGGATCTCCGTGGTAGGCCTTGACCACAACCTTCTTTGCGACCTGCGTGCCCCGGTTCTTGATTTTTACGTAGGCATAGTTCGTCGTGTTGACCTCTGGCACCTGATGCGCCGTGCTGCCGTCGGCCGCAAGGCGGTTCCATATCGCCTGGGTTTCCCAAAAGTTCGGCTGGTATTGGTACTCGCCCGCTCGGCCGTCGTCGATGTAGACGTCAACAGCCGGCGGAGCGCCGATGTTGTTGTTCGGGGTCGAGGCGCCGGCCGGCTGATAGGCTCCCTGCTTTTCGAACGCCCAGCGAATCACCTTGCGGTAGGCGCCTCCGGCGAGGTTCTCACTCACCCATTTGCTGGCGTCGGCCGTCTGCAGCGCGGCAGCGAACGCCTCACCGCTCGCCGGGTTGGTCGCAGGAGAGAGAGTGCCGATCGCCTTCAATATCAGGTACACGGTCATGCGCGCGGCGAAGCGCTGGGTGTTCAGGTCCCACGAGTCTCCACCAAGCGAACGGTAGATCCGGAACATCGTGGAGGACAGGATCTGCTCGTTGTTGTAGCCACCTCCATCCAACGAGCTGAACGGGTTCAGTGCTATCGAGCCGCCGTATCCCCAGCCCCCGCTGGGCAGCCGGTCGTGGCGCCGGTCGATCACTCCGCTGACCCATGGGAAGGTGAGGAACCGGTCAGCGGCCTGTGTTCCCGGATCGCTCAGGATCGCTCCGACACTGTCACCCGCACTGTGCGAGAAACGGAAATTCGCGCTGCTTACGTGGTTGTAGAGAACCCCGTGCCCGGCCAATTCGTGCAGTACGACCCGGTAGTCGCAGGCAATGCCGATCGGGTTACTGGTGTCTCCGATGTCCGCCAGCATGAAGGAAGTGCGGTCGATACCGGAACCACTACTGGTGCCAGCGCAGTAGGCGTTCACCTCGATGCCATTTGCCGTGTAGAACCTGCCGCGGTGGTCGACTGGGGTCGGAAAGGCAGTGCCGCCGAAGTATCCCGCCTTGGTGAAACCCATGCCGGTAGTCAGTCGCAAGAACCGGTCGCAATGCTCATAGGCGTTGACCGCCGCGAAGTTATCGGTGCGAGCGTCGAAGTCGAAGTTGGTCCCGGACGGTTTGGTCGGCGGGGCGACTGTGGGCGGTTGATCGAAATCGCTCAGCGCCACGTTGTCGCCTGCCAGCGACTGCTTGCCGCTGACCGGACCGCTCAGACCCTCCAGCAGCTCAGCCACCGCAACAGCGTTGAGCTGGACGTTGGTGCCGCTGGGTAGTGGCCCGCCATTGGTGGTAACCGGATCGACCTCGAAAACCAGACCCGTCACAGTGTCCACGAACGGCCGCAGGTAGAGCACAGCAAGGCTGGCGACTTCTAGCACCGCCACCCAGTTCAACGGGCCGAACCCCGGTGTCTGCAACCTGAAATCGACCTTGAGGCAAACAAAATGTCGACCATCGGCGATCGCCTCGGGTACCGGGGGAAGCGGTAGCCGCGGTAGCGTGTTCTGTCCATCGCTAACCTGGGCCTCGCCCGGAGCGCCCTCACTCTCAGCGCTTGAATCGTCTCGTTGGACACTGCCGCGTTCAAACCGAAAGACCACCAGCTCTCTGCGCTCGATCTTCAGGGACTCGCGTTCACTACCTCGTTCCTCCGCGCCCCCGGTAAGACCGAGCGACCTGGCCAATTCGGCCTCGCCGATCTCCTTCGCCCTGGCGAGCACGTCGGCGTCCGGCGTGACGACCTCGATCCTGTGATGCGCGGTCGACTGCGAGGACAGCACACGTGGCGGATCCGTCCCCATCTGCACAGCGAGTCCGGCCTGCCACACTGGCAACCCGAGAACCGTCTGCTGGAACGCGACGGTCGCCGAGTCGTCCTGGTGCTTTTCGCCGAGAAAACGGAATTCCATTGAAGCGTCGGTTGGTTCAGGATCTGCCCTTAATGACAGGTGCTCAAGGGAAGACGCCGGAACCTCCAACAGATCGGCGTACCGCTGCAGGTACTCAGCCGCGACCAGCTGCGGGGTACGGGCGGTGGAGATGAATGGTGCACCGAAGTGCGCCAGTGCCCGTACTGCGTCATGCGCATCCCGGTCGCGGTATACGTTCTCGGAGGTGATGTACTCGGTGGGCATCGTAAACCGCCCTCCCGTGGCGCTGAGCGTGAAATGCTGTGGGACGACGCAGGGCCTGACCCACCTACGTCTCGCGAATTCGCACCCTGCGCGATACTCCAGTTGTCAGTCTGCCACGCAGGTATGCCATCAGCATCTTCAGCCATTGCGAGGAACGGGGCCGGAGGCGCCGTTTGGCCCAGCCGAGGCCGTCTGCTTCGCGTCCCCTGCCGGCGGCAGAGGGAACGTCGCGAACCTCCTCTCGTGCCCGTAACCCGAGGCAGCAGGGCCACCGGCCGAGATTCCTTGGACCGTTTCCTATGTGGCGAGGCAGATGAGTCGCTTGTAGCAGTGCAGGGCGGCGGCGAGGCCGAGAAATGCCAGGTAGTTGCTGGAATGACGCTCGTAACGTGGGCTCAGGCGGCGGTAGTTGGACAGCCACGTAATGATGCGCTCGATCACCCATCACCGGCGGCCCAGCCGTTCGCTGGACTCGATTCCCTTGCGGGCGTTGCGGACGCCGATGCGCTTGCCGCGTAGCCATTTCCGCAGGTCGGCCCGGTCATACGCGTTGTCGGCGTGCAGCCGCTGAGGCTTGAAATACCAGCCGCGGTGCGCGTCGTGTCTCGTTTGGTGACCGGCCACCATCGGCTTCAGCCTTTCGCTGTCGTGGACGTTGGCCGCGGAGACGCCGACGACGAGGGGTAGTCCGTTCGCGTCCGACAGGACGTGCATCTTGGAACCCGGCTTGCCTCGGTCCACGGGGCTCGGACCTGTTTATTCGCCCCTCTTTGCCCTCACGCGGGCAGAGTCGAGCAAGCTGGCGTCCTCGAGGCGGTGCAGGATCTCCTCGTGCAGCCAGCCCCATACCCCGGCACGCGACCAGATGACGAACCGACGATGCGCGGTCGACTTCGATATCCCGAAGCACGGCGGTAACGCTCGTTAGGCACACCCCCTGACCAACACGTAGATAATCACCGCGAACAGCGTCTCATCAGGCGCGTCCTGCTTTCCGCCACCGCCCTGCGGCCGCACCATCGACGGCGGAATCTACGACTTCGCGATCTCCCACAGCCCGTCCGGAAGAGTCCAACTCCACTTACCCCGCCCATGACTGGTCCAACGTCCGCATCACCACATAGGACCCGGTCTTAGCCAGGTGTTAGTGGCGCGGCAGCGCAGCGCTAGTGGCCCCGGTCAGGGTGGGTGACGTACGGAAGAGAGACCGACGCCGACTCCCCGGGGGACCCGAAATGAGCTCCAGCACCACTGCCCGCACTGTTCGCCACCGCAGCCTGCGCGTTGCGGCCGCGGCCCTGACCGCGGCCGCCGCGTTGTCCCTGACCGCCTGCTCCGGCTCGGACACCGCCACCTCCAAGCCCGCGGACCAGTCGGACACGGGCGCCGCCCCCGAGACCGGCGGCGTGGGCTCCCCCGAGCCCAGCAGCGCGGGCTCCTCTACCCGGGCGCAGGGCGCCGATGCCCAGCCAGACCACACGAAGTCGGGCTCCGGCAGCGCTTCGTCCCGTGCCGGCTCCGGGGACGGTGCGGCGAAGGGCGGAGGCAAGAGCAAGTTCTGCCGCACGAACGAACTGATCATGAAGGCCGTGGACAGCTCGCCCGACTCGAAGACGGGCGACGTCACCGTTCGGATGACGAACAAGGGCGCAAGGACCTGCTCGGCGGCGGGTTTCGCGGGCGCTGACCTGAAGGACATCGACGGCACCTCCGCCCCTGTCCACCGCGGCCGTGAGGTGCCCCGCATCACCGACCTGAAGCCCGGTGACACCGCCACCTTCAGCATCTCGTACAAGGTCGACTTCAGCGGCGACAGCATCGCCTCCCCGACCCACATCATCGTGACGCCGCCGAACGAGACCCACAGCGTCTCCCTGAAGTGGCCCGCGGAGGCACTGAAACTGGCCGGCCCGTACGACGACAAGATCCAGGTCCACCCGGTCGGCATCGCCAACTGAGCCCGCAGTCGAGGAGCGGAGCTCGCCGCGGGCGTGGGACGCGGCGCAGCTGCTCCATCTGAACGCCGCCACCGGAGGGGGCGGATCCGCCCAGGCAGGCAACGAGCTCAGGCCCGTCGGCAAGCTGCAGTACCTCGCGCCCGGCAAGCTCATCGTCAAGCCCCAGGCTGAGGAACCCTCCATGTCGGCTGAGTGTGACAGCTGCTGATCTTGGCGTGAGCGACGAGGAGTTGACCAACAGTTGATCGATGCCGAGCGGCCGGGCGAGCACCCCTCCTTGCACGGTCCGATCACGGCGGCGGATGGCACCGGTACGACATGTCCACCTCGGAGTTCCTCTACCGGGTCCTTGTTGATGCCGATTTTCAACCTTTCGGCATCGCGCAGTACCACCTCGGCACGACGTTCAAGCCCGGCTCCGGCGACCCCTTCGATTCGCACAGGCGGCCTGGACGTGCTCAGTGGTCGCCGGTGTGCAGGCGCACGGGGCGTGGCAGTGGCTGACGCCAGTCGCCCAGCACCGGGAGGAGAAACTGGCGGGCGAGAGAACGTATTTCGTCCCACGCGGGATCTGTGGCCAGGGCGTTGGCCCAGAGGCTGGTGCGGCAGGCGGCATCGATCTCGCCGAGGCGACGGCCGATGGCCTGAAGATCGCGCAGATTCTTGGGTTCGAAGGCTCCGCGCTCCGTGAGTCCTTCGGAGATGCGGCAGAGGAGCTCCGCCTCTTCAATGACGGAGTCCGTCTCCAACTCACGCTCGCCCAGCCAGGCAAGCTGATCCTGGGTGTCGGCTGCGAGGAGGGCCATAAATCGCAGCGTCCAGGTGCGCAGACGCGCGTCGCCGAGATGGTTCATACGTGCAGGATCGCACCCTAAGGCTTGTCCGGAAGATCATGTGCGGAACCAGATGACCAGGGCTGCCACGGTGACGGTGTCGCGTTTCGCCCTGGAGTTCCGCGGCTTCGTCCCCCCTTTGGCGCACGAGCCGGCGGCGGGTCGGTGCGGGCGCCGGCGGCGTGCTGATGCGCGCGCACGATCGTGGAATCCACCGCGACGTCCGAGTCGATCCCGCCTGCGGCATCGGCCACGGCCGTTCCCACCCCGCGGCCGTCAGATCACCCCGTCCCGCGCCCGCGCCAACGACCCGGCCACAGGGGGGTCACGTGATCGTCCGGACAACTCCTAGTCGGCGCGGCCCGTCGCCGCCACCGTCACGCCCAGGCCGATCATCGCGAAGCCGCCCGCCCCGCCGACCATCGAAAGGCGACGGTCCGAGCGGGCAAACCAGGAACGGGCCGCCGAGGCGCCCAGGCCCCACAGGGTGTCGGTGATCATGCCGATGGTGACCGGGACCAGGCCCAACGCCATCATCTGGAGGGGAACATGGCCCGCGGAGTGGTTCACGAACTGCGGTAGCACCGCCGCGAAGAAGACAATGCCCTTCGGGTTGGTGACGCCTACGAAAGCACCGTCCAGGATCGTCCGCAGATCGCCGCGCGGCTCACCCGCCGGTGCCTGCATGTCCGCCGCGCGCATCTCCTTGCGGTGCCGGAACGCCTGCACGCCGAGGTAGACGAGATACGCCGCTCCCGCCAGCTTCACGCCCATGAAGACCGCCGCCGAGGTCTCCACCAGCGCCCCGAGTCCCCACGCCACCGCGATCACCAGGGCGTACGAGCCGATCAGGTTACCGAGGACCGTTGCGAGCGCTGTGCGACGGCCGTGCGCGAGGGCCCTGCCGATCACGAACAGCACACTCGGCCCCGGAATCACGATCACCAGTAGCGACATCGCCGCGAACGCGAGGATGCTCTCCGTGGACACCATGTGCCCGTCACCTCCTGGAACGTTGCCCAGGGGCATACAAGCAGATGGCCGCGCATCCGAACCACCCCATGCGGTGGCTGGTGCGAAGATCGGCGGCGAATGCACAGAGAGCCTGCCGCCCGCCGGCTGGAGGTGTGGCGTGTTGCGGCACAGCCGCCGATGGTTGAGAACAGGTGGTTCTGAGTGCCAGAAGTAGAGGATCTTGGACTTCTGGCGGATGCCCGGCCAGGCTTGATAGCCGGCCCCGGCTCCCGGGTCATCGCCTGTCGGGGCCGACCTCACGAGCCACTCAACCACCCCAAATCAATACACCGGAGCCGACGAACGTGCGCATCAGACTTGTCCACGGATTCGCCCTGCTTTCCACCGGCCTCCTCGCCGGCGCGTTCGGCTACGGCGCGGCGAATCTCGTGCCCACCTTCAACGCCGTACCGCTGGAGATGCGGCTGTCCTTCCACGCCGAGCTGATGAAGATGAACGGCATCACCATGCAGGCGGCGATGGGCGCGTCGATCCTGAGTTCCCTGACGCTCGCCGTCCTGGCAGCGGGCCGCACCCGGCTGCTCGCGGGTGCGGCAGGTCTGCTGACCCTGGCGTCCTTCCTGATAACCCGGTTCGGCAATGTGCCGATCAATGGACGGATCAAACAGTGGGCGCTCACCTCGGCCCCGGCCGATCACGCGGAGATCCTGCAGCGCTGGGAGCTGTTCAACAACATGCGGACGCTCACCGCCTTCGTCGCCTTCGTTCTGCTGATCGTGCTTGCCGTGGGCGGACGGGAGGGGCGACCGGCCGTTCCGTAGATGATCGGGCGTACAGGTCCTAGATGGCCCTGTACGACGTCTCCCGGGCCGGGTTGCAGGCCCGGTCGGCGCGAGCCTCGCTGGCTGGCATCGCCGCCTCCACGACGCTGAGGTCCCGGGCTCGACACCCCGGTCCGGCCTGATCCGTAAGACCTCCACCGCAGCGTCTGCTTCGGCCGGGCCGAGTATCACCCCGGACGGTGTGACCGGTGATGTCCTCGACGGGCGGACGGGACGTCCCGACGTGCGGCGCGGATGTCCTCGAGGTGCGGCAGGGCCGGCGGGGTCGTAGCCGGAGGCCGGGCGGGGATCAACGGGTCAGCCCTTCACCTGGGCCAGGTCGGCGGCGCCGAAGGAGACGGAGAATCGCTTGCACCAGATCACGGCGCTATGGAACGTGGACAGGTCTGTCCCGGCCGGGACGGCGTAGTTCTGGTTGCCCAGGTTGCCTTTGAGCTTCCCGAGCTCGACCGCACCGTCTCCGAGTCCGGCCTTCACCGCGTGGGCGTTTCTGGGGGAAAGGTAGACCCGTACGTCCGGCCCTTCGCTTGTCATGAGGTCCTCCAGCCGCAGCACCTGGCCGCCGCCCGCGAGCCGGACGGTGCGGGCTGTGCCGCTGGTGTCGTGTTCGTGGGTGACGAAGCGGCCCTCGGCGAGGTCTTTCGGCTTGGGGTCCTTCGTCGCCGGCCCGGCCGCGGACCTGGAGGCGGTCGGCAGGGCTTCGTTCACCGTGGTGTCGGTGAACGCCTTCCAGGGTTGGAAGAGATAGAGCCCGATGCCGGCGGCGGCCACCAGCACCACAAGAACGGGCACGACCGTACGGCGGGACACGCGGGACACCAAGACCTCCTGAAAAGGGGAAGGGGCGGTGGCTGCGATCGGCCAACCGTCATGGATCCAGCAAACACGCGCCCCGCCCCGCCGGGTGCCGGTGCTGGCCTCCTGTAAGACACCGGTAACCAGCCCACCACGGCCCGACCCAGCCCTACCGGCCCGACCGGACCATCGGACGGGCCGAGCAAGCCGGGGGCGAGCGACCGCACCCGGGCCCAGCCATCACCGACCAGATGGACGAGAGGGACCAGATGCACGTGGCCCGCAGGAGCCGGGACGGCCGCCTGCAGCCGGATCGCGTGGAGCGGCTGTCCCCGATCGGATCAGCTTGGGGACGCAGAAGGCCGCCGGCGTCTGGGCCAACTCTCTCCGTTCGCTGAAATTACCCCCGAGAACGGCCGATCGGTGAGCACCCTGGCCTTTTCACCGGAGGAGAGAGCGCTGGCCACCGTCGGCCGGGGACGAAGGCACCGTACACAGCGACTACACGCGACACGTTCAGACGTACGGCGGTGGGCTCTTCGCGGGGGTGCTCTGGCTACTGGAACCGGACTGCCCGGGTGCGATGTACGACCTGGTCGGCCAGGCCGACGAGCCCATTCGGGCTTGCCTGTTTCGCGGCGACTGCGTTCGTTGAATCGAGTCCGGCCGTCTCATGCAAGCCGAACGCAGGGGCGCTGCGTTGTGTGCCTGCTCCGTGGTCCAGGGGTGTGCGTGGCCGGCTGCCCGCAGTTCGGCACATGGCGAGAGCCCGCGGTCCGCGCCGCCCGCAACGCTCCGCCAGTAACTGACACGTCTGGCCACCAGGCCCTCGCCGGCCTCGGAATCCCATGGGCGGCGCGACGTGCTGGTATGTGGGGTTTTGGTAGGACGTGCCGAGAGTGCTATGCAGGCGCCCAGCGGATTGTCCGCTGGTTTACTTCCTGTCCGCGGATACACGAGCGCGGGCAGGCAGCAGGCCGGGGCCATCCGTATGGTGCCGTTCAGCGTCGAGACGACGCTGTCGTTTCCGAGGCGCTCATCGGTCGGGTACCGCGTCGAGCGGGCCCTGCCGGCATGAGGGCAGCAGCCGCAGGCAACCACCAAAGATGACCACGCGCGCCGCAGGCGACCAGGACTGATCAGCCCACCCGAGAAGCGGCAAACCTGCAGCTCACAGCGCTGACCGCGCGGAGAAGCGACCCTTCTCCCCCAACCAAGTACCCAAGACTGCGAGCGTGCACCAAAATGATCAACCCATGTCAGCACAGGCCAGCTCAGCGCACCAAACCCTGACCACAAGGCCCGGCCCCGGACACTTGGCCGACAACCGACACCGAGCATCCAGCTTCCGCTCGGCGGAGCTCTGGCTGTGGCGGCCGGCCAGGACCACACGGCGGGCGCCCTGGCGTGACCCGATGAGTCCCTCGGCGGTCAGGGCCGCGACGGCCTGGCGGACCGTGCCACGCGCGACGCCGCTGTAGCCCGCGGGTTCGGTCTCCGCGGGAAGCGGACTGCCCACGGTGCAGTCCTCACGGTCGATCGCCCGCCTCAGCTCTTCGGCGATCTCCTCGTGTCGTGCCGCCATGCTTCCTCTCTCGCGCGGAGTTGTGCGCAAAGTGTGCAGCGCGGCCGGCCTGTACGAGGCGCCGCGATAACCCCTGCGAGCTGCGATTGTGAGGGAATCGGAGTCACTCGTTTATTCAGTGTTCACCTAATGGACACCATCAGTGGGCCTACTGAGGCCCAACTTGTTCAGACAAGTCGCCGGACAAGTGCTCACCCCCCACGTGCATCCCCTGTGTGGCCCCGCATGTATCCCCTCAACCCCTCTGTGCGTCCCCCTGGAGAGACCGTGACCGTGTTCCCGCCGAGGACCGCCGTCCTCACCGGCGTCCTCACCGGCGCCGCCGCCCTCGCCCTCAGCGCCTGTGGCGCGTCCTCCGACGCGTCGAACAGCCCGAACGGCAAGAGCGCGGCCACCGCGACCACGGCCGAGGCCGTCGGCGGCATCGGCGCCCTGGCCGAGGCGGCCAAGAAGGAGGGCACGCTGCATGCGATGGCGCTGCCCCGCGACTGGGCCAACTACGGCGCCCTGATCGACGGCTTCGAGAAGAAGTACGGCATCAAGGTCAAGGTGGAGAACCCGAACGGCGCCAGCCAGGACGAGATCAACGCCCTTACCTCGCGCAAGGACCAGGACCGCGCGCTCGACGTCCTGGACCTCGGCAGTTCCTTCGCGCAGAGCGCCGCCCAGCAGGGGCTGTTCGCGCCGTACATGGTGGCCGGTTTCGCTGACATCCCCAATACCCAGAAGGACTCGATCGCCCGCTGGGCAAACGATTACGGCGGCTACATATCCTTCGGCTGCGATGCCAAGCGTGTGCAGACGTGCCCGACCAGTTTCAAGGATCTGCTCAAGCCGCAGTACAAGGGGCAGGTCGCGCTCAACGGCAGCCCCACCAAGTCGGGTTCGGCCTTCGGCGCCGTGTACGCGGCCGCTCTCGCCAACGGCGGCTCCTTCGACGACATCCGGCCCGGCCTGGACTTCTTCGCCAAGCTGAAGAAGAACGGCAACTTCACGGCCGTCGAATCCACCCCGGCCACCATCGAGAAGGGCGAGACTCCGATCAGCATCGACTGGGACTACCTCAACGCCGGGTACACCGACAAGTTCAAGTCCAAGGGCCTCGACTGGACGGTCGTGATCCCCTCGGACGGCAAGTTCTCCCAGTACTACTCGCAGGCCATCAACAACTATGCGCCGCACCCCGCAGCCGCGCGCCTGTGGCAGGAGTACCTTTACAGCGCCGAGGGCCAGAACCTCAGACTCAAAGGCTACGCCCGCCCGGCTCTGATGACCGCCATGAAGAAGGCCGGCACGCTTGACAAGACCGCAGCGGCGAAGCTGCCCAAGGTCTCCGGCACGCCGAGCTTCCCGAGCGAGTCCCAGCAGACCGGTGCCAAGGATGTCATCACCCAGTACTGGGGCGATGACGTCTCCGGATGACCGCGACCCGTTCCAGGGCCGACGTGGTGCCCGCCGCTTCCTCCCAGCGGCGGCACCGCGCCGTCGGCTGACTCGCCGGCCTCGGACTTGAATGGGCGGTGGCCTGACACCACCACGGCGACGGAGCCCACCCCGGAGATGCACCCGGGGTGGGACGGGTCAGGTCAGGTCAGGTCAGTCCCACTGCTCGTCGGCAAGAGAGCTGACCGGCTGGGGCTTGCCGATGACGGCCAGGGCGATGAAGAAGCCGATCTGGCCGATCGCGATGGTGAGAGTGGCCAGCGCCTTTTCGTCGTAGTGCTTCGCCACCTCCGCGTACAGGTCGTCACTGACCCGCTCCTTGCCGTGCGGAGCGGGCTGGAGCGTGGCCTCCACCAAGGCCAGCGCGGCGCGCTCGGCGTCGCTGAAGTACGGGGCGTCCTGCCAGGAGGACACGGCGGTGATGCGCTCCTCGGCCACCCCGGCCTTCCGCAGGAAGCCGGTGTTCAGGATCGTCAGGTAGGTGTTGCCGACGATCTGCCCGGCGCGCAGGTGGACCAAGTTCATCGTGACGCGCGGCACCGAGCGATTGCCCGTGGCCTTGAACAGGGCGGCGCTGATGTCGCTCAACTCGGGTACGAACTCGCCCGGGTTCGGCATCCGGGAGATCGAGGTGACCGTGTTCGTCATGAGTGCACTCCTTCACATCGGCCTGTCGGCGCTTCCACAGCACTGACGGACCGCGCCACCAAGATGTGACCGGAGCCCGGAAATCACTTCCCGTCGCACTGCCAACCTGAGTCGCCCTCCCCACCTCATGAAAACGCCGGGAAGAAGCCGGTCGAGGCCCGGGCGCGGGCCCAAGCCGAAGACGGAGACGAAGACGAAGACGAAGGCTGTCAACACCGCGCTCGGGCACGTCGCTCGTGCAGGCCGCTTGCCGATGACTTCGGGTGCCAGGTCGCCAATGCCGGCTCAGCGACCGTTCCCATGTGGTGAGGGCACCGGTGATCGGTTCCGCTCAGCCACTGACCGACGGCGCACCTTCCGGGGCACTCAGCAAGGCCTGTGGCAGGTAGGCAGATTGGATACGCAACTCCCAGCCGTGTACTTGGACTGCCAGCGCGGCCAATGCGATGGTCTTCTGAGGCAAGAGGCTGCGCGGCGCGGCATCGGAGGGTGCGCTCTCCCGGTACTGCACGAGGTGATGCTCCAGGGCCTGTTCAAAAGCCGACTGGTCGTCCTCCAAGAGCACACGCAGCAGGCGCTGATCTGGCGTCGGCGCATCGAGGGCATCCAGCTGCCGCGCTGCCTCAGCGCGTTCGTCGGCCGTCGGCTTGCACAGCGTTACCGACGGCCAATGCCGGGGCAGATGCCCTTCGGCCTGGGTGAGATAGGCGCACAAGGCGTCCATCTCCGCCAGTTCACCCGGGTCCGACTTCGATTCCAGCTTCGAGTGCGGCAATCCCTTATGGATGTCGGGCGCATAGTCGCTGCGCAGCAGCAGCCCGATGACCAGGTCCCGTTCCCAGACGATGCCGCTGATCACGGACAGAGCGAATGTGTCCAGCCATATCGCCGCGGTGGCCGCCTGCTGCACCACGGAGCCGAAGTCCGTGTTTTCGCTGCTGAGCTTCTCGTTGACGAGGGTGAAGGAGATCTCTTGGTCGCCGTTGGGGCAGCAGCCCAGGCTCAACAGTCCCAGGGCGCACTCGGCCGCTGTGCGCAGAACGACGCGTGTCGAGGCGGTGCCGGGCTGGGCGCCTGCCGCCGTGCGGGCGGCTACGTGGTCGAGGAGTTCGTCGCGCATCCCCCGCAGCCGCTCGTCGGAGTAGCAGTCGTATTCCATCGTGTGCCAGCGGTGGAAGGCCCGCCTCTCGATGCCCTCCAGCGCCCGCTCGATCCGCTGCTCACTCACATCGTGCCGGGCGACATCCTTGATGATCGTCATGAGCCTTATCTTGGCAGCCGCCACTGACACCGCAGGTACCCAGCCGTGACTACCCCGAGCGGGCTCGTAGTCGCAACGAGCAGCTCTACGGGGCCGGACGCCTCGGTGCGGCGTACGAACGGGGCCGGCGGGCACGCGAGGGGCGGCGGGGGCGGGAAAAGGCACCGCGACTCGACCGACGGCCTCCGCGTATACCGGTCGGCATTCTCTTGAGCCCTGGACCAGCGCAGCGGGCATTCGCGCCACGCGGCATTATCCGCCGCCGGGAATCTTTCCAGGGCCGGGCGTAGCGTGAAATGACAGCGTCTGCTTCATCATCTGAACTCAGATTAGTGCCCGCGGCGAGCGGTCCTGATCACGGGCCCCAGGAAACCGCGAACCCAGCACACTTACATGATCATACTGAGCGAGTCGGTCAAGGCCCAGAGGGCCCGACGCCGATAACACTCTGTGCACGGCCCGGTTCCCTTGAGTAGGAAAGGTCCGGAGCTCGGGCGCCCACGAGGATGTCGGCACCAGCATCGTTCTCGTCCAGAATGCCCGCCGAGTTTGCCGGGCGCTGG
Source organism: Streptomyces sp. NPDC101227 (assembly GCF_044767545.1). Classification (NCBI taxonomy): domain Bacteria; kingdom Bacillati; phylum Actinomycetota; class Actinomycetes; order Kitasatosporales; family Streptomycetaceae; genus Streptomyces; species Streptomyces sp. NPDC101227. Next base: position 135,493 of record NZ_JBIWOD010000012.1, on the reverse strand, counting down.
GAGACGAAAGGTCACTCATGCCTCATTCCATGCGCGCGCTCGTAGCCGGAAAGGTCGGCGAGCCTGCCGATGTCCTGCGGCTGGAATCCCGTCCTGTTCCCACGCCAAAAGCCGGTCAGGCGTTGATCCGTGTGAAGGCGACTCCGATTCACGCCAGTGATCTGCACGTACTGCGCGGCCGCTACGGATTCTCCCCCGCGTTTCCCACTGTTGGGGGCCACATGGAATGCGTGGGCCATATTGAGACCCTGGGCCCGGATACCGAGGGACTAGAAGTCGGCCAGCGCGTGGTGGCCATTACAGTCCCGGCGGTACCCGGGCCGCCCAGGGTGGACGGCACTTGGCAGGAATACCTTGTTTCCGATACACGAAGGCTCCTGCCGGTCCCCGGCGACATGAGCGACTCCAGCGCCTGTCAGCTCGCCGTCAACCCATTGACCGCGCTGCTACTCGTGACTCACGAACTCGACGTGCAGCCGGGTGAATGGTTGTTGCAAACGGCCGCTGGCTCCACCGTCGGCCGGCTCGTCATTCAGCTGTCCAGACATCTCGGTATACGCACGATCAATGTCGTGCGGCGACGCAATGCCGTTGAGGAGATCAAAGCTCTTGGTGGCGACGAGGTCATTTGCACTGAAGACGAGGACCTGTTGCAGCGTGTGGCAGAGACAGCAGGACCGGCCGGCGTCCGGAAGGCCGTCGACTGTGTCGCGGGCCACGTAGGCGCACAGGTGTCCCAGGCATTGGCTCCGGGAGGCGAGGTCGTGGTCTACGGCGCGCTCTCCACGCATCGGCAGACCGACCCGGCAGCGCTGACGATCCCGCTGCAGGCACGCTCGGTTATCTACGAGACCAAAGCAGTCCGTGGTTTCTGGCTGAACCGCTGGTTCGGCACTACCTCACCTGAGGATGCGCTGCGCGCGCTATCTCAGGTTCGCAGTCTCGTCGTTGATGAAGTGCTGACCATCCCCCAAGGCCAGCCATTCCCGCTCGAACGCTTCACTCAAGCCATCTCGCTCGCCGAAACACCCGCACATGGCACCAAACCGCTGTTCGTCTTCGACGACGGCCGGGACGGAGACGACAGGTAGCGAGCGGCCCTGCCGGTGCAGTCTGTGGCGCAGAGTCGGACGATGCCGATCACCGCCGATGGCGAAGCAGTGGACGTGGTCGGGTTCGGCCCGCAGGGCGTCGTCGTGTCACGCGGGCGCGCGGCGGCGGCCAGTTCGAGCGGGCCCGGCTGGTGTGCCGCGGGATCGGGTACAACGACGACGCGGGCGCCTGGCGGGTCGACCGCCACCCCCGCTTCGTCGCCGACATCACCGGTGACGGGCGCGTCGACCTCGTCGGCTTCGGTGGCCGGGGGGTGTACGCGGCCCAAAACCTCTTCCGCCGCTTCAGGACCCGCGAGTAACTCGAGGGCATGCGGCGCTTCCTTGACTGCGCCGCGGCTACCGCTTCTGCACGCACCGCCGCTGCCGGGCCGTCAACTCGTCGCGTTCCTCCTCGGCTTCGCCGAGAGCGGTCGGGGCTTCCCGCCAGCGCTGACGCGCACCCGCTCGTCTGTCATGACCGGGGAGACAGGCCCGAGCTAGCCCTCCCGCGCCCACGGCCGCAACTTCTCCGGGTTGCGGACAGCCCAGATCCGGGTGACGCGCCCGTCGGAGACGTCGAACGAGGCTACGGTCACGACGACGCCGGCACGCTGGGCCACCAGGCCCGGCCCACCATTGACCGACCGCCCCAGGATTTCGAGCCCCGGAGCCTTATCGGCAATGGCGGCCATGTACTGGGCGATGCGCGCACCGCCCGCGACCGGACGCAGGACGGTGCCGACCATGCCGCCGCCGTCGGCGGTCATCACGGCGGCCGGGTTGAGGAGGCCGACGAGGGCCGCGATGTCCTTGGCCTCCCATGCCTCTTTGACGTGTCTCACCACGTCAGCCTGACCGGTCGCCGTCACAGGAGCGCGCGCGACGCTCACCCGCCGCCGGGCGGAGGCCGCCAGCTGCTTGCTGGCCGCGGGCGTGCGACCGAGAACGTCGGCGATCTCGGCGAAGGGGTATCGGAAGACGTCGTGCAGGACGAACGCCACCCGCTCTGCCGGCGTCATCGACTCCAGGACGACGAGGAAGGCCATGGCCACCGACTCGTCCAGGACGATCTGGTCGGCGGGGTCCGCAACGCCGGCGGGACCGGCGCCGCCCGCGTGGCCCCACTCGGTGCGGTCGGGCAGCGGCTCGGGCAGCCACGCCCCGACATAGCGTTCACGGCGGGCCCGCGCCGAACCAAGCAGGTCCAGGCAAATGCGGCTGGTCACCGTCGTCAGCCAGGCGCCGGGGGACGCGATCTCCTCCTGCCGGCTTCGCGGCAGGCTGAACCAGCGTGCGTAGGCATCCTGTACGGCGTCCTCAGCCTCGGTCACCGAACCGAGCAACCGGTAAGCGATATTGATCAGTTGGCGCCGCTCGCCGGCTATCCCATCCGTGCTGGTCCCGACAGTCCCCATGCTTCCGGCAGCCCCCTCGCCTTACCTTTCGCAGGCCCGCGTCGTCGGGCCGGTGAGACCTTATCGAGCCACTGCCCGAGGGCGGAAAAGGGGACCGTGACATGGCCACTCAGATGACGGCGACGGCGAACGCACAGCGCAGCTCCTCGTTCCTGCAGATCGCGATCGCCCTGCAGACCGTGACCATCTTCCTTCAGGCGGTCTCGGCCGGACTGCTGCTGACCTCGTCCTACGGTGAGACGCTGCACAGTGCCGGAGCCCGTGTGATGTACGGGGCGTCCATGCTGTACGTGGTCGCGACGGTGCTGGCGTGGAGGCGGGGCGGCGGCTCGCCCCGGCCTGTCTGGTACGCATCCGGCTTCCTCGTACTCGCCTCGGTCCAGGTCGTGCTCGGTATCGCTCACGTTCCGTCGGTCCATCTCCCTCTGGGGGTGCTGATGTTCGGTCTGAGCGTGCTGGCGCTGGCCCGGCGCTGAGCCTGTCCTAGGGTTCGGAGCCAGATGACGGTGCCGCGCAGGTGGAGTGTGGCGAGGTAGCTTCGGGTGTCTTGTCGTAGCGGCTGGCTACGCCGCGCCACGCTTTGAGCCTGAGCCTGAGCGTGAGCGTGTTGATTAGGCGTTACACGGTGTTGCGGTCCTTGTGCAGCTCGGCATCGTGGCTGGCGGGCCGCCCGCCTCTGCGGCCCTTCTCCCGACGGTTCGCGGCTTGGCCCTTCTTCTCGGGGGTGACGGCATTGATACCGCGTTTACGCAGGTGGGCCCGGTTGGCGCCCGCCAGGAGTACGCCTTGTCTCCAGCGACCGCGTCGGGGCGGGTGCGCGGTCGGCCCTCCGGGTCGCGCACCCGGACCTTGGCCAGGACGGGGACGAACCGGTGGCTATCGGCGGCTTGTCCGGGCGTGCGAGTGAAGGCCAGTGGCCGGCGGCGTCGATCGGCGGCCGCGTGGACCTTGTGCTGGTCAGCCCGCCGCGCGAGCGGCCCAGGCAGGCCGCCTTCAGCCGTGCGCGGCGCCTGCGGCGCAGGCTCCGCCGCTCGTCGCGGCGGGCATGCGGATGATCGCGACTCCGCGCAGGTCCAGTCATGCCGGCCCGCGCACAAGTCCCCGAACCCCACCATGGGTTCCGGGAACGGCCACCCGGAGCCCATGATGCAGGCATGAAGATTCCCGACCGACGGATCGAACTGTTCACCGGCACCGGCAGCGAGCACCGATTCAGCGGCCCCGCGACCGGTGACGAGCGAAGCATGCTTGCGTCCATGCTGGATGCCCAGCGCGCCACCCTGAAGCTGAAGTGCTCGGGCCTTGGACCGGAGTTGGCCCTGCGGTCCGTGGCCCCGTCCTCGCTTTCCCTGCTCGGCCTCGTCCGGCACCTCGCCGACGTGGAACGCCGCTGGTTCCGAGCCGTACTCGCCGGACACGACGTCGAGCTGCGCTTCTCTTCTAAGGACGTCCCCGAGGGTGACTTCGACGGCGCCGCCCCCGAGGCCATCGCCGCATCCTGGGCAGCCTGGCATTCCGAAGTCGCCTTCGCGGAAACATTCGTCGCCGAGGCTTCACATCTCGACGTCGAGGGCCACGACTCCTGGCGGGGCACGGTCTCCCTGCGCTGGGTGCTCATCCACATGATCGAGGAGTACGCCCGTCACAACGGACACGCCGACTTGATCCGCGAACAGATCGACGGAGCGGTCGGGGTGTGATCGAGAGCGGCTGCGCCGGCCCGGCTCTATGGCTCGATCACTGGATCCGCAGCCGCCGACCCGCTCAATGATCACGACTCCGTACAAGCCCTAGACCACGGAAGGGTGGCGCCATCGAATGCGGCCGGCCAGGCGGCTTCGTCGTCCGGCTGCGGCTCAGCTACGCCACCCTCTTCCTCGAAGAGACCTCGACGAGAAGTGGGCTTTCCCTGTCCTGCTCCTGCTCCTGCTCCTGCTCCTGCTCCTGCTCCTGCTCCTGCTCCTGCTGGACAGGGCCTACCAGCAGGGCATCGCCCCCGACGTAGTTCTCCAAGCTCTCAAGCAGCTGGCCGAAACAGCCCGCGACACCGGGCCCCGAGTCATCCGGACCGTCATCGGTCTACCGGGCCCGGCGGCTGTTCGCCGACCTCGGCAAGTACCGCCGCCTCACCCGGACTCGCGGCATCACACCCAAGATCGCCCGCCACGGAGCCTCACATGGTTCCGGCCTGGGCAAGACACGATGGGTGGTCTAGGGCACCTTCGCCTGGCTCCACCAGTTCACACGACTCCGCATCCGCCACGAGATACGCGCCGACCTCCACCTCGGCCTCCTCCAACTCGCCTGCAACATCATCTGCTTGAGGCAACGCAAAACGTCGCTGATCCTGATGGCCCACAACAACGGTCTGCCCAAGGCGCAACCCCGGCTGGTGGCCCGGGCCCGGTACTCCGCGGCGCAAGGCTACGCGGTGGCCACCATCGACGCCGCCGGATGCGGTGAGCGGCCCCATTCCGCCGCCGACGAGCAGGCCCGCGCCGACCTCCGCCGGGCGATGCAAGCCGGCGAGCCGGTCGACGAGATCTTCGAGTCCTTCATCGCCCCGCTGGTCGAAAACGCGGTTCCGGAATGGCGGACCACCCTCGACGCCCTCCTCTCGCTGCCCGAGATCGGCGGCCCGGTCGCGTACTCAGGGTGGACCGCCGTCGGCATTCGCCTTGCGGTGGTCGAGCCGCGCATCGCGGCCGCCGGGTTCTTCGCCGGGGGTTACGTGCCCCGTGCCCAGCGCGAGGAGGCCCGGCAGGTCACCGTTCCGCTGCTGTTCCTGCCGCAGTGGGACGACGAAGGCAACCCCCGGCAACGGGCCCTGGACCTGTTCGACGCCTTCGGCAGCAAGGAGAAGACGCTGCACGCCAAGCTGGGCGGGCACACCGACACCCCGTGGTTCGAGGTGGCGGACGGTGACCGGTTCTTTGGCCGGCACCTGAAGTGAGGCCAGGCCGTCAGGCCGGCAGCAACCGGTAGACGATAGGCGGTGCTGGCTAGGACACCGCACATCGAGGACAGCTTCCGGCCCTCCTCGATGGCGGCGGCCGACAGATGCACAACCGCCCCGATCGCGACGGTCCCGGCCAGCGGCGGTACCGGCCGGTCGGGGCGGCGCTCGGCCACCAGCCCCGCCATCAGCTGGGCACACGCCGTGAGGCACTCAGCCCGTACCTAACGGATCGCCAAGCAGGCGACGGAATCGACCACCAGCGCCCGGGCCGGGCCGGGCGCTGGTGGCCAGCAGCCGGCAGTAGGTACGCATCGCCGCGTTCAGCATCCCGCGGGGGTCGTAGCGAGGCTCGGTGGCCTCGGTGGTTCGGATGACCTCGGTGATCAGGACCTTGGTGGCGGCCGCCCGGTTCGCGGCGATGAAGAAGTGGGGCCCGGTGTCGGACGGCCCCCAGCTCGTCCGCGTGTCGCCCGCGGCCCGAGGCCTCACTCCACTTCCGTCAGCACGCCGTCCGTGTCCATGACCCAGCTTCCGGTCTCGGCGCCGTACACCTTCTTATCTTTGAGCCACTTCCAGGACATGTGCTGCAGGTCCTTGGCGGCCTTCCCTTCCCAGACCGGGTTGTGGTCCCAGCCCTCGACACGGAACATCAGCTTGTTGGCGCCCTGGATCGCCTTGTAGAGCTTCGGTACGGAGAAGTGCAGCACCGGCCCCATCTCCTCCGGCGTGTTGGCCGTTCTGTCCTGGTCCCCGTAGACGATGCACACCGGCACGGCGTTGCCGAGCGTGGAGCCGTGCGGCGCGGTGCTCGTGTTCCAGCCCCACCAGTAGGAGTTGCGCCACCGCATGACGCCCTCGGGCGCCCCCGCGGTCGGGCCGCCCCACTTCTGGCCGGTGCTGTCGCTGTCCATGATGGCCTGCCACACGTCGTCGGCCAGCTTCTTGTCACTGATGGTGGCTTGGAGTCCCGCCTTGCTGGTCAGGTTCATCGGGAAGCCGAAGGCCGCGGGTGGCTTGGACTCGGGCTGCGTGGGCAGAGGCGTTCCGGGAGGCGGAGCGAAGGGTGCGGTGGTGTTCGTCGACCAGCGGCCGTTCGGGGGAAAGATGGGCGCGAGGAGGAACAAGCTCGCCACGTCCCCGGGATTCTGCAGCGTGTAGGGACCCATGACGAACGCGGCCGCGGACCAGCCGATGAAGGCGACCTTCTCGTTGTTGCACCGCGCCCTGATGAACTTGACGACCGTGCTCAGCTCGTCCCATTCGCTCTTGGAGTTGCCCAGTTGGTGCGGGTAGTTGGCCGCCGTCGGAGGGCAGTTCCCCGTACCGGGATTGGTCTTCAGGAGGTCCCGCTGGGCCAGGTTGGTGTTGCACGGGTCATCCATCTTCGGGCGGGGGGAACGCCCGGATCCCTGGAGGTCCATGATGTACACGTCGTAGTGCTGGCCGGCCAGGTCCTGCGCCCAGCTGTAGCTGGTGTCCGGGTGCGGGGAGCTGCCTTGCGGAGGGCGCACGAGGTCGAAGCCGGGGAGGGCCGGAACGCTCCTGCCGTGGAGCATGAGGACCGGCTTGGGGGTGCCGCCGGATCCGGTGCTCTTGTATTCCCGTACGAAGAGCTCGATCTCCTCGCCGGCATTCGCCGGGATGGTCGATGTGTGCTTGACCCGGTGGTCAACGGGATTCATCTGCGACATGGTCGCCTCCAATGGCTGTTCCCTGAGGACGTTGTTCCCAGGGGTGGTCAGCACCTCCGCAGCCGGGCGGTAGGGGGAGCCGGGGCGGCGGGGCGCATGGACAGTGACCTGCAGCGGGGAAGGCTTCCGGATCGGCTGACCCCGATCGTGACTACAGCACGCTTCATGGTGGTCACTCCCCCATCGGCGTCCCTCTTCTCGACCGTAGCGCTACTCATCGGTATCTACCTGTTGGGCAATGGGGCTGACTGCCCCCTGGGCGTCCAGCAGCCCGTACGCCTTCAGCCACCCTAGCGAATGCTCGCGGGGCCAGGCTGACGTGCGGACTGGCCATGAGCGGCCACGGAAGGGCAAATACCACATCCTGAGGCACGAGCTTGCATCCCCCACAGTCGCTCCGCCGCCAACCCGCTGCCTTGAACCCCACTGCGCCTTCTTCCGCACCTGCCCAACCGCGCGACATCGTCAAACCCGCAGCCACACCGACCGACGGGAGACTCGACACACCACCTCCACTACCAGCGCACCCCAGCCGCCTGGCCGGAGACACTGAGCTGCGGGAAGTCGTACCGCACCCTCGCGGCGCCCCGGAGAAACGTGGGCGACTTCGACGCTTCCGGCGCCGGCATAGAACCCGACTGGGTCGTCCGTACGGACTGCTGGGGGCATGTGGAACGCGTCGTGCTCCCCCACGGCCAGGTGCACGAGCACGAGTTACCCGCGGCTGTGGGGAAGGCCGGCGGCCCGCGTTGGCCCGCGTTCGCCGACCAACGCGGGCTCGCCCTCGGCCAGCCGGTGCAGTGGGAGGTAGAGGCACTCGAGCCGATCGAGCCTCAGTTGATCAGCTCAGTCACCACTGCGCGGTCAGCGGGTGAGAGCCACGCTGGGCTCAGCCCCAGGTCTGGCCGGCCGGTTCCTTGATGGTGCGGTTGATTCGGTTGAAGAAGTTGGTCAGCGCGATCTCCAGGTTGATCGCGCCGATCTGCTCCTCGGTGAAATGGGCGTTGGCCTCTTCCCAGATCTCGTCGGTGACGCCCTGCGCGCCATCCTGCAACCGGGTGGCGGCCTCGGCCAGCGCCAGTGCCGCACGCTCCGCATCGGTGTAGAAGGGCGCCTCACGCCACGCCGCTACGTTGTGCAGCCGCTCGTCGGTGTCACCGGCCTTCTTCCCCACGGCGACACCGGCGTAGACACACGCCGAGCAGCTGTTGATCTGACTGGCGCGCAGGTGGACCAGCGCGAGCAGTTTCGGGTCGACGCCCCCGGCCGCGATCGCCTTGTGGAGGTGCTTGACCGCGGTCCACACATCGGGGTTGTTCGTGTTCTTGTTCTTGAGCCGGTTTTCCATGTGCGAGTGCTCTCCTTCATCGGGTTACGTTGCGGGGCTTTCGCCCGTCACCCCTATGACGGAGCAGCTTCCAGGGAGGTAACAACATGCCCGGCACCCATCCCACGGACCCGATCGTCGATGCCTTCGAGTCCCACCGTGACCGGCTCCGAGCCGTCGCCTACCGCATACTCGGATCCCACGCCGACGCGGAAGACGTGGTCCAAGAGGCGTGGCTGCGCCTCTCCCGCCAGGACACTGCCACCATCGACAACCTCGGTGGCTGGCTGACCACCGTGGTCGGCCGCATCAGCCTCGATGTCCTGCGCTCGGGCCGGACGCGCCCGGAAGTCTCCTTCGACGACGAGCCATCGGCGTTCGCCGTGAGGCTCGACGACGCTCCTGCTCCGGAAGAGCTTGTGGCACTCGGGGACTCCGTCGGCCTCGCGCTTCTCACGGTCCTCGACTCGCTGCGTCCGGACGAGCGACTGGCGTTCGTGCTGCACGACGTGTTCGCCGTGCCCTTCGCGGAGATCGGCACCATTCTCGGCAAGTCCGCCGACGCGACCAAAATGCTCGCCAGCCGCGCCCGCAGGAAAGTACGAGCCGCCCAGCATCCGGCGAGCGCCGGACGACAACAACGCGAGGTGGTCCAAGCCTTCCTGGCCGCAGCCCGCGACGGTCAGTTCGAGCAGCTGCTGCAAGTCCTTCACCCCGAAGTGAAGTTCACCGTCCACACCCCGAACGGCACGTTCGTCACGCTCGGAGCCACCGAAGTCGCCACCCGCGCGCGAGTGGCCGGCGGCGCGGCACGAGGACATGCGGCGTCCGTCAACGGCCACCCCGGCGTCATCTCCTGGAGCGCAGACGGCACCCCACTCTCCCTCCTCACCTTCACCGTCGCCGACGGCCACATCACCGAGATCACCGCCGTGATCGACCCGGCCAAACTCGCGCTCATGGACCTGCCGGACCCGGTGTGACTCCGTTGAGCAGGTGGACACGGTGGATCCCGTCGCCCGCAGCCTCGGTGGAGAATTCGTGCACGTTGCCCTCGGATGCGACGATACGTCGCCGCAGGACTCGCCTCACACCCTCACACCAGGCCCGCCACCTGAGAAATTAGGGTGTGGGCCGCACAGCAGCAGCAGTCATGGGACGGTGCCGTGCAGGGGGCGCGTAGCCATAGGCCGCCGGCGAGTGGTGGCACACATGTCGCTGCCCTCGCTCGCCCGGCGCGTGCACGGCGTGTCCGTCGTCCTGGCGGTCAGTGGAAACCACATGACGCATGGTCAGCAACTCGGAGGACGTCTCCGTCGGGGCCGAGCTGGAGGATAGCCTTGAGTCTCCAGTGACTGGAGACAGCAGAGTGGGGGACATGGACGCGACAACCCTCTGCTCGATCGGGGAGCTTTCCCGGCGGACCGGATTGCCCGTGAGGACCATCCGGTTCTACTCCGATGCGGGGTTGGTAGCGCCGACCACCAGAAGTCCCGCCGGCTATCGGCTCTACGACCTCGACGCACTGCTTCGTCTGGAACTCCTGCGCACACTGCGCGAGCTGGGCATGGACCTGGCCACGATCCAACGGGTACTGGACCGCGAGCTCTCGGTGGCGGAAGTCGCCGCGGCGCACGCCGACGCCATGGACGTTCAGATCCGGGTGCTGCAACTGCGTCGGAGCGTTCTGCGAGTAGTGGCCAGAGGCGGGTCCGATCCCGAGGAGATCAAGCTCATGCACAGGCTCACGCAGTTGTCCGGCGAGGAACGCCGACGCTTCATCGACGACTTCATCGATGGCACCTTCGGCACCGTGGATGCCGACCCGGCCGCGGTGGCAATGGTTCGCGCCGCCACTCCCGACCTCCCCGATGATCCGTCCAGCGAGCAGGTCGCCGCGTGGGTGGAGCTCGCCGAGCTGGTCGGCGACGAGGACTTCCGGGCCCGGATGCGCCGGATGGCCATGCGCCAGGCCGCCGGGCACACGCTCCACATCGAGAGCGAGGCCGGCGAGGAACTGATGGAATTCACCCGCCAGAAGGTGACCGAGGCCATGGAGTCGGGCATCGACCCGCTCAGCAACGGGGCCGTACCCGTCATCGACGACCTTGTGCACCGCTTCGCCGAGGTGTTCGCGCGCACCCCTGACACCGAATTCCGCGACTGGATGGCCCGGCAGTTCGACGAGGGGCACGATCCCAGGGTGGACCGGTACTGGCAGCTGGTGTGGATCGTGAACGGCTGGCAGGTAGTACCGAACCTGATTCCGGTCTACCCCTGGCTCATCCAGGCCCTGCGAAACGACCATGACGCATAGTTACCGCAGCGGGTGTCCTCACGCGCGGCCGCCGGTGGGATCGCGGGGCGGGTTGCCCACACGGGGGTGACTGAGCGTCTTACTGACCGTTTCAGAATGCGGTACGTAGTCGTCTCAAGCAGATGATGCTGCAGGCGAGTTCGAGGAGGTCTCGGTGAAGGTCGGTGCGTATCTCGTAGCGGATGCGCAGTCGCTTGAATGGTGGAGCCAGGCGAAACTTCGCTCTACCACCCAGCGGGTCTTGCCCAGGCCGGAGCCATGCGGAGCACCTCGGCGGGCGATCTTCGGGGGGATGCCCTCCAGCGCGACGCAATCCGGTATCCGGCGCCGTCCCGTGCACCGGTGTCTTCGCACTGGACAGGACGGAAGTAGGGGAGCCACTCGCATCCACAGATCGTCGGGCACAAGATCGCCGTTCACCCGTGGCAGCGTGCCGGAACAACGCGGTTGATGTGGGCGTTTCCGAACCGGCACACTCGGCCGATGAGCCAGAGCGCACAGCCAAGCGGTTGGGACGGCCCCTGGTACCGAGTCCACACAGAACAGTTCGAGGCGATGTTCTTGCTTGACGCTGACGAGGACCTGGACGCTGTGAACGACATTGACGTCGAGGTACGACTCCGGGACGGCTCTCGGTGGAGCGCAACCATCTGCACGGTTGGCCGCGTTGAGACGCTGATGGAGCGGTGGGCGACGAGCGGGGAGGCTCTCGGAGGGCGTTACTACTGGTGCCCGGACGGCCTCATCATCCGTGATGCCGGAATCAGCAACATGGTCGAGATACTCGCGGGTCTGGTCGACAACGGCGAGTTCACCCAGGTCCTCAACCGGCTCGACGACTGACTCCGCCTGACGAACCTCCCCGACTCTCATTCCGAAACGATCAGTTAGCCGGGTTTGATGGTCGCGAGCTGTGCGAGCAGCAGGACCAGCCGGTAGGCCTCGGCGAAGTCGGTCGCGCTGAAGGCGACTGTCCGTCCACCTTCAGCGCGAGAGACACCTGGTACAAGTACCGCCAGGTCAACCATGAAGGGCGCAGAAAGGTCGACCTCGACCTCAAGCGGTCCGGCAAGGGCCAGCGGCGCAACCTGAGCACGCCGCGTGATCGCTTCGGCGGCCGCACGGCGCAGCCGTTCCCGCGCTTCTTCGGGGTGCAGGGCGACCGCAGCACCCTGACCGAGGGCTTGCTTGACCGCGACGGTGACTGCGGAGGGGACCAGGTCATGCAGTTCGGCACAGGCTCTGTCGTCGCCGCTGAGCAGCACGACCGACACGTTCAGATGTCCGGCCATGGCGGCGTTGAGGCCGATCTCACCCATGGAACGTCCGGCCACACGCACGTCGAGGATCCCGTCGTTCATGGTGTGTGCCAGGACGGCCGGGCCTCGACCGGCACGGGCGTGATAGCCGACGAGCACAACCGCGTCGGTGTCCTCGTCGAGCCCACCAAGCATGCCCAGTGGGCGCGGCTTGCCACGGACCAGGCGTGCCCGTCGGTCAAGTTGCTCCGGCAGCAAGTTACGGAACGGCCCATGCGCGTCGGCGACCCACACTGCGGCAGTGGGTTCGGCGTCCAGGACGCCGGCTATCGCGCTGTTCGTTTCGGCCGTCATCAATGCGCGAGCGCGCTCGTAGTCGTAGCGATCCGGATTCGTCTCGGTGGGATGCACGACCCCCGAGATGCCCTCCATGTCGACGGAGATCAGCACCTTCATGGGTCACGGAGCTTACACAGGACGCCGCCGCTGTAGCTATTGCTCGCGAACACCCACGAGCACGTCTCTCGCCAAGTGCCGCCGCAACCAGTGCAACAGACGCTGCTGGATGCCAACGTTCCCCGGGTTTTGGATCGAGCCACCAATCACCGGACGCCGTTTCGTCGTTCCCGCTGAATGTTCCTGGCCGACTACGGGCCACTGTGGGGCAACCTTCCTGAGCCCTGGAGCCCTCGATGAGAAGAACCAGAGTGGTCGTCGCGTGCATCGCGGCATCGACACTCCTGGCTTCCGGCTGCGCCACCACCTCAGCCGGTACCAAGGGTGGAGACACCTTCCTTTTTGGAATCAAGACCGACCCCGGGCTGCTCGACCCCGCGCAGGCCCAGACCAGCACCAGCTACACCGCCGTATCCCTGGCCTACGACACACTGGTCAGCATCGACGCGAGCGGCAGAGTCGTCCCCGGTCTCGCCGACACCTGGAAGGTCCGGCCGTCCTCGGTCACCTTCGCCCTCCACAAGGGCGCCACATGTGCCGACGGCACCGCGGTCACCCCGGACACCATCGCCGCGAACGTCCGCTACGTCACCAACCCGAAGAACCACTCCCCGGCCTACGGCATCATTCTCCCCCCGGACATGACCGCGACGCCCGACGATGCGGCGGGAACCGTGACACTTTCCACCCCGCATCCGTTCCCATTCATCCTGCAGTCCACCCGGTACCTCTTCATCGTCTGCGGAGCGGGCCTGAAGGACCGGCGGCTCCTCGCCAAGGGCACCTCCGGCTCCGGGCCGTTCCAGCTCACCTCAGCCAAACCGAACCAGAGCTACACCTACACCCGGCGCAACAACTACACCTGGGGCGTAGCAGGGGCCCCCGCCGCGGACCGACCCGGCAAGGTCGTGCTCCAGGTCCTGCCCAACGAGGGCACGATGGTCAACGAGTTGCTCTCCCACCAGCTCAACGGCGCCCGGCTGGCGGGCTCGGACCGGGCGCGCGTCACGAACGTGCGGGGCCTGACCGCCACCGACCAGCAAGACGGCACCCACGAGTTCTTCTTCCACGAGGGCCCCGGCCACCCGGGCAGCGACCCTGCCGTGCGCAAGGCCCTACTCGCAGCGGTCAACCTGACCGATCTGGGCGCGGTGGTGACTAGCGGCACCGGTCGGCCGCCCACCGGGCTGGTCACCCGACCCCGGCCCTGCCGCGGCGACACCGTCACCGGCCACCTGCCCGGTTACGCCCCGCGCGCGGCCGTCCAACAGCTCGACGCAGCCGGCTGGACCCGGCCCTCGCCGGGTGCGATACGGGTCAAGGACGGAAGGAAGCTGACGATCCGCTTCATCTACCCGTCCTCCGGGGGCGAGGCGATGGCTGCCGCGGCTGAGTACCTGGCCCACGCCTGGAAGCAGGTCGGTGTGGACGTGCGGCTGCGTGCCGTCTCCGACGCCGCCTACTTCCAGGTCGAGGACGTCGAGCAAGACTGGGATCTGAACTGGTCCCCGCTCGGGGTCACCCTGCCCTCGCAGCTGACCGGTCTGATCTCCGGTCCCTTCACGCCCGACGGCAACAACTTCGCCCACCTCAGGAACAAGGCTTACAAGCGCCTGACGGCGAAGGCCGCCACCCTTCCGGGTGCGGCCGGCTGCCCGCTGTGGAACAAGGCCGAGACTGCCCTGTTCGACAACGCCGACATGATCCCGGTCGTGGACAAGACGCAGACCGTGGCCGCCTACGGCGCTACCTTCCGGATCTCCTTGGGGATGTTCTCGCCGACCACGATCCGCATGACGGGAGGCCGCAGATGACCCTGGACGTTCCGGATACCGGCGGGTCTCGTCGCAGCCTTCGACACACTCGGGCCCGCAACCGTCGACGCTGCCACCGGCCGCCTGGTGTGGGCGAGGTGCCGCCCGAGGTGGTGACCACGGATCCCCTCGGCCTGTACCTGCCCGACCGGCGCCCCGAGGCAGCGCAGCCTTCACGCATTGCCACGTAGGTGCGGTAGTGCATTGCTCGAGTGCGCTCGGCATGCGGACCCGTTCCGGGACCGCAACTTCTTGAGCAGCACCTGATGCAGTGGGTCCCGCACACCCGCCTCATTCCCAGGCGGCCAGCCGACACCATCAGGGCACACCCGAGCCGAAGCCCAACTCCTGCGGCAGGTAGTCCCATTGGATGCCGCTGTGCAGCACGAACAGGATCCCGCATAGGGCCAGCTGGTCCGGCACTCCCGGCCGTCCCCCTACCAGCTGCAGTGCCGGTCCAGGCAGCAACAGCTCGCTCAGTGACCACGGTTCATCGGGCCCATCCACGACCACGGCTAACGCTCCCCATGACCACACCAACGAGCAGACAAGCCAGCAGGCCCCTGATCAACCGCTGTTGCCAGAGCCAGTAAGACCGCCTAACTGATCGTTTCAGAACGACGTTCATTGCGCGGCATCGTGTACGTCGTGTGCAAGAGCGTGAGCTGGCAGGATGTTCCGGCTGAACAGGTTGGCTGCAGTGGGGTGACGGCCTGGCACCGGCTACGGGACTGGGCCGGGGGCCGGTGGCCGGTGGCCGGTGTTGTCAGGCGCGACAACCAGCGGTGCTTCGCGCCGGCGCCTACGGCCTGCTTCCGTGGCTGGGACGCGGACCTGGGCTGGGGACGTTCATACCGCAACAGACCTACCTCGGTGACGAGTTCAGCGATTCCACCGGCCGAAAGACCTGTGATCTTTCGGTCGCCGATGATCGCTGAACCTGTCGCGTCCCCCACTACACGACCACGGTCAACGATCAACTCACCGAGGTCTCACCGTCAAAACACCATGCACGAGTTCGTAAGGTGTCAGGCCCTGAACAGTAGCCGGGTGTTCGGTACCAGCTTCCGGTTCACGCTGGTGCTCTGCACAAAAATCGTGAAGTCATCGTTGTGGTCCGGCTTGACGCGAACTTCGGCGTCCGGCAGGCCGAGCAGGGCTCGAGCCTCCGGCCCCGCGTACACCCGGTCCGTCTTCTTCTCCAGCACCGCAATCTGCTTCCGCGCCTGGATCTTCTCCGACTTACTCAGTTGGTAGAACGCACAACCCGTACGGAACGTGTGCCCGCATTCGATGACCCATTCCCGGATCCCCGCTTCGCGAGTCACGGGAATCAGCTGGTACTCGGACGGATCCACCGGGGTGAGCCCGGCTGCCTTTATTGTGTCCTTGTTGACAGCCTCGGCACCCATGGAGAACACCGCGCGTGACCCTCGGATGCCCTGGGTGCGGCCCACCATGAACTTCTCGGTTGCCTGCTGGATGACCTGTCCGGCCTCCTCCAGGCCCCGTGTGCTCGTGGCGTCCCAGACGGCGATGTTGTCCTTCGGGAAGCCGCACTGCATGGCCTCGCGCTTGCCCATCTGGTCCGGCACAAGCACGGCCAGCGTCCAGTTGTCCTCCTG
The DNA here is from genome assembly GCF_044767545.1 of Streptomyces sp. NPDC101227. NCBI lineage: Bacteria > Bacillati > Actinomycetota > Actinomycetes > Kitasatosporales > Streptomycetaceae > Streptomyces > Streptomyces sp. NPDC101227. The sequence goes on along the minus strand of NZ_JBIWOD010000012.1, from coordinate 119,536 downwards.
CGTCTCGATCCGCTTGGCCACTGCCTGCACCAGTTCACGCGGATCCCTGCTAGGGGCGTCCTGGCATCGGTGACTTGCGTTTTCCTGCCCGTCGGTCAGTACGAACGTCAGGAAGCTGTGGTCACCGTAAAGCTGAGCGGTCTGCGCCAGCTCCTGCTGCGACTTCAGCGTGGCCGCCAGCAGAGCCGTCATCCCACCGACCCGGTACAACTGCTTCAGGGACGGCATCCGCAGCACGTCCTTGTCGTAGATGACGCACTCCACCTTGTCAGCGAAGACGTACACCGTGACGCGGGTTTCCTGGTCCAGTTCCTTCGAGCGGCGGGCCAGATAGGCAATCTGCTGATCGGCGACTTCGACGACCTTGCGGCTCAGGTGTGACATGGACGAACTGGCATCCAGCACAAGAGCAACGTGGTTGATGTAGTTCTGGCTTCCGGACATGACCGCTCCCCCTCGTCGATTCGATGCACCTACCGTCTCACCCACCACTGACAATCGATCTTGGAGCCGAGTTGGACGCAGACACGAAGGCCGCCATCGGCTGACAACCCGCTCCCTCGACGCCCGGCCGTCGGCTCCGCGCCGAGGGCCACGAGATCCGCCACGAGGACGTCGCCCGGCTGTCCCGCTCGAGCACCACCACGCGTGTCGCCGCACGAGCGGAGGGTGAGCCGTGGTTCCCGATCGGGATCGATGGCGCGGTCATGTGCTCTCCGCACAGGAATACGTTCGCCGCATGGTTGAGCACCGCATGATCGACGTGAACGGGATCCGGCTGCACATCGCGGAGGAGGGCGAGGGACCGCTGGTCGTGCTGCTGGCACGGCTTCCCCGAGTCCTGGCACTCCTGGCGCCACCAGTTCGGCCCGCTGTCCGTCGCCGGCTTCCGGGTCGTCGCCCCAGACCAGAGCGGATACGGCCGCAGCGACCACCCGCAGGACGTGGATGCGTACGACATCCTCCACCTCGTCGGGGACGTGATCGGCCTGATCCACGCCCTGGGCGAACGGGAGGCGTTCGTCGTCGGGCACGACTGGGGCGCGCCGGTGGCCTGGCACACCGCGTTGCTGCGGCCCGATGTGGTGCGCGGAGTGGCGGGGTGAGCGTACCCCCGCCGTTCCGCGGGGAGCGCCCGCCGCTCGCGGCGATGCAGGAGCGGTTCGACGGGCGGTGCTACTGGAATTACTTCAACCGGCCCGGCCTCGCCGACGCCGAGTTCGCCGGGGATCCCCGCGCCGCCCTGCGCACGCTGCTCTACTCCGGCTCCGGTGACGCCCCCGGCGCCGGGCGCCCCGACCAGGCCTGGTGTCCGACCCGGCCCGGGGCTGGCTCGCGGACATGACCGACCCCGAGGTGCTGCCGGACTGGCTGACCGAGGAGGACCTGGACGAGCTCACCGCCGGCTACGCCGCGGGTTTCACCGGTGCACTGAACTGGTACCGCAACCTGCACCGCAACTGGGAGCTGACCGCCCCCTGGCAGGGCGCCGTCATCACCACCCCCGCGCTGTATGTGTATGGCGACCGGGATCTGGTCGCGACGTTCCCGGGCACGCCGGAACTCATCGCGCAGCTGCCCACGTTGCTGCCCGCTCTCCGCCGTGCGCCGGTCATGCTGCCGGGCCGCGGACACTGGACCCAGCAGGAGCGGCCGCGGGAGGTGAACATCGCGCTGGTCGAGTTCCTGACGGAGTTGCGGGACTGAGGCCGGTCCATGGGCATTGCCGGTCCACCAGCACCGGTCCGCGGCGCGCGATCTTGCGGCGGGGCCGGTTTGCGCCCCCCGGTGGGAGGGCTGTGATGGCATGGGTGTCTGGCGACATCCTTCCGGATGAGAGCCCGAAGCCCCAACAATTCCGCCACGGTAAGGAGAGTCGCTGATGCCTCGTCAGCGGAAAAGCGCCCTGTTAGCAGCCCTACTCGCCCTGCTCCTCGGCCTGTTCTGTGCCGCACAGGTTCAGGCGGGCAATCCGCAGCCGGGAGCGAGGGCGGGGCACGGGCAGATATCGGCGGTCAAAGCCGCGGGGACGTTCCGGAATCCGCTGAACACGGAACCGGACCCCTTCATGACGTATGCGAAAGGGGCCTACCACCTCACCACCACCCAGGGCGACAGCATCAAGATGTGGAGTTCGCCCTCGCTCGGCACGCTGTTCGACGCGGACCCGGTGACCGTGTGGCGGGACACCGACCCCGCACGCAACCAGCACATCTGGGCGGCAGAGTTCTACCGCTTCGGGGACCGCTGGTACATGTACTACACGGCAGACGACGGTGTGGACGGCCATCACCGGCTGTACGTCCTGGAGTCGGACACCGATGACCCCGCCGGGCCGTACCACTTCAAGGCGAAGCTGACTCCGCCCAACCACGCGAACGATTTCGCCATCGACCCCAGCGTCTTCCGGCACGACGGCAAGCTCTACCTGGCGTATTCGGGGCTCAACCCCTACCAGCACAACGGTCTGAACATCGCCCCGATGTCGAACCCCTACACCGTCTCCGGAGACGCGGTGGCTCTCAAGGCCGACGGGGGCTGCCCGGAGGTCCGCGAGGCACCCGAGTTCCTCAACCGCAACGGCCATACATGGCTGACGTACTCGACCTGCGACACCGGCAAGCCCGACTACCAGCTGTGGATGCTGTCCCTGCCGGACAACGCCGACCCCCTGACGCCCGGCAACTGGCAACAGCACCCCGGCCCGGTCTTCAGCCGCAACGACTCCAAGGGCGTCTACGGCCCCGGCCACCACGCCTTCTTCCGGTCACCCGACGGCACCCAGGACTGGATCGTCTACCACGCCAAGACGACCGCGGGTTACACCTACAGCAACCGCACGACCCGGGCCCAGCCCATCAGCTGGCACGCGGACGGCAGCCCTGACCTGGGCCGACCGTTCGCCCTGGGCGCGACGCAGGACCTGCCTGCCGGTGACCCGGGCAACGGCAATTACTGGATCAACGATAACGGCCGATCCAATGGAGCCGGCCAGGTCTCCTACCAGGGTGCCTGGAACGCGGGGACGGGGTGCGCGACCCAGTGCTTCTGGGGCGACGACCACTGGAGCGACCGGGCCGGGGCCACTGCGGCCTTCACTTTCACCGGCACCCGCATCGCGCTGCTGTCCGTGCAGGACACCGGCAACGGCATCGCGGCCATCAGCGTCGACGGAGGCCCCGAAAAGCGCGTCGACTTCTACGGGTCGCCCCGGACGGGCGAGGCGCTCCAGTACCTCAGCCCGCGGCTGCCCTCCGGCAGGCACACCCTGCGCGTTCGGGTCACCGGGGAACACAGCGCACCGTCCACCGCATCCTTCGTGAGCGTGGACCGGGCCGAGGTGTACACCGATTGAGACCGCCCCGGACGGCCTGACTGCTGTGGTGTGTCCGGTGGTCGGGCGCCGGATGCCCCTGCGGGCCCGCACCAGGTTCCGAGAACACCTCACGGCGACTGGGGAAGCCGCCGCCCGACGGTCCACGGAGTCGGATCGGCGCGCTGCCCGCGCCCGGCACCGTGGCCGTACTGACGTCGTCGCTGGCTCTGGTGGCGCAGACGCTGCAGGACTGGCGCAGCGAGGTGGTTACACCACTCGTTCACGCGACCCGTCGGACATGCTCAGTCATCGACGGCGCCGGGGGCCAGGGCCGGGGCGGGGAAGGCATGGCGGACTTCGCTGCCGGACCACCACACGCCGACGGCGAAGACCGCTGCGGCCTCCAGTAGCGCCGCCCTCTCCAGACCGCCGCACGGCAGCGGGGTGCAGCCCATCGACGTGATCAACTCCCTCGTCACAGCGTCGGCCGGCGGAGCGTCCGTGCAGAAGGGCACCGCCAGCGGAGCACCCTCGAAAGCCGGTTGCGGCAGGGTCCAGATGCTCTCGTGGCAGATGCCGAACACCTTGGCGACATGGGCGTAGGGCGCGGCCGCGGCGATGCGCAGGGCGACCGAGTCCGTACTTCCAGCAGTGGACAGGACCGGGCCGTGGTCGCTGGAGGACCGCATCGGCACCGTGCAGTCGAGGACGGTGCGTCCGGCGAGGTCCGCTGCCAGTTCCCCGGCCAGGTGCGGTGCGGCGTCGGCGGGGACGGCGAGCAGGATCGCCTCGCTGTTCCGCGCCGTCTCGGCGGGGCCTCCGTGCGCGGCGGCCCCGATGCGGGCGGCCGTGGCGGCGGCGGAAGCGGCGTTGCGTCCGCCCACCATGACCTCGTGTCCGGCCTGTACCCAGGCCCCGCCCAATGCTGCCGCCATGGCACCCGTGCCGATAATGCCGATGCGCATCGTCCTGCTCCCGTTCGCGTCGTGGAATGTCATGCCCCGGACGCTAGGCGAGTCGATGCACACCGTCCGGTAGGCATCGGCCGGGGCAGGATGTGCGCATGGGACAGGTGGATGGGGACGTGGATGACCTGGGCGGGGAACCGTACGCGGCGGACTGCCGGGCACGTATCGCCGTCGAGGTGCTGGCCAACCGCTGGGACAGCGTGGTCATCTACGTACTCGGCGAGTCGGGCCCGATGCGGCCGCGCGAGCTGCTGGCCCGGATCGGCGGGATCAGCCCCAAGGTGCTCAACGAGGCGCTGCGGCGGCTCGAGTACAACGGCCTGGTGCGGCGCCGTCGTTACGCCGAGGCCCCACCCCGCGTCGACTACGCCCTGACCGGGCCCGGCACCGCCCTGCTCACCCCGATCCGCGCCCTGGGCGCCTGGGCGGCGGCCTACGGAGACGACGTGCTGGCGGCACAGGACCGCTTCCACCGACGCCAACGCGTAACGGGCGGACCGGCGGATGACGACCCGTCGGACACGCCTTAGAGCGCTTCCGTGCAAGCCGCGCAGCGCCAGCAGGTCACCGATCTCGGCCTCCTCGACCGGCAAAGCCGGACCGAGGCGGACAGCGACGCATCCTGCGCCCGCCCCTGCCCCTCCCCCACCCCGACGGCCGTGGCGGACCATGTACGGACGCGGGCCCGCAGGGCGTCGACCGTTCGCCCGCCCGGGCCCGGCGAGAGGCCCTTCAGATGCCGAGTCCGACCAGGGCGCCGAGGTTTGTTTCGTCGCCGGCGGCATTGGGGCCGGTGTCTGCGGATGCGGTGGAGGCTGCTCCGAGCGAGAGCGCGATGGCCATCAGGGCGGCCGTGATGAAGGGAAATACGCGACGGCGCTGCATGGATGCTCCCGCGGCGGGACGCTTGTGGTCGATGTCGTGGGTGTTCTTCACCAGGGTTGTGGGGTCCATGGCTCTTGGCGTAACGGATGGGCGTGCATCTTGCGCGTGGCACGCCGTGGTTGCCTCTGGTGGAGCACCGTTTGGCGGCGCACCGTAGCCCTCGGCGGGGCCGGCCGAGCGGACTTCACCGAGAAGCACCGGACCGTCGTCGATGCGCCGAGGAGTTACCACTCTTGCCGTCCATTGGGCGGCAGCGGCTTGGCCGGCGTTGTAGGGGGTTTGCCCGGTCGGCTTGCGTCCTGGGCACGAGGACCGGGGCCTGGCCCTCACGCTCCTTCCGATACGTGCCGGAAGGAGCGCAGCCGTCGAGTGAGTGACGGACCAGGTCCGTTGCAGGTCAGGCTCCGGGCCGGACCGGGCCGATTGCCGTCCCGGCGTCGACCGTGAGTCGGCCGTAGGCGGTGGACTCACCGGGGATCACGCCGTCCGGAGTATTGAGCGTGAAGGCTGTCTCGTCGGCGGGAGCGCCCGCCGCGCTGTGGGGGACCTGGATGTCGAAGTGGACCGGATGACCTGGACCGAAGTTCACCACCGTGTGCTGCGAGCCGTATCGAAGGGCGGTGACGCCGGTCGGTACGCCGTGGTGGTAGAACCGCACGTCGGTCGGTGATCCGGCCAGCCGGCACGGTGCGTATCCAGGCGCCGCGATCAAGGTGACCCGGTAGTGGTGGTGCCCCGCGGTGGCGGGCCCCGCGGTGACCTTCGCGGTGTGGTTCGCCGGACGGCATGAGGAGGGCGCCGCATTCCCCTTCGCTGTGGTCGCGGCGGTCGGTGACGGCGACGCCGCCGCTCCACCTCCCGCCGCGCCTACCAGTACAGCGGCGGCAGCCGTCACGGCGATCTTCTGGGTGGTGCGCATCGCGAACACTCCGTTCTTCGTCGGCGTTCCGCGGCCTTCCGCGAGAATCCCGATTAAGCCGGTTTCTCCCCAGAAGTCGTATCGACAAATGTCATAAGACCGTCACAACTGCCAACCAACCGCCCGCCCCCGGCCAGAAGGTCCGCGCGAGCAGCCCGATGCAATGGCGCGCCGTGCGCCGGCGCCCGCGGCGATCCGGGCCCGGGTCCGCCAGCGGGCAGAAGCAGGCCACCACGCACGTACCCGGTGTACCGGGACGCGGAGGCTTCTTCTCGGGACGGGTGTCCTGCGGTGAGGCCGCTCCTGTTCGGTGTGGGCGGAGCGGCGTTCCAGACCGGTGGTGGCCGGCGACCACCCAGGAGTGCGCGTTACCTCTTGTCGGTCGCTGACGCCGGTGGCTCAGCAGGTGGCGACGGGCTCAGGTTCGAGTGGCCGATCCGCAGGTCCATGAGGTCCGGGTTGTAGAAGGCGCGGCGGACCGGGCGCCGAGATCGTTGTTACGGTCTCGGGATGACGAGCTGGGACGAGGGCGGCGTACGCGAGCGTATACGGGAACTGGCAGCACGGGACCCGGAGCTGGCGCGCTTCGGGGCGGACACCCACCGGTACGAGCTGGCCCCCGCGCTCCCGGAGGCGGAGATCCGGACGTTCGAGGAGGCCCACGACATCGATCTGCCGACGGAGTACCGGACCTTCGTCGCGCAGGTTGGCAACGGCCCCGCCGGTCCCGGTCATGGGCTGATGCCGTTGACCGTCGCCCGCAAGGAGGCCGTCGAAGAGTGGGCGGTGGACGACGAGTGGGCAGCAGACCGGCTTCCGGGCCGACTCGCCGAGCCGTTCCCCCTTACCCAACCCCTGCCCGGCCGGATCGGCGCACCGGCCGATGAGCTGACCCGAGGCACACTCATGCTGGCCGATGAGGGATGCGGCATCTACGTCCGACTGGTCCTGAACGGTCCGCGAGCAGGCGAGGTCTGGCGGATCGACCCGGACTGGGGCGGCTTCGTCCCGGCGAGCCCCGGTTTTCGCGCCTGGTACACCGAGTGGCTGCAGTGCCCGTGAAGACACCGCCCGACGCACGACATCCGAACCAAGCCTCCGGCATTCGTTAGCGCCACGCAGGGCAGGACTCGCCTGACAACTGCCATTCCCGCAGTATGGGACAACCAACAGGCGAGACCACTCCTCGCCGCCCTCCTCAGGGAGGCAGGTATGCGCGCATCGGACATCGTCATGCTCCTCCTGTCCCCATAGGGCACGGGTACGTACCCGTGCCGTCACGTGCGGGCCGGTCCGACGTCGCAACAGGTGCTCGCCGTGTCGCAAGGGCATCCCGCTGGCGAGTGGCTCCCGGGCCTCAGGCGTCGGTGTGATCCTCGGCGAAGTCGTCCAGGAGGTGTGGGCCGTTGTTGCGTACGTTGTTGACCGCGGTGGACACCGCCCGGCTGTCCAGGTGGCCGGCGGCCGGAGCTCCCAGTAGGGCGCGCAGTTCGTCGGTGTCTTGGTAAGCAGGGTCGAGCCACGCGTCCCAGCCGTCGGATGCGATGGCGAGCGGCATGCGGGGGTGGACCCGTCCGGCGGCGTCGGTGGCCTCGGTCGTGATGATCGTGCAGGTGGTCCACCAGGCGCCGGGGTCGTCGTCGGCCACGGCGGGGTCACGCCAGAACTCGTACAGCCCGGCGAGCGCCATGACCTGGCCGTCTTCGGGGCTGATGAAGTACGGCTGCTTGCGGGCCTTGGTCGTCTCGGTTGCGGCGACGGCCTGCCACTCGTAGAAGCCGTTGGCCGGCAGGAGGCAGCGGCGCTTGACGAAGGCCCGGCGGTAGGCCGGCTTCTGCGCGACGGTCTCCACCCTCGCATTGATCATTTTCGCGCCGACATTCCGACTCTTCGCCCACGACGGCACCAGGCCCCAGCGCAAGGGCCGCAGCTGCCGGGTGACCTCGCCGGTGTCGTGCTCGACGCGCTCCAGCACCGACCACACGTCATCGGTCGGTGCCACGTTCCAGCTCGGCTCCAGAACCTGGTCGGGATCCCAGCGCGTGACATCGAACAGGTCCACAAGATCCTGCGGACGGCGGGTGGAGACGTATCGGCCGCACATGCCTCCACCTTGCCACGCCCTGCACGTCGGCCGGTGCTATGTCCCGCCTGCCGGTGACACGGTCTCGGCGGGACGGGATACGGCCCGCCGGTGCCGCTGATGCCCCGGCGGGGACAGCCGCTCCGTGGCCCCGCAGGCTCCATGCCATCCCCGGTCTAGCGGCCGGCCCGACGCCGCAGATCTCGGCCGAGGAACCACGCCGTACCCGTGACGATCGCCCCGCAGACCGTGGGCACGAGCAACCACGGGAGGCCCGTCCACACGGTGGACAGCCCCACGACGGCGCAGGTGGCCCCCGTGACGATGAGCAGCCACTTGCCGTACGGGAGCCAGGTGAAGAGCCCGGGGTCGCGCGGCCTGGCCAGCCGCATCGCTCCGAACATCAGCGCCAGCGCCGCCAGCAGCCCCGCGAACGTACCGATGGCGGCTGTCATCTGGGGTTCGTCGCGAGGCGCGTCGGCGGAATCCTGCCGGCCGTCTCCCTCGGCGACCACCACGACGACACCGCGCCACACGGTACCGGCGACCCGGTCCCCCCGCCGAAGCCCGCTCAGCACCGGCTCCGAGTCACCGAACGGCACGACCATCCTTGGGAAGGGCTCTGGGCCGAGCAGGGTCGCCCGCATGTTCTTGGAGGTGTTCCGGGTGTCCTCGACAGTGAAGGTGACCTTCCGTAGGCAGTCTTCGTGCCTCGGTATCACCTTGCGGGCGGGGCACGCCTCGGCCGCCCTGTACTCCCGGTACAGAGTGCGATCGGTGGGCAGCCAGGTGGTGAAGACGAAAGAGCAGGTCAGTGCGGCGGCCAGGGACAGAATGGTCAGCGCCGCACCCACCAGCCGGTTCCGGCCGACCCTCGGCGGGGGCGGCGGTCCGTCCGCCCCTCGGACTGTGTCGGTTCTCATCGTGGCCATCGCTCTCCCGCCGTTCCCCACCAAAGGGACACCAGTCTCTTCCGGCTGCGATCAGGCAGGCAAGGAGATCGACCGGATAGTGGGAGATCAGCGTCATACCCCCGTACGGCCATCGCGGCGGAAGTCGACCGAACCGGTGCACTCCCCCGGCCAGGCCGAACCGGCGGTGGATCCGGCGCGCGGCGACGGAGCAGGCGTCAGGTGCGCGACGTTGAGGAACGGCTGACCAAGGGAAAGGTAAGGGATGCCCCATTCGTTCGAGAGCAAGCTTGTGGCGTCGACACGCCGCGCGGTTTCGCTGCGCCTGAACGCCTTGGTTGGCGACGGCGCTTGATCCGATGGCCCACCCAGCTGCAACGGGACAGCCGCTCACGAGGGCTACGGTCCCACGGGGACTGCCTGAATCAGGAATTCAGTCAGGGGCCGTCCGTCCGCGCCCCAGGGCGGCCCCGTCCACACGTATGTGTGCGAATCTTGGGCGGCCGGCGCACCGCACGGCCTCAGCCAGAACCGGGAGGCACCCTCCGATGACGGATTTCGATCCGACCCCGAGCGTGACACCCGGCCCCCTCATGGGTCTCGAGTGGCGCGCTGCGCCCGGCCCTTCCTCCTTTCCCGGCGCAGCGGTGCACCAGTGCAGCAGCCGGTGGGGTGGAACGGTTTCGCCATCGCCGCCCTCGGCCTCTCGATGGTGTCGCTGCCGCTCATCGCCCTCGGCGTCAGAGATCGGCGAGGCCTTGGCGTGGCCGTCGCGGCGTTCCTGCTCGTACTGCCCGGATGGCCGACCGCTGCGTTCCTGCTGTGGTAGTCACGATCACCCTGCCCAGGGGAGAGGGGACGCTGTCCCACGGCTGCGGTATTCCCTGGGGGTTGAGGTCCTCGACTCGCGTGGCGATGTAGCCGCTCCAGACCGAAGGGGAACTACGGCTCGCAGTTCAGCCGACCGACGAACGGGCCGGAGCGCAGAACTCCCCCGACCACGCCGCAGCCGCAGCCGCAGCCGCCCAGAACCTGCTCGCCGTGCTGGAGGAATCCGAACGCTCCGCGCGCCAGACCCGGCAGGACAGGCCCCCAACCCGGCGGTATCTCTTCGATCCGTAGTCGTTGGGGATCGATGTGCCCGAAGGCAGCGTGGAGGCGCTGGGATCCGCGGACATCAGCGCCCTTCGTCGTAGGGTGGAGGGGACGCTCTCCCCGATGGACGGAGGACGACATGACAGTCCCGCAGCCCCCGGGGCCGCCCGGGCCCACCCGCCCGGATCCGGTCCCGCCCACACCGGGGCCGGGCCCCGGCCCGCCGGGCCCCCAGCCCGGGCCCGCTCCCGGACCAGTTCCCGCGCCCGGCCCCGACCCCGTGCCCCCGCCCCCTCCGCGCCCCGAACCGGACCCGGTGCCGCCCCACCCAGCACCCCCCACGCCAGGCCCAACTCCGGGACCAGCCCCCGATCCGCGCCCCGGCCCCAACACCACAACGCCGAGTGCCGAACGGCCTTGAGGAGGAGACTCCTGCCGCGTTGCGGGCAATTGCATGAGCGTGGCCAGCCGCCCGACGCCGGACACGACCTGCGAGCTGGGTGGCCGTGGCGCTTCCGGGCGGCTCTGCGATGTGCGGACATGGGCGAGTGGGACGAACGGCTGATGACCCTGGTGGACGACGTGCTGGGGGCCGACGAGGAGCGTCTGCCGCTACCGCCCCAGGCAGAAGCACGAGACACGATCGAACCGCTCCGGCTGCTGGGTGACAGCAGAGCGGGAGGAGCTTTCACCGCTGGCCATCTGGCGAGCCGCCCGGCACGGTGTCTGCCCTCGGCCGGCTGAAGGACGGAGCCAGAAGCGAGTCGGGCGGACGAGCGGGCGTCCTTCCTGACGTTCGCTCACCGTCTCGTGGCCCCGTGGCCCACGCCCGTTGCCTTGCCGTTCTGGCCTGCCCCTCTCAGACGCGGGCAGGGGGCAGCGAGGGCAGCCTCGCCGAGTGGGGAACGTCCGAGGCTGCCTTGCGCCTGCAGGTGGGCATTGCCGCCTACGTGGTCGGAGTACCAGTGGTTTTCACGACCGAGTCGACGGCTACTGCCTGCGCCCGGGCCCACGCGTCGGTCTCCTCGGCGTGGGGGGCGAGGAGACCGACGAGGGACGCGGGCTCACGGCTCGGACCGGTTCACCCGGATCAGCGTCTGCTGACCGTTCGCGACGAGCGTTCGACGGCCATCCTGGACGCCGAAAACCTCCAGCCGGCACACCGTCAGGGTGCGTCCGGACTTCAGGACCGTTCCAACCGCCTCGATGTGGTCGCCGACGGCGGGCGCGAGGAGGTTGATCTTGTACTCGACGGTGAGTACCTCGGCGTTCTCGGGGAACAACGTGAACGCCGCGTAGCCGCCCGCACTGTCCGCGATCGCGCTGGTGGCACCCGCGTGGAAGTAGCCGTGCTGCTGGGTCACTTCGGGCCGGTTCGGGAGCGCGATGTAAACGCGGCCGGGCGCGATCTGCGTGATCCTGGCGCCGAGGAGGGTCATCAGCCCCTGCCGGTCGAAGCTTTCCCGGATGCGCGCCTCTGTCTCAGGGCTCGCCTGTTCTTGCGGCATCTGGCCTTCCACGTGCTCTCCTTCGGCGGGCATCTCTGTATGCGTTCGGATCAGGCGGATTCGTCAGCCGGGCCAGGCGTTCCACCAGCAGGAACCTGCCGATCGCGGTCATCATCGCACCGGAGGCGCGGGTGACGGCCCGGGCGGCGGAGCCAGCACAGGATTGCCGATCCGAGTGCCGGGCCAGGCCGGGCCAGGCCTTCCGGATGTCCCGGAAGAGGGGCTGGTCGGGGTCGGGGCCGGCGAAAACTATGTGCCGATAGGCCAGCCAGTCCGGTGTCCGAGCGAGCCCGAAGGCAGCGGCATCACGGCGAGCAAGTGGGCGAGTTGGCCGCCCATCGTCACCTGCGCGCTCATCACCGTGATGGCCAAGCGCCTGACCCGCAAAGGAGCGGCCCGCGGTGGGACGTGAAGGCCGATGTCTACGTCCTGAGGCCGCTCGGGTTGGTCGGCCGCATCGGCGCCTGGTATCTAGCTTGCTAGAATGCTAGCATCGCACTCGTGGGTGATGAGGAAGTCAAGCAGTTCAACGTGTACCTGCCGATCGGGCTGATCAAGCAGGTCAAGTACCGCGCCATCGAGTCGGGCATGTCGTTGTCGGCGTTGGTGGCTGACGCGCTGCGCGCCTATCTCGACGACGCCCATGGACACGAACAGCAATCGACCGAGAAGGAGACCTGACATGGCGACCGAAGGCATCGAGGCCGTGTTCCTGACGACCCACAACTGGGGTAAGGCGGCGAAGTTCTTCCAGGCTCTGGGCTACGAGTTGGATTTCGAGACCGACCACAACTCCGGCCAACTCCGCAACGGCGACGGGCCCTACGTCTTCATCTCCGAGATCCCCGAGGACCAAGAGACCCAGACGCAGATCGTGCTGAAGGTGCCGGACGCGGACGCGTTCCGTGCCGATTCCCCGGTCGAGGTCGTCACACCGTTCGAGGACACCCATTACGGAACCAAGGAGATGACCGTCCGCGACCCCGACGGGCGCCTGTGGAACCTCCAGGCTCCCGGCAAGAACTGACCGCAACGAAACCGAGCGCAACGAAACTGACCGCAAAACAAGGGGGAACACCATGGCAGACGAGCAGACCGAGGCGCCGGACAACACCGCGGTGCGGACGGCCCTCTGGCGGGCGATGCATGTCCAGGTCGACCCACCGCCGCACGTACTCGAGGACGAGGTCGGGCTGCAGCTGGCTGCTCCCGGCGATGACTGGCGGCGCCGCCCCGACATGGATCCGCACTTCACCAGCGCGTTCCGGGCGGCCATGGTGGCCCGCTCTCGTTTCATCGAGGACCTGATCGCCGAGCAGGCCGACCACGGCGTCACCCAGTACGTCATTCTGGGAGCCGGCCTGGACACCTTTGCCCAGCGTAGGCCGGAGGTCGCCTCCCGCCTGCGGGTCTTCGAGGTCGACCAGCCCGGCCCGCAAGCATGGAAGCGACGGCGCCTGACCGAACTCGGCTACGGCATCCCCGACTGGCTGCAATTGGTGCCCGTCGACTTCGAGGCGAGCGAAGACTGGCTGAAGCAGCTGGCCGCTGCCGGCTTCGATGCCGGCCGGCCGGCGGTCATCGTCTCCACCGGCGTCACCATGTACCTCACCAAAGACGCCACCGCGGCCACCCTGCGCCAAATCTCCGGGCTCGCCCCCGGCTCGACGCTCGCCATGACCTTTCTGCTGCCCAGCGAACTCGTCGACGAAGCCGACCGCCCTGGCCTGCGGGCGAGCAAGGAAGGCGCGCAAGCATCCGGAACGCCGTTCATCAGCTTCTACACTCCGCCCGAGATGCTGTCCCTGGCCCGCGAAACCGGCTTCAAAGACGCCCGACACCTGTCGGGAGCTTCGCTCGCCCACCGTTATTTCGCCGGTCGCACCGACGGCCTCCGCCCGTCAAGCGGAGAGGACCTGCTGCTGGCGACCACCTGAAGCCTTTCGGCACGCCATCCCGCCGCCACGCACCGGCCCCTGGCACCGTCGCAGCCTCGCCTCACCGGAGAACGGCGGCAGACCGCTCAAGCAGCAGGTCAGGACCGGACGTTCAGGCGGTGGCGCGAGCGGTGGGTGCCAGGTGGGCCAGCGCGGCGCGCAGGGCGGAGTTGAAGGCGTCGGGGCATTCCTGGTGCGGCATGTGGCCGGAGCCGGTGATGACGGTGACCCCGGCGCCCGGCGTGAGCGCGGCGCAGGTCCGGGGGACCTCTACCGGGATCAGGTCCAGCTCACCGTGGAGGTAGTGGATCGGCACCTGCAGGCCCGGCAGTGCCGGGCGCGGGTCGTAGCCGCCGGCGGTGGCCTGGTGCTCGTCGATGTAGACGCCGGAATCCAGTATCTGACGGATCGTCCAGTCGATGAGCGCGGGTGAGGTGCCCGGGGCGTACCACGTCGGCACCCAGCCGGCGCACGTGCCGGCCCGGTCGCGGCGCAGATCCGCCACCAGCTCCGCCTGAGCCTCCGTCGTCGGCCAGTAGCCCGGGGCGCCCACCGAGATCACGCCACCGATCAACTCCGGTCGTCGGAGGCCCAGTTCGGTGGCGAACACCCCGCCGATCGACGAGCCGATGACCACCGGACGGTCCAGTTGCAGTGCGCCGATCAGGGCCACCAAGTCGGTGACCACCTCGGCGGTGGTGTTGCCCCGCACGGGCCGGGCCGAGCGCCCGCAGCCCCGCCAGTCGACCGTGACCACCCGGTGGTCCGGTGTGAAGTCGGGCAGTTGCGCGCCCCAGGTCCGGCCGCTGGTGCCCCAGCCGTGCAGGAACAGCAGCGCGGGGCCGGTCCCCTCGTCTTCGTAGTAGAGGGTGGTGTCGTTGACGTCCAAGTGAGGCATGACGGTTTCCTTTTCCTCCTCGTGGGCCCTTGCAGGCCCCCGCGGTTCGTGATGACGGCCCCAGCCAACCGCTATCTCCCCGGCCGACCAATGACCGATCCGCGCCCACACTGATCATGAATGGTGATCAATGCCTGCGGCGCTCCGGTGACCGGCTCTGTCCTCGGCGGAGCTGAGTTTGTCGTTCAACTGCAGGTCATCGGCTGGGCGGGCATGCCAGAGTGATGACCATGTCAGGGCTTGATGATCACGACTGCTCTCCCGGATTCGTGCGTGTGGCCGCGTCTTTCACCGCATGCCGCAAGACGGACTCGCCGGCTTTGGAACATGCGATGGCGGCGGCCAACGAGACGCTCTGTGGGATTCCGCGGGATCAGGTGACCGTGTATCGGCATCTGTTCTTCCCCAGGAGGAGAGGGGCCTGTGGGGAGTGCAGGGAACGGGCAGTCGGCGCTCCCACCGAGCCCGGGCCCCAGGAACGCCTGTACCACCGAGTCAAGACCGCGGTTCCGGGCTGTCTGCGCGAGGAACTGCTTGCGGCGCTCCGGAGCGGCGCCGACGTCAGGCTGTGGGTCAATGGACCGACGGAGCAGGTGATACGGCACTACGCGCAGCTCGACCGGATCGTCGAGGGCGCCGAAGCGATCGAGGCTGTGGTGCGCGGAGACGGCGGCCGGCTGGGGTTGGCACGCGTGGTCCACGGCGCTCGCGAATTCGTCGTGTTCCTCCCGGAGGATGGTGCACCGCTGGTCACCGCGCAGAGGTGATGTCGCTGCTGTCGAGGGAGCGTCGGACACGACTTGACGCTGCCACTCCCCGTACCCGCAGGGTGGCCACTCATTTCGAGGCGACCGCTCTGGCCGCGGGGCCGCGCCAAGTGCTGCGGGAAGAGCCGGCCGCGCCCCGTCAGGGACACCGGCGGGCATTGAGCCGGGCGGCTTGGCGCGTGAGGTAGTCGCGCTCGGCGAGGTTGGGTGCCTTGTGGGCGGCCTCGGCGTACAGCCGTGCCGCGGTCGCCAGGTCGCCGTCGCGCTCGTGGAGGTAGGCGGCCACCGCGGCGTGGCGGGGAATGGGGTATCCCTTGCCCGGAGAGCTTGGGGAAGCGTCGTCGAGTGTCGCGAGCGCCGCCAGCCCGGCACGCGGTCCGTCGGCCTCGCCGACGGCCACGGCTCGGTTGAGCCGGACGACCGGGCTGTCGGTCAGGCGCACGAGCTCGTCGTACCACTCGACGATCTGTACCCAGTCGGTCTCCCCGGCGGTGGGCGCGTCGGCGTGGAGGGCGGCGATGGCGGCCTGGGCCTGGAACTCGCCCAGCCGGTCGCGGGAGAGGGCCGACTGAAGGATCATGACGCCCTCGGCGATCAAGTCGGTGTCCCACCGGCCGCGGTCCTGTTCGGCGAGCGGCACCAGGCTCCCGTCGGGCGCGGTCCGGCTCGCGCGCCGGGCGTGGTGGAGCAGCATGAGGGCGAGCAGCCCCGCCACCTCTGGGTGGTCGATCGCGGCCGCGAGCTGCCGGGTGAGCCGGATGGCCTCGGCGGCGAGGTCGACGTCGCCGGAGTAGCCCTCGTTGAAGACCAGGTAGAGCACGCGCAGCACGGTGGCGACGTCGCCGGGCTGGTCGAACCTTCCCCAAGCTCTCGGCTTCGCTCGAGCAGGGGATACCCCAACGCCGGAGACGGTGCGCTTGGCCCGGCTGATGCGTTGCGCCATGGTCGCCTCGGGAACGAGATAGGCCTGGGCGATCTGGCGTGTGGTGAGCCCTCCGACGGCACGCAGCGTGAGCGCGACCGCGGACGACGGCGTCAGTGACGGGTGGGCGCACAGGAAGTAGAGCTGCAGCGTGTCGTCCACCGCGGGCGCGGGCCCGGGCGCCGGTTCCTCGTCGACGCGGTCCTCACGCCTGCGGCGGGCGGCGTCCGCCCGGGTCGCGTCGAGGAACCGGCGCCAGGCCACGGTGACCAGCCAGCCCTTCGGATCCCGCGGAGGGTCGGCCGGCCAGACGCGGACCGCCTCGACCAGCGCGTCCTGTACGGCGTCCTCGGCCGCCGCGAAGTCGGCTCCGCGGCGGACGAGGATGCCGAGCACGCTCGGCGTGAGGCTCCTGAGCAGGGCCTCATCCATCTGAGACACCTGAGAGGTCACTCCGTGATGGTGGGCGGGGCGGCCAGGAACGGGCGCACCTCGAGCCACTCGTGGATCGGCTTCCCACCCGCCCCGGGGGCGGCCGACAGCTCCCCGGCCAGCTCGACGGCGCGGTCGTAGCTGTCGACGTCGATCACCATCCAGCCGGCGATGAGGTCCTTGGTCTCGGCGAACGGGCCGTCGGTGACCGGCGGCCGCCCCTCACCGTCGTACCGGACCCAAGTCCCCTCGGGGGCGAGCGCCTGGCCGTCGACGAACTCGCCGGTCTTCTCGAGCCGGCCCGCGAAGTCCTGCATGTACTGCACGTGCGCCGAGATCTCCTCCGGCGTCCACCGGTCCATGGGCACGTCGTTGGCCGGAGCCGGGGCGCCGCGGTAGTGCTTGAGCAGCAAGTACTTGGCCATCGTGGTTCTCCTCGGTGCTGGTGCGACCCATTGTGGTCGCATTCACCTCGGGGACGGAGCCAGTCACGGGTTCTCGACATCGCCGGCCAAATTTTTTTGCTCTCGTGGATGAGGCCGGGTGAGGCTGGGTGAGCCGGCTCGTGGTATCCGGGTCTACGGCGTCCCTCAGCGGCCCTCGCTGGGGCCGTCAACCGTCCGGCTTCCTGTCATGTGCGCGGCATTCGGGACGGGGCGAGCGCCGACGGGGCAGGTAGGGGGAGCGTCGATGCCGTTCAGTCCTCGCCCGTGTCGTCGTCCGTCGGGTGGGGAAGCAGCGGAAACAGCCGGGTGATGAGGGCAACCGGTCGGGCACCCTCGGGCCGGGCCAAGGGTCGCTGGTCGCGGTCCTGGTAGGGGGCGAGTGCCCTTCGGATCACGGCTGCCATCCGGCTCATCTCCTCGGGTGTCAGATACGCGACGGCGCTGAACGCTTCGTCGCGGCGCCACTCGGCGGGGGCCTGCTCGCGTTGGCCGAGCCAGTGCTGCCAGCTCTCGTCCTCCAGGCCGCGGGCGAGGTCGCCGAAATCCTCGGATGGATCGGACGCGGAAGCGGACCGCCGCAGACGCCAAGGACGTGCGCGGCCTCCGCTATGAGGCGCTTCTTCGATGTGTCCGTGGCGTGCGAGCTGGCGCAGATGGAATGAGCAGAGTCCGGAGCTGTAGCCAAGCCGGGCGGCCGCTTCGGTCGCCGTGACGGCCCCGACCTCGGCGAGCAGCTCGAGCAGGGCCGTGCGGACCTCGTGTTCGCGCAATCCCTCGCCGGCGGTACGGGACCGGGCGGCCGGGGGGTCAACGTCTTCTTCAGTCACTTTGCAAAGTCTGCTACTTTGCAAAGAACTTCGCAACTGGCCCTATTGCGCGAAGGATTCGGGTCGCCGCTGGGCGACGGCCTTGTTCCACAAGAAGGGGGAACCACCATGTCCATTCCTCACGACCGACCTCGCGCCACCGACCGGCGAGTCCGTGTCCAGGGCGCGCCGGTCGACTCGTATCCGGCGCTGCCTCCGGAAGCCGACCGAGGCTCGGTACGCCGGATCACGGTGGTGGGCGAGGAGATCCTCAACCGTCCATGCCGTGCGGTGACACGGTTCGGCACCGCGGAGCTGTCGGCGCTGATCGACGACATGTTCCTGACCATGTACGTGGCCGAGGGCGCCGGCCTGGCTGCCAATCAGGTCGGTGTGGACCTGAGGCTGTTCGTGTACGACTGCCCGGACGACCACGGGATCCGGCATGTCGGCCACCTCATCAACCCCGTTCTCGACCAGCCCGATGCCAGCCACCGTCGACTCATCGACGACGCCGAAGGGTGCCTGTCGGTGCCCGGTGCCGCCATGGCGGTCCCCCGGACCGATCGTGCCGTCGCGCGTGGCTTCGACAAGGACGGGAACCCCCTCGTGATCGAGGGAACGGGCTATTTCGCCCGCTGCCTGCAGCACGAGACCGATCACCTTCTCGGACACACGTATCTCGACCGGCTCTCGAAACGGGACCGCCGCGACGCGCTACGGCAGATGGACGACCGCTACGAGGACGTCCTCGCCCGACGCGAGGTCAAGGCCGCCGGCCTGGGCCACTGAGCCCACGCCTGCGCACCAGCCGCTCGGCCGGCGCGCCGTGCCTCTTAGCGTGTCGGCCACCCGGATCGCGGCATGTGGTCGCTGACCGGGGGTTGTCGGGATGGCCGTTCGGGGGAACGGCCTGTGTCGTGCGGGAAGGTGCAGGTCGCGCAGCTCCTACGGTCAGCTGGCATGACGCACGTATCGCAGGACGCATCCCACCTGAGCCGGCGCACCGCGCTCGCCGGGCTCGTCGGTGGAGCCGGGGCAGCGTTGGCAGCCGGCTGCTCGGCCTCGAGCGGAACCTCCGCACAAGGCCCCGCCGCTCGTCCGTCGGTCTCGGCCACCGGCTCGGCGGGCGAGGCCACGCCCGGGGTGATGACGCTCTTCAAGGACCCGTCGTTCAACTTCAGCGGCCTTCTGGCCCTCGGCGCGGCCGGGTTCGGCGGCAGCGAGGTGGGCGAGGTACTCACCGCCGTGAACAAGATCAACAAGGCCGGGCCGTCCGCGCAGACGTACGTCGATACCTTCAGGAAGCTCGGCGACCAGGTGTCAAAGGCGCCCGAGGGCAGCAGGCCCGACCGGGAGACCAAACGCCTGCGCGCGCTGCGGGCCGCTCAGTACTACGCCCAGGCGCTGTTCTTCGTCCTCGGCTCCGACAACCCCGACAGCGAGGAGCAGCTCTACAAGGCCGGGCGCGGCGCCTGGGACAGGTTCTGCAACCTGTGCGACCTGGCGCCGGTCACGGCGAACGTCCCGTACGGCAGGACCCCGATGCCGGTGTGGTTCTTCCGCCCGGACGCCTCCGGCGAGCGGCGTCCCACCGTGATCCTCACGAACGGCAGCGACGGACAGAACGTCGACATGTGGACCTACGGCGTCTCGGCCGCCCTGGAGCGCGGCTGGAACGCCCTCGTGTACGACGGGCCGGGCCAGGGGCAGTTGCTCTTCGTCGACCGGGTGGTCTTCACACCGCGCTGGGAGAGGGTGGTCACGCCGCTCCTCGACTGGCTGGTCGCCCGTGATGACGTGGACGCCGACAGGATCGCCCTGACCGGGCTGAGCATGGCGGGGAACCTGGCCCCCCGGGCCGCGGCCTTCGAGAAGCGGATCGCCGCCCTGGTGGCGATGCCGGGATGCCTCGAGCCCTGGCTGGGCTTCCCGCCGGAGATCCGCAAGGTCCGCACGCCGAGCAAGGCGGAGACCAACAACATCTGGAACAAGGACGTCGTCCCCGGGCTGTCCGCGGCCGATGCCGCGACGATCAAGAAACGCTTCGAGCCCTTCTCCGTCCCGGCGATGCTCGCCGCCCGCCAGGGCAAGGTCTTCACCGACTTCTACACCCCCGCCACCCGCATCGAGTCGCTGACCATCACGGATGTCGTGGGCCGCATCACGATGCCCACCCTGGTCCTTGACTACGAGTACGAGCAGTTCTATCCGGGCCAGCCGCGCCGGATGTTCGACAAGCTGACCTCCCCCAAGGACTATGTGAAGCTCACCTCGGCCACCGGCGCGCAGCTGCACTGCTCCCCGATGGCCCCGCAGCAGCACTGCGACATCGTCTTCGACTGGCTGCAGGAGACACTGCCGGGGCGCTGACCGCGACGTACGTGCGCACTCGCCCCGGCTTGGCGCGGGCGGCCCCACTCCGGCCGGCGCGCGGTGGCAGGTCTCGCGTCCGCGGTCCCGAAGTGGCAGGTCACAGCCGTCGTCCGCGGGTTCGCCAGTGGCGCAATACTGTGGCAACACCAGTGTCAGGGCCCCCTCGGTATGGTCCCCTCATGCCAGCCGAACGCATCCCCCAGCACACGGGTCCGGTGGCGGCCGCGCGCCGCCGCCGGCTCCGCGCGGACCGCGCCCGGCAGCTCGCCGACCTGCTGCGCCACCAGGTGCTCGGGGGTCGCTTTCCCCAGGGTGTACTGCCGCACGAGGACGTGATCGGCACGGAATTCGGCGCGTCCCGCAACACCGTCCGCCAGGCCCTCGACCTGCTGCGCGCCGAGCAGCTCGTGACGCGCCAGCCGGGCGTGGGCACGGTGGTGGTCTGCCAGAAGTACCCGCATGCGCTGGACCGGTTGATGGGCCTCGCCGAGACCCTGCATTCGCACGGCCGGGTCACCAACGAGGTACGCACCATCAGCCCGGTTGCCGCACCGGCTCCGGTGGCGGACCGGTTGCGGCTCCCGCCGCGTACCGAAGTGCTCTATGTCGAACGGCTGCGCCGGCTCGACGGGGTGCCGCTGTCCCTGGACCTCACGTATATCCCGATGGACATCGGCCTGCCGCTGCTCGACGCCGATCTGGAGAACAACGACGTCTTCCAGCTGATCGAGGAGACCGCCGGACAGCAGCTGGGCACGGCCGAGATCACCCTCGAGGCGGTCAGCGCGGATGCGCACTCGGCCGCCGTTCTGGAGGCTCCCCGCGGCGCGGCCGTGCTGATGCTCGAACGCCTCACCCATCTCGCCGACGGCTGTCCCGTCGACCTGGAGTTCATCCGCTTCCGCGGGGATCGCATCACCATGCAGGGCCTGTTGCACCGCATGCGCTGAGCGCGTCCCGTTCGCCCCTCCCCCTCCCCCTCTTCCTGCGGCCGCCCTGCCCGATACGGCCGCCCTGCCGCCCTGCCGCCCTGCCGCCGACGATCAGATTCCCGGAGACCGCCATGGCCCTCGCGCCCCAGCGCACCGATGTGCCCGTCACCATCGACGAGTCCAAGTGCATCGACGGCTGCACGCTGTGCGTCGACATGTGCCCGCTCGACTCGCTCGCCATCGATCCGGCCAGCAACAAGGCGTTCATGCACGTCGATGAGTGCTGGTACTGCGGCCCGTGCGCCGCTCGCTGTCCCACCGGCGCCGTCACGGTCAACATGCCCTATCTGTTGCGATGAGAGGCTCTCCGTCCATGCCGCCCCCGCCCTTCCCGCCCCTCCCGTCCCTGCCCGTGCCGTCGTCGCGGGCCGCGTCGGATTCCTCCCTCCCGGCCCCGCCCGGACCCACTGTCCGCGCACCTCGTACGGCCCGCTGGAACGCGCTCGCCGCGGCCCTCACGGCTGCCGCCCTACTGTCCTCGCTCACCGCCTGCGGCACCACCGCGGACGCCGCGGACGGCAAGACCGTCACCGTGACCGTCGGCTACCAGTCCAAGACCATCAACACCGTCACCGCAGGCACCCTGCTGCGCTCGCTCGGCTACTTCGAACGCGAGCTGCGCGCCCAGGGCAAGCGCGACGGCAAGACGTACAAGGTGGTGTGGCAGGACTACGCGACCGGTGCGCCGATCACCGCGCAGATGGTCGCGGGGAAGGTCGACATCGGCTCGATGGGCGACTTCCCGCTGCTCATCAACTCCGCGCGCGGCAAGCAACTACGCGCACCGACCCGGCTGGTCTCGGTCACCGGCTACAACCTGCGCGGAGCGCTCAACACCATCGTCACCGCGCCCGGATCCCACCTGCGCTCGCTGGCCGACCTGCGGGGCAAGAAGGTTTCCAGCAGCGTCGGTTCGGCCTCCGACGGCACCCTCGTACGGGCCCTGCAGCGGGCCGGGATCGATCCGGAGCGGGACATCCACAAGCTCAATCAGCAGCCGGCCGTGGGGGCTTCCGCGCTCCAGTCGGGCAGTGTGGACGCGCTCTCGCAGTTCGTCGCCTGGCCGGGGCTGCTCGCCTTTCAGGGCAAGGCACGGGCGCTCTACGACGGGGGTGCGCTCGACCTGCCCACCTTCCACGGCGTGACCGTGCGGGACGCCTTCGCCGGCCGGCATCCGGGTGTGGTGAAGGCGTTCCTCGCCGCGCAGCGCGACGCGACCCGCTCCCTGGAGGCGCATCCGGTCGACGCCGCCCAGCGGGTCGCGAAGGCCACCGGACTGCCGGCCGAGGTGGTCTACCTCTACAACGGCGCGGGCGGCATCGCCACCTTCGATCCCACCCTCAAGCCGCAGTTGGTCGCCGCGCTGAAGAAGGACGTCTCGGTGCTGCGGGCGGCCAAGCTGACCGGGCCGGTGGACGTCGGCTCGTTCGTCGACGACCGCTACCTCAGGCAGAGTTACGGCAGCGGGTATGCCAAGGCCCGGCGCTCCACCGCCCATCCGTCGGCCGACGAGGTATGGCTGCGGGGCGAGGACCGCACCCACTCGTTCGACGATCCGGGCGACCTGCTGCGGTTCGTCGCCGCGCACCACAAAACGGTACGGGCCGCGTACGCGGCCGATGCGACGACCGGCACCCGGTGGTTCGCCGACCGGTCGGTCTGGGTCCGCGACGGCGCGCGGCTGCTGCCCTTCGCCACGCCGGCCACCGCCGCCGCATGGACGCGGCGTCACCCGGGGGCGCACACCGTGAGCTACGCCGCCGCATGGGAGCGGGCCCGGTGAGCGCGCCCGCCGCCGTCCGCACGGCGACCGCGCCGACGGTCACCAACCCTGGTCGGGCGGGCCGACGACGCCGGCCGTGGGACCGCTACGCGCGGCGTACGGCCTCGGTTCTGGCCGCGCTCGCCCTGTGGCAGTTGCTCGCCCAGTTCCGGGTGACTGCATGGCTGCGGTTCTCGCAGTTCCCGACGGTCACCGAGACCGCCCGCGAGTTCGTCCAGCGGCTCGGCGGCGCCACGTACTGGCAGGACCTCACCGACAGCCTGACGCGGATCATCGGCGGCTTCGCCCTCGCGGCCGTCCTCGGTGTCGCCCTCGGCACCGCCGTCGCCCGCTCCCCCGTCGTCTCCGATCTGCTCGGCCCGCTGCTCGAAGTCCTGCGTCCCATACCGGCGATCGCGCTGGTGCCGGTGGCGATCCTGCTGTTCCCCAGCAATGAGCAGGGCATCGTCTTCATCACCTTCGCCGCGGCGTTCTTCCCCGTCACGGTCTCCACCCGGCACGCGGTACGGGCGCTGACGCCCGTCTGGGAGGAGGCGGTGCGCACCATGGGCGGTGGCCGGTGGCGGGTCCTGTGGTCCGTGGTGCTGCCGGGGGCGCTGCCCGGGATCTTCGGCGGGTTGTCGGTGGGCATCGGCGTCTCGTGGATCTGTGTGATCTCCGCCGAGATGATCTCCGGCGAGTACGGCGTGGGCTACCGCACCTGGCAGGACTACACGATCGTCGACTACCCGGGCGTCTTCGTCGGGATGGCGACCATCGGACTGCTCGGCTGGCTCACCTCCACGGCCGTGGAGGTGCTGGGACGGCGCGTGACGCGCTGGCTGCCGCGCACCGCGACCGGCCCGAGCCGGAATCCGGGCCGTCGGTCACGGCTGCCCGCCCGGCCGGAGACCGGTGCTGTGCGGGCCCGCGAGCGGAGCCCCGGCCCGGAGCAGGACACCGCGGCACGGGGCGACACCGAAGTCCGGCACGTCACCCCGAGCGCCGACGGCGCGGCCGGCCGCCGAGCGCAAGAGGGAGAGCGGGAACCATCGTGACCAGCACCGA
Source organism: Streptomyces sp. NPDC101227 (assembly GCF_044767545.1). Classification (NCBI taxonomy): domain Bacteria; kingdom Bacillati; phylum Actinomycetota; class Actinomycetes; order Kitasatosporales; family Streptomycetaceae; genus Streptomyces; species Streptomyces sp. NPDC101227. The sequence goes on along the minus strand of NZ_JBIWOD010000012.1, from coordinate 95,445 downwards.
CATCACCGCAGCGGCCCGGCCGCAGTCACCCCCGCCCGCGCACGGCGTACGGCTGGCCGTCACCGGTGCCGTGCTCGGCCGGTCCGGTGCCGCCGTGCTGCACGGCCTGGACCTCGAGATCGCCCCGGGCGAGATCCTCACCGTCGTCGGGCCGTCCGGCTGCGGCAAATCCACCCTGCTGCGTACGCTGGCGGGTCTGCTGCCGCTGCTCGGCGGTCGGCTGAGTCAGGACGGCGGTCCCGTCGAAGGGCCGGGCGCGGACCGTGCACTGGTCTTCCAGGAGGACGCGCTGCTGCCCTGGCGCACTCTGCGGGCCAACGTCGAACTCCCGCTGGCTGTCCGGGGCGTGGCGCGCGCGGAGCGCCGCGCGCGGGCCGATGACTGGCTGGCCCGGGTCGGGCTCACCGAGCATGCCGGCCGCCTGCCGCACCATGTCTCCGGCGGCCAGCGCCAGCGCGCCCAGCTGGCCCGCGCGCTGGCCGGGCGGCCGCGCGCCGTCCTGATGGACGAGCCGTTCGGTGCGCTTGACGCCCAGACCCGGGCCGGGATGCAGCAGTTGCTGGTGACGGCGCTGCGCGGCACCCATGCCACCGTCGTCTTCGTCACCCACGACGTGGACGAGGCGCTGTTCCTGGGCGACCGGGTCGCGCTACTGGGCAGCGGCCGGGTGCTGGACGTACCGCGGCCGCGCGAACGCCAGGCGCAGGGCGACCCGGCGACGGTTGCCCTGCGGCGGGAGATTCTGGCCTCGCTGAGCGACCGGCCGGATGACGCGTCGGGCGGCCGGTCGGACGACCGGCCTGGCACATAGGCTCCTGCAGTCCTGCTACTCCTGCGCTCCCCGCACGGCAATCGGAGTTCCTGGAATCGTCGTGCCAATGCCCGGCAGTCGTGACGACTGCCGGGCATTCACCAAGTCCGAGGGGGACCATCAGGCCATGCTCGGCCTCGACCCCGGGTACTCGTTCGTCAGCTGGCCTTCCTGAACGGGGCCTTGACCGGGACGCATGAGAATCGGTCGGGGTCCACCTCGGCGTCCTTAGTGGGGCCGCACAGTTCGAACGACTTGGCGTTCTCCATGTCCGGCATCTTGAACCCGACCACGCCGATCTTGGTCTCGCCGCGCTCGATATTGGTCCCCATGATGGTTTCGCTCCAGGTGGAGTTTCGCCACGCGCCGTCCGCGACCTCGTCAAGCCCGCTGCTGGGGTAGGCCTCCATGTAGCAGGTGTCACTCTGCACAGGGCCGCACTTCTGCACCGTCGTCTTGAACTTCAGCCTGAGATAGCTGAGCTTGACGTTTTCCACCCCGCGGTCGGGGAGTTCTCCGGTCACGGCGACATAGACGGCGAAGTAGTGATTCCCGGGGTCGGCCGACTTACCGATCAGTTCAGGTGCCCAGCTGGTGTCCACGGGCTTTACCTGCACGCCAAGCTTCAGGCCCGGTTCGGTGGTTACGAGGCCCTTGCCGGGGAAATCGGCGAACTTGGTGTACTTGGGCTGGGAGACGCTTGGCGACGACTCGGCGTTGGTGGTCGGCGCTTCGCTCTTGGCGTCAGTGCCGCTACCCGAACATCCCGCGACCAGCACGAGGGAGCCCACGGCAAGCGCGGCCAACATGCGATTCGACACGTCACACCTCTCAGGCCGGGAAGACAGGCCGCATCATAGCCAGCAAGAGTGAATGCGCGCAGGTACACGCATGTTCCCCTATCGGGTCGCCGGCGCCGCGCGATTCGCGTCGCGCATGCGGTGGTCCCCGCCGGGCGGCGAGCGCGGCCGGCCCCGGCCAACCGGTCCCACCCGATATCACCGACCCCATACGGGGAATCCCTCTACCGCACGTCCAGCTCTCCGACTGCCTGATCCCCGCTCATCTCTCCCGTCAGCCGGAATCCGAGCCCCAGGTAGAAGCCCTCGGGGCCGTCCTCGCCCGGATGCCAGCTGGCGGTGAGACGGGTGCCACCCCGGCGGCGAATTTCGTCGGCCACGGACTCGACCGCGAAACGTCCGTAGCCGCGGCCCTGTTCGCCGGCCGCGATGTTGAGCCGCCAGAGGCCTGAGCGAATGTCGGTTCCGGTGCCGTCGCCGGCGAAGTCGATATCGAAGAAGGCCATGAGGAAACCGACGGGCCGGCCGTCATCAACGATGAGACGAGGCCAGGCTATGCCGGGGTGGACATACGCCTCGGCGAGGGACTTCACCACCGGCGCGACGAGGTGTCCCTGGTCGGAGCGGACCTTCAGCCCGATGGCGATGTCGAAGTTGTCCGGGGTGATTCTCTCCAGACGGAATGCGGTCGTCATTTCCACACCATAAACAGGTCGGTCAAGGGATTTTCTGTCGCATCGTCGGCCGCCGAAACCGCTCCGATCCGGGCGTGGCACGGCGTGGCATGGCGTGGCACGGCATGCCATCCATGGCATGGCACGGCATGACGTGTGCAATGCGCAAGGAGATTCCTCAAAGGGATTCCTCACGGGGTTATCTCAGGGGATTCACTGCGCAGCCGCCAGATCTCCCGCCATTGACGCTCATGTGCGGCCGTCAGCAGCGGGTCGCGTGCGTCGGCCCGCTGCACCGCCAGGCTGACGCCACACCTCCTGCACAGCTGATGGATCCGGTAGGCGCCGTCGTGCCAGGCGATGGTGTCGCCCCGGCTTCCGCATACTCGGCACCTCAACGCGAGAGCTTCGTCGGGCGGGACCGACGAACGAAGCACCCGCTCGACCACCACCGGCAGCGGCTCGGTGGGATGAATCGTCGGCTCGGGGCAGTAGGCGATGTTCCCCCACCCGCGCTGCCGGCCGCGCCAGGAGTCATCGGGTTGCGCCTGCCGGCAGCGACGAGCTTTGTCCGCCCGGCGCCTGTCGGCATAGGCACGCTCGTCAGCGAGCCAGAGCTGCCGGGCGTGCTGCAGCTCCTCGGCCGCGCGGAGGAGCGAGCTCGGATCCCTCTCGGGGTTTTTCGGGATCCGCGCACTGAGGCAGAGATGGTGATATGTGGCACGGAATCCGTAGGGCGCGAAATGCACGAGGCACGACCGCAGATTCGTGTGCCTGACGCGGGCCGGCAGGCTCTCGTCGAAGACCCGTCTGCGGTGCGTGTTGAAGCTGCTCATCCCCGGACGTTACGGCTTGCCGCGCCGGCATTGCACGTCACTTTGACGGGGCAGCCATCCCCGCCGGAACAGGGCCTGGAATTCGCCGAATTCCGCGGGTATTTGCTAGCTCCTCCACCGGGCGGCGGTGCTACTGGTCGTCCTGATGACGCGGTCCGCGGCCGGCGACGCGGGCCAGATCTGGATCAGGTACTCCTCCAGCGGATCACGGTCGTCGCGTGGGTCGCCGTCGTCGCGGTGGCGTCCGTGGACGCGCAGTCGATAGTCGCCCGGGCCGGGAAGGGCGATCTGCTGCGCCGAGTCTTCGTCGGCGCCGGTGGTGCCGAAGTCGAGGAACGCGGAACGCCAGGCGACGGAGACTTCGGCGATGTCCTGCCAGGTGTCGTTGTCGTCGGACAGCGGCGGCCGCCCGTCCCACAGTTGGGCGGTGACGTGGATGCGGCCGATCTCCTGGCCGGTCAGGATGCGGGCTCCGTCGCCGTCGGGGTCGGCCTCGACCAGGCCGTTGGCCGTCCATTCCGGTTCGAACTCCACGACCAGGTCCTCCCCGCACAGGTCGACGGCGGTGGCGTCCACGTGGACGGTGCTGCTGGTCTGGCGTATCGGTGCGGGCATGGTGGGTGATCCTTCTGTCCTGCGGGGGCGGGTCCCCACCATCCTGGTGGGGACCGCGGGGTTGCGCGACCCGGTCGGCGGCCCGCCGCACGCTAGGCGGCCCGCCACATGAAGTGACGGGCCGCCATGAGCAGTTCAGGCCAGATGGTCCTCGGGACCGGTCATCCGCCCACGCGGTTGTAGACGTAGAGGAACCACTTCATCTTGCCGTCGTTGCCCTGTTCCCTGTTGCAGCTGTAGCCGGACCACCAGCCCTTGGCCTTGCCCCTCTTGCCCTCTGACACGCAAGCGGACTTGGTCCAGTAGGCGCGGTAGAAGCTCCACCCCGTCCTCGTGGCCACGGCGTCGCCGGTGGTGGCGTGGCTTACCGCGGCATGGGTCTGAGCCGACTGCGGTGCGGCATCGGCCGTTGCGGCGAAGCCCGTCAGAGCGGCGCCGAGCAGAACGGTCGTCGCGGCCGCGGTGGCCAGGCCGCCGCGCAGCAGCGGGCTCTTTCGACTGTTGGCGAATTTCATGAATCTTCCCCCTTTGGTCGGGTGTTGCGCCAACATGACGACCGGGTGGTCATAACCGGCCGCCATGCATATTCACAGGCTGCCGTCTCCACCTCGGTGCGTCGTTAGCGGTGAGCGCCATGTTGTTGGCGTACAGCGCCGCATCGGTTCGCCTGGGCGTCGCGGGAGGCTGGAGCGGCCGTCATCGCCATATACGGGGGTTGTTGTGGAGACGGTGTTCGACAGCGCGTGGTTACCCGCCCAAGAGCGTGCCGAGGCCTGGAGGGAGACCACGGCGCTGGCGCTGGTGACCACGAAGGTCAAGCTTGCGGATCCGGGCTCCTTTGACGCGTGTCTGCGGACCATGTCATTGGGGTTTCCGCAGGTGACGGCGATGTCCTACGGGCCGTTGGTGTCGCAGCGGACACCCGCGATGATCCGGCGGTCGGATCCCGAGCAGTATCAGATCGCCCTTGTCCGCAGCGGGAGTCAGGGGATCGAGCAGGCCCGGAACCGCAGCCGTCTCGGGGCCGGTGAGTTGGTCTTCTACGACAGCTCCCGCCCCTTCGAGGCCGTCGTCGGCGCCGGTTGCCAGGCGAGGTCCGCGTCATTGCTGTTGCAGTTCCCCAAGCGGTTGCTGCCCCTGCCGGAGGCGAAGGTGACGCGGCTGCTGGCGGTGCCGCTCTCGGGGACGCAGGGAGTCGGCCGGCTCTTCGCACAGTTCATGGCCGGTTTGGTCGATGAGCACGCGACGTACGTCCCGGGTGACTTGGCGCGGCTGGGCAATACGGCGCTCGATCTGGCCACGGCCGTGCTGGCCCACCATCTCGACGAGGGAGCGGCCGTGCCGCTGCGGTCGCCGCAGCAGGTCCTGTTCCTGCGTATCGCCTCTTTCATCGATCAGCACCTGCGCGCCCCGGAGCTAGGGCCCACCACGGTGGCGTCGGCTCACGGGCTGTCGCTGCGGTCGCTGCACCGGCTCTTCCAGCAGCACAACACCTCCGTCAGCGCCTACATCAAAGGCCGGCGCGTGGACCGCTGCCGACGCGATCTGGCCGACCCCGGCCTGCGGCACCTCACCGTCCATGCCATCGGCGCTCGATGGGGATTTCCCCGGCCGGCCGACTTCAGCCGCGCCTTCCGTGGTGTGGTGGGGATGTCGCCCAGCCAGTTCCGTGCCCTGACGTGGTCCGCCGTTGCCGCCCGAAGGCCGGGTTCCTCGACGAGACCGCCCGGCCCGACCGATCGGATGCCGTGACCGGAGCCCGGTTGGGCGGGGCGACAGCGGGACGTCTGCGGCGCGGCGGCAGAACCAGAGCGCCGCCCCACTCCCCCGTCCCTGTACGGAAGGGCCGGTTTCCGCGCGCCGGCCCTTCCGTACGAAGGCACCGTTGAACGCCCGCACGGCTACCGCGCGGGCGGACCGCCTGTCTCGCAGCCCAGGCCCGCGTGACAGGCGGACTGATAGGAGGACTCGTAAACGCGCTCTCCGGGAGCCTTCGCGCCGAGCACGATCCCGCAGAGGGCAAGGGCCGTCACCGCCTGGCTGACAGCGACCACACGTACGCGCCGGATCCCGGCCACCACGGCGAAGACCAAGGCCGCGGCCGGCACGAACGCGGCCCACTTCAGATAGGGGCCGGGCGGGTCGCCGTAGTGCTGCGGGTCCCACGACCAATACGTCCCGGCCCAGGACAGCCAGATCAGGACGAGAGCCGCCAGCTCGATGACGGCCAGGGCCACGGCCACGCCCTTGCCGGTGCGTGGGGAATCTGTGTTCACCCGGCCAACTTCACCGGGGTAGGCGTGCGGTGTCATGAGTACCCGTACTCATGACACCCCATGATGGGGCGTACCGGCTACGGTCAGAGGTCAATCCGTCATTCCTGTGCGGTCCCGTCGTGAGCGTCGCATCATGACCGCGTAGACCGCCGCTGCCACGACGATGCCGACGGGCAGCGCGAGGTCCACTCCGCCGAGGGCGTGGGCGAGCGGGCCGGTGTAGAGGGTGTTCACGCAGAGGGCGGCCGCGGCGGTGCCCGCGGTGAGGGCGAGGGCGCCCGCCCAGTTGACGCCGGCCGTGAACCAGAAGGGGCTGCTGGGGGTCTCGTCGGTCAGTGCGGGCCCGTCGTAACTGTTGCGGCGCACCAGGATGTCGGTGGCGTAGATGGCCATGCTGGGGCCGAGCAGAACGACCGTCAGCTGGAGGACGTTGCTGACGGTGTCCAGGAAGTTGGACACGAGCAGCGCGTACAGGGTCACGGCGACGGCGAGGACTCCGTCGACGATGACGGTGAGGGAGCGGCGGAGGCGGACGCCGATGGCCTGGAGGGCCAGCCCGGAGCTGTAGGCGGTCATGGCGTTGATGGCGATGGTGCCCAGCACCAGGGCGAGCAGGAAGAGGGGGGTGAACCAGGTGGGCAGGATCGCTCCCAGGGCGGTCTGCGGGTCGGTCATGTCGACCGCGGTCGCGGCGATGGCGCCGAGGGAGCAGACGGCGACGCTCGGCAGGAAGCCGCCGAGGGCGGTCCAGCCCACGATCGCCTTCGGGGAGGCCGTGCGGGGCAGGTAGCGGGAGAAGTCGGCGCTGTTGGTGTACGAGAGGGGCCCTGAGGCGATGAGGGTGACGCCGCCCGCGAGGGCCGCCCACAGGCTGCCGCCGGTCAGCGGATCGGCGGGCTCGTAGCCGAAGTCGGCGTGGCCGAGCACGCTGAAGGCGACGACGGCGAACGCCGCGGTGAGGACCACGGTGATCGGGAGGTAGAGCTTCAGGATCGTGGCGTGGCCGTAGACGCTGATGGCCAGGGTGAGCGCGGCGATGCCGACCACGACGACGGCCTTGACGCCGGTGTCGGGCGCGATGCCGGCCTTCTCGACGAGGGAGAAGGCGGCGAGCGCGGCCGCCGCCAGGTTGAGGGCGATGTAACAGATGCAGATGCCCCAGCCGGTGATCGCGATGTTCACCCGGTTGCCGCGGACGCCGAACATGGCTCGCATGATCACTTCACTCGGCGTTCCGGAGGCCGGGCCCGAGACGGCCAGCAGCCCGACCGGCACCCAGAAGAGGTTGCCCACCACGATCACCGCGAGAGCCTGCCCGAGACTCAGGCCCATGAGTATGAGGGCGCCGCCGACCACCAGGCTCAGGTAGTTGACGTTCGCCGCCGCCCAGACGGCGAAGAGTTCCCGGGCACGGCCGTGGCGTTCCCGGTCGGGAATGTGGTCGATGCCGTGGGCCTCGATACGGCCCGGCCGGTCCGAGGGCGGCGGCGTGTCGTGTCTGCCGTCCGCGCCTGGGAGCGGGTCGGGAGTCGTAGAAGCCATGGAGCCCTCCGGTGCTGGTCGTGTGCCCACCTGGTTGCTTATTGGTCGCACACTCAATAGCATCGCGGGTATGTCGTCAAGCATCCAGCGCAAGCGAATTCGGAAATCGCCGGCCGACCGACGTGTGGAAATCGTCGACGCGGCGGCCGCCGTCGCCCTCACCGAGGGTTTGGAATGCATCACTCTGCGGCGGATCGGCGAACAGCTCGACGTCCGCCCCGGACTGATCAGTCACTACTTCCCCGCGGCGGAGGACCTCGTGGCCGAGGCGTTCGGCACCGCCGCGAGCGTCGAACTCGATGCGCTCCTTCCGGCGGACCGCCCCGATGGGACCCCCACGCAGCACCTCGCCCGCTTCTTCGCACATGCGATGGGAGAGGCGTACGACGACATCAGCCGGCTCTGGATCAACGCCCGGCACCTCAGCCGCTACCGGCCGCTTCTTCGCGACCGGGTCGGCGAACAGGAGGCCGCCTGGCGTGGACGGCTGGAGGGCCTCGTCCGCGAGGGTGTCGAGCGGGGCGAGTTCCGTACGGACGATCCCTATGTGACCAGCATCCAGATCCTGGTCGTGCTCGACGGCCTCGGCGCCCACGCCAACACCGACACCGACAACCGTCCGCCCGCGGTGACACGGATGGCCGTCACCACCGCCGAACGCGAACTCGGCCTGCCGAGCGGCACGCTCATCCGCCCCGGGGACGAGCCCGGCGCGAGCCCCGCGGGCGCGCCTCGGTCACCCGGAGCCGACGACCGTCCCGCTGCCGAGTAGCCGGCCACCGTCGCACCGGCGGGCAGCCGACCACCCCGAACCGACCCTCCTCCAAGGAGCCGCTGTGCGCACCCTCCCCCAAGCCCTCGACGTCGCTCGAGCGGGGCGGTACCCCCTCATCCTGCTCTCCGCCCGTCTGCTCGACCCCGTCACCGGTCAACTGCTGCCGGAGACCGCCCTGGCCGTTTCCGGAGGGCGGATCGCCGACTTGGGCGACGACCGCCGGATACGTTCGCTCGCGGACGCCTCGACCACGGTGATCGACCTGAAGGGGGCGGTGGTGACCCCCGGTCTGGTTGACGGGCACCTCCACCCGGTCTCCGGCGCCGAACTCACCCAGGGCCTGGACCTGTCGGGCTGCGCCGACCTCGACGCCGTGCGCGAGGCCCTGGCCCGCGAGGCCCGGACCCTCGCGCCCGGAGCGTGGCTGCACGGATGGGGCCTGGACCCGAACGTCTTCGGCGACCGGCCGCTCGAAGCCGCCGCGCTGGCTCCCGTGCTCGACGGCATCCCGACCCTGTTGCAGCTCTTCGACGCCCATTCCATGCTGGTCAGCCCCCGCGCACTGGAACTCGCCGGCATCGATGGGCCACGCCGCTTCGAGCAGGCGGCCGAGATCGTCTGCGACGAGCGGGGCCGGCCGACCGGCCTGCTCCTGGAGGACGCCGCCTGCGAACTCGTCGAGCGGGCCGCCCCTCAGCCCACGCACGAGGAGCGCCGCGCCCGCCTCGCCACCGCGCTGCGGAACATGGCCGCCGCCGGACTCACCGGCGGGCACGCCATGGACGCAGGCGGCGAGAGCCTCGCCCTCTACGCCGAGCTGGACGCTGCCGGCGAGCTGCCGCTGCGGCTGCGGGTCGCGCCCTGGTGCCAGCCCGGCACCGACGCCGACGCGCTGCGCGCCCTCATCGAGCAGCAGGGCACCGGCGGCGGGCTCTGGCGCGTCGACGGCGTCAAGCTCTTCATGGACGGCACCATCGACAACGGCACCGCCTGGCTGGAGCGCCCCGACTGCCACGGCGAGTCCACCCACGCCTTCTGGCCCGACCCCGACGCCTACACCCACGCCATCGGCGAACTCCACCGCGCCGGGGTGCCCACCGCCACCCACGCCATCGGGGACGCCGCCGTCCGGCACGTCCTCGACTCCGTCGAGAAGGCCCTGGCCACAGGGAATCGCGGGGTGCGGCACCGGATCGAGCACATCGAGACCGTGCCCGACGACACCCTGCGCCGCTTCGCCGAGCTCGGCGTCATCGCGTCCATGCAGCCCACCCACTGCTGCGACTTCACCCGGGCCGACCACACCGACAACTGGTCGCGCCGCCTCGGCGAGGAGCGCGCCCTGCGCGCCTGGCGCTGCCGCGACCTGTGGGACTCCGGCGCCACCGTCGTCCTTGGCTCCGACTGGCCCATCGCCCCCTTTCCCCCGCTGGCCGTCATGGCAGGAGCCCGCCACCGCCGCCCCAGCCGCGATCTCACCCGGCCCCCGCACGGCCCCGACCAAGCCCTGACCGCCCTGGAGGCCCTCCAGGCCATGACCAACAACACCGCGTACGCGGCGGGCGAGGAAGGCGAGGCCGGCCGCCTCGCCGTCGGCCACCGCGCCGACCTCACGGTCTACGCGGACAGCCCTCTCACCACCCCCGCCACCGACCTGCCCGACCTGCCCGTGCTGCTCACCGTCCTCGACGGCCGCCCCACCCACCGCGACCCGACCCTGTGACGTGCCGGGCGGGGTGGCCGCGCCACGCGTGCCGGACTCCGCCGGCATCGTGTGTGCGGCCATGGGCGGCGGCCGCGCCGGGCATTTGGGGCGACCGCCCGTGGGCGGATGCCGCGCCTGTTCAGAGCAGCGCCGCGGCGAGTTCACGCCATGCCGGACGGGAGAAGGCCTCCGGGGAGGCGGTGACCACATGGACGGCGATGTGGTCGGCTCCGGCCTGGCGGTGCTCGGTGAGTCGTCCGGCGACCTCGTCCGGCTTTCCCCAGGCGAAGAGCGCGTCGATCAGCCGGTTGCTGCCGCCACCGCCCAAGTCCTCGGGCGCGAATCCCATACGGAGCCAGGCGGCCCGGTAGTTGGCGAGTCGCAGGTAGGGAGCAAGCATCGCCCTGGCTTCGGCGCGGGCCGTTTCGGCGTCGGTGTGCAGGATGACGGCCTGCTCCAGCGCCAGCAGCGGGCCGTCGCCCAGCAACGATCTGGCCCACGCGGTATGCGCGGGGCTGACCAGGAAGGGATGCACTCCGGCGGACTTCGCCCCTGCCAGCCGGGTCATCTGCGGGCCGTGCGCGCCCACGATCCGCGCGGTCGGCGGCACCGGAGCGGGCACGGTGTCCAACGCGTCCAGGTAGCGGTGCAGTGCGTGGTACGGCTCGCGGTAGCCATCGACGAAATCGGCGTGGCTGACGCCGAGTCCGAGCAGGAGCCGGGCTCTGTGCCGCGGCGGCAGCGCATGGTAGGCGGCGGCGAGGCGCTCCGGTGTGGTGCCCCAGATCGACACGCATCCGGTGGCCACGGTGACCTGGTGGGTTGCCGTCAGGATTTCGGCGGCCGCGACCAGATCCCCTCGGGGGTTGCCGCCCGGTGTGCCACCCAGCCAGATCGCTCCGTAGCCGAGTTCATCGACCTCAGCCGCGGCGTCCCGTGCCTCGGCCCGGTCCCCGTGGGTGAACGCCCAGCTCCAGATTCCGATCGTCCCGAGATTCATCAAGCCGCCTCCTGCGTCCGGGACTTCCGTTGTAACGGTGCCGGAGCGGCCTGCCTGGTGCCGGGCGCGGCCCTGTCCGGAAGCCGAGCGCCAACGGCCGGATAGCCGACCTTGACGAGACTCGTCCCGCACCTCGTGCTCTCGGCGCCGTGCCGGTCGACGTGCCGGGCGCGGTCCTGGTTGTCGAGGACACCCGGCCATGCCCGTCGGAGCACGCCGACGCTGGTGCTGCCTGGTGTGCACGGTGCGCTGCGGGTTCGGAGACCCAGGAGCGAGGGTGTGGCTCCGGGGTGCCTCCTGGTCCGTCCGCCGTGGCCGGCCGGTCCCGGCCGTGGCGGGTTCGGGGTCAGTGCGTATGCGCCTGGCGGGTGCCGCGGTAGGCGACGGCCATGAGCGTCACCACGGCCAGCACGGCGGCGCCGACGAGGATGGTGGGCGGTGAAAACACCCCGGTGCACAGGGTGATCACGTATGGGGCGAGGAATCCCAGGTATGCCAGCGTCCAGAAGTAGGAGGTCAACCGCGCCAGCCGGTGTGCCGGCGCAAGGGCGGCGATCTCTGTGAGGCCGTAGGCGACGCACAGGCCATAGCCCGCGCCGAGCACCATCGACGCGATCAGGGCGATTACGGGCTGGGCCTGCGCCGCGGCGAGCGCGGCGATCAGCAGCCCGAGGGCGACGGCGGCCAGTCCGCCGGCGCCGGTGGCTATCCGGTGCCGGGCGGCGAGCGAACGCGCGAAGGGCGCCACAACAATGCCGGCGCCTGGGGTGACAGCTGTGATCACACCGGCGTAAACGGTCTGCCAGCCCTTCAGGTCGGCGTCGACCAGGCCGGGCAGAGTGGCGAAGGCCACCGCCGGGGCGATGAATACCCACGGAGCCACGGGGGCGACCAGGCGGCGGAACTCGGCCGCCGAGGCGCGCTGCTCCCGCCGCGCACCAGGCTCGGGAGCCGCCGAGGCGTGGCCTGCGTGAACCGGTGAGGATTCGGGGGTGCGGGCGGCGCAGAGCGCCGCGATCGCGGAGAGGATCAGGTGTGGGATATACGCGGTGACCATGGGGTGCGGCGCCCACTGGGCGATGAGAGAGGCGGCCAGGCCGCCGGTCGCGAAGCCGGCGGACAGAAACAGGCCGGAGCGACGGGCCGCCGCCCCCGGGTTGGGGGCGGTGCCGTGCGGGGGCGAAGACAGCTCCTTGATCCAGGCGCTGCCCGCCGTCAGCAGGGCGCCGGCTCCGATCCCGGTCAAGAAGCGCCCGGGCCACAAGAAGGCGGAGGCGGCGGGGCCGGTCATCAGCAGAGCGGTGGCCAGGGCCGAGGTGCCCAGCGCGAGGAAGACGACGGGCCGACGGCCCCGCTGGTCGGCGAGCGGCCCGCCCAGCAGCAGGCCGGGAATGAGTCCCAGGACGTAAATGCCGAACAGGGCGGTCGTGCCGGCTGTGTTCAGGCCCAGCTCACTGCGGTAGGAACCCAGCAAGGCGGAGAATTGGTTGGCGCTCCAGCCGGAGGCCGTCATCACCCAGCCCGCCCTCAGCCAGTACCGGGGTGCGGGAGCGGGTGTGCCCGAGCCCGTCGGCGGGGTGGGGAGGGAAGCTGTAGGTGTAGCGGTCGGGGTGGCGTACTTGCTCATGCCGACCGTTGTACGGGCCGGGCGGTGGCCGGCGCTGCCCCCGTTCAGGAATCCTGAATGCCCTCGTGACCAGGCGCAGCGCGGTCGTATCGTGGTTCGTATGGATCTGCGGAAGCTGTCCTCCTTTCTGGCGGTGGTCGAGGAGGAACACTACGGGCGGGCGGCCACCCGGCTCTTTCTGTCGCCGGCCGCCGTCACCCTGCATGTACAGCAGCTGGAGCGGGAGTTCGGTACCCGACTGCTGGACCGCGGCAACGGCCCCGTGGTGCCGACCGTCGCCGGACGGAGGCTGGCCTCCCATGCCCGCGCCTTGCTCGCTGCTGCGAATGCGGCCGTCGAGGACGTGACCGAGGCCGCCCTCGCTCCGCCGGCGGCCGCCGCCCGCCCCCTGCGGGTGGGCATCATGGGTCACGGCTCGGCCGAGGTCACCCCGGCCGCCGTCAACGCCTTCCGTCGCGCTCGCCCCGAAGTACCGCTGGAACTCCTCCAGTTGAACTTCACCGAACACATCAGTGCGCTGGGCGAAGACCGCGTGGACGTGGCCTTCGTCCGGCCCGCCTTCGAAGCCGAGGGCGTCGAGGTGGACATCCTCACCTCGGAGCAAAGGATCGTGGCGGTACCGGCCCGTTCCCCCCTCGCGGACGCGGCCGTAACGGGTGTCCACGTGGCCGACGTCATCGACCTGCCCTACCTGCAGTTGCCCCCGCACACGCCTCGCGACTTCACCGACTACCTGTACTTCGAAACCGGCGAGCGCCGTGCACCCGATTACGCCCTCACCCCTCAGGACATCCTCACCAGCGTGGCGGCGGGCCGTGGCGCCGGCTCCGGCCTCAAATCCTTCGCCCGCTACTACCCCTGGCCCGGCACCCGATACGTACCGGTGCTGGATGCTCCTCGGGCGCACAGCGTCCTCGCCACCCGCACTACCGACACCAATCCCGAAGTGCGTATCTTCCGTGCCCTGACGGTGGCCCTGGCACGCGAGATGGGTACCACCGGTAACTGCCGCACCGGGAGCAGCGGACGCCGCGGCCATCCGTCTCGGTGAACCCCGCACCCTTCGTGCGGGAGATTCCGCCGTCCCTGGTGTGTCAGTGGCGTCGTGCATGATCGGACACATGACACATGGATCCTCCGAGGCCCTCCGTTCGCTCGCTCTGCAACACCTGCCCGCCGATGCGGCGGAGCGGTGGGTCGGCCTGCTGCGCCCTGGTGTGCGCCTCGACGCGGCCGCCGGGCCGGACGGGGCGGTGGGCCGGCTCGGCGATGTTCACCTGGCAGTGCGGCTGATGGCGGCCTCATCCGCCTGAGGTGCCTCGAAGTCGATCAACCTACGCTCCGCCCCGGACCGCCCAGCTGAAGCGGATCTGCCCCCTCCAGCAGCACACCCCGCTCGCCCTCGTGGTCAATCGCTGTCGGCGACGTGGTCCCTCAGAAAGGCGCCTGCATGGGCGGCAGCCTCTTCCTTCGTGGCGTGGCAGGTGGCGCTGTCGGATTCGGGGCCACACGTACCGTCGGCCCCCCGTCCGGTCCACCGCCATCCGCCCGCGGACGCATCCCGCGTCAATTCCGCGGTACCACCGAAGAGTTCGATGATGCTCGCCTCCCCTTCCGCAGGCGCCGACCTGTCCATGGCTTCGGGCCACTTCTTACGAGCGCCCTGCCGGGTGATACCCCATGCGCCACCCATCTGTTCGTAGCTCGCACCGTAGGAGCCGGCGGTCTTTGCCGCGATTGCCGTCAATCGCTTGACCTGCGCGTCCACCACCTTCCAGGTGCTGAGGACCGACAGACTCACCTCGACGGGGTCCGCATCCCACATGCGGTCCTCCGGAAGTCCGGTTGCTCGGGCACGCATGGCCGAGGCGAGTGGGTTGAGGGCGTCGCAGAGGGCCGCGTTGAGGGCTGACAGTTCCGCGTCGGTGATCTCAGGAGACGTCATGACGACAACTCTAGTTACCCTCCACGGGGATGACAACCAGAGTTACCGAAGCCATCACGCGAGCCCGCCCGCTACCGACATCAACGGGCGGCGCGCCGGAACCCGGTGTCCCGATAGCGCCACCAGTACAAAGCAGTGCGGTCATCGGGCCACGCGGCCAGCGGAACGGCTTGCGGCTCGAAGTGGTCGCGTTCGGGATCGACAGGGCGCCAACTCGACCGGCAGCGTCGCCCTCGCCTCCAACTAATCGCCCGGCGGCGACTTCATCGCTCTGCGCAATTACCGGACCGGTCCCCGCTCATCGACCAACACGGTGGGCTCTGACAAGAAAACGTCGGCGTTCACCGGGCCGTATGCAATGTTGAAAGTGTCCAGCCAGTACGACCAGTCCCGAATCCCCGACGCACTACTGAATCGGTAGTTGAGCTGCCACCGGACCCACTGCCCAGGGAGAATCCGCACAGCCGGGGGCCGTCGAGGCCGAGGCGGCAACGAGAACAGCGGCTTCACCCGGGGGAAAACGCGTAGCCGGCCGTCGGCTTCGCGGAGCTGGATGTCGGCCTTTCCCACCTCTTCCCGGCTGTCATACGGCTTGAAGCCATTCCGCTCATCCATGCGGATCACATGCGTGAAGGGGGCTACGGCGTGTGGCAGAGCGAAGCCGGACGGGACCGCATTTCTGCGCGCGGCGGCTTCCCCTCCCCGCGACTCCTTCGTCCAGGACGTCCGGATCCACTGGACGGTGATCTCCACGGTCTCTCCCCCACCCTCTCCCCGAGCGGCCAACCCACCCTACGGCGGCCGGGACCGCGCCACCTCGCCGGGCAGGTGACGCAAGCGGACCACCCTCCGCCTCGCCCTCCGCCTGCAAACTTCGCGGAACGGGCCACGGAACGATCAGCACTTACCTATAGTGTTCCCACGTTGATCAGAGAGTGTCCGGAAAGGGCAACGCCCGTCGGCCGGCCAGCCGTTCGTCATCTGGCACCGCACGCCGTCTCGCGACACCGCGCCGGCCACCCGGTACGGCCTCAGGAGGCGCGACGTGAGCAGCGCAGCGGGCCCCACCCCCATGTCCCCGCCAAGAGCCCGGTCATAGACCGCACCCGCCAAACCAATGGTGCCCCTCCCGTCCGCGACGGCCTGCCGCGTCCTCTGACCGAACTGCCTGAGCCCTTCACCCCGCCCCCCATCCCGGGAGACCAACCGATGGCCACCACCAACGCCGGCACCACCACTCACACCAGCCGCATCGCGCTCGACCCCTTCGTCGCCGATCTGGAGGCGGAGACCGCCCGGTTACGCGCCGATGGCCCCCTGGCCGCGGTGGAACTGCCCGGCGGCGTCCCGGTGTGGGCCGTCACCCACCATGCCGAGGCCCGCGCGCTGATGACCGACCGGCGGGTGGTGAAGGACATTTCGCTGTGGACCGCCTGGCAGCGCGGCGAAATCCCGGAGGACTGGCCGCTGATCGGGCTGGTGAATCCCGGCCGCTCGATGCTCACCGTGGACGGCGAGGAGCACCGCCGGCTGCGCTCCCTGGTCGCGCAGGCCCTCACCCCGCGCCGCGTCGACGAGATGCGGCCGCGCGTCACGGAACTCACCGAGGATCTGCTCGACGGCCTCACCGGCCGCGCGCCCGATGAGGTGGTGGACCTCAAGACGGAGTTCGCCTACCCCCTGCCGATGCGGGTCATCAGCGACTTGCTGGGCGTCGACCGCGCCGACCACCCCCGTCTGAAGGTCCTCTTCGACAAGTTCTTCTCCACCCAGACCCCGCCCGAAGAGGTCGGCGCCACCCTGACCGAGCTGCGCGAGATGAACCTCCGGATCATCGAGGCACGCCGTACGACACCCGCGGACGACCTCACCAGCGCCCTCGTCCACGCCAGCGAGAACGGCGACCGGCTGACCGATGACGAGATCCTCAACACCATCGGGGTGATGATCGCCGCCGGGCACGAGACCACGATCTCGCTGATCGTCAACGCGGTCGTCAATCTCTCCACCCACCCCGAGCAGCTCGCGCTCGTCCAGGCGGGAGAGGCGAGCTGGGAGGGGGTCATCGAGGAAACCCTGCGCTGGTCCTCACCCACCTCACACGTACTGATCCGGTTCGCCTCCGAGGACGTCCCCGTGGGCGACAGAGTCCTCGCCAAAGGCGAAGCGGTGATCATCTCGCACGCGGCAATCGGCCGCGACGAAGACGCGCACGGCCCCTCCGCCAACGTCTTCGACATCACCCGCTCCCCCAACCGCCACCTGGCCTTCGGCCACGGCCCGCACGTTTGCCCCGGCGCCGCGCTCTCCCGGATGGAGGCCTCCATAGCCCTGCCCGCCCTTTACGCCCGCTTCCCCCGGCTGAGCCTGGCGGTCCCCCGGTCCGAACTGCGCAACAAGCCGGTCGTGACGCAGAACGAACTGTTCGACTTGCCGGTGCTCCTGGGGTAGGGGTCGGGGGCGAGCGTCAGGGTCGGTCTCTCATCGGTCGGGCCGTGGATTGTTCCGCAGGCGGCTCACCGCCGGATCGAGACCGACCCGTACCGGATACCTGAACGGGCCCGCAGTGGAGGGCAGTTCGGCGTCGGAGAACCAAGGCGGAGAACCAAGGGGCTCGGTTACGGACTCGGCTACGGACTCGTCTCAGCCCTCTCTGCCGAGCGGTACGCCGTAGACCTGGCGGCCCAGCCACTGCCCGCCATCGGCAGTCAGCACCTCGCCGGTGATGTACGCGGAGCGGTCCTCGAGCAGGAACGCGGCGATGTCCGCGATCTCCTCCGGTGACGCGAACCGGCCGGCGGGAACGCTGTCGACCACCCGCCGATGGCTGTCACCGTCGGGCCAAAGGGCCTGCCCCGCCCCCTCGGTGGCGGTCGGGCCCGGCGCTATGCAGTTCAACCGCACCCCGCGCGAGGCCCACTCGGCCGCGAGCGTACGCGTCATCGCGAGGACGCCGGCCTTGGCCGCCGCGCTGTGAACGGTGCCCGGGTGGCCGGTCCAGGCGTACGAAGCGATCACCGAGAGCACGCTGCCGCTTCCCTGCTCGAGCATGACGTCGGCGGCGGCGCGGGTGCAGTAGAAAGTGCCGTTGAGGACGATGTCGATGACGGCTCGCCAGCCGTTGGCGCTCAGCTTCTCGGCGGGGGCGACGAAGTTGCCCGCGGCGTTGTTCACCAGCGCGTCGATACGTCCGTGGCGTCCGCGGATTTCGTCGACGACCCGGCGCACCTCGTCGGCATCGCGTACGTCGAGGGAGAAGGTGCCGGCCCGGCCACCCGCGCCGCGGATCAGCTCGGCGGTCTCCGCGAGCGGTTCGGGGCGGCGGCCGCACACGATGACGGTGCCGCCGCCCTTGGCGTAGCGCAGCGCCGTGGCGCGTCCGATGCCCGACCCGCCCCCGGTGATCATCGCGACCCTGCCCCGAAACGGGGCGATGGCAGTCCTGTCAGCCGTAGAAGTCATTGCCTTCATGTCAGTGGTGGCAGTCATGTCAGCTCTCCTCCTCAGTGGTCTCGGTGTGGTTTGCCGTGGGGGCGGCGGGTGCGGCCGCGCGCTCGATGAGGACGTCGACCGCGAGGACCCCGTCCGGTCCCGCCCGCAGCGGGTTGATCTCGGCGGAGACGACCGTTGGATCGCGGCCGGGCAGCGTGGACAGTGCGGCGACGGCCGCGGCGACGGCGTCCACATCGCACGGGGCGGCGCCGCGCCAGCCGTTCAGCAGCGGCCGGCAGGTCAGCCGGCGCAGCATGGCCCGAGCGCCGTCGATGGTCACGGGCGCGAGTTCGAGGGCGGTGTCCCGCCACAGTTCGGCCGACGTGCCGCCGGCGCCCACGAGCACGACCGGACCGAAGCCGGGGTCGTACCGCAACCCAACGATCAGCTCGACGGTGTCCGGGCGGGTGTCCATGCGTTCGATCACTACGGAGCGGGCGCCCAGCCGGGTGGCGAAGTCCTCGAAGGCGGCGGTGATGTCGGCGTCGGTCTCCAGGCCGAGCCGGACCCCGCCGACCTCGGTCTTGTGCGTATGCCCGACGACCTTCGCCACGGACGGGCCGTCCCAGGCCCGGGCGATCCGCACCGCTTCCCGGGCGCTTTCCGCCACCCCGGCCTCGGGGAACGCGATTCCCACCGCCCGCGCGACCTCGCGTGCCTGAAGGTAGGGGAGCTGGGGTCCCGGCGGGCCGGGCGGTGCGGTGGGGTGGCGGCCGGGTGGGCGCGGTGTGGCCGCCTGCCATTGGGCGCAGCCCGCCAGTGCCCGCAGGGTGCTGTCGATGTCGGCGTAGACGGGTACGCCCGCGGCGCGCAGCGTCTGGGTGGCGGGAGAGCCGCCGGCCATGGTGTGGACCAGTACGGGGAGGGTTGGCGCGACCCGGGCGAGGCGGGCGGCCACCTCCGCCTCGGCGGTCGCCAGTGTGGGGATGTCCTCGCCGTAACGGCCGAAGTAGCCCGTCAGCACCAGGGCGTCGTATGTGCCGGCGGCTGCCGCCCACTCGGCCACCGAGGCGTAGACCGTCAGATCCTGTTCTCCGGCGCCCGCGAGGTCGACGGGGTTGCGTGGCTCTACCGGAGCCGGAACCGGAGACTGTGGCGGGGTGGTGGGGGGTGTCGCGAGGTCCAGTCCCCGTTCCGTGGCGAGGTCGGCGGCGAGCGCCCCTTGGCCACCGGAGTCGGACACCACGAGAATCCGGCTGCCGCGTGGGCGGACGCCAAGGGCGAGGGCATGGGCCAGGTCCGCCGCATGCGCCGGTGTCGTGGCACGGACGGCGCCGACGCCGCGGCATACGGCTTCGAGGATATCGGTGCCGGAGGTGAGCGCACCGGTGTGCGACAGGGCGGCGGCGCTGCCGACGGGGCTGCTGCCGACGGTGAGGAGGACCAGGGGCTTACCGGCTTCGCGCAGCAGGTGTGCCGCGCGCAGAAACCGCTGGGGGTCGCGAATTCCTTCCACGTAGGCGATCACCGCTCGTGTCGCGTCGTGGCCGGCGAGGCTGTCGAGCAGGTCCTCGGTGCAGATGTCGGCCTGCGCCCCGGTCGAGGCGAATCGGGAGACGCCCGAGCCCAGCCGCGCGAGCAAGTACGCGATCTCCGTACCGATCTGGCCGCTCTGCGTCACCACACCCACCGGGCCGGCCGAGAAGTCGCCCCAGGCGAGCCGGAGTTGAGCCTGAGTGTCGACGATGCCGAGCGAGCTCGGCCCGAGCAACCGGACGCCCCGCTCGCGCGCCCGGTCGCCCAGGCGGTCGGCCAGACGAGGATTTCCGGTGAGCCTCCCGAGCCCGTCGCTGATCACGAGCACGGCACGGGCGCCCGCGGCGAGCGCATCGTCGAACGCCGCCTCCACGGCCGGCGCGGGTACGGCGATGACCACCAGCTCGGGTGCTTGCGGCAGTCCGCCGAGCGAGGGGAAAGCGGGCCGACCGCACACCCGTCCGCCGCGCCGGTTGACGAGGTGGACCGCACGGATTTCGCGGCCGAGAAGCGCGCCCCGCGCCAGCCAGTGCCCCCATTTGGCGGGGTCGTCGCTTGCCCCGACGACCGCCACGGAGGCGGGCCGCCACAGTGGCGTCAGAGCGGCATCGGCGCTCAACGGCCCGCCCAGCGGCACCGCTTCGGGATCGCGAACGGGCTCCGCGATTGCCCCCGGTACCGGCTCCGGGACGGGCTCCGGGACCGGCTCCGGCACGCGGGCCGCTTCAGACGTGGTCACGGAGGCTCCGCGAGATGATCATCCGCTGCATGTCCGAGGTGCCCTCTTCGATCTCCTCCAGCTTGGCGTCGCGCATCCACTTCTCGGCGAGGAATTCCCGGGAGTAGCCCCAGCCGCCCATCGTCTGCACCGCCGCCCACGTGGCGAACATCGCCGTCTCCGAGGCCGTCAGCTTCGCCATCGCCGATTCGCGGGTGGCGCGCCGGCCGCTGTCGATGCGTTTGGCGGCGCGCCAGGTCATCAGGCGCGCCGCCTCGACGCGGGTCTCCATGTCGGCCAGCCGGAAGGCGACGGCCTGATGGTCGATGATGGGCTTGCCGAACTGCCTGCGCTCGTTGGCGTACTGGATGGCGTACTCGGTGGCGGCGCGTGCGACCCCGGTGGCCGCGGCGGCCAGGATGGTCCGCGACCGGTCGAAGGTCTGCATCAGCCCGATGAAGCCCTGGCCTTCCTCACCGAGCCGGTCGCGGGCGTCCACCTCGACGTCATCGAGGGTGACTTCGGCATTGATCAGCGCGCGCTGGCCCATCTTCTTCCACGGCGCGGAGACGGTGAGTCCGGGAGTGTCGCGGTGCACGACGAAGGCGGTGATGCCCTTGGCGCGCAGCCGCGGGTCGACGGTGGCGAAGATGATGTAGTACTCGGACGCACCGGCGTTGGAAATCCATGCCTTGCGGCCGGTGAGGAGATAGCGGTCACCCTTGCGTACGGCGTGGGTGCGCAGCGCGGCGGCATCGGAGCCGACGTCGGGCTCGGTGACCGCGAGCGAGGTCATCGGCGGGGCTTCGCCGGCGAGCGGCCGCAGCAGGCGCTCCTTTTGCTCGTCGGTGCCGAGTTCGAGGACCGGGTGGGCGAAGAAGCCGTTGGCGGTCAGCAGGTTGCCCAGGCCCAGATCGCCGACGCACAGCTCTTCCTGCACGAGGCACTGGGTGAACATGTCGGTGGACCCGCCGCCCCCGTATTGCTCGGGAAGCATGAATGAGGTCAGCCCCACCCTGGCGGCCTCTCCCCAGATTTCCCAGGGGACTTCGGTGTCGGCTTCGTCGACCGCTCGCGCAGCGGGCCTGATCTTGTCCTTCGCGAAGTGCTGGCAGAGGTCGATGATCGCCAGCTGTTCGGGGCTGAGTTCCGTCAACTCGGTAGGAAGTGTCACTCGGCCAGCTCCTCGGGATCGCCCGGCTGTCGGTCGGCCGGATGCCGTCGGTCGGATGGCCGCGACAGTATTTATAACTGATCCATCAGTCAATAACCTGGACGGGTGGATCCGGCTCCGCGGAGCGACAGCCGAGGAGGGGCCTCGCAGCCGCTCGGCAACTATTGAGGAGCGACGCGGAAGGGTGGTTAGCCAGCGACTCAGGAACGGCTCAGGACGACGCGACCAGGCCGTCGATGAACGCCTGGCAGGTGGCGCGCATGCGGGTGAGCGTCATGGCGTGCGAGCCGACGAGGACCTGCAGGGCGAGCCCGTCGAGCAGGCCGGCCAGCATGTTGGCGGCGTCCACCGGGTCCGTGTCGCCGCCCATCCGCCCGGCCGCCTGGCATTCGCGCACGATGCCGGCGATGATCCGGCGCCATTCCCCGTACGCACGGTCGTTGAGGTCGCGCAGCTCCGTGTCGTGCAGGGCCGTGACCCACAGTTCGGCCCAGACGTGCCATGCCTCGACGGTCTCGTCGCCCTGTGGAAGGTACGCCTCCACGAGCGCCCGGAGCTTCTCCACGGGTTCCAGGCCGGACTCGAAGATCGCGGCGCGGCGCTCGAGCGAGTGCAGGAAGTTCCGCTCGAACGCCGCGCGGATCAGGTCCTGTTTGGTGTCGAAGTAGTAGTGGACGATGCCGGGGGAGAGCCCGGCCTCCTTGGCCACGTCCGCGACCCGGAACGCCACGATCCCCGTACGGGCGATGACCTTGCAGGTGGCCGCCAGAATCTGGGCGCGGCGTTCGGCTTCGACGCTCGGTCTCGGCATGCTGGCAGCCCTTCTTGGGACGGGCCCGGCAGCATAGCAAGATTGACTGGTGCGCCAGTCAGCTCAGCGCTCACGCGACTCCGGACAGCGGGGCCGTCGGCGTCCACGGCGGCACCGGACGGAGGGCGCCCGACAGCCGGGGCGTCGCCCTCCGGGCGTTCGGGCCCGCCATCGCCGGCATATGGCGGGTCATCAGGTATGGCCATGGCTAGAATCCCGGCCAGTATTGGGATGATTAGCAGGGGGAACGATGAGTGACGGTGCTTCGGCTCGCTGGATAGATCTCACCGAGGGTGACGGACCCGAGGGCTGGCTGGTCCTGCCGAAGGAGCGGGAACCACGCGGGTCGGTCGTGGTGGCTGGAGAGTTCTTCGGGGTGACCCCACATCTGAAGGCGGTCTGCGAGCGCCTGGCCGGCGAGGGGTACGCGGTCCTCGCGCCGGATCTGTACTGGCGGGGTGTCCGCCGGGCCGGCTTCGGCTACGACGAGGACGGCCGGACCGAGGGGCGGCGGCTGATGACGGCGCTGCGCCCCGAGGAGGTCGTCGCGGATCTCCGGGCCGCGCAGGCGGTGGCGCGCCGGTACGGCGGGGAGGGCGGCAGCGCCATGCTCGGGTTCAGCCTGGGCGGGCATGTCGCGATGCTCGGGGCGTCGGAACTGCGGTTCGACCTGGTCGTCAGCTGGTACGGCGGGTGGTTGCTGGACGGCGGCATCCCGTTGGCCGAGCCGGTCGCCCCGGTGGGCCGGGCGGCGGAGATCGCCGCGAACACCGGCTTTGTGCTGGCGTTTTTCGGTGCGGACGACTTCGTGATGCCGCTGGACGAGTGGCACCGGGTCGGTGAGCGCCTGCGGGACGCGGAGGTCGCCCATGAGCAGGTGACGTACGAGGGCGTCGGGCATGGCTTCTTCAACGACGAGCGCTCGGAGACGTACGACGACAAGGCCGCCGCCGACTCCTGGCAGCGGGCGCTGGAGGCGTTGACGCGGCACGTCCGCCGCTGACTCCGGGGCACCAACGGGTCGGCCCGTCCCTCGCGCAGGCGCGGTGGGCGGGCCGACGTCGTACCGACGACCGTGGTGGCTTGCGTCGGCGGCTACCACTCGCGCCGCCGACGCGGACCACACGAGGTGGGTCACTCCCCCAAGTTGGGCAGCCGCCATCCGAAGGGGGCGAGGTCCTTCTCCCATCCGGGCAGCTCGGCAAGTGCATCGGAGGCCTCGGGCGCCCGCAGGAGACAGCGGTGGCGCAGGAGTTCGCTTCGCTCCCCCGGCGTCAACAGCGTCGCCTCTTCGCCGAATTCCCCCGGCCCTGACCTTGGCGTCTCTCCGGCGACATTGAGGTGCACGGCGGTTGAGGTGCGGTAATCGAGGCGAAAGTCGGTGGCCCACTGCGAGTTGTGTCCCCAGCCATGGGATTCATCGACCGTGGGCCGGTAGCGGCGCCGGAAGGTCCAGTACAGCGGAAAGCGGTCGGCGACGCCGCGCTGCGCGTGATTTCTTCCGGCGCGGACGCGGACTCCGGCCCGGCTGAAAAGCAGATCGCCGAGCATCAGCCCAGGCCATACGACCTGGGTGATCTTGATCGGGGTCTCCGGTTCGTCGGCTTGCTCGACCTCGACGATCTCATGGAGAAACGGGTCGAAGTCGGCGTCGTCGAACGGTGCCATTCCCAGCGCGCCGAACAATTCGAGATATTCGGACAGGGAGACACCCGGCCATTGGCCCGGCGGTCGGTGGCGGTCGGCACTCGGCCACTCGGACGGAGTGTCAGCGGCGGGTTGAAATCCCAGGAGCAGTACGTCGCTTACGCGGCTCAGGGCGTAGAGCTCTCGGGTGAGGGACGGGCTCGCCTGAGGGCTTGTGTCCCCGGCCCACCAAGGCTCGTGAACGGCGGCCCGCGCGAGCGAGGCACGGTAGTCACCCGCCGCTTTCTCCAGCCACGGCACGACGACCGTCCCGTGGGTTCCCGGGCCGTCGTGCTCATGCAGTGCGTGGAAGAGTCCCCGCGCGTCTGTTCCGTCTTCGTGCATGAGTGGAGCGTAGATGCGCGGCTCGTACCCGCAGCGGGCGGCTTCTCGATTCCTCCGGCGCGACGGGAGCTCGGACGCAACGCGAGCTCGAACGCGACACAAACGCGGAGGGGACTTTCGATCAGGAGAATCAGGATCAGAAGCAGCGCATACAGATAATGCGGTGCACGCAAACAAAACAGTCCCCGGGAGTCCGCGTCGTCGCCATCTACCTCAGTCGTCGCTGAGTCTCCGGCACGCGGGGCTTCCGGGGGCCTAGCCAGGGCCACGTCAAGGGTCTCCTGCCAACAGACGTCTCTGCTGACGGTGCGGCTCTCCGGTTTTCTGGTGTATTCACCAGTTTCCTCCCAGTTCGTCCAGAGTCAAGAGGGAAGGGGAAATGGGTTGCACGGAGGGTTCGGGAATGGGCCGATCAAGGGCCTGAGCGACGGATCTTCGTGTCGGCGTCCGGGTTGGGGCGTTCGCGATCACTGGCATTCGCACCCGCCACCGTCCCAGCGGTGATCTTGTTCAGGGCCCGATCGTCCATGGGTGGCAGCGGTGCGCATCTGCGGCGATACGCACGGTGGACTCTCCCGGCGGCCTCGCCCGCATATCCGCTTGCCGTCGCCTCATCTGCAAGGCAGTGTCTGGGCGATGACTGAACTGTGGGTCCTGGGCCCGGACAACTGGAGCGCATGGCGCGCACTGCGGCTGACCGCGCTCGCCGAAGCGCCGTATGCGTTCGGCTCCACCTTGGCGGAGTGGCAGGGGGACGGCGATCGCGAGGAACGCTGGCGGGCCCGCCTGGGGATGCGCGGCTCGCACAATGTCATCGCGGTCCTCGAGGGCCGGCCGGTCGGCATGGCCAGTGGGGTTCCGGCCGAGGAACCGGACACCGCGGAGCTGATCTCCATGTGGGTCGGCCCCCGAGCACGGGGGCGGGGAGTGGGAGACCGCTTGATCGGAGAGATTGAGCGGTGGGCACACCAGAGGCACGCCAGGAAACTGATGCTGTCGGTGATGCCGGACAACCCTGCGGCACTCGCGCTCTATGAACGCCACGGATTCACGGCCACGGACAAGCTGGGGGATTTGCTGCCCGACGGCGAGCGCAGGGAATTGGTCCTGGCGAAAACCCTTGCGTATGACGCCGATTCCCTGACCAGTCGTCAGGCAAGTCGTCAGGCAAGGCCATCGCCGACCGCGTGATCCCGTGATGCGTGAGCTCTACCGCGCCGTTCGAGGCGAGGCGAGGCGCCCAAGAGTACGGCGGGCCCCGGACGCCGGTGACCGAGGTCTGGCAGGAGGCCGTTCGGTTCTGCAACCTGCTCTCGCGGGCGACGGGGCTCGAACCCTGCTGCTCGATGGGCGGTGACGTCGACGGGCAGGACGCCGTCTGTGACGGGGAGACCGACGGCTATCGCCTGCTGGTCACCGTCATCAGCGAGGGGATAATGGCTGGCCGCGCCGCGCACCCGGTCGCTAGCCTCGGCCCTCATGAACCAGCGGAAGCGGAAGAAACTCTCCCGGCGCCTGTGCACAGCGGTCCTCCTGCGCGACCGCACCCTCGTGAAGGCGCTGCTGCGTGCCGGGGCCGACCCGGAGCGGGCGAATAGCGAGGGCACCACCCCTCTCTATCAGGCATCCGTGAATGGCGAAGCCGAGATCGCCCGCCTGCTCCTGGCGGCCGGAGCCTCCCCGGACGCCGAGAGCAGCGGGCTCGGCGCGGAAGGCACGCCGTTGTGCGCAGCCGCATGCTGGGGGCATGCGGAAGCGGTGCGCGAACTGTTGGCGCATGGCGCCGATCCGAACCTTCATGAAGATCACGGCACGGGCCTGTCCCCCTTGGACTGGGCACACCACGGCCCTCATCCCGAAACCATCGCTCTCCTCGTCGCAGCGGGAGCAATCCCCCGCACCGGTGCACACCTCGGACCTGAAGACGGAAACTCGGACCGCCGACGGTCTTCCGCATCCGGCGGTGCCCTATGGCGCGATGGACAAGCTGGTTAGACGCTACCTAGGGCCAACCCCACGACCCGAGCATCGCCACCGTTAGGGCCTGTCCCATGGATCAGGCCCTAACACTGGGCCCTCACAGTCGAGCCTCTAACACTCCCCTAACACTTGGGTACCCGGCTCGGGGACACCTCGCCGCCGTCGCTCATGATCGACGTGCTCTCGTCGATATAGCCGGACCCGCCGTCGTAGGAGATCTTGTACGTCGCGCCGTAGCCGAATCCGGTCGCGTCCACTTCGCCCGGTGTGTAGCACTCGACCGTTACCGGCGTCAGCGTGGTCAGCTTGTCGACCGGCTGCTGGCCCCGGGGATCGGCCGCCGGCCAGACCGTGACCGTGTCGTAGTTTCCGATCTTTCCATCGATACCGCCGCACCCTGCCAGCACGACCGTCGCCAGCCCGGCCGCCACAACCGACGCCATCACCCTCTGCTTGCTGTGCACTCGCGCCGCCCCCGTTTCCTTCCGCCCGAACGGAATCCGTTGCGTTCCGCTGCGTCCCGTTGCGCAAGGCAACTGTGGGCCGACGCCTTGCCCGTGACAAGACGGCGTCCTGGCGTTCACGGAACGGCCGAGGTCGGGGCGGGTGGGGAGGCGGGTCGGCGACGAGCGATGTCATGGCCCCGGCATCCTGAGGCTGTCGCCCTCCGTCGCCCTGAGCGCTCCTACGCAGTGCTAGTCCTCTGCTCAGTTGTCTCGCTGCGTTGGGCGAGTCCGGTCCGGGGCGGCGGTCTTCGCGTAGTGCTCGGCAATCTCGTCGCTGGTCGTCAGCCAGACGCCGGGATGGTTCGCGATGTACTCGAGCGCCTGGTCCAGGTACTTGTGCCGGAACGGCTGGTTGATGACGAACGGGTGGAGTACCAGCGACATCACCCGCCCGCTCTCCGCCGAGTCCGCGTAGAGCTGGTCCAGCTGATCCTTGACGATCTGGACGAAGTCCGGTCCGCTCAGGCTCTTGCCGACGAACAGGCTGATGTCGTTGACCTCGATGGAATACGGCACACTCAGCATCCCGGGCACGTTCAGCCGGTAGGGCTGGTCGTCGTTGGACCAGTCCATCACGTAGTGCAGGCCGAGTTCGGCGAGCAGCTCCGGCGTTCGGAAGGTCTCGGTGAGCGCCGGTCCCAGCCAGCCGCGCGGCCGACGGCCGGTGGCCCTCTCGATCGTGCCGATCACCTCGGCCAGGTAGGCGCGTTCCTCCTCGGGAGTCATATCGGCCTGGAAGATGGAATTGTTCTTGCCGTGGGCGGCCCACGCCCAGTTACGGTCCCGGCCGGCCTGGATGATCTGCGGGTAGCGCTCGGCGACGTCGGAGTTGAGCATCACGCTCGCGCGTATCCGGTGCCGGTCGAGGCTCTCGATCAGCCGCCAGATGCCCACCCGGGGACCGTAGTCGCGCCAGCCGTAGTTCAAGGGGTCGGGCGCCAGAGCGGCGGTGCCCGGAAAGATGCTCGTCGAGGGTCGGTCGACTTGGTAGTGCTCGACGTTCAGCCCCACGTAGAAGGCGACCCGAGCGCCTTCCGGCCAGTGCACGGGCTCGCGCTCGACGATCGGGCTGTAGTCGAAGAGTTGGTTGACCATCAAAGCTCACCTCGGGTCTGCTGAATGCTGCCGGCTGTGCTTGCTTGATGGAGATACTCAAACCCTCACATCGATGTGAAGGTCAAATCGGCGCCCCATGACCCAGGTCACGCGCAGGTCGCGAAGCCCGACGGCCCGGGCTCCGGCCGGAATACGGGCCCGGTAAGGTGGCAACCTTCGGGCGCCAACTTCCCGGAGTCCTTGAAGGCGAACGCGCTATGAACCTCGACCCGCACCCGGCACGCACTCGCCTCGACACGGCCCTGAGCGCCCTGGCGGCCACCTTTGACGGGATGACCGCCCATCCCGACGAGCACAACTGCATCTGCCACTGGGGCAGCGCGGAAGACCTGGCACAGCTCAAGGTGCCCGGTACGGAACTGGACCCCGACCTCCTGCAGCGCACCTGGCAGGCCCCCGACTGGAGTGACCACGCCTCCGTGCTGCGCCGGATCCTGCCCCAGTTCGCCACGGCCCTCGTCAGCGGCCACGTCGAACCGCCCTTCGGTATGCAGGAGGCCGGGCGTGCGTTCGCTCGAGGCCGGTGGCAGCGGTGGCCCGCCGAGCAGGCCGCGGCGGTCGAGGAATTCCTCCACGCCTGGTGGGCCCATACGCTCGCCGACCCGGCGCCCGCCGTACCCGCGTACGAGGTCCTTGCCCTGAGCGCCGAGGCCTCGACGGCGCTGAGCCCCTGGCTGAGCGCCTGGGAAGCGCAGACCGGCCCCACGGCCGACGGTCACCTGGCCGCGGCGGCGGAGCACTGGGAGTCGTACCTGCTCGGCGACCGGCTCCCCTGGGACACCTGGGACGACGAGGAGGAGCTGCGCGCCGAGCTGACCGCCTGGCTGATCCGCCATGCCTCTGACCGACTCCGCGCTCACGGCGTATCCGGGGAACTGCTGCACCGGATACGGCTGCTCGGCCTCTCCGGCCCCGACCGCTGGGAGGACCCGCACTGGCCCGGCCACCGGTGATGATCCGGCGCACCGGGCGGGCGGCCCCCGTTCCCGTCCACGGATCGGGTGAGGTGGAGCGGGTCGGGCGGGGCAGGTCCGGGGCGAGTCGGGTCGGGCGGCGTGCCCCCCGACGGACAGACGGCAGGTAGATGCGAAGTGCCTCCCTCGCCGCCCCCGGAGGCCGTCGCCGCCCGTGGGAGGAGTGGTGCCCTCTCCCCCGGCCGACATCAATCCCGTCCGGGCCGGCCACACACATCCCTCACTCCGCTCAGCCCGTCAACTCGACCAGGTCTACGAGTACTTCGGACGCGATGACGGGATCGAGTTCGCCGAAGGGCAGCTCGCGGGGCTCCCGGCGCCGGCCCGGCTCGGTGCCGTCGTGGAGCCGGACCCGGTCGATCCGCTGTTCCGGCCAGTACTCGGGGTGACCGACCACGATGCCCGGGTCGAGGCCGATCACGACGGTGCGGTTTCCGGGCAGGAGCCGGGAGATCCAGGATTGGATGCCGTTGTCCTCTGCGGTGCCGCGTTCCCAGCCGCGTCGTTCCATGCCGAGCAGCTTGCCGACCGGCACGGTGGTGTCGGCGAAGCGCCGCAGTTCCCGTGAGGTGCGTTCGTCGTCGGTGAGCGTGTGGGTCGGGCGGCGCAGCTGGTCGAACGGCTGGAGGATCTCGTAGTCGGCGAACACCTCCGTCCAGGTGTCGAGGGTGCCGGTCAGGTGCAGGGGGTGGGCGATGCCGACGCGGGCCGGGTCGTCGAGGGTGAGGGTGTCGTCGTGGGCGTCGGCGAGGGTGCGGTCCTCGGCCAGGCGGAAGGAGCGGCCGTCGTCGCTGACCCAGACCAGGCGGCGGGCTATGTGCCACAGCAGGGGATGTCCGACGATCAGGTCCCGGAACTCGGTCGTGCTCCAGCGGCGTTGGGTGATCATGGCCCGCTCCAGGCGGCGGATCTGCTCGTCGGCCACGGCCCGCAGGTCCTTCTTCAGCGTGGCGAAGCGTTTGTGGGCGGTCGGGGCCAGGTCCTGGTCGTCGCGTACGCCGGGCTTGGGCAGGGTCTTGAGGCGCTTGCCGGCCTCGTCGGCCACATACGGTTTGAGGTGCTCGTCGAAGCCGACAGTGAAGCGGCGGCGGCCGTAGTCGAGGGTCGTGCTGCCGGCCTCGCCGAGGTCGAGGTCGGGGACGAGCCGGTCGGCCAACTCCTCTGCGGTCAGGCCGAGTTCGTGCGCCAGCTCGGTCATCTTCTCGCCCGCCTTCTTCTTGATGCCCTGGTACTTCGACTTCTGGGCGATCCCGTTCAGATGGGTCAGGGCGACATCCGTCCCGATGGTGGCGAGCACGTCCAGCCCGGCGACCGAGGTGGTGTGGCCGCCGTCTCCGGGCCAGGAGCGGATGAGGGGGGTGAGCCTGCGTACCGTCTCGTCGTCGCCGAGCCGGCCGAGGGCGGTGAGCGTCCAGTCGTCCGCTGTCACTCGTGATGCGTAAGAGGTCTCCTGCTGGAAGAGCTCCCAGCCGAATGCGGCCAGCGATTCGGGATCGCAGAGCTCCTTGACCACCTCGATGCCCGCGTAGGGCTCACCGGGCTTGGATATCGCCAGCATGGTGATGAGGTGGCGGGCGACGGCCGCGGGCAGGGCCTGCCGGCGGTCGCGCAGCAGGATCCGCGGCAGCAGATGGACATCGAGCAGGTGGAAGTCGTCGGGGATGTGGGCCGGTACCGCGTCCAGGGGATCGCGGGCCAGGAACGCGTCCATGCCGGCAGCAGCCTTGTCGCCGTGCCCGCGGGCGGCGTTGCGGACGGATTCCGGATCGCCCTGGGAGGCGATGAGCCGAAGCCCCGCCTCGGCCCGGCTTCGGGCCTTGCCGGCCTTGCCGAGCGCCGCGGGGACCAGGGCGCGGGCGGCGGAATCGGCATGGCGACGGAACCAGGTGTGCACCACCGGACGTACCTTCTTGCGCGTCACCAGCCAGTCGGCCATCTGCATCGCCACCTCGACTCCGGTGAACGGCAGCAAGAAAGGCGCGAGGGCCACCGAATCGCAGGTGACGAGCGCCAGCACCGCGGGCAGCGCGTCGGCACCGAACCGGGCCACGAGCGGCTTCATCCACCTTCCTTCCCACAACGGCTCCGGCTTCCAGGCCGACAGGAGGGGACGTACCAGGTCTTCGGGCCCGTCCAGGAAGAGGCCCGGCTGCTCGAAGATCCGCAGCTTCCCGTTCCGGAAGTCGGCGACGGCCTGCTGCCAGTCCGTGCCGTCATCCCACCCCCGGTAGGAAGCCTGTGTCTCGGCCCATTCCTGGTGCTCGCCCGCGGCCCAGACGAGGGCCGGCTCGGCGGGCGCCACCAGGTCCTTGATGACGACCGCCTTCGCTTTCGGGCGCGGCCGCGTCCACGGCGGCTCGGCCAGCAACCGCGGCAGCGCTTCGACCGGCGCATCGTCGATCCAACCGGTCCCCCGCGCGGCCCGCCCCTCCGGCGTCGCCTGCGGCGCCTGGGTCACCAGCTCGATCCCGGCCCGCGCCGCGGCGGAGAGCCTGGGGGACATGGCCGCGGTGAGTTCCGCGTTGGCCGTCACATGCCGGCGCAGCAGCGCGCCTGCGTACGCGGAGATCTCCGGGGCAGCGTCCGAGGCCGCGGCGGCCAGGAGCCTCAGCGCGCGAACGGGGTAGCGCCCCATCGCTTCGATCACGGCGGCGTGGGCGAACGGCCGGTCGAGGCGCGCCAGCACGAGCGCGAAGGCCTCATCGGTGGGCAGCGAAGCGAGCGCGGCGTAAATGTCCTTGCTGATCCCCCTGTCGCGAACCGCCCCGTCGAGAAGCTCCGCCACCACCGGAGCGATGCCCGGCCCGATGCCCGCCATCGCGGTGTAGAGGGTGTCCAGCGCGCAGAGATGCCACCATCGCTCGTCCTGGGCACGGAACAGACTCAGCTGCTCCATCGAACTCAGCGAGCCCAGCACGGTCGCGGGATAGCCGTCCTGCCGCGCGGGCGAGGCGGCGGCACACACCTCGTCCACCCACTGTGCCTGGGTCGGAACGAGATAGCCGGTGACGGCTCGCTGGAACTGATCGCGGCGGCGGTGCGCCAGGGCGTCGATGGCCTCTTGGTAGGTCCGCTCGTCGGCCGCGGCGAGCAGAGCACGGATCCGCTCGGCGATCCGGTCGCCCGCGACCCAGCCGTCCCACCGCCGGTCGTCGTCGCATCGGTAGCGAACGACGCACGCCTTGCCCTCCTCCGCTTCCCCTGCCTCCACCTCGACGAAGAGGCCGGCGAGTTCGGCGGTCGCGGCGGCCGCGAACACGAGGCCGTGTTCCGCGACCCACGCGTCGGCGAACGTCCAGAGCCGTTCCCACTCCCCCGACGGCAGGTCCACCGTGACGAGGGCCGTGACCACCGCCGCGCCGAGCGGGCTCGCCTCACCGCGCAGCTGCGCCTGCGCCGCTTCGAGCAGTTCCGGGAGCCCGGCGGCCGTCTCCATCCGGCGCAGCCGCTCCTTCACCTGTCTCCGCACCGCGTCGACCGCGCCGCTGTCGATCCCGCTGACCGGTGCGCCGGGTCCGCCGCGCCACGGGTGGATATGGGGCAGCCATGCCTCGGGAACGGTGAAGGTGTTCTCGTCGGGGAGCTGGGCCTCCGTCGTCGACGGGTGCGGGATGTGCCGGGTGTCCAACGCCTTGCCTCCTGCTCGTGTGCGTGTACGACACGGTAGGCGGAGGGTCTGACATCAATGGGCTTCGGCGGACGATGGGTTGGTCGCCGAGCGGAAGTCGCCGCGCGATCGAGCCCGTCAAGGACGGCACACAGCAAGGCGGCCGGGCGAATGCCCCCTGCCCCCTGCCCCCTGCCCCCTGCCCCCTGCCCCCTGCCGCCGAGAGCGGACTCCGGCCACGGCGAATTTGCCTAACATATAGGCATGTTGGCCTTCGCCCCTGCGGTGTTCTTCTCCCTTCTCTTCGGCGTCGGTGTGCTGCGCGACCGCCGCCGCTTCGGCAACGCCGTCCTTCTGGGGCTCGCCGTCACGTTCGCGCTGCTCGCGCTGGTCGGCAGGCTCGGGCGGGCCGATTCGCTCGTTGGGAAGCTAGCGATCGCGGCGCTGCTGGTGCTGCCGGCGCTGGGGACCGTCGTACTCGCCTGCTTCTTGATCTCCAACGGCGTGAAAATGGTGCGCAAGGAAGGCAGACGCCCCGCCAACCTGCTGTCGCTGCTCGCCGGGCTCGGCATTCTCGCCCTCATCGCCCTGCTGATCGCGGCGCTCACCCTGCGCTCGCGCACACTGCTCGTGGTCGGCGTCACCGCCACCGGGCTGGTCGGCTATGTCTCGTTCCTCTTCCTGTGCTTCGTGGGTTACGCCTTTCTCTACGGGCGGCTGCGGGTCCGCCGGGACGCCGACTACGTGGTCGTACTGGGTTCCGGGCTCATCGGCGGCTCCAAGGTGCCACCGCTGCTGGCCAGTCGGCTGGAGCGCGGGCGCGCGGTGTACGAACGGCTCGCCGCCCGCGGCAATACGCCCGTGCTGCTGACCTCCGGTGGGCAGGGACCGGACGAGAAGCTTCCGGAGTCCCACGCGATGGCCGACTACCTCATCGAGCGCGGCTTTCCGGCGGACCGGATCGAGCGGGAGGACCGCTCCCGTACCACCGAGGAGAACCTGCGCCACAGCAGGGCGATCATGGAGAGCGCGAAGCCGGACTACCGCTGCGTCGTCGTCACCAACAACTACCACGCGTTTCGTGCGGCATTGATGGCGCGGAAGGCCGGCGTCAACGGTCAGGTCGTCGGCTCCCCCACTGCCGCCTACTTCTGGCCCAGCGCGACGATCCGCGAGTTCGCGGCGGTGTTCCTCGCGCACAAGGTGGTCAATCTCGGCATCTGTCTGCTGCTGGTGCTGGGGGGCGTACTCATTTGGTGGAACCGCTGACGATCCCATGAGGCCGGTGGTGAGACGCGGGGCGACATCCGGTCGGGGTTTGTCGCGGTTCGTACCGAACATGCGGCAATGTCGCCGATACCCTACGCCGTGATGACGGTTGCGCCGCAGCGCCCGTCCTCATGCCCCCATTGCACAGCGCGCGTTCACATGGCCCCTTTGCGCCGCACGCGTTCGCCTGCCGGAAGGACGTCACCATGGCCACAGATGCCCACCCCGGCCCGTTGCGCGTACTGGTCCTCGGTGCGTCTGCGCGGTCCGGGTCGACCAACGCCCGCCTGGCCTCGCTTGTGAGCGGCATGATGGCCGACGCCGGCGCCGAAGTCGATCTGGCCTCGATGCGGGAATTCGACATGCCGCTGTACGACGGTGACAGGGAGACCGAGCACGGCATCCCGGACGGCGCGCTGGCCCTGCGCGACCGGCTCGAGTGGTGCGACGCTTTTGCGCTCTCCTCCCCCGAGTACAACGCCTCCGTTCCGGGAGTGGTGAAGAACGCGATCGACTGGGTCTCGCGCGTGCGGCCCCAGCCGTTCAAGACCAAGCATGCACTGCTGCTCTCCGCCTCTCCCTCCTTGGTGGGCGGGAACCGCGGGCTGTGGGCGCTCAGAGTTCCGCTGGAGCACCTCGGCACCCGTGTCTACCCCGACATGTTCAGCCTTCCCGCGGCCCACCAGGGCTTCACCGAAGACGGGCAGTTGACCGACGCCGGGCTGCACCAGCGTCTACGGGAGACGGTCAGGGCCTTTCTGAGTCTTGTCGAAGCCGATGCCCGCTACGTCTGTCTGCAGCGCCGGTGGTACGAGTTCCTGGGGGACCGCACCGAATCCTCTGTGACGCAGCGGGCGGAGGACTGAGCCACCGTCCCCCGCGGGCCGCTGCGCTGGGGCGTTTGGGGGACCTCGGCGAGGTGCTGCGCGGATGCGGCGGTGCTGAGCAGTACGTTCTGACGACGGCGCAGGGCGGTGCGTACTTCGGCGTGCGTGCCTCGGTGTGCGTGCCTGACGGTGCGTACGCGGCGGGGAGCGACACCGGACGCGAGGGCACTGGGCGCAAGGGCAGGATCGGTGGAGTGCGCATGTCATCACTCGTGATGCGGCGGAGGGTCCGGCGGCGTGTGGCCTGCGCCCTGGGCCTGCTGCTGGCCGTCGGCGCCGTCGTGGGCGGCCTGGTCCAGGCGACGCCGTCGCCGTCGCGGGACGACCTCGATCCGCGCATCTCGTCGATCATGCGGAAACCGGAGTACCGGCACGCCCAGTGGGGGCTGCTCCAACAGGACCCGGACCATGGCGAGGTGGTGCGGTCGCGCAATGCGGACCAGTTCTTCATCCCGGGGTCGTCGGCCAAGCTCTTCAGCGTCAGCGGCACATGGCACACCCTTGGCGGCGACCACCGCTTCGTCACTCCGGTCCACGCAGTCGGCCGGCGCCGGGGCACGACGCTCGACGGCGATCTCGACCTGGTCGCGCAGGGTGATCTGACCCTCGGCGGACGCACGCGCAAGAACGGCACCGTTGCCTACACCAACCTCGATCACACCTACGCCAACGACATCCCAGGAGCCACCCTCACCCCGCAGAATCCGCTGGCCGGCATCGATCAGCTGGCCCGGCAGGTGCGCGACGCGGGAATCGAGCGGGTCGACGGTGATGTGGTCGTCGATGCCCGGCTGTTCCGGCCCGATCCGGTGCTCGATCCGACGCCCACCCCACTGATCATCAACGACAACCTCATCGACCTGCTGACCTCCCCCGGCGCCGCTCCGGGCGCGCCCGCCCGCCTGGAGTGGCGTCCGAAGGTGGCGCCGTACCAGGTCACGAGCGCCGTACGCACCGTCGCCGCGGGCAAGCCGTCCGACATCGACGTCGCCGTCTCCCCCGGCGGCACCCGTATCCGGCTGTCCGGCACCATCGCCGCCGACGCCCGCCCCGTCCTGCGGACGGCCGATGTCAAGGACCCGAACGCCTTTGGCCGGACGGCCCTGATCGAGGCGCTCCGGCGGGCCGGGGTCGAGGTCCGCGCGTCCACGACCGGCCCCAACCCGGTCGGTCAGCTGCCGGATTCGTATGCGGGCTCGCCCGCGGTGGCCCGGTACGCCTCCCCTTCGTACGCCAAGTACGCCGAGCTCATCCTCAAGGTCAGTCACAACCTCGGGGCGAACCTCGGGATCTGTCTGATGGCCACGCATTCAGGAAGCTCGCAGTGTGCGGACGGATTCCCGGTGCTCGCCAAGTTTCTGAACGGCGCGAAGGTGGACCGCAAGGCCGTCCAGCTCGCCGACGGCCGGGGCGGAAACCCGGTCGACCGGGCCACACCACGGGCCCTGGCAGAGATCCTGACGTACTGGCAGCGCACTCCCGACGCGGAGCGTTTCCGCAGGTCACTGCCGATTTTGGGCATCGACGGCACATTGGCGGATTCCTGCCGTCACTGCCCGGCGCGCGGCAAGGTCTTCGCCAAGACCGGCACCGTGGCGGGCGGTGACGCGCTCAACGACCGGCTGGCCGTCGGTGCCGAGACCGCGGCCGGCTATCTGGAGACGCGGAAGGGGAACTTCGCGGTGTTCTTCGCCGGAGTGAATGGCGCCTCGGCGCCCGGCACCGGCATCAAGGGCGTGCTGAACATCGGGAACGATGTGGCGGACGTCGCCGCTTCTCTTCAGCAGAGTGGTGCCGGGCGGGGGTGACCGGTGGGCGCCGGGAGGGCAGGGGCCCGGTGGCGTCGGGCGGACCGGCCCTTGCTACGCGGACAGCAGGATGCGTTGGGTGGACTGGATGTGCCTGTCGATCGCCGCGCAGGCCGCGGCGACATCGCCGGCCTCCAGGCGATCGAGGATCTGCCGGTGTTCGGCCAGCACCGCGTCCTGACACTTGCCCGAGCGGTACGGCGCGAGGACGCCGGCCCGGATCTGGCGGCTGCGCAGCGCGTCATACTGGCGGCTCATCAGGGCGCTGCCGACGGCGTCGACGAGGGTGGCGTGGAAGCGGTGACCGGCGGCGAGAAATTCCTTGGTGGATTCCTCGCCGCGCAGTGTTTCCTGGTGGTTAAGGAGGGCGGCCATCGCCGAGACCGGGGCCGATCCTTGGGTCGTCGTACGCTCGGCGGCGAAGCGCTCGATCAGGCCGCGCATTTCCATCAATTCGCCGATGTCGCGCCCCGAAAGCGGAGCGATATGCGCGCCGCGCTTGGGAACCAGCCGTACCAAGTCCTCGGCGGCGAGCAGGAGCAGGGCTTCCCGGATCGGGGTGCGTGAGATACCGATCCGGTCCGCGAGGTCCTGTTCGGAGAGGAAGCGGTCCTGCATCTCAGGGTCGGTCAGGATGATGTCTTTGAGATAGGCGTAGGCCTTCTCCCGCCCTGACTGCATCGTTTTTCCCATGGCGTCGTCCATCGTTTTATCCATCGCGATTCCCACCGCTCCCCGCTGATTCCCCGCTGATTTTCTCCGCCGATTTCCGTGCGGATTTCCCGTCGCACCAGACGGTGCACCTGCGATGCGCGGCGCGGTGCACAGAGCGGTACCCGTCAAGGGGGGCCGGCCGCCGCGAATTCCGCATACGAGTTGTATGCAGGTGCATGCAGAAGCTACCACGATGGGAGGGCGGGCCGGGCCACGGGTACCCGCCGCGAACTCCCCGCCGCGAAGGGGCGATCGGCGCGCTGCCGAGGGGACGGCGGCCGGTCCTCCGGGTACGGGCCCTCACCCGAAGAGACCGGCCCCCGTCCCGTACGGAATTACTTACGGGCTGTCGCGGCGAGATGCGCGAACACCACGACGTTGGACTCGTAGTCCTTGGCGGCCCTGTTGTACGCGCCACCGCAGGTGATCACGCGCAGCTGCGCGTCCGGGGTGTCGGCGTACACCCGGTCGTTGGGGAACTGCGCCTTGCTGAACGTCTCGACGGCGTCGACCTTGAATGTCGCCACGATGCCGTCAGCGCGCGTGATGTCGATCTTGCTGCCCTTCTTGAGCGAGCTGAGCTGCATGAACACGGCCGGGCCGGTCTTGGTGTCGACATGGCCCGCGACGATCGAGGCGCCGCGCTCACCGGGCGTCGCGCCGCCCTGGAACCAGCCGACCAGGTTCTTGTTCTCTCCGGGCGGCGCATTCAGCTGCCCGCTCGCGCCGATCGACAGCGGAGTGAAGGGCGCGTCGACGGCGATCTCGGGAATCATGAGCCGCTTGGGAACGGACTGGGGAAGTGCGGGGATGCTTCGGGCTGCGGCGCCGGGTCTGGCTGCGGCGGCCGCCCCGGGACGGGACTGCTGGGGCTTGGGGTCCGCTGGCGTGTCTATGGAGTTGTAGACGAGCAGGGTCCCCAGAAGGAACGCCCCGGCGGGCCACATCAGCCGACGGCTGAAGAGGCCGGACCCGGGCGCGATCCGGGGTGAGTTCGGCTGGGACGGCTGCTGGTGGGCCATGGAGCGCTGCCTTTCGAGAGGGAACGGGCGTTGGCTGGAGGGGCGATCGGCGGCAACGGCAGTCGTCGCGGCCACCGTCCATCTGCGACGGTGGCCGCGACGGCACAGCGAACTGTGTCGGGCGACGCAGCTGGATCAGGCTGAAGCGCTCCCCGACGCGTTACGGCGACGGAGCACGTAGACCCCGGCACCGAGACCGCCGAGCATCAGCACCGAACCGGCGGCCAGGCTGCTGCCGGAGAGGGCCATGCCCCCACCACCGGTGTGGACGCCACCGGTCGGCCGGTCGCCGCCACCGCCACCGCGGCCGTGGTCGCCACCGCGGCCGTAGCCGCCACCACCGTGGTCTCCGCCACGGCCGTGGTCTCCGCCACGGCCGTGGTCGCCACCGTCGTGGCCGCCGCCGCGACCGTGGTCACGGCCACCGCCACCGCCGCCGCGACCGTGGTCGCGACCGCCGTAGCCACCGCCGTCGCCGCCGCCCCAGTCCTCGGTGAAGACCTTGGCCATGGCGCCGCCACCGGTGTTCACGCCACCGGCCGGCCGGTTGACGCCGCCGTTTCCGCCGCGGCCGTAGCCGCCACCGTCGTGGCCGCCACCGCGACCGTGGTCACGGCCTCCGTCACGGCCGTGGTCCCGGCCGCCGTCACGGCCGCCACCGTCACGGCCGCCACCGTCGCGGCCACCGCCGCGGCCGTGGTCACGACCGCCCCAGCCACCGCCGTCGCCGCCACCCTCGGTGACGACCTTCGACATGGCGCCGCCACCGGTGTTCACGCCACCGGCCGGCCGGTTGACGCCGCCGTTTCCACCGCGGCCGTAGCCGCCACCGTCGTGGCCGCCACCGCGGCCGTGGTCACGGCCTCCACGGCCGTGGTCGTTGTCGCCGCGCCCGTTGTGGTCACGGCTGCTGGAGTGTCCACCGTCGTCGCCCACCACAGTGATGGCCTGGGCGGCAGGAGTAGTGATGGCCAGGACCGCGGTGACGGCGGCCGAGGCAAACAGGGTGCGAGCTGTGCGCATGGAGACATGTCCTTTCACATCGCTCCTACGAAGGCCGACTCGTCATCGGCTCACGGGACGCAGCAGCGACGTGATCAACGTCAGCCAGATCGCGGCTCGGCACCACCGGAGAGCGCCGCATTCGGGGTACAACGTCCGCTCTTCGGGTGGCCGAGGCCCCATTTGTCACCCGTTCGACGGTGTGCCCCTTCGGCGTGTCGCGGCGTCGAGGGTGTAGCGGGCCTCCCGGATGGCGGACATGAGCGGCAGGGCCCGCCGCGCCGTCGCGGTGCGTGAGCGGCGGAGGGCCGGAAGGGCGGGGGGGGGGAGGGGTGGACGGGAGGGCTGCAGGGCGACCGGGCGGGGGGCAGGGGGCTTGGCGGCGCGGCAGGGGATGGGGGGTGCCGGCGGGCGGCCGGGTGCGGCGGGTGAGGGGCGGACGGTTGGCGGAGGGGATACGAGCCTCACGCCACACCGGGGCACTCCGCAACTTCCAGATACAGAGCGGTAGTTGATGATTCGCGTACCCTGTCAGCGCCGCCAACTCGCTTGACCTGTAAGGGCATCAAGGTCGACAGTCCTCCCGAAACTCGGCCCGGCGTCTCGGCATCCATCGAAAAATCTCGGGCGAAGGGGACGAGATCGACGGGATCGGACACCTCGGCGAGCCGACCGACAGAGGCGCCAAATAGTTGGATAGCGGGCAACAAAGATTTTCCGCTGATCCCCTCCCATCTCCCCCCATGCCCTCGCGACGAACTGAGCGCCCAGAGCGCCGTCAGTGCCCCCTCGGCAAGGCTCGGACCTGGCTACATACGGAACGTAGCGATTGCCGCTCCGGTTTGTGCAAGGTGGAGCGGGCCCCCATCCAGCACCGCCCCTAGCCTCGCTGCAACATCACCAACGAGGGGCGGTACCGGTGAACTGGCTCATCCACGACTACCGCGAGAACGATCTCGCTGCCGTGGTCCACCTGATCGACTCCACGGCCGAACTCGGGCAGGA
This sequence comes from Streptomyces sp. NPDC101227, assembly GCF_044767545.1. Classification (NCBI taxonomy): domain Bacteria; kingdom Bacillati; phylum Actinomycetota; class Actinomycetes; order Kitasatosporales; family Streptomycetaceae; genus Streptomyces; species Streptomyces sp. NPDC101227. The sequence continues at coordinate 55,247 of NZ_JBIWOD010000012.1, read as the reverse complement.
GTCGGTGTTCTCGCTCGCCGAGTGCATCAGCGCGCTGAGTTCCCGGCAGCCCGCCGTGGTGGCCGTCCACCAGGGCGTGCCCATCGGGACGGCGCTCGCCTGCGTGGCGGGCGAGCGGGGCTGGGTGATGCGGATCGCCATCTCGTCGGCCTGGCGTGGTCGTGGGCTGGCGAGTGCGCTGCTGGTGGAGCTGGAGCGGCGGCTGATTGCCGCGCGGGTGAGCCGTATCGCGTACGTACTGCCCGAGGAGGACCTCCTGGGCGAGGGGCTGCTGAACGCGGGCTATACGCGGCAGCCCGCCGTGGCCTACTTCGAGAAGGTCGAACCTCACCACGGCCCCGCGGCCAGCCTGCTGGACGACCTCGGCGGGCGATTCCTGCCCGCCGACCTGTGGGCCAAGGTGGCCGGCATGGAGGCGGAGAAGGACCTGATAGAACGGCGTGTCGTGCTGCCGCTGGCGGAGCCGGAGCGGGCTGCCAGGCACGGCGTACGACCGCCTCGGGCCATCGCCCTGTTCGGCCCTCCAGGGACGGGGAAGACCACGTTCGCGCGGGGTATCGCGGCCAAGCTCGGCTGGCCGTTCGTCGAGCTGCTGCCGTCCCGGCTCGCCGACGAGGGCAACCTCGCGGCGGCCCTGCGCAGCGCGTTCGCCCGGATCGCGGAGCTGGAACGGGTGCTCGTCTTCATCGATGAGGTCGAGGAGATCGCTCCGGTGCGCGCCGAGCCGGCGCAGCCCGGCGGGCTGCACGGCGTCACCAACGAACTCCTCAAGCTCATACCGGGGTTCCGTGAGCGGGACGAACGGCTGCTGGTGTGTGCGACCAACTCCATCCGCTCGCTCGACCCGGCCTTCCTCCGCCCCGGCCGGTTCGACTACCTGATCCCCATCGGTACGCCGGACGAGGCCGCCCGTTCGGCGATCTGGTCCCGTTACACGGACGGCCGGGCCGATGTCGATGTGCCGGCACTGGTGGCGGCCAGCGAGCTGTTCACCCCGGCCGATATCGAGCATGCCGCCCGGGTGGCCGCCCAGGCTTCGTTCGAGCGGGACCTGGAGTCGATCGGCCTCGGGGCGGGCAACCAGAGCCGGCTCGGGGCGAGCACCGAGGACTATCTCGCCGCCATTTCCCAGTGCCGGCCGACCGTTACGCCTGCGATGGTCGACGAGTTCGCGGCGGACATCACTGCTCACGCGCGCTGCTGACGGGGCGGATGTTCGACGGAAGTTCCGCGGCGGTCGGCCGTTTCGGTACGCCACCGAGCGGCAGGGGCGGGCGGCGAGAGGCCGACGCCCCTGTCCGCACGGGGCGGTCCACCGCGCGCCCAGAACCCAGCGCCGTCGACGGCAGCCGGTGCCGGTAGTCCGCTCATCAACGGGCCTGCATTGACCGGGAATTGGCATCCGCGGACAACTTCGGCCCCCCGTTGAATCGGGCCGCAGCTCCTCTCCGTACTGGGCGGTATCGGACCCGAGCCAAGGGTTCCCTCAAGGACAGGAGTTGCGCGTGTCCCGAAAGAGAAGAATCGGCCGGGGGAAGAAGATAGTCATCTTCGTGAGTTCCGCGGCGTTGGTCGGCGGCATCGCCGTCGCCATGACAGGTACCAGCCAGGCATCGGTGCTGTGCGACGGACTGGCCACCGCACTGAGCAACAACCAGAAGTTCGTCGCCGCCCAGCAGGCCAATCCGGACGCCCAGTCAGCCGCCCGGATCGCCAACCGTAACGAGGTGATCGCACAGATCCAGGCCCGTCAGAAGGCCGCCGGATGCACCGACGGCGGGGACGGTGATGCGGCTCCGGCGCCCGCCACCCCTTCATCACCCGGATCAACGGAACCATCCGCATCGGCATCGGGACCGGCATCCCCCTCCGCAACGGCATCCGCAACGGCTTCCGCGTCCGCACCAGCGGATCCGCCCTCCTCCGACGTCGTCTGCCCCGGCTCGACGGTCACCGTTTCCGGCGAGGGAGGCGCCCCGGCGGCGTCGAGCAATCAATTCCCCACGGGTACCAAGTTGAAGGTGACGAACCTGGACAACAACAAGTCGGCGACCGTGTCCGTCACTTCGACCTCGGGCAGCTGCGTGCTCCTCAACAACGCTGCCTTCGAGCAGGTACGTGAGCCCGGGAAATTCCTTATCCGCCGTGCCCGGATCGAGCGCGTCGGGTAGGCCGGCGGCACCACGGGCGTGGGGCCGGGCGGCACGATCGCGCGGCCCCACGCTGGCCGGGGGCCCGGGGCCCGGGGCCCGGGGCCTTTCCAGGGTGCGGTCCGGGTCCGGCTCCTCCCATCGGCTGATGCCTGGGCACACGACACCTGCGTACGGTGACGGGGACGGTGAAAGTACAGAGCCGGGCTTCGGGCCGTCGAAGTGTCGAAGCCTCGAATACCAGTGGCCGGAAAAACGCAGGGGGACATATGCCTGAGACTTCGGAAGTCATCGACCTGGGTGCGTACGGACCGGACTTCATCGCAGATCCCTACCCCTACTACGCCAAGCTGCGTGCTCAGGGTCCCGTACACCGTGCCCGGACGCCCGAAGGCCAGGAGGTGTGGCTGGTCGTCGGCCACGAAGCGGTCCGGGGCGTGCTCAGCGATTCGCGGTTCGGCAAGGACTGGCGCGCTGCCGGGCTGGTGAGCGAAACCGAGGATTCGCCGCTGTTCACCAACATGCTGGATACGGATCCGCCGCACCACACCCGGCTGCGAAAGCTGGTGGCCAAGGAGTTCACCTCGCGCCGCGTCGAAGCGCTGCGGCCCCGCGTGCAACGGATCACCGACGAGCTGCTCGACGCGATGCTGGCCACCCCGGACGGACGTGCCGACCTGGTCGACGCGCTGGCGTTCCCCTTGCCCATGACAGTCATCTGCGAACTGATCGGCGTCCCGGCGATGGACCGGGACGCCTTTCGCGCCTGGTCCCACGAGATCATCGCGCCGACCGGCCCGGAGGCCGCGCTGAGCGCCACCCAGGCAATGGCCGAATACCTCATCGGTCTCATCGAGCACAAGCGAAGCGCCCCCGGTGACGACCTGCTCAGCGCCCTGATCCGGACGAGCGACGAGGACGGCGACCGGCTCTCCCGCGACGAATTGGTCGGCATGGCCTTCCTGCTGCTGGTCGCCGGCCATGAGACGACCGTCAGCCTGATCTCCAACGGGGTCCACGCGCTGCTCGAGCATCCCGCCCAACTGGCCGCCCTGCGCGCCGACGGCTCCCTCCTCAACAACGCCGTGGAGGAGATGCTGCGGTACGACGGCCCGGTGGAGACGGCCACCTGGCGCTTCACCTCGGAGCCGGTCGAGATCGGCGGCACGGTCATCCCCGCCAGGAACCCCGTACTGGTCGTCCTGGCCTCCGCCTCGCGCGACCCCGAACGCTTCGCTGACGCCGATGACTTCGACATCACCCGCGAGCCCCGCGGCCACGTGGCCTTCGGCCACGGCATCCACTTCTGCCTCGGTGCCCCACTGGCCCGTCTGGAGGCACGAATCGCCATCGGCGCCCTCTTGGACCGCTGCCCCGACCTCGCGCTGGACTGCGATCCGAAGGCTCTTACCTGGCGCTCCGGACTGCTCATCCGGGGCGCGGAGCGGCTACCGATTCGCTGGAAGAGCGAGCCGCAATAACGTCCCGCTCCGGCCCCGAGCGGCCTCGCCCCGTACCTGTCCGCACGTACCCGCCCACGCCCTCCGCGCAGCTCCGCCGCGCCAACGCCGCATAGCTGGCAGCCGGACCACCCCTTCAGCCGGCGCAACAGACCGGCCGATTCCCGTACTTCGTCCGGGCCGCCTACCTCACCTACCTCGTCCGCCCCGCCGGTTCGTGTCACCGCGCCCCCTTCGCCCCCGTCCGCTTCTCAGATCGGCACGGCCACAAGCACCTCACGGAAGAACCGACCGTAGAGCCCAAGACCATCGGATATATGCGGGTACACCGGGCAATACCCGTCGACTGTCAGACCCTCGCGCGACACTGGGATGGACCACACAGAAAACAGTCAGAAAGCAGCGCAGAGACGGGGGAAATGACGATGGCGACACCGAATCGGACACCGGCGTCAACGCCGAGGCCGAGGCCGACGCCGACGCCTGGATCGATGCAGACATTGTTCGCCGGGGAAGTACAGGTCTCGTACTGGCAGCTTTACGTGGAGAGCGACGCGGAACCGATCTGCGGGGACCTCTACGCGGCTTTCGCCGGGCAGGTCAACGGGCTCTGCGGCGCCGCGGTGCCCGGCGGGCTGTTCCTGTCCACGGGACTGCACTCCGGCCACGTCGGTTTCACCGTCGAACTCCATGCAACGGCGCCGGAGTTCTCGGCGGAATGGGACGACATCGTCGAGGTCTCCTTCCGTCCTGCCTCGCCGCATGTGGCGCTGGTGCAGTGGGCCGGTGCAGCTTCCTGGGCACTGGACCTCGACGAGATCGACTACCGCGTCCGCTATTGCGGCACCGGCATGGACGAGGGACGAGCGCGCGACACGCTCTTGGAGGGGGAGCCCCAAGTGGAGCGCCGCCTCCTCCAGTTCTGGCCCGCTCCCGCCGCGGCGGACCGGGTGATACGGCAGACGAGTAAGACCGCCGAAGCCTCGCACGCATGGGCCCGGGCGCTTCCCTCGCCGCCCACTGGCGAGGAGCGCGCGGAAGCCGAGCGCCTGGCCGCCACACTGGCGCACGAGCGCGAGGCGGCGGAGGCCCACCGTCGCGCCGACGAGGAGGCCTGGCAGGGACGGCTGCCGAGCGACCGGCTACGGCACGTGGGCGGCAACATACGGGGCATGGTGCAGCTCGACCGCCTCCTTGTGGACGAGGTCGACGGGGCGGGGCCGCATACGCAGCGTGCGATAGCGCGCTGGACCGCACGGCGCGCGTACACAGTGGCGGGCCTGGCGGAAATCGACTGGATAGCACCGGCTTTGGACGCACTCGACGCGGGATACTCCCTGCCGCCGCCGTTCGACGACTGGGACGACGTATGGCGGCGCCTCGTCAACGATCCCCAGGTGCCGGATACGGTCGTGATCTCGATGGACGGGACGCATCGCACTATCTCGCAACAGGCGGCCGCGATGCCCGCCATCTTCGATGCCAAGGAGGACGATCCCCTGCAGGGCGCACTGGATGCGCTGTACGCGGCGGCGGTCACGTTCGGCCGCCGCTATCCGGCCCTGTTCGATGAGGTCCGGCGCACCTTCCCGGAGCTGGTCGGCCCGGCGAAATAGGGCCCGGCCAGGGCCAGTCGGAAGGAATGTGCGAGAGTGGCTCGATGCGGACTATTGGGTTGCTCGGCGGCATGAGCTGGGAGTCGACGGCGGAGTACTACCGGCTGCTGAACGAGCTGACGCGCGAGCGTCTGGGCGGCCTCCACTCCTCGCGATGTGTGCTGTACTCCGTCGATTTCGCCGAGATCGAAAGGCTGCAGGCCGAGGGACGCTGGGACGAGGCGGCCGAGGTCCTGGCCGGGGCCGCCCGGGCCCTGGAGGCCGCGGGCGCGGACATGCTGCTGATCTGTACCAACACCATGCACAAGGTCGCCGACGAGGTGTCCGCAGCGGTCTCCATCCCGCTGCTGCACCTCGCCGACACCACAGCGGACGCCGTCCGCGCGAATGGCCTCCGCCGCGTGGGGCTGCTGGGTACCGCCTTCACCATGGAGCAGGACTTCTACCGCGGCCGGCTCGCCTCGCACGGCCTTGAGGTACTCGTGCCGGATGCCGCCGGTCGCAGCACCGTCCACCAGGTGATCTACGAGGAGCTCTGCGTCGGGATCGTCCGGCAGGAGTCCCGCGAGGCGTACCAGGCCATCATCAAGGACCTGGTCGCCGCCGGGGCCGAAGGCATCGTGCTCGGCTGCACCGAGATCGAGCTGCTGATCAGCGCTGACGACAGCCCGGTCCCCGTCTTCCCGACCACCCGCCTGCATGCCGAAGCGGCGGTCCGCCGGGCCCTGGCCGACGCGCCGTAAGCCGCCCGGCTCAGGCACCGGTGACCGCCGGCTCGCGCAACCGCTCCCACCCACCCTGCGCACAGCGCGATAAATCCCGCGCGGGGACCGAGGTTTGAACTCACGCCGGGTACTCTGACGTGGTGTCGCACACCGAGTTAGAACGACTGGCCAAGATCCGGATGCAGATCACCGGAGAGACGCTGGAACGCGCCATGGCAGTACTCGAAGGACACGCCACCGAACCCGAGCCGGAGCCGGAGACGACGGACGAGCCCGGCGAGCGGTCCGCCGCCGAACGGCCGGCCGACGAGGAAGAGCCCCGGCCCCGGCCCCACCTCCGGAGCCTGTAGCGGCCGGTCACCCACGCCCGGCCGCGGCGGCGCCCCGGCTTCCGTGACACTGAGTGCCGGGCGCCGGTTGCACCCGGGGCCATGATCGCGAGCCCCCCGCCGCCTCCCATCCCCGCCCCGCCCCGCCCCGGCAGGAACGCTCCACCCGCCCCCGGCTCGCCCCCTGGCCACTCCTCCCCTGGCTTCGCATCCGCTCGCTTCGCACCCGCTCGCTTCGTACTACCGCCGCTAATTCTGCGCCGCCCCTCATGGCGAACGACGAGCGCCGCCCCGCGCGCCGGCGCAGCCCGTCACCGGACCCCGGCATCGCCGCAGGCACCGGCGGACCGAGCCTGGCAGGCGGCGGTTTGCGGACTCGCCCTAGCTCAGCGGCCGCGCCAGCAGCGGCGTCCGCGGCGCTTGGTGTCCTCCGCTGGCGATCATCCGAACCTCGCCCCGGTCACTGATCTCCGCGCGTACGATCCCCGATTCATCTTCGTAGACCGGATACCCGCCCGCTCCCGCCCGCTCGGTTCGCCGGACGACCACCACATCGTCTTCCACGGCGAGAGCCTGAAATACCAGCTCATAGAGTTCCGGGTAATCCATCGGGGCCTCCCGAAATAACTCTGCAGGCGTCCGCGGCGCCCCTCCTGCTCGCCTGCCTGGTCCGCCGCCGCGCCTCTGCTATTCCATCGTCACTCACACAGGCCCGCCGCGCCTCAGGAGGGAGCGCGGCGAAACCAGCGATTCGGGCCACGCCGGCGACGATAAACCTGACATTTGTCATCTGGACTTGGGATCAAGGTAGTTCCGTGGGTTGATGGCGCGCTGCCGCCCCGCCGCCACAATCGAGATCTACGAAGATCGAATGCCTGCCACAGGCCTTGAACCAATGGAGCCACCATGCCTGTTGCCCACCCGAACCGCCGCCGCACGCGGCTCGCCGGGACGGCCGCGGCCGCCTTATTCGCGCTGACGATCCCCGCGGCCTCGGCGGTCCCGGCCTCCGCGGCCCCGGCCTCCGCAATGTCGGTCAGCGATGCCCCCGCGGCACCGGCCACCGGCCGGACCGCAATCGACCGCGCGGCCCTGGACAGGACGCTCACGGCGATCCATGCCGCCGGGATGTACGGCGCCTACTCTGCGGTGCGTGACGGCTCCGCGCAGTGGCAGGGCGCCGCAGGACTCGCCGACGTCGGCACCGGACGAGCCACCACCCCGCGGATGGAACACCGCATCGGCAGCATCACCAAGACCTTCACCTCGGTCGCCGTGCTGCAGCAGGTGGGGAAGGGACGCATCGACCTCGACGCGCCGATAGGGCGCTATCTGCCCGCCCTCGTCACCGGAGACCGCGGCCGGGCCATCACCGTCAGAATGCTGCTCAATCACACCAGCGGGATCGGCGAATACACCAGCTCGATCTTCCCCACAAAGGAAAGCCTGGAAGACAACCGCTTCCATCACTTCGATCCCGAGGACCTGGCCAGGCTGGGGCTGAAGGCGGCACCCCTGGGCAAACCAGGCCAGGCACATCACTATTCCAACACCAACTACGCCATCGCCGGACTCCTGCTGCGAAAGGTCACCGGCACATCCCCCGAGAAGTACATCACCGAACACGTCATCCGTAAGGCCGGCCTGCGGCACACCTACTTCCCGAATTCGCCGTACCTCACGAAACCGCACGCGAAGATGTACGAAGCCTTCTATGGAGCCTTCGACCCGCCCCGTGACTTCAGCGTCTACAACGTCTCCTGGGCCGGGACGGCCGGAGCGCTGGTTTCGACCATGCCCGACCTGAACCGCTTCTACGGCGCGTTGCTGGGCGGCAAGCTTCTGGCCCCCACCCAACTGCAACAGATGAAGACCACGGTGCCGATCGAAGGCAGCACCGCACGCTACGGCCTGGGCCTGCTCAGCGCGAAACTTCCCTGCGGAGAATTCTGGGGACACAACGGCATGGTGCTCGGGGCAATGACCTGGTCACTGTCGAGCGCCGACGGCCGCCATCAAATATCCCTCGGTGCCAATTTGACTCACTATCAAAAGCTCGATGGGAACGGCCAACCCAAGCCCGATCCGATCGACACCGCCATGAGCATCCATATCGCTCGGGCCTTGTGCGGGACGGAGGGAGTCACTCAGCCGGGGACACCGCACAACAGCCTGCCGCAGCTCCGTGCTCAGGAGGGCTTCGCCCTGCCGACGGCCCGACCGTAATCGGGTGGCCCGGTTCCAAGCGGGCCCCCCTCGTGGACGTAGGCCCCGCCCCCGTGCGCTGTCACAGGGGCGGGGCGGGTCCGAGTAGCGCCAGCAGCTCGGATAGTTACGGGGACCACGGTACGGGGGACCACTGACAACGGCGGTCGAAGCAGGGGACGGTCAGGGTCCCGGGCCGCAGCAGGCGGCTGCGGCGTGGCATGACGAGGGGAAGGGTGATGGCCGAGAGACCTCGGTTCTCGCTGGCAACGGTGACGGTGGACTGTGCGGACGCCCATGCGCTCGCGGACTTCTATCGGCGGCTTCTGGGATGGGAGGTGAAAGCCAGCGAACCGGACTGGGTGCTGCTCAGGCCGCCGGAGGCCCATACGGGGCTCTCGTTCCAGTCGGAGCCGGGATATCGGCCCCCGGTGTGGCCGGAACGGGCGGAGGAGCAACAGAAGATGCTCCATCTCGACATTCGGGTCGACGACCTCGAGGAGGCCGGGGCGTATGCGGTCGCGTTGGGTGCGACGCGGGCGGAGGTCCAGCCGCAGGACGACGTCCACGTCTTCTTCGACCCCGCAGGACACCCGTTCTGCCTGTTCCTGAACTGACGGATGGTTGGCCGCCCACCAGCGGCCCGTCGGAGTTCCGGCCGATGTCTCCGCTGGCGTTCCCCCCATTCCCCCCTGCCGTCCCGCTCACGACCCATGGGGGCCATACGGGTGGATCGACGAACCGGAAGTTCAGCGAACGCGGAGCGTGTGGGACTGGACACATGCAGAGAGCGAGGTGCCGGCTGGCCCCCGATGGTCCTTGCTGGTCAGAGAGTTGGGGTGGCGGAGGGGCGGGGGCAGGAGGGGGGCGAGGGGCGCACAGAGGGGCGCACGCGGTGATGAATTGTCAGTGACTGCCCCTAGCATGTCTCACATGTCCCCAACTCCTTCTCCCCCTCCAGGGGTGCCCGTTCGCGCGTCCGAGGCCAATGAATCGATCCGGCGATTTGTGCGCACCCGGCACGGATTGGCGTGGACGGCGCAGGACATGGCGGAGTATGCGGTGCTGCTGGAGATCTGGACGACGGCGGTGCGTGCAGAGGTGGTGGAGGCGGCGTAGGCCTCGTCCGTCAACGGGAGCGCCTGCCCAGGGCGGCGCTCCCGCGACACAGGTGTCCTGCGCCCACGACGCAAGTGCCCTACGCCACCCCGTACTCACCCCGTACTCACCCCGTGTATTTGACGACGATCTTCGTGAACGCATAGGGCGCCTGCGACACTCCGCTGCAGCTGTCGCCGTCGTCACCGGAGCCACAGCGGCGGTCGCGGTTGACCGACCAGAAGGCGAAGCGGGCGAGGTGGTGCTGCCGGGCGTAGTCGAGGATCGTCCCGAAGTCCGCGAGGGTGACGGTCTCGTCGGCCTCGTCGGTCTTGCCGTTCATCGAGGAGACGCCGATCCGGCGGTAGGCGTCTCCGTCCCCGAACCCGTATGCGTTCTTGACCGCGGACTTGAGGCCTTCCAGTGCGCTGATGGTGGCCTGCCCCATGGTCCCGCTGTGGCCGCCGAAATCGAAGGGCATGACGACCCAGCCATCGTTGTCCAGTCCTGCCGCCGCGCCCTTCTTGATGAGGTCCTTGCCGTTGGCGTCGGGGCCGTTCGGGGTGGTGCCCATGGTGATGTAGGTGATGATGCCCGGATTCCTGGTCTTGACGATCTTCAGGGCGTCGATCACGCGCTTGCGGACCGTGGCGTTGGTGAATTCGGTGTTCTCGATATCGATATCGAGTGCCTTGAGGTGGTACGCGTCGATCACCTTCTGGTACGCCCCGGCGAGCGTGGCGGCGCTGCCGCATTTCTCACCGAGTTTGGCGCCGCTCCAGCCACCGGCCGAGATGACCACATCGCCGCCCTTGGCGCGTATCGCTTTGATGGCCGCCTCATCGCTGCCGCCGGTCAGCGCCCGGCTGCCGTCCCACTTCGGGTTGCAGCCGCCGTCGGAAAGGATGAAGGCCAGCGTGAACCACTTGGTTCCGGTCGCCGCCATCACCTCCGTGGGCTTCTGGGGGTTGCCCCAACCCAGGTATTCGTACGGCGCGGCGGCCATCGGGACGGCCGCCCGGAGCGCATCGGCGGAGCCGGGGACGGGGGCGGGGGCCGCGCCGGCGGCCGCCGTGGCTCCGCCGCTGCAGAGCACCAGTGTGGCGGTGCAGAACGCGATCGACAGGGGGCGCGGGGGGTGCGGTCGGGTCATGAGGTGGCTTCTTTCCGGGGCTCGTGGGGTGGGTGTAGTGGTGCGGCTTGGGGGCGTGGGGTGCGGGCGGGGCGGGTGGGCCTGCGCGGCTGACCGAGTCCATGGGCGGCCGGATCGGGCGGGGCGTCCACGAGGTCGCGGAGGAGGTGGTGGTCCGGGGAGAGCCGGCAGGCGGGATCGGTGGCCGCCGCGTCGCCGGTGATCGCGAACGCCTGGCAGCGGCAGCCGCCGAAGTCGTGTGCGCGCAGATCGCAGCTGCGGCATGGCTCGCGCATCCACTCGGTGCCCCGGTAGCGGGCGAACGCCCGGGAGTGGTTCCAGATCCATTCCAGGTCGCGGTCTCGGACATTGGGCACGTCGAGCCCAGGGATCGTCGCGGCCGCCGGGCAGGGCAGGACCGTGCCGTCGGGGGTGAGGGTGAGCGAGACGGCGCCCCAGCCGCCCATGCAGGGCTTGGCGTTGCCGTCGAAGTAGTCCGGCACGACCCAGACCACCTCGATCCGTTCGCCGGCCAGCTCAGCACGTCGGCGCCGTACGGTCCGCGCCGCCTCGTCGAGCTGCCGGCGGGAGGGAAGCAGCGCGGCGCGGTTGCGCAACGCCCAGCCGTAGAACTGGGTGTTGGCGAGTTCGATACGGTCCGCGCCCCAGGCAGGGGCGAGGTCGATGAGCGCGTCCAGGGCGTCGAGGTTGTGCCGGTGCAGGACGACATTGAGGCCGAGCGGCAGGCCGGCGGCCCGGACCAGTGCGGCGGCCCGTTCCTTGGCGGCGAAGGAACGGCGGCCGGCGATCAGGTCGGAGGCGGCCGACTCGGCGTGCTGGACGGACAGCTGTACGCTGCGCAGCCCGGCGTCCATGAGCCGATCGAGCCGCGTCCTGCTGAGGCCGACGCCGCTGGTGACGAGTTGGGTGTGGATCCCGGCGGCGTCGGCGGCCGCGACGATCGCCGTCAGGTCCGGGCGCAGCAGCGGCTCACCGCCGGACAGATGCGCGCTGACCACACCCAGATCGGCCGCCTGGCGAAGCGCCACCGCCCACTGCGATGCCGTCAACTCCTCTGATCTACGGGTGAGTTCGAGTGGGTTGGAACAGTACGAGCAATGCAGCGGGCAGCCATGGGTGAGCTCGGCGAGCAACGCCCAGGGGCGGGCCGGCGGGGAGGACACGGCGGGAACGGAGGCCACGGGGGACGCAGAGGGAACGGAACGCGGGGAAGGGCCGGTCACCTCAGCCAGCCCTCCTCCCGCATCCGGTCGAGAAACTCCGGCACCTCGTCCGCCACCGGCGCTCCCGGGTACCGCCTCGCCAACTCACGGACAATTTCCGGCACTTCACGCTTCCCGTCGCACCATCGCAGTACGGCTCCCGCGCTGCCCTCGAGGACCACGACGCGCTCGGGCAACAGCAGCAGGTCGGCCCCGCGCACCCGGTCGTGGCGGAGATGGACCGCGGGCGCGAGTACGGGCCGCCACCGCGCCGTCACCGCGGCGCTCCCGACGGCCGCTCCCCCAGTTCCACCGCGTCCAGCAGCGCCCACAGCACCTGGCACTTGAAGGTCAGAGCGGCGACCGCCAGCTCCTGCTCGCTCTCCGTACGCGCCCAGTCGAGGACCAGCGCCAGCGCTTCCTTGCTGTCCCGCCGCCCCTGACTCTGCCGGCCGCGGAAGTAGGCCAGCCCTTCGGCGTCGATCCAGCGGTAGTACCGCTCGAAGGCGTCGACCCTGGTGCGCATGATGTCCGGGGCGGACAGCTCGGTGAGCGAGGCGGCGACCGCCTCCAGCGGGGAGCGCAGCCGGCAGAAGTTGACGTAGCCGTCGACGGCGAGCCGTACACCGGGCAGCACGCCCGTCTCGTCCTTCAGCAGCTCGCGGTCGAGCCCGGCCGCCTCACCGAGCCGCAGCCAGCGCTCGATGCCGCCTTCCCCCGGCTTCCGACCGTCGTGGTCCTCGATCCGACGCAGCCACATCCGGCGCAGTTCCGGCGTGGGCAGCTTCGCCGTGATCAAGGCGTCCTTGACGGGGATATGGCGCTGGTAGTGGAAGCGGTTGCGGATCCAGCGGCGCAGTTCGTCCGGCGTCAATTCCCCTTGATGCATACGGATGTTGAAGGGATGTCGGTCGTGATAGCTGTCGCGCGCCACGGCTCGTAGTCGCTCCTCGAACGGCGCGCTCGACGACGCCTTCGACAACGGGCTCGACGGCATGCTCGGCCGCTCGTCGAACGGCAGGCTCATAGGGCGATCTCCATCCCTTCCGCGGCCACCGCGAGCCCCATTTCGGCCATCGTTCTGTGCTGCGACGCGTCGGGGTCGACGAGGGGGTTGGTGTTGTTGAGGTGGGTGTAGAAACAGCGGGCGGTGAGCGGGGCGAGGCGCCGGGCGGTGCCGTTGGGGCCGTCGATGGGCAGATGCCCCATGCCGGTGGCCGTACGGGGGCAAATTCCGCTGCGGCGCGGCTCTTCGTCATCCCAGAAGGTGCCGTCGATCAGGGCGCAGTCGGCGCCTCCGAGCGCCTCCTGGAACGCATCCGGCCAGGCAGCGAGCGCGGGCGCGTAGACGGCGGTGCCGCCGGTGCGGCGGTCGTGGAGGCGGAGGGCGATCACCCAGGGGTCGACGTTCCGGGGCGCGCCGGAACCGCCCGCCGTGCCGGCTCCATTGGCCGCGTACCGGGGCCGCTTGTCCGAGACCGGTACGGCGCTGATCACGACATCGGAGCCGTCACACAGCGGCACCGGCACGGGGCCCAATTCCCGCCACTCGAGCTCGGCGTACGGCGTGAGGAGGCCGTCCAGGCGGGCCCGGTCGCATAACGCGGAGCGGACCGGGGCGGTGGCGAGCACCTCGATACGGTCGCCCTCGCGGAGCCGGGCGATGCCGAGGGTGTGGTCGAGTTCGGCGTCGGTGAGCACCAGGCCGGCCACGGGGGTCCGGCGTCCCAGGGGGCGCGGGTGCAGGGCCGGCGTGCTCTCGATCTGGTCGGCGAGGTCGGGGGTGGCATTGATCAGATACCAGTGATCGTCGTCGGCTCGTACGGCGAGCGAGGCATGGCGTCGGCGCCGGGCGGGATGGGCGCGCGCCCCGGAACACCCGGGGCACGCGCAATTCCACTGGGGCACTCCGCCTCCCGCCGCGGTGCCCAGCACCTGCAGCAGCATGGCGGGGCGGTCAGCGAGCGGTCAGGGAATAGGCGGTGACCTCGAGTGCGGTCTCGATCACCGTGTAGTCCGGGGTCTGCCAGGCGGCCTGGTCGCCGCTCGGGGTGGCGAGCGGGTGCTGGGGGATCTCGGGGGTGCGGGGGGCGTGTTCCGTGGCGTCGTTCATCAGGGGCCGGCCTTTCGTGGATGTCTGTGGGGGTCCTTGGATGCGTGGGGATGGCTGGGATGCCTGGAAATGTCTGTGACTGCGCGGGGGGGGTGGGCCGCGGGGGCTCGGTGGCCGAGTGCACCCGTGGCTTTCGTGGATCACGTGGACGGTGCTCCGCCGACCATCGCTCAACTACCGCTAATCGGGCAGTACTTGCCGCACTACGGCAGACCCGCATCGCTCGCGCTCGCGCCGCGAGGGAAGCGGCCGCGGTCCGCACGCCAACGGTCCCAGTGGGCGCCGGCCGTCGGCGGTTCATCGACCACGTTGCACGGTGCTGTGCGGTGCGGTGCTGCGTTGTGTCGCTCTGCAGAATCCTCAGCCGCAGGGCCCAGGTCAATGGGGCAGAACAAAAATGCTCCGACCTATAACGCGACAGCGGCGCACCGATCGGAACTCCCTCACCCGCAATTCCCCAGCTCGCCGCGGATGTACGCCCGGTGCACATCCAAGCGAAAGATCTTGCACCCGCAACTCCCGTCAGCGGAACCGGAGATACCTCCCATCTCCCACCCCTTGACCGGTCGTCTTGAGCGCAGTACTTTCCCGCCATCAGAGAGACAGACAGGAAACTTTCCTATCAGCTCCCCGTCGGCTTTCCTATCAGCTTCTCCGCCGACTTCCCAGCAGCCTCGCTCCGCTTTCAGCCATCCGCTCCCCCATCAGCCCGGCGCCGCTGATGCCCACCCGAGGGCACACCCCGTCACGCCTTCTGCTCCTTCTGGCCCTTCTAACCCTTCTAACCCTTCTGGCCCGTCTGACCGGAGACCCCATGCGCATCCGCACCAGAGCCGCACGTCACGCCGCGCTCGCCGTGGCCGCCGCCTCCGCCCTCGCCGCCGGATTTCTCGCCGCATCCGCCGGTACGGGTGACGCCGCCACGGCAGCCGCCGGCCCCGCCTCCGTACCCGGCACGCCCAGGACTGTCTCATCGGGCTGGTCCATCCCCTGGGGCCTGAGCTGGCTTCCCAACGGATCCGCCCTGATCACCGAGCGCGACGCGTTCACCGTCTCCACTCTCGCCCAGGACGGCACGAAGAAGCAGGTCGGCAAGGTCCCCGACGTGGTCACCACGGGCGGTGAGGGCGGGCTGCTGAGCATCGCCGTATCGCCGTCCTGGAAGACGGATCATTACGTGTACGTGATGCACACGGCCGCGGAAGGCAACCGCATCGCCCGGATGACCTTCGACGGCACCAGGCTCAGCGGCTACAAGGTGTTGGTCGACGGCATCAAGAAGAACAAGTACCACAACGGCGGGCGCATCAAATTCGGCCCCGACGGATTGCTGTACGCCACCACGGGCGAGGCGCAGACCCCGGATCTCGCGCAGGACAAGAAGTCGCTGAACGGCAAGATTCTGCGCATGACACCCGACGGCAGGCCGGCCCCCGGCAACCCGTTCCACTCCCTGGTCTACTCCTACGGCCACCGCAACCCGCAGGGCATCACCTGGGATGCACAAGGGCGTCTGTGGGAGGGCGAGTTGGGGGACAGCAAGTACGACGAGCTCAATCTCATCGAACCCGGCAAGAACTACGGCTGGCCCGAGTGTGAGGGCAACTGCTCCACCGAGGGAATGACCAACCCCAAGCGCCAGTGGCCGGTCAAGGATGCCTCGCCCAGTGCGGTCGCATACGCCGACGGGGCGATCTACATGGCGGCACTGCGCGGCGAACGCCTGTGGCGCATTCCCGTCGACGGCACCACCACGGGCACCCCCAAGGCGTACTACACCAACGACTACGGGCGGCTGCGCACGGTCGAGTCCGTGCCCGGCAGGAATTCCCTGTGGCTGACTACGACGAATGCGGACAACAACGGGGGCGGCGGCGCCGGCTCCGACAAGGTGTTCCAGATCGATCTGAAGTAAGCGGGCGGGCGCCATCGGGCACTGTGGGGCGCTGTAGGGCCCGGTGGGCGGCGAGATATGGCCGACGACCGTCGCCCGCCGACCGCCCCGCCTCCGCGGCACGCCTCTCCGTGGCACGCTGAAGAGAGCGGCGACCCAGCGGCTGCACAGCGGCGGCCGGACAGCCGACGAGCGGGCGAGACAACGAGGCAGGTCGAGGAGCACATGAGCACGCCACTTCCCGGCTTCGAAGACTTCGAGGCATCTGAGGGCCTTGGGGGCTTCGGGGACGTCGGGGACGTCGAAAGGCCCGGGGCGCTCACCGGACCGCCGAGGCCCACCGATCTCCCCAGCGGGGGAATATCCGACGCCGCCCACTCCTCACCGTCCCACACCCAGGAACAACGCCCCCGCCGCGTGCTCGCCCCCGGTGCCGTCCACGTCCCCGGCTGGCTGAGCCTGGACCGGCAGCGCGAACTGGTCGCCGCCTGCCGGGACTGGGCGCGCGGCCCGGCGCCGATCCGGCACACGAAGCTCCCCCGGGGCGGCGTGATGTCCGTCCAGACGGTGTGCATCGGCTGGCACTGGCAGCCGTACGCCTATACGCGTACCGCCGACGACGTCAATGGCGCCCGGGTCGCCGAATTCCCGGACTGGATGGTCAAGTTGGGGCGTCGGGCACTGGTCGACGCGTACCAGGACGCGGCCGCCGGCGACGACTACACGCCCGACACCGCGCTGATCAACTTCTATGACGCCCAGGCGAAACTGGGCATGCACCAGGACAAGGAAGAACGCTCGGGGGCACCGGTCGTCTCCCTCAGCATCGGCGACACCTGCGTCTTCCGGTTCGGCAATACGCAGACGCGCACCAAGCCGTACACCGACATCGAGCTGGCCTCCGGCGACCTGTTTGTCTTCGGCGGGCCGTCGCGCTTCGCGTACCACGGGGTGCCCAAGGTCCGGCCGGGCACCTGCGACCCGGCATCCGGTCTGACCAGCGGCCGCCTCAACATCACGATGCGGGTCACCGGGCTCAGCTGAACCGCTCCCGCGGTCTCGGCCCGCACCCGGGGCCCAGGAGGCAGACTGGACTCATGTGCCGCAGCATCAAGACCCTCCGCCCGCCCATCACGCCCGAGGTCACCGACGAGGACATCCGGGCCGCGGCCTTGCAGTACGTCCGCAAGGTCTCCGGCTTCCGGGCGCCGGCCGCACACAACCGCGAGGTGTTCGAGCGCGCGGTGGACGCCGTGGCGGCCGCCACGCAGGACCTCCTGGACAACCTCCAGGTCCGTGGCTCGGCGGCCGCCCACCAGCCCTGAGCGCCAGGCTCGCGGACCCGGTCGGCTCACCAGTCCAGCAACGCCTGCACCGGAAGGTGATCGCTCGGGAACTGCCCGTGCTGGGAGAACGTATTGATCGTGGCGCGCCGCGTCCGCACGCCCGCCGAGGTGAGGATCCAGTCGATCCGGTCCCCGTCCGGCACCAGAGGCCGGTACCCATGGAACGTCGCGTACTGCGGGCTTCGTTCCTCGGCCGTGTCCCAGCTGTCGACGAGCGTCCCGCCGCCCAGCATCGCCTCGTACACGGGATTCTTGTGCGCCGCGACATTGAAGTCGCCCGTGACGATCCGGGGCAGTGCGGGCTCGAGCGCCCCCAGCCGCTCGAGGATCAGCGTGGCGGACCTCTCCCTCGAGTACTGATGCGCATGATCGAGGTGGGTGTTGCAGGCGTAGAACTCGCCGCCCGTCCGCAGGTCCCGGAACCGGACCCAGGTCGCCATCCGGATGACGGTGTTCCCCCAGGTCGCCGACCCGATCAGATACGGAGTGTCGGACAGCCAGAAATGGTCGTACTCCACCGGCGCGAGCCGCCGCGCATCATAGAAAATCGCCGCGAACTCATCCCTGCTCCCACCACCCCGCCCCGTGCCCACCCAGTCGTAGCGTGGACCGAGATCCTCCGCGATGTCGCGCAGCTGCCCGTAGAGCCCCTCCTGGGTCCCGAGCAGCTGCGGGGCCTCGCGCCGCAGCAGCGACCGCATCACGGGGCGTCGCTCGGCCCAGGAATTCGGCCGGCTGTCGGAGGCGTACCGCAGGTTGAAGGTCATCACCCGCAGCCCCCTCCCCCGCCCCCGTTCGGCGGCGGCGGCCTCGCTTCCGCCTCCGTACGCCACCGCCGGCACGGCGACGGCCCCGGCGGCCGCCGCCCGCAGAGCAGACCGCCGGCTGAACGCCGCCACCACGGAACGCACGGCGGACGCCGCCTCCGCACTGGAGTCAGACACCCGCTCCAGGGACTCACGGGGGACGGGAACAAGGTCGTTCACAGCGACTCCATTCGTCCATCGCGCCGGCCGACGCCGACGCCGTCACCGCAGAGTCTCGAACACCTCCATCAGCCGGAAGCACCCCCGAAGCGAACCGACGGAAAACCTCCCCCGCTCAGCTCCGCCCGGCGGGCCCCTGCCAGTCCGCATGCCGGATCCGGGATATCTCCCGCAAGCCGGCGACCGTGCCCCATTCATCCTTGCCCAGCCGCGACAACGGCCGCAGCTTCGCGATCTCAGGATGCCCGTCGACCAGCACATCGTCCGCCACCACGGCATGCACCACCCGCCCGAACACCACCGTGGAATCCCCGATCCCGAGCGTGCTGTGCACCTCGCATTCCAGCGCCACGGGCGAGTCCGCCACCCGCGGCGGCTTCACCCGCACACTCGGCTCGGAAGCGATTCCCGCCGCCTCGAACTCACTCACACCATGCGGAAAGTCCGTGCCACTGTCATTGATCTGCCGGTCCATCCCCTCCGACGAAAAATTCACCACGAACTGCCCCGTGGCTTCGACATTCCGCAGCGTGTCCTTCCGCCCCACCGAGCTGAACTGCACCACGGGCGGCGCCACACTGGCGATGCTGAAGAAGGAATGCGGGGCTAGGTTCGCAGCCCCGTCGGCGGAAATGGTGGACACCCAGGCGATCGGCCGCGGCACCACCACCGCGGTCAGCAGCTTGTAGAACTCGTTGCGGGACATCTCAGCGGGGTCAAAGTCGATACGCATGGTGATCAGTATCCACACGGGCGGCCGCGGATCCTACGGCGGATCCACGGCGCCACCAAGCCCCTGAGTTCGACGGAAAGTGCCTGGTATCGGAGCCACCGAGCACCAGGAGCCGAACCGTCGTGACAACCGCAGCCCCCGCCACCGTCTGGGAGGACTTCGACGTCCCCGCTTACGCCCGCGGCGGACAGGTCACCCTCAACCTCTACGATCACCTGGCCGCCTACGCGCCCAAGCGACCCGGCACGTATCTCCTCCGACCGCTTCGGCCTCGAAGCCGGCGTCGACCGCCAGCTCGAAGATGCCGAGGACTCACGGGCCCGTCTTCGCTGGGGCCCATTCGCCAAGATCTACAAAGAGAACGACACCTCGGCCTTCAAGAAGCGCAAGATCGCCAAAGCTGACGGCTCGGTCGATTGGACGGTGCTGCGCCCCGAGTTCCGCCAACTGCTCGCCGACCTCGTGCACGGCGTGATCGACGGCGTCATCTTCTACGGCCTCGATCGCCTCGTCCGCCAGCCACTGGACCTCGAAGACCTCATCGACATCGTCGAGTACGTCAAGCACCCGGAAACCGGGGCCACCGGCGGCCGTATGAACTTGATCAACGACAGCGACCGCCATATGGCTCGAATGATGTGCGTGATGGCACTCAAGTCCTCCGAGGACACCGCCCGCCGCGTCGCCCGCCAGCACCTCTCCGCCGCCCAGAACGGCCTTGCCCAGGGCCGTATCGCCTACGGCTGGGTCCGCAGGGGGGAACACAAGGGCCAACTCATTCCAGAAGAGGTCGGCGTGGTCACCCGGATCTTCCAGGACTTCATGGTGGGGGAATCGGCATACAGCATCGCCAGGACGTTCAACGTCGAAGGGTCACGCCACCGGCCGCGCGCACCTGGTCGTCCACAATGATCGCGAAAATGCTCCGAAATCCACGCTACGCGGGCATGGTCTCCTACGCGGGCAAGCACCGGGTTGAAGCTGCGACGGCCGGGGACGGCTGGTCCCTGGTCGGGTTGTCTGCACGAAGCCGGCCTGAGCGAAGAGGACTACTTCACCATGCTCTCGGCCCTCAACCGGCCAGCCGACGCGCTCACGGCCCGCCTTGAGGACATGCTCAGTGCCAGGCCTGTGCCACGCTCGCCCGTGGCTTCGGCACCGACCAGCTGCGCCAGCTCGTCCACGGTCAGCTCGATCCGTCTGCCATCGGCCATGCGGGCCCGGCCCAAGGACGCAGCCTCCGCATCATCAACCGCCTCGGCGTACGTACGGATCTCTTCGCTCTCCAACCCAACCTCCCACAGCGATCGGTCGCCCCGGAACAGCACCGCGGGCGGCCGATTCATTCCCCTTGCACGGACATCGGGGGCCGGTCCCCTTGCTAGTTGTCCTTCGACAGCGAAGTTAGTCGTGTGCAGCCCGCTGACCTGGACCGACTAGGTTTACGTCAACGAGCCTGCTCGTGCTGACAGGTCCGCCAGACGGCACAACGGGCAATCCGCCCTCGGGGTTCAACAGGACCCCAGTGCCCTCGGTTCAGCCGTGGAAGGGTGAAGGGGGCACCTCGGGCGCGACGGTTGCCGTGGCAAGGGCGGCCGTGTCCGGGTTGATCAGGCCGCTGAGATCGCGGAGATCGAGCGTGGCGGAGCCGATGCCGCAGCCGTAGGCGAAGAGGTAGTAAGGGGGAAAGTCGACGACGAGTTCGCCGCCGTCCTGCAAGCCCACCTCCATCTTCTTCTGATAGCTGCTGGGCGTGACCGTTCCCTCGGGCGTCTGGCCGCCTGCGAGGAGGGTTTTTGCGTCCGTGGTGCAGGAGCCGCCGTTCATGCCCCTGATCTTCGGGGCGATCAGCCTGGCCAGCCTGGTGGCACCTGCGGTTTGCCGGGCGGCGGGACGAAGGATCTGGTCCTTGTCCAGGATCTTCCAGGTGTCCGTGTCGATGTTGATCCAGTTGTCGATCACCCCACCGTGGTTGCCGCCGACATATACCTGGCCGGTGAGCTGGATCACGGCCAGTTTGCCGACCTGATTGATCCTGGGCTGCTCGGAGAGGGTGAAGGCCGCGTCCTGAGCCACGTCGGACGTGGTCTCGTCGAGGGCGGCGAGGAAGCCCTTGACGTCGTCGTCGATCCGGCTCCTGATCTGCGAGTTGAGCGCATCGACGGCCGGGTTCGCTGACCAGAAGACCGGCAGGGTCGCGTCGACCTTGTACTGGATGCCTCCCTTTCCGGCTCCACTGCGCGTGACCTTGGTGGTGCAGCTGCGCCAGGTGGCGGTGGAGAACACGAGCTCGATCTTCGGCCGTGGTTCGATGACTTTGTTCGGTGCGGCGGCGCACCAGGCGGACGGCTTGTCGCTGGTCGGGCTGGGGCTCGGTACGGCGGTGGACCTTGGCGGGGTGCGGGTGGTCGCGCCAGCGTGCGGGGTGGCGGAGTCCGGAGCCCCGGTATCCCACTGTCTCGTCAGGTACCCGGCGAGCCCGGCCACGATCACGGCGACGACCAGCACCAGCGTCATCCTGCGGTTCGTGCTCATCCTGGCCGGCTTCACCCGTTCCTCACCTACTTCGCCGTGGCCGCTGTGCCCTGCGCCAGCCGGACCGTGCAGGGCGTGCCGCACATCCCTTCCATCGCCTTCGCGCGGTCGGTGACGGCGAAGGAGCCGTCCTCCTGACTGTCCGGGGCGACCGCCTGGTCGTAGGCCGAGGCGAATCCCCTGGTGTGGAACGGCCGGGATCCGTTGGTCACTGTCTGTGTGGTGTGCTCGCCGTTGATGACCTCGTCGAGCACGAGGTCGTAGGTGACATCCCACTTGACGGTCTGGAAGGTGAAGCCGAAGTTCACGATCTCCCCCTTCTTGACGGAGACCGAATGGCCGTCGAAGTAGCGTTCGCCGAACGCTTCCCCCTCGCGATCGGCGTTGCGGGGGACGGGGACCGGTTCGTCGAGGTTGAACCCGATCTTGATGTTGGTGTCCTCGCCCTGGGACGGATAGACGAGCAGGGTCCCGCCGGGAGTTGGGGTGGCCTTGCTGCGGACCTTGATGTGGATGCCCGTGATGTCGACGGTGTGGCTGCGGTTGCCCTCGAGAGTCACCAGCGTGGCCGTCTCGTAGGTGTCCACCTTGTCGGACCGCTTCGACATGAGCGCGGCCACCTGTTCGGTGTGGACCGCCTGTCCGGCGCTCAGCAGCTTTCCCGGGAAGAACCACGCCCCGTTGTGGTTCATGATGCTGTCCCTGGTCTGGACCGTGACCCGCAGCAGCGGGCCACTGGCAATCGCGTCCTTGGCATCCGGGTTGCCGGCGAGGTAGTAGACCACGCCGAATCCGACGACCATGGCGAACGCTATCGCACTGGCCCATTTCGTCCTGTAGTAGTTGTTCGTCACATGTACGTCGCCCACGTCGCCCGCAGCCAGGGTGTTGACACTCCCCTTGCCGGAGCGGACCTGCTGACGCACCGCTCGGCGGTCCCCGTCACCCACCGGTTCCTACTCCCTCTCCTCCGGCGGGAGCGCGACGTTTCCGCCGGCCACGATGTTCCGGCTGCGGCGGCCGGACTTCACGCGCTGATCGAGCGGCGCCGCCGGTCTGTTTCGCACGGCCTGTCCTGGCGCGCCTGTCCCGGCGACGCCGATGTCCCCGCGGGCCACGATGTTCTCGCTGTCCCGGCCTGCGGTGACCTCCTGCCTGTCGGTCGAGGCCGGGCCGGTCTCGGGCGTGCTGCTGCCGCGGATCCACTCGAAGGCGCTGACCGCCAAGCCGCTGAGGAACACGGCAACGACCATCGCCACGGCCCAACGGTCACTGTCGGCTCGCGGGGTCCAGGAGAACCTGAGCGTCATGACCACCGTCGTACTGCCCGCGAAGACCAGGACCGGGACCGCCACCCGCCACGCGACCGACCGCCAAGACCTTGCACCAAGGTCACTCATGTGGGCAATGTTCCCACAGCGCAGGCGAGTTGGACACGCGAGCGACCCAACTCGGCGCTTCGCGCGGTGAGCGCCTCACGCTCCGCAGTCAAGGCACTCCACTCACGCTTCACAAGCGCACTATGTCGCATGCCATGCACGCCGTCCACGCCGCATACGCCTGCCGCGCCGGACGGCCGGCGTGCTGAACTGAACCTCCGTTGCGAGGTGTTGGGAGGTCCACCCCTCGACGGCATGCCCACCCGACCCAGCCACGCCGTGAGCCCTGACCGTGGCGCAACTCAGCTGTCTCGCGGCCGTCACACCCCCAGTCTGCTCACCCCCGCACGACCAGGTTCGCTGCCAAAAGCCGAAACGGCTGGGTTAGCCGTCAAACGACTCGATTGGATGGCAGCGGAACCAGTTCGCCGACGGCAGACGCACACCGCCGGACAGGACTGGAGACCCCCTCCCAGACCATGTCAACGTACGGACGCCGCGGAAAACCGCAGGTCAACGAAGGGATTTTTGCTCATGACGCTCACCGCTACCGCCCCGTTCCACGCTCCCGCCGCGCTTCCGTCGCCGCCCTCGGCGAGCGTGAGTGGCTGCTCGACTGCCAGTGCGCAGGCCCCGTCACCGACCTCCTCAAGAATCAGGGGTGGGACGTCGCCTCTGACCTGGACAGCAACGTCCACTGCTCCAGCCCCGACCAACGCGTCTACGTGGGATTTCTCCCCCTGAGAGCTCCGCAGCGGCGCGCGGCGAGCTGCGGCACATCCACGTTAAGGGGGCGAACGGCACAATCGCCTGGCACCAGAGCTTCGGGCCGGACACCCCGACACAGGCCGTCGCCGGATTCCTCGCCGCCCTCATCTCCTCCCCCAGCCGCCACTGCCCCTGCATCTGACCCGGAGATCCCGCATGACTCGCCACTCGATCGCCGTGACCGCCTATCATGCCGACGGCACCATCTGCCGCTCCGAACATCGGCACACCACCGCCGGCAGCCCCCTCACCGACGGATGTACCGGACGGGAACGATTTCTCGCGACCCGCAGCTGCAAGCAGTGGACCAGCGGCCCCTCGGCCCCGTACCTGGACCGCAGCAATCTTGTTCGCCGCCCCATGCCCGCGTCGGCGCGTGGTGCTCTCTTGCGCTCCGTCCCCCCACGCCGCCCCACCGAGCCGATCCGCGCCATGTGGGACACCGCCCGGGGACCTGAGCGGCTCCAGCCCGGCGCGATCCTGCTGAGTTGGAAGCCCGGCCGCGACGGCGGCATGGACGTGACCGCGCGCCTCGGGCTGGCTGCGACCACTGTCGTACTCGCCACCTGGCCCGGTCTCAACGGTGACTGGACGGACGCCCATCGTCCATCCCACGCTGTACGAGGTCGCTGGTCTTCACGCTGCTCTGACAGCGGCCACCGACGCCCTCCACCTCGCCAACCACCAGGCCGCTTCCTGACGCCATCCATCCCCACCGCTGAGGGCTGCCCCACGCCGGGCAGCCCTCAGCGGGCTTATGAGGTCTCTGGAGCATCCGCCCTGACTACTCCGACTGTTCTTTTTCGGCCAGTTCCTCGGGCGTGCCAACGAAGGCACGACCGCAGCCTGGCGGGAGTCGTTCGACCACCATCGCGATGGCAGCCTCCGCGGTCGGGGCGGGGCCGACGCTCTGGGACCGTGAGGGCCCACCGACGAAGAAGCCGCCGCCCAGCATCGGGGCGATGAACGGGACGTCCCAGGTCCAACGCGGCTCTGTGCACCGGCTGAAGTGCAACTTGGCCATGCCGACCCAGGGGAACAGCTGCCGTAGTCGCGGCTCGGCGTAGGCGGCGCGTAGCAACTTGCCGTCCACGCGTTGGGTGGTAAGCAGCTTCTGCCATGCGGCTTCGATGATGTCTTCCTCTGGCACGCCGTCCGTCATGCCCCGCATTCTGCTCGACGTCGAAAGATTTCGGCCAGCTCGCGGTGATAACTCTTGACCCCGTCCCGGGGCATGCCTCGTCTTCAGAGGGCGAACGATTCGTGTCGTCCCGTGTGGGCCGGGCAGGCGGCCGACTACGAGACGGCCAAGCGGGTGTAGTGCTGCTGGTCCCCTCGGCCGGGCCACACGCGGGCGCGGTCGAGAGCCTCACTCCTGACGGGGCCCGGACAGATAGATGCCGGCCAGTGTGCCGTCGTACCCCGCGGCCCGGGCTGCGGCCTCCAGGCTCGGGTAATCCTGGCCGATGCCTTCGCCGATCATCGCCAGGTAGTCCGCGCGGGTCAGTTCGCGCCCGACCCATGGCCGAGGCTTCCGATCTTTCCCTCGTCCTGGAGAGCTCGGAGCGTTCCGATCTGGTCAGCGGTCGGAACCTCGGGGTCGATGCGGTGGAGGTAGCACAGCTCCAGCCGCTCAACGCCGAGCCGACGCAGGCTCGCCTCGACGCAGGACCGCAGATAGACGGGGTGGCCGTGAGGGGCCCAGACGTTGGGTGCGGGCCGGACCAGACCGACCTTCGTGGCGATCAGCACGTCTTCCGGGTACGGGTACAGCGCCTCACGGATCAGGTGCTCGACGGTGTGCGGGCCGTAGGCGTCCGCGGTGTCGATGTGTGTGATGCCGTGGGTGTGCACGGCCTGGCGGAGCACTCTGATGGCAGTGTGCCGGTCTTCAGGGTCACCCCGGGTGCCGGGCCCGGTCAGGCGCATGGTGCCGAAGCCGAGCCGGGAGACGGACTTCCCGGCGATGGTGATGGTGCCCGCGGGCGGAGTGCCGCTCATGCGGCCACTGCCTTGAGGGCGACATCGACAGTGTGCTGGACGGCGGCGGCCTGATTGCCGGGGACGCTAGTGACGCGGAGCACGTTGGCCAGCTTCTCGTCGGTGAGGACTTCGTTCAGTTGGTGGTCGACCAGAGCGCGGAAGCCGTGGTCGTAGTCGGGACCCTGGTCCGAGGCGAGCGGGACGGCCGGGTCGAGCACCGTGGCCAACAGCACGCTGTACTTCGCGGACTGCGCACGGGCCATCAGGTGCAGGTCCATGCTGTAGTGGGCCTCCTCGCGGTAGGCGAGCGCCGCCAAGTAGTAGACCCACGCGTCGAGGACGGCGCGGTCCGCGAGGACGACCTGGGCGCCCTGAGCGTTGGCCGCGAGCTCGTCAGCGATGCCTTGGGCCATGATCCATTCCGTGGATTCCGCGGTGTGGTGCTGCATTTTCGGCAGACCAAGGGCAGCAGCGCGTTGGGCAAGGCGGCCCGTGCGGGCCACGGTGATCCCGTGGCCGCGCAACTCCATCTCGATCCGCTTGAACAGCGTCGTCGCGCAGGTGGAGGGCGCACCGAGAACTCCGATGCGGATGGGCACTTGTATCACCACAGGGTGGGGTCCTTATCTGGTTCGGGGGCGCCAGGCAGGCTGGGCGGAACTGCCACGGCAACGAGCTGGTCCCAGGTCTCGTAGTGAGCGGCCATGGCGATGAGGAGCTGCGCCGTGGCGTAGGCGTCGTACGTGGCGCGGTGCCGGCCGACCGCGGGGGCTTCCGAGAGGTCCGGCTTCACGTGGGTGATCAGCGCGTCCAGCCCATAGGAGGACGCGTCGGGGTAGGTGGCCTTGGCCAGGCGGAGTGTGTCGATGACTCCGTCCGGCTCCCACTTCGGCAGATGCGCCTTCAGCACGCGGTAGTCCACGTGAGCGTGGTGGGCGCAGATCCAGGCGTCCCTCATGAGGCCGTGGACCTGGTCCGCGATCTTGTCCCACGTAGGGGCACCGGCCAGGTCTTCGTTGCGCAGGCCGTGCACCCGGGTTGCGTGCGGCGTCACGGACCGGGGCGGGCGGATCAGCCACGCCCCGGCCGTGCGCTTGTCCGCCTGGCCGTCACGGATGGGCAGCGCGGCGACCTCAACCAGGTCGGGCGGGTTCCCGCCGTTGCCTTCGACGTCGACGACAAGCAGCTTCGGCCAGGCAGAGAAATTCATGGCGTTGGGCTTCCGTTCTCCGACTGCCAGCCGATGGGGGCCCGGCCGTGCTGACGGTAGTGGTGGGGCTTCGCTCGGTCGTGGCACTGGTAGCCGAATCCGTGCTGGAGGAAGTAGCGCGGCGGCTCGTCCAGTCCCTCCACGATGATGGCGCGGTCGTCGATCTCCACGGGGCCCGTCGCGCCGAGGGCTCGGGCTTCTTCGGTGACTTCGGCAAGGTCGGGCTTGTCCCACGCCGACCTGCACGGGGAGATCTGTTCCTCGGGGCAGATGTTGCACAGTTCCTTGATGCCGTAGTGGCCGTTGTAGTCGGCCTCGCCATGGGCGTAGGCGACGGCACATGAGGTCTTGCGGAACGGCGCTCCCCAGGGGGCGGATAGGTTCTCGTCCGTGCGGAAGTAGTCGAGGATTCGCTGCTCGACGGTCTCCGGCATGATTTTGCGCCGGGCCGTGTCCTCGTACGGCAGCGGCAGGCCGTGCGACTCGTAGTACTCGGCGATCTCCTCACGGAAGAACAAGCCCGTGAACACGGTGGCATGCGCATACGCGGACAGCCCACGAGCCCGTTCGAGGTGCGCGTCGCTGTCGTTGAGGCCGGGAACGATCGGCCGCCAGTACAAGACGGTGCAGTATCGCTCCGCGTTGTCGAACAGGGTGCGTAGGCTGGCCGCGGCGATGTTCGAGTCGACCGGTTCGATCTTCTCGTTGTCGATGCCCGAGTGGGTGACCAAGACGGTCAGGCGCAGGTTCTTGAGAGAGTTGAGGACTGCGCAGTCCTCGGCATCGACGCGCCAGCGCGTGATGATCAGCACGTGGTTCGTCAGGCCCTGGTCGTCCAAGTGCCGGAGCACGTTGAACAGGTGAGGCTTCACCCTTGGCAGCATGGGATCCGTAGCTCTGTTCAGAAACTGCCGGCGTCCTGTGAGCCCGGAAGTACGAGTGATTGACGAGGCGTGCGACGGCCTCCTCATCGCTCATGAGGCGCCTGGGGATCTTCATCTCGAAGTTGTCGAAGAGGTGCCGGACGCAATACCCGCACTCCAGTGGGCAGCCGAGGATCCAGTTCAACGACAGCCCCGACTTCCGGTACTCGATCACGTCGGCGAGCGCCGGCTTCAGGGATCCGAACTTGTCGGGGGCAGGATCGGCAGAGCGCGCCGTGGTGAGGCAAGAGGATCGGTCATGGAGTCCTCCAGGAAGGGAGTAAGGCGTCGGTTGGGACGGCCTGGGGCGGGACGGGCGGCGCCAAGAGTTCACGGCGGCTGGCTCCGAACCAGGTGCCGAAGTCCCTGCGGGCCGCATCCGGGTCGTCCGAGGTGTGCACCAGATTCCGTACGAGGCGCTTCTCGGCGAGGGCACGTTCGGGGCTGTCGTTGCCGAGGTCGCCTCGAATGGTCCCGGCGGCGGCCCGGGTCGGGTCGAAGTGCCCGATGAGGTGGTGCAGGCGAGCGTGGATGCCGGGCTCCCCGTAGGCGAGGGCAACCGCGACCGTCTTGCCTGCGTACGCGGCGTCCAGGCAGGCAGGGATATCGCGGTCAGGGAACCAGTCGGCGTCAACGAGCAGGTCCCAGTAGTGCACGTGGGCCTGCCAGGGCTGCACGGTGACGTCGCGGCGGTTGGCGATCGTGACTCGCAGCGCGGCCAGCACATCGCGGCTCACGGCGTCGGCCTGGTCGTGCACGACCTGCCGGTACGCCTCGAACAGCAGCAGGACCTGCTGCCAGTACGCGTCTACGTCGAGGTACGCGATGTCGGCTGCGCTGTAGCGGACCTTGTTCGTGCGGAGCAGCTCCTCGTGCTCGAGGACTCGCGTGATGGTGTCGGGATTGGTATCCGTCGGCATCGCCCAGAACGGGAAGTGCTGCGGGTGGCTCCGCGCGTCCACCTCGTTCAGCACCTTCTGGACACGCTCGGTGTTCCGGTCGTTCACGTGCGCCGAGCCGATGTGATGGGTGTAGGTGCCCAGCTCCAGGCCGAGTTGGACGGCGGCGTACTCCTGGATCATGGTGAAGCTGAAGACATCGGACAGGAGGCCGCAGTCCAGGCCGTTGGCCCGCATATTGCACACCATGTGCAGGCGTCCGCCACGTGCGGGCAGGTGCAGTCCGGCCAGGCACGCCATGCCGGGGTTGTCGCTGACGTTCAGCTCGGCGGCGGAGAAGACCGGGAGGTATCCGCGTTTGCTGTCGGGCTCCGTGCGAAGCAGCTCCAGGACCCGGTCGAACGGCGAGGACGCGTTACTGCGATCCCCTCATCCGACTCCCCAACTCGTGAACATCAGTCGCCCGTTCTCGGGCTGACGTGTCAGCAGCGGCAGACGCTCTCCATCGACCTCGACCACGTTGTCCACCAATGACAGCAACCGCGCATCCGTCTCACCATGCCCACCAAGGCAGTTCTGGGGTACGCGGTCACGGGTGGGGCCGACCGCCCTGAACAGGGCGGGTTCGGCGTTCGTGAGCTATTTTCCGACGGCTCCCTGGGCCGCTCATGGGTCGACCGGGTCCGGCACATGCGTTCTCGGCGTTCTCTTAGGCCGAGAACGAGAGGTAACGCCGCCTCAGATGGTCGGGGTGTCGTCAACAATCGGCTTGTGAATCTCGACAACCGGCTTCCACCCCGCGGAGAACTCGATGAAGTCCGCACGGGTGGGGTAGGTGTCGACCGCGCGACGGTCACGCTTGGGGCTGTCGCTCCCCTTGCGCCCCCGGGGAATCTGCTCCTCGAAGATGTCGACCTTCACGTCGGGAACCTCCTTGAGGCCCTGGCGCCAGATCTGCACGACATCGGCGCCGAAGGCCTGCCGGGCCGCAGCGTAAAGGGCCGTGAGGGCCCCCTTGTCCCCACTAGGGACGAAAAGTGCCAGGTCCAGCACGACTCCGGCGGACTGGAGGACCTCGATGGTCACCGAGCCGTTCTCGTCGGCCAAGTAGATTCCGGCTTCATTCTCGTCGTCGGGAAGGCAGGAGACCTCTTCCTGGAATACGGTTCTCGCCGTGATCGAGCCGCCCTCGAAATCCTCACCGGACTTGGTCAGAAAAGCAGGGACATAGCAGTCGGGAAGCTTGAGTTCTGCCGTGTCGGCGGAAATAAAGAGCCTGTCTTTCACGCCGAGCTTCGTCACCTCTTCCAGCGAGAGGCGGCGAGCGGCGATCTTCTCCGTGTTCACGTTTTCCCTTTCAGGTTGCATTGTCCCTCCGAACAAGGACGCTACCACGAAACCCTGAGGTCAACTGCCCATTAATCTTTGGGTAAATGGCCTCCGATGACCTGCTCAGGAGGATACCGAAGCGAGTGCCACTCGGCCCGGAACACACATCCACAAGGCAGTGTCCCGCGTCATGCTGTTGGGGATCAACTGGCGGTTGCATTCCGGCGCGTTGGGTAGCACAGAGGAACTAAAAGAGAGTTTACGGCAGATATCACCCATATCCCCTTCGGGGAGGTGGCGGCGCGGTAAGGCGATCCATTCGTCGCGCATCTCGAAGAGCGCAGCGGAAACCAACCGGATGGTCCGACAATGCAACGAAGGAGACCCCCACCGGCAACATCTGGATGAAGCGCGAACTGGAAGTCGCGTACTATCGCGCCCTCTTCGGTCAGGACTTCGGCGTAGTCGCTTCCCCGCCAGCCTCCGGCGTCACGAGCGCGACGACCCCAGCCAGGCGAACGGCCACCGTGACGTTGGATCTGCCGACTCGTCGCCCTCCCCCGCGTCGTAGCGCTCCGCCTCGGACTCGTACCGCTTCTTGTCGCCTGGATGCAAGCGCGTCTCACGCCTATCTCACCGGCCTGGGCGTCGAGATCATGGCGAACTCTGACAATGTGCTGCGCTGCGGGCTGACCTCCAAGCATGTCGATGTGCCGGAACTCCTGAGCGTCGTCCGCTTCGAGGCACATACGCCGGAGGTGCTGCGTCCGGAGCCGGCCGACGGGGAGGCGGTATACCGGACACCGGTCGACGAGTTCCGACTGTCGCGCTACGTCGTAGTCGGCCAGGCACGAATTACCGGCGGTGCCGCGCCGCAGATTCTGTTGTGCACGGCGGGCCGGGTCGTGCTGGAGGTCTTGTCGACGGGTGCACAACTTGCTCTGGGTCCAGGGGAGTCGCCCTTCATCCCGGCGAACGAGGGGGGATGGGAATGCGGGTGCGGAGGTGGAGGTCCGCGGATCAGGCGTGCTCTTCCGTGCGACGGTTGCCGGCTGACCGGGAACCACGGACCGGAACGCGCGGTGAATTCGGTTCCGGGTGGCGCGGACTGAGGGGGCGGCGGTGCCGGTGCTGCATGGGCGATGGGTACACCGAAGGCAGGCCGCTGTCGCGCAAGAGCGCATCAGCGTGCTCCTCAAGAGGGCGCTGGGCTGAGGCCCCTCCGGAACAGCGCTGTCGGCCCGCGCCCGGCCTCGTCGCGCGAGGAAGACGGTGCACGACCGGCACCTCCGGTGGTTAGCTGACGGCACGTGGGAGAGGGATCTGCGGGCTGTGCAGGCCGGAGCAGACGTGGAAGGCCGCACTGGCGGGCGCATGGTCAGCGTGAACTCGGCAGCGTGCCGAGCGCACCAGCACGCGCTGCGCATCACCAGGGCCCCTCATCCCGGGAGGGTGTGGGATTCCTCAGCGCGATGCGCGCAGGGACGAGTCCAAGGTGCTCATGAGGTGGAACACCGCCACCCAGGCCGCTCTGGTCGCCAACAACGGCCAGAGGATCGGCAGCTGGGGAGCGGTCGGCACCGCGGCGCAGAAGGCTGGAACCCTCTCGCTCGGCTCGCCGTCCGCTCCCCCAGATGGCGAGCCGTGCGTGTCGCACCGGACTGCCACAGAACATCAGGAGAACCGCTATGGCACCCGGTAACCGGCAGCCCACCGCCCGCACCCCGCTGCTCAAAGCCGCCCTCGCCGGGCTGGGCGTGGTCTTCTTCGCTGTCGCCGTCGCCCGCTCCGCCTCATGGGCCTACGGCGCAGGCGCCCTCTGCCTCGCCGCCTCGGTCATCGCCGGCCGACGGCCCAAGCGAATGGCACGCACCACCCAGCCCCCCAACGCCGACGGCCCTCCCTCTCCCCATTAGCAAGGCGATCACCGCCCGAAGATAGATGCCGCCCCGGAGCACACGGCGAAACTGGCCATGGGGAGCTAGGACGCAGGGCCTCGCCCCTCCTGCTCGCTTTGGCTTCGACAACCGCGAGCTACCAGGAGGCGCTCTCTTCATGCGCGTACGGGCGCCAACTCATTGGATTCAGGTCCCTGTTCGATCAACGGCGAGGTCCGGATCGGACGACAGGGGCTTGTCAGAGCCTGTTGGTCGGGACAGCGGGAAGGAGCCGCCGCGACACAACGCAGTAGCTGTCAAGACTGTTCCGTGAGGAAGGCCACCACAGCGTCCACGAACTCCGCCTGCCCTTCGACGTTCGCCATGTGCACCGTGGGCAGGACGATGAACCGCGCGCCGGGGACGGTCGCGGCGAGCTCCTTCCCGTGATCGGCGGTCGTGACGCTGTCGTGCTCGCCCGCGATGACCAGTGTCGGGTTGTGGATGAGCGCAGCCGTGCGGCGCAGGTCGTAGTCGCGCACCGCAGCCCAGCTCCCAGCCACGCCCTCGCGCTGCGTGGCAAGCAGGGTGCGGCGAAAGCCCTCGACAACCTCGTCGTCGCCCTGCAGCATGCGGGCCGGGAACCAGTTGTGCAGGAACCTCTCCGCGGTGACCTGCATGTCGGGGGCTTCCAGCAGTTCGGCGATCGGTCGGTCCCACTGATTCGCCGGGCCGAGGTTGGCGGCGGTGTTGGAGAGCACCAGGCGATCAACGCGCTCCGGAACGTGGATCCCCAACCACTGCGCGACGATTCCGCCCAGCGACAGGCCCAGCACGTGCACCCGCTGCAGGCCTAGGGCATCCAGCAGTTCCACCACGTCGCGCCCCAGCCGGTCCAGGGAATACGGGCCGCTCGGGACATCGGAGGCGCCGTGGCCGCGCGCGTCGTAGCGCAGCAGCCGGAAGTGCTCGGTCAGAGCCGACACCTGGCCATCCCACATGTGGAGGTCGGTGCCGATGGAGTTCGAGAGCAGCAGCACCGGCTTGTTCTCGTCACCGTCGAAGCGGTAGACGATGCGGACGCCATCGCCGGTCGTGATGGCAGTACGGGTCTGAGAAGTCATGTCAGCTCCAGTGATCCAGCAAGTATGCACTCAGCCTATGAATGCCACCTGCAGAGTTCTATTACAAAGATCGAAAGAGCCCTGTAGGTTTGCTGGACAATGTCAAACTTCACGCTCCACGAGTTGCAGTGCTTCAACGCCGTTGTGCTCGACGGCGGCTTCCAGGCCGCCGCCGAGCGGCTGCACCGCTCGCACCCTTCTGTGTTCTCAGCAGTCGCCAAGCTGGAGCGCCAGCTGGGCCTGGACCTGCTGGATCGCTCGGGCTATCGGGTTCAGCTCACCGAGGCGGGGCACGCCTTCCACCGCAAGGTGCGCATCCTGCTGCATGAGGCCGAGGAACTGCAGACCTACGCCGCGCAGTTGGCGATGGGCGAAGAGGCCGAACTGCGAGTGGTGCTAGGGGACCTGTGTCCACTCCCACCGGTGTTGGAGATGCTCAGCCGCTTCTTCGCGCAGTGCCCGCAGACACGACTGCACCTGCAGTTCGAGGCGGTCACCGGACCCTGGGAGCGGCTGCTGGAGGACGAAGCCGATCTCATCGTGCACCGCGTCCCCAA
Source organism: Streptomyces sp. NPDC101227 (assembly GCF_044767545.1). NCBI lineage: Bacteria > Bacillati > Actinomycetota > Actinomycetes > Kitasatosporales > Streptomycetaceae > Streptomyces > Streptomyces sp. NPDC101227. The sequence continues at coordinate 21,653 of NZ_JBIWOD010000012.1, read as the reverse complement.
AAGCGACGTGCGGATGGAGTGGATCGATCTCGGGCGCGTCGCGCTGGTGCCCGTCGTGGCGCCCGGTTTCCTGCCCTTCCCTCCGGACACCGACATCACACCGCAGCGGATGCAGGCCTTCACCCAATGCATGGTCCGGGATTCGGCGCGGCATCCGTCGGAACAAGGCCATTTCCTGGTCGAAGGCGCGCCCCGGAGCTCCGTTCCGGATCACCTCATGAAGAAGGAGCTGATCTTGCACGGCATGGCGTGGGGACACGTGCCGCGGTTCATGATCGAGACCGAGTTGCGTGACGGAAGCCTGCTTTCCATCGCCGGACGGCACTTTCCAGGCGTGGTCGAGGAACTCTCGGCAGCTCGCCGGCGCGACCGACCGCACGGGCCAGTCGCCGACCAGCTGTGGGACTTCTTGGCCCGCCAGACACCGGTCCTACGGCCGACGCTGGGCCATGTCCCCAAGGCGAAGAAAGCGTCGGAACACCACAGGTGACATCGCCGTGATCGCCAGTAGTCAACAACACGTCCTTCGAACACGACGGTCGCCTGATCGTCCAGTACCGGGAGGACGCGCCGTCCGGCCGTTGCCGTGCTGTCGAGGCGTCCGTCGAACTGACAGCGCCCAGGCGCAACGCCTGAGATGTCTGCTCCCCTCCGCCTCAGTACGAAAGTGGATGGGCAGCGGCGCCGGGCGGCTTGGCAGTAGTCCGCTGTCGGCGCGCGGGAAGGAACGCCTCGGCGGCGTCTGTCGACTCCATCTGCTCAGTGTGACCCTGCACGGAGCGACCGCGGAACCCGTCGCCCGCTCGTCGCAAGGCACCCGTGACCCTATAAGACGGTTCTGCCGCTGGGCGCCGACGGGGGAGACAGATCGGTCTCCTCGACGAGACCGCCAGCGTGCGCGGCCACCACACCGGACCGGGCCTTCCCGCGGAATGCCGGCTGGCGCCGTGCACCGCTGGGTTCGATGTTCCCCGGGAATCGGCATTCTCGATAGCGTGGAGTGTCCACGTGTCCGGTTGGCCCGTGCGAGGGCTGCCAACGGAGAATGATGAGGCTGCAGTGAGTCAACCGACGAAGCCCAAGGTCGACGTTCCGGAGGGTGACGCCCCCACCGAACTGACCATCCAGGACCTGGTCGTCGGGGACGGGGCCGAGGTGAAGCCGGGCATGGTGGTCAGGGTTCACTACGTCGGAGTGACGTACGAGTCCGGGAAGGAGTTCGACGCCTCCTGGGACCGGGGCGAGCCGTTCAAGTTCGCCCTGGGCGGTGGCAAGGTCATCAAGGGCATGGACCGGGGGATGAGAGGCATGAAGGTCGGCGGCCGGCGTGAGATCATCGTTCCCCCGCGTCTCGGCTACGGCAAGCAGTCACCCTCACCGTTGATCCCAGCAGGCTCGACCCTCGTCTTCGTGGTGGACCTGCTCGACTCGTACTCCAGCACAGCCGGGTGGAGCAACACATAGTGGCACCGGCCGCTCCTCCCCTGGCAACGTGCTGCGTCGTCTCCGGATGGTGGTGCCACCGTGCTCATCGCTGCCGCTCCGGCTACCGCCTGCGCGGTGTCCGAGCAGACTGGCATGGTTGCGGGTGACGGTCGCCCTTTCAGGCGGCTGAGAATCGCACCCCCGGGCCGCTCCCCCATCTGCATCGCACACATCGGGATCCGTACCCTTCCCGGACCAGTTCGTTTCAAGATATCGCTCGTCCCACCATTTTCGCTGGTCAGCACGGTGCGCTGGCTATACCACCAGCAGATGAAGAGCCTGCTGTGCGGTGCCGGCTCGGGCAGTCCCGCCCGGCCGATGCCCGATGGTGTCGAGCTCGTTGAGGTGCTGGCGCTCATCGGCGAGATTGGCCACGACGGCGCGACAGCCCGGTACGGTGCGCGGGCCGTAGCTCGAGCCCTGGCGATAGCCGGGCGGCATCCTGCGAACCAGCGGCCCGGCCTTTCACCTCGGCCGCATGAACCGGACGGCGAACCACCGAGATGAGGGCATCTCCCTGGGCGATGACCGAGGGAGCATCAGGGGGTATCCGCGCTTTCGGGGGGCCTGCCCCCGTGCGCCCTTCCCGGCCCCCGCCAGCTGTCCTACCGTCGCCAGCACGACATTTCTGATCCGCAGAGGAGGACGTGTGTTAACTCCCCGCATGGCCGTAATCCAGATTGACGGCGGTAGGCACGGCGGTCCGCCGGATGACCAGCCGTGGCCGGTGCCGGACGAGGAGCCGAGCCCCGACGGCAGCCGCCCCCAGGAAGTGGCTCCGTGACCACACAGTCTTCGCCAGCCCACCCGGGACAGGCCGCGCTCGTCAGGGAACTGGCAGAGAGCGGCCTGCTCTCCCCCCAATGGCGTGACGCCTGGGAGCGCACCCCGCGGCATCACTTCATCCCGGATCCGGCCTGGCGTCAACTGCGGCGCGGCTGCGAGCTGGTGACCGGCCGCGAGCGGTTGGACCTGATCTACAGCGATGAGCCCGTGGTCACGCAGTTGGACAACGGTCAGCCGGGCGGGCCCGGCATCGCCACGTCCTCCAACTCGATGCCCTCGATGGTCGCCCGACAGCTCAGCGCCCTGGACATCCGGCCCGGCCACCACGTCCTGGAGATCGGCACAGCCACCGGCTACGTGGCCGCGCTGCTGTGCCGGCGTGTGGGCGAGGAGAACGTCTTCAGCGTCGAGATCGACGGCGTGCTCGGCGACCAGGCGCAGGCCAATCTCGAAGGCGAGGGGCTGCGCCCCACCCTGCGGGTCACGGACGGCTCGATGGGTCTCGCCGACCACGCACCGTACGACCGGATCCTGTCCACGTGCGCCCTGCGCGAGGTACCTCAGTGCCTGGCTGGCCAGCTCGTGCCCGGCGGCGTCCTGGTGGCCCCGATGACCAACGTCTTCTACGGCGGCGCCACGGTCCGCTTGGTCCGCGAGGACAACGGGGAGCTCGTCGGCCGGTTCTTCCACGGTGCTTCGTACATGCCGATGCGCTCCCACCGGCTGGAGAAGCTGGCTCCGCCGGACACCACCACTGCACGGCGCCGGGAGACCGACCTTGAGCCCGAGAGGCTCTACCCGTTGGGCTTCGCCCTGTACGGCAGCGCCCGCCTACCGGGCGTACGGATGACACACGGTTTCCACCAGGACGTCCGGACCGTGTGGCTCCAGGCCGAGGACGGCTCAGCGGCCGTCGCCAGCGGTGGGACGGTGACGGTGTACGGCCCGCGAGACCTGTGGACGGAGGCCGAAGAGATCGAGGCGGAGTACGCCGCCCTCGGCAGCCCTGACAACCAAGCCTTCGGCCTGAAGGTCACTCCGCACGGCCAGCACCTATGGCTACACGCCCCGACGCAAGCGATCCAGGCGAAGCCGCGCGAGTGACGTCGTCCCGAACCCGCGGTCCTCTGCGCCGGGCTCGGCTGACCCGCTGATCAGCGGGTGGCGCGGATCATCACCTTGAGGACCGGGGAGGCCACTGAGGGCTGGCTCTGCCCGATGTCCTCATACCCCCACGATCGGTACAGCTCGTGGACTTTCCCCTCACCAGCCGCAGGGTTGACCATCAGCGTCACATACGGTTCGTCGCGGGTGGTCAGGAGCGCGTCGTGGATCCGGCGTGCGGTCCCGGTGCCACGCCATCGGGACCGGACCCCGATCTCCTTCAGGGCTACAGCCGGACTACCTGTGTATTGCTCCGCCGGTGCTGGGACGGTGCGCTGCCAGAGGGTTGTCCCGTAATCCCTGGTGGGTCAGCGCGCGGCGTCAGATGCGGTGCATCGCAAGGCGGAGGGACGTCCGCATACTGGTTGGGAGCACCACCAGCACGGTCGCGCTGTTGAAAACCGGCAGCGTCATTCCTCGTCGTCTTCTTCGTCTTCCTCGTACCAGCCTTCGACCATTCCGACCAGGGACTCGTCAATCTCGTTGTCGACGTCATCTACACAGATGAGGGTGCGGCGGAGCATGTTGAGCGGGTACCAGTGGTGTTCGGATTCAGCGGGAGCGTCTGCGGGCCCTACGCATGGGTGATCAAGGGCGGAGGACGGCTCGGCGGCGTAGAAGGGCTGGAGTCCGAAGTTGGGGTCGGGCAGGTACTTCCACACCCAGCCCTTGCGGCGGCGGATGGTCTCGCCCAAATACCAGAGGGCGGCCTGCACGAGGGGATCTTGGCGGTGGGCGGTGAGCTTGGTGAACTCGCCGTCGCCTTCGTCGTAGGCGCGTTTGATGAGGGTTTCCAGCCGGTTAAGGAACGCGTCGGTGTAGGCGACCGGAGCTGCTGCTTCCAGACCGGGGGCCCCTGCGTCGTGGTCGGCCTGCCGCTCGCCGAGCCACCTGAGCAGGTCGGGGTGCCGGGTCGGATCGCCGCCGGGGCCGGTGGTGGGGTTCGTAGGGTTGGTCATGCCGGTCACGGTAGCGGCAGGCACTGACAGCAGGCCCAACGCGCCTTCTTGTCCACCGAGTTCGCGTGCGCCACGTCAACCAACGTTGCAACTGGCGGCCCGTCAGTCGCTAGGCTGGCCGGAGGACGGGCGGCAAGCGGCGACCGTATGGCGCCACCTTGAGCGGCACGAGCCCGGCCGCATTCTGCACGGGCTCTACCAGGGCGATACCGACCGCCTCGGCGTACGTGTCCCCCTGGTCGAGCACCCTGCCGTCGCCGGCCTCGCCGACTCCCTCGGCGAGCAGGGCGACGCCATCGAGACCGGACTGCCTGACGCACTCACCGCCGCCTACGTGCCCAACATGAGGCCCAACCCGGCACACCGCGGCTCACCGCTGGGAGGTGGTGGCACGCCTACGTCGAGCGGGCTCACAAGAGAGTGTGAAGTGCCCGAAGCGGTTGGCGACAAGTTGGCATTCCCACCCCGATCCGACGTGTCGCTCCGGGGTACCGGGAGCGTGTCCTCGTCGAACGTGCGCCGCAGGACCGCTGCCATGTGCTCGGACAGGTCGATGCCCACCACCGGCACGCCGCGTTCCCGGAGCGGGACGTCCACCCGTCCCGTTCCGATGGCGAACTCCAGTGCCCGGCCGTCTCCAGCAAACTCGGCCAGGAAGGCGAGAGTCGGTCCGAGAACGGCGGCCGAGGACTTCTTGGTCTCCTCGGCGTCGTAGCGGTCGGCAGTCGCACGGGTCCACAGTTCACTGATCGTCACGGACGGCCACTTCGCCGGGCGCGGAGGGGTGCTGTCGACACATTGCCCTTTGGCGTCGCCCCTCCGGCAGCCCGCGCAGACCGCTTCCCCGTCCCACCGGCGCCGATCTGCCCGGGCAAACAGCACACCCTGTGATACGGAAGCTCAACCGGCGAGCGATGGGAACCTGCACAGCGGGCATCGATCCGCACCCGTAATGTCGGAAATTACTTACCGCCCGAACCTCTGGCACCAGGCGTGCAAACTTCATCGACCGCATTTCATCATTCCGCCTGGACCATCGCTTCTCTGTCCGAAGTTTACCTATCGGGATTTCCTTCTAAGGGATGGAAAGCCTCGATAGCGATGGCTCTTCAAATCTCTCGTTATTAATATCCTCCGTGATCGTGGTGGTGCGCTCGGCACCGCCAACGGAGAGAAGGGGCGTAAGAATGACCAGCGCAGTGAAGAGTCAGAAGTTCAATACCCTTTTCGACTGGTTTGACCAGGGTGGGGACGGCCGGCTCACGCTCGATGACTTCCAGGAGATGGCCGGGCTTTTCGCCGGACTGGCCGCGGAGGACGACCACGCGAATGCCACGGCCATGCGGGAGGCCTTCGAGCGGTGGTGGCAGCTGCTGCTGGCGCACGGCGACAGGGACGGTGACGGGCAGATCTCGCGCCAGGAGTTCATCGACGTCATGGAGGCCAACGTCACCTCTCCCGAACATTTCGAGGGGGCGGTCCTGGCGATCGCCGACGCACTGATGCGGGCCCTCGACACCAACGGCGACGGAGTGCTGAGCCTGGATGAGTACGTGCGCATGTACAGCGCTCTCGGAATTCCCCCTGAGCATTCTGGAGACGCTTTCAAGAAGCTCGACCGTGACGGAAGCGGCGAAATCAGCCATGCCGAATTCAGGACAGCCATCTCCGAGTTCTATCTCAGCGCCGACGAGAATGCTCCGGGCAATTGGCTGATCGGACCGATCGACCAGCCGGCCTGAGCACATGTCGAAAGGGCGCATGAAAGCGCTGCTGAAATCCGGGGACCGCCCCGGGTTTCGGCTGTGCGAACTGCCGTTGCCGGTGCCGGCCGAGGACGAGGTGCTGGTCCGCGTGCTGCGTACCGGCATCTGCGGCACCGACCTGCATATCGAGGCCTGGGACGACTGGGCTCGGAGCGCTGTGTGCACTCCCCGGGTTCCCGGGCACGAGTTCGCCGGGGTCGTGGAGGCGGGGCCACCAAGCGGCCCCGCGCCCGGCACCCTCGTCAGCGGCGAAGGGCATGTCGTGTGCGGGCGGTGCCGGACCTGCCGGGCGGGGCGACGCCATAAGTGCCCACAGACCGAGCGGATCGGAGTGGAACGGGACGGGGCCTTCGCCGAATACATGACCCTGCCCGCCGAGAACATATGGACGCTTCCTCCCACAACGGCGCTTGAAACGGCCGTTCTCTTCGATCCGTTGGGCAACGCCGTACATGCGGTCACGTCGTTCCCCGTCACCGGTGAGGACGTACTGATCACCGGCGCCGGGCCGATCGGCCTGATGTCGGCAGCAGTGGCGCGGCACCTCGGCGCACGACGGGTCGTCGTCACCGAGACCGAGCCGTACCGTCGCAAGCTGGCGCAGAGCGTTGGGGCCCACTGTGTGATCGACCCGGGCGACCGGCCGCTGACGGAAAGCCTTGCCGCGCTCGTACCGGGGATCGACGACGGGTTCGCCCTCGCCGTGGAGGCCTCGGGCCATCCGGACGGAATCCATGACGCGCTGGGACATCTGGCCCCCGGCGGCCGGATCGCCGTGCTGGGCATTCCTGCCCGGGCCGTCGAGATCGACTGGAGCGCCATCGTGCTTCGGATGACCGGCATCCAGGGCATCCACGGACGCCGGATCTTCGATACCTGGCGCATGGCGTCGGCCCTGCTCGACAGCGGCCTCGATCCGACACCCGTCATCACCCATCACTTCGGCTACGAGCACTACGAGGCCGCCTTCACCACCGCCCGCGAGGGCACGTCGGGCAAGGTCGTCCTGGATTGGAGCATCCCGTGCACATCGGAGTCCTAGGCGGCGGCATCGCCGGACTCACCACCGCCTGGCTGCTGGAAGCCCGCCACGATGTCACCCTGTTCGAAGCCGGGGACCAGGTCGGCGGGCATGCAGACACCGTGTCCGTGTCCACGTCGGACGGCCCGGTACGGGTCGACCTCGGGGCCCAGTACGTCTCGCCGGCCGGCTTCCCCACCCACGGCCGTCTGATGGCGGCACTGGGACACGACCCCAGCGAACTGGCCGATGCCCCGGTGTCGTTCACCATGTCGGCGGGCGCCGCCGGCCACCGTCCGCTGATCGTCTCCCCGCACGCGCCCGACGAACGCCGTGGCAGCCGCACGCCGGTCACCGGACCGGCCTGGAAGTCACTGAACACCTTCCTGGACGCGGCCGCCGACTTCACCGCCGCCGACGGCGACTGGACCACCTCACTCGCCGAACTGCTCGACCCGCTGCCCGTGCCCGAGGAGCACAAGCGCCAGGTGATCCATCCGCTGATGGCCTACATCTCCAGCTGCGCCGACAGTCAGGCCCCCCAGCTGTCGGCCCGCGCCGCCACGGCCTTCTTCCTCGCGCTCGCCCCGCCCGCACCCGGACACGCCCCCACCTGGGCCAACGCGACCCGTGGACTGCAGGACATCGCCCTGCGGATCAGCAATCAGCTCGACCGCACCGACCTGCGCACCGGCACCCCGGTCGTCGGCCTCCGCCGCCTGGAGCGAGACTTCGAGATCGCCGACGCACGCGGCGGTACGCACACCGTGGACCGGCTGGTCCTCGCCCTCCCCGCATACGAGGCACGGCACCTGCTGGAGCCCGTGGCGGGCTGCGAGGAGAGCCGCCGTGCCCTCGCGGCATTCCCCTACTCCCCCGTCACCATCGCCGTGCACCGCGACCCCGCGTACATGCCCACCGACCGCTCCCACTGGTCGACGGTCAACCTGCACAGCCACAACGGCTGGACAGAGGCTTGCAACTGGTACGGCCCCGTACTCGGCGCACCGGGCACCGGCCTCTTCAAAAGCTGGATCACGCATCGCGCCCAGCCCGCCGAATCCCTGGCCGTCCGCCGCTTCCGTCATCTCGTGGTCACGACCGACGCAGTGCGCGCCCGCACAGTACTGAACCGCCATCAGGGACGGGGCGGCCTCTACTTCGCCGGCAGTCATCTGACGTACATCGACAGCCAGGAGAGCGCGGTGCGGTCGGCCATGACCGTCGCACAGGCCCTCGACTGCGACAGCCCACGGCTGCGCGCTCTGACCGGGCCCATCCCAGTACCGGCGAGGCGCGGCCCGGTACCCATCACCTCGAGGAGCTCATGACCAGTCAGTTCGACACGTTGCCGGCCACTTATGAGGACTTCACCGCCACCAGGTTCCGCACCTGTTTGGAAATCCCGAGCGTGCGGCGCGCCCTGGGGGATCTCGGCGGGGCCGCCGTACTCGACCTGGGCTGCGGCTCCGGCGTCTACACGAGGTGGGTCAGGCGTCACGGCGCCGCCCGCGCCACCGGACTCGACGTCTCGGCCGGGATGATCGGCCACGCCCGCGCGCAGGAAGCCGCCGACCCCGTCGGTGTCGACTATGTCCTCGGCGCCCTGCCCGACCACTTGGCGGGCACCTTCGACCTGGTGCTGGGCGTCTACGTGCTCCCGTACGCGACCACGCACGCCGAACTACGGCAGCTGTGCGACACCGCCGCCCATGCGCTGCGGCCCGGCGGCCGCTTCGTCACACTGCCCATCCACCCTGGTTTCCGCCCCGGCGCCGTCTCCTACACCTCGTACGGATTCCGGCTGACGGCCCGGGAGCCGCTGGCGGACGGATCGCCGGTCACCCTGAACCTGTGCTTCCAGAGCCACGACGAGACCGTCACCGCGCGCTTTTGGACCCGCGCCACCTTGGAAGGCACCCTTCGGGCAGCAGGCTTCACGTGCCCGCGGTGGACCGACCCCACCGTGTCCGAGGAAGGCATCGCCGAGCACGGGGAACCGTACTGGCGTGACTACCTCACCCACCCCCACATGGTGATCACCGACTGCGTCAAGGCAGGGAGCGGCACGTAGATGGGCATCGAGATCCACGACCGCATCAGCAGCGCCCCGGGATGGGATGAAGCCGTGACGGCGGCCCCGGTCTTCTATCACCGCTCCTTCCTCCAGGCGTTCGAGGACGCCCCACTGCACCCCGTACTGCGCCACGCCTACCTCTCCACACCGCCCGGCGACCCGCGTCCGGAGTACGACGGGGCCGGAATCGCCGTCCCCGTAACCCTCCAGCAGGGCGTGGACCCGATGAACGTCCTCGCGGATCACATCCCGGCCGCTCGCCGGCACCCCGTCCTGCTCACCCATGTCTGGCACTGCTACGAAACCACCCTGCCCGGCACCGACGCCGACCTGGACGCGACTGCGGCCGTGACCGGCACACTGCGCGAACTCGCCCAGCAGTGGAATGCGGGTCATTTCGGCTTCGTCAACGTCCCTGCCCACAGCCCCACGGCAGCCGCCCTGGAACGCCTCGGCATGACACCGATTCCGGTCGAGACCGGGCACGGACTCGGGCTCGCCCCCCTCCACTGCCTCGATGACTACCTGGCCACGCTGGCGCGCAAGCCCCGGCAAAACCTCACCCGTGTGCTGCGCCGAGCCCATGAAGCCGGAGTCACCACTGAAGTCCTGCCCCCGGAGAAAGCCGACCTTGACGGCTTCGTCGAGCTCGCCCGTCGGACCGCCGCCAAGTACGGCAATGCCGACTACTACCGCCCAGGAATCTTCCAGACGTTCGTACGGGCCCTGGGCACCAGCGCCCGAGTCATCGAACTCCGCCGCTCCGGCCACCTGATCGCATCCGCCATCACCCTCCTCGACCAACACCGCTACCACTTCTGGTCGGTGGGCGTGAACTACGCGGCAACACCTGGCTTCAGCCCGTTCTACGCCGCCTTCGCCGCAGTCATGGAGGACGCCATTGCCTCCGGCCGCAGCCGCCTCGAACTCGGCCGCCGCAACCCCGACTTCAAGCGACGTTATGGCATGCGTCCCACTGCACTGGTCGCCTACATCGCTGCGGTGTGAAGCCAGTCGTCGACCACCGGAGCCCGCGGTGTTCGACCAGGGCGGAGGGGACGGCATCGTCGTCCACTTGACACCGGCCACGAGAAGCCCGACCGACGCCATCGCCACCAGCCCCCACGATCCGCTCGGCGCTGCACCGCTCCACCACCGGCATCCCCCCTGCGCCCATGCTCACGGACCCACTCGTCCTCCGCGCCGCCCCCCGCCCGGCCCCTGCCACGCCGTAACGGTGCGGGGAATGCGGGCGGCGGGCGCCGACTGGCTGGCGCCGGTCGTGCGTGTCGGTGCGGCAGTGGCCGCGCTCTGGGGAGCCACGGTGCTGACCGCCGGCGTCGCCGCCTGCGGGGCGCGCCGCACCGGCTGTCGGCCGACACCTGAACGTCCGTACGCCGGGCATCGGTCATGGTCGGAGTCGAGGACGTGTGTCCCAGCCGTGGGTGGTCCAGGCTCGGCGGATCAGGCTGCGGACGGTGATGATCGCGTCGGTGAGGTCGAAGAAGGCTTCGATGACGGTGACCCGCCGTTCGTAGCAGCGTGCGAGCCGGTGGAAGGAGTTCTGCCAGGCGTGGGTGCGCTCTGGAATCCCCGCACACGACAGAAGGACGCCCCGCACAGGGCCGCCCGGCATCATCCCGCCGGGCTGTTCCCCGGCGAGCTGGTGCCGCCCGTCGATGTCGTGCTCAGGTCGGCGCCGCCCCCGTGGCCGCGTCGAGGGCCACCACCCGGCCGGTGACGGAGGCGTACACGAAGCCGTGGGCGGCCGCCATGTCGCTGCCCAGCTTTTCCAGGATCCTGGTGGACCAGCGCTGGGAGCCGTCGCCGGTGTCGATGGCGTAGACGGTGCCGTCCTTGTCCTCGGTACTGGCGACGAAGAGCAGGTCACCCGCCAGTGCGAGCTGCGTGGCCGACTGCTGACTGGTGCTCACCTCGTAGCCCCACTTCCTCTTCCCCGTCGTCGAGTCGAGCGCGTGGACTATTCCGTTTCCCGCATCGTCGCCGCCGCTGAGGTAGAGCGTGTGACCTGCGGCGCGGACGCTCTGCCCGTTGTACTTGAGCCACCACTTCCTGGTGCCCTCGGCGGCGTGGAGCGCGTGGAGGTTCGTGACATCGTCGAGGACGTACACGAATCCGCCGGACACCACGGGTGGCTGGTCGAGGCGCGCTCCGGAGTCGAGAGGGAAGGCCCACTTCCTGGCGCCGCCGGCCGCGTCCAGCGCGTACAGGGCCTTGCCACCGCTGACGTACACGGTGCCGTCGGCCACCGCCAGACCGCCGGAGTCCTTGTCCCCCAGCGGATGGTTCCACAGCTTCCGCCCGTTGTCCGCATGCACGGCGTACACATGGCCGTCCGCCGTGAAGTAGACGATTCCGTCAGTCACGACCGGACTGTGGCCGGTGGCGGCGAAGGAGGAGCAGAACCACTTCTTCCTGCCGTCCGCGTCCAGTGCGCACAGGCCATACGTGGTGCCGATCTGGCCGGCCGCGTACACCGCCCCGCCGCTGGCCATGAGGGGGTCCCTGAACCTGTACTCCCGGGAGAAGTCGGAGGGACCTTTCCAGCGCTTGCGTCCGGTGCGCGCGTCCAGGGCGACGATGGTCTCCTCGGTGGAGACGTACAGGGCGCCGTCGGCCACGGCGAACGGAGGCGGATCATTGTCATGGTGCGGGCCCTCGACTGCGTATTCCCACGGGTCCACCTTCTTTTTGGGCTTCGGTGGGGTGTGGTCGCCGGTCTTCAGGGCGATGCCGATGCCACCGGCCACCACGGCGACCCCGCCCAGGCCGAGCAACAAAGCGCTGCGCCGCCCGAGAGTCCTGGGCGCCCCGGATGCCGGGGTTCCGCCGGGCCCCGGGGATGCGGGCGGTGCGAACGGGGTGCCCGTCTGGGTCGGCAACTGGTGTGCCGCGAGCGGCTGTCCCGGACCGCCCGGCGCATCCGGGGTGGGGACGGCCGGAGTCGCGGCGGGAGCGGTGGGTGTGGGCACGGTGGGCGTCCGCACCTGCACCGAGGCCAGGTCCAGGGCCCGCAGTTCGCCGTGGACGGCGGACGCGGACTGCGGGCGGTCGGCCGGGTCCTTCGCGAGGAGCCGCAGCACCAGGGCGTCGAGGCCGGCGGGAAGCCCGGCGCGCCTCGCACTCGGCGCGTCGGGAGCCTCGTGCAAGTGCGCGGTCATCAGGGAGATCGGGTCGCCCCCTGTGAACGGCGTCTGCCCGGTGAGCAGTTCGTGCAGGACGCAGCCGAACGCGTACAGGTCGCTGCGCGCGTCGCCGGAGTGCTGCCCGAACCGCTCCGGGGCCATGTAGGCCAGGGTGCCCATGACCTGGCTGGACTTGTCGGTGGCGGCCATGAACCGGGCGATGCCGAAGTCGAGGACCTTCACCTCGCCGCCGTCGGTCAGCATGAGGTTGGCCGGCTTCAGGTCCCGGTGCACCACACCCGCGTCGTGCGCCGCGGCCAACGCCGCGGCGGTCTGGGCGGCCCATTCGACGCTCACCGCGGGCCGGGGCGGGCCATCCTCGCGCAGGACGACGGCGAGGTTGCGCCCGGACACGTACTCCATGACGAGGTAGAGCGCGCCGTCGCGCGGGTCGCGGCCCATGTCGTGGACGGTGACGACGCCGCGGTGGTTCAGGCCACCCGCGGTACGCGCCTCGCGGAAGAACAGGTCGGAGGCAGTGCCGTGCTGCTGGTCCGGTAGCAGTTTGACCGCGACACGGCGCCCGATGACCTTGTCCCGGCCCTCCCAGACCTCCCCCATGCCGCCCCGGCCCACGAACGCCACCAGTTCGTACCTGTCCGCGATGACTCGCACAGCCGCCCCTCTCCGTACCGCACCTGGCACCACGCCCCGAAGCACGTGGCGCCGACCCCGTGGCCCCGCGGCCGACAGCCGCCCCTGCGGGCTTTGCAGCAGAGACCACCGGCGGTCGGAGCCGGGGCGTGCACCGCGCGGAACCGGTGACGCTGTCGCTTTCCTCTGCGGACACTGTTGTACCCGAAGCGCCCTGGACCTTCGCCAGCCGGGTCGCTCTGCTGCACCCTCACCTCTGAGGGAACGATCCCGCCTCCCCCACCAGCCAGGACAGGTTTGTCCGGTCAACACCGGTCACAGGCAAGTCACCTGGTCCGGAGACGGCCACCGGCCGGGCCAGGCATTGTCTCACGGCCCCGGCCTCAAACGGACGAGACTTCGTACGAGCCGAGCAGCTGGGCTGGGAGGGGGCGGCACAGCACCCGGACTGGGCCGACAGCCGAGAGTCGGCGCATCCGACAGGGGCCAAGCGTAGTCGGAGGGCGTGCAACTGTGGTGCAGCTACTTCTTTACTGATGACCGCGCGCACCTGAACGACATCTACGAGCGGGCCACTGACGTGACCCGCCACTACGGCCCCTGGGACACCTCGCCGCCCCGCGCTACTGGACCGCCCGGTCCCCGTGCTGACCAGCGACCTCACCTTCGCCGGCGAAGGTGAGCTGGCGTACAACCGGAAGGTGCTGGGGCGCGCCACCTCGATCGCCCAGACCACCCGAGGTGGCGCCCACCCTACGGCCCGTATTCCGGTAGCCCCGCACGTTACGGTGTCCGTTCCCACTGCCCGCTCGATCAACCCGGTCACCGGCACCAACTGGGAAGGCGTCGGCGTCGAACCGACCTGGCCGTCGCGGCCGGAGACGCGCTGAAACCGGCGCTGGGGCACCTGCGCACACGGATCCGCTGAGCAGTCGTACGACGCTTTGCAGATAAGCGGCGGGGAGGCTGGTGGCGGATGCGGCAGGTACAGGTGCCGTGATCAAGTAGTTGCGACGCTCTGTGATCACTGGAGAAATATGTGCCTGCGCTGCCTTCATGGCTGATCGAACCGCTGTGGGACCAATTCGCTGCCCTGCTGCCGCAGCGACCACAGTTCGAACCGGCCCACCCGCTGGGCTGCCACCGACGCCGAATCAATGACCGGATCGTGTTCGACAAGCTGCTCCAGGTCCTGCGATTCGGATCCTCATACGAGGCAATCGCGGACTCCACCTGTTCGGCCACGACCATCCGCAACCGACGCGACGAGTGGATACGCCTGGGCCTGTTCGCGCGATTGAAGCAGATCGTGCTGGACGCCTACGACCGCGTCGTAGGTCTCGTCCTGGACCAGACCGCCATCGACGGCGCCATAACCAAGGCCCCCGGAGGCGGCGAAGCGGCCGGACGATCCCCGATCGACCGAGGCAAGCAGGGCATGAAACGTTCGAATATGACCGACGGCTACGGCATCCCGCTCGGCCGAGTCCTGGCCGGCGCCAGTCAGCACGACTCACCCCTTCTGGCCCCAACTCTCGTTCTTCTGGGCGTTCTTGGACCGCTGCCCGACAAGATCACCGTGCACCTGGATGCCGGCTACGACTCCGCCAAGACCCGTGCTGTGCTTCGCAAGCGGAGGCTGCACGGTCAGATCGCCTACAAGAGGACCAAGGCGCCCGTCCTAGCGACCCAGCGGTGGCACATCGAGCGCACCCATGCCTGGCAGAACGCCTTCCACCGACTCGCCCGCTGTTACGAACGCCGGATCACGGTCATCGAAGCCTTCTTCGACTCGCCGATACAATCATCACCGTTCGTAGCCTGATCCGCCGGGCGTGGACCACCCACCGCTGGGATGTGCGCCCCCAACGCCGACCATGAGCGGCCGCCTATCTGCGCGGCCTCTTAGTCACAAAGGCGTGTCCCCCACGGCTAATACTCCAGCCGTAGATCGTGATCCCTATGGTTTTAGGCTGCCCGGAACGTAGGCTGTCCGCTCCGCCTTCAGGAGCAGGAATGTCCGTGCGGCAAAGGTCCTTCAACGCTCCCGGTGCACGCCTTCAGCCCGTCGCGGACGACCGCACGGGCGCGCTTCGCGGACTCCGAGTGGCCGTCCAGGTGCTCCAGCATGCGGCAGGTGCCCACCAGGATCGCCGTCAGCTCCGGTACCTCCAGGTCCCGTCGCACCACGCCAGCCCGCTGGGCGCCATCGAGGAGCCCGGTGAGCACCTCGCCCAGGGCACGTCCAGCCTCGGAGGTGGCGGCCCGGACATCGACTCCCGCGTCCGCGAGCGCCGCAGCGAAGGCATTCTTAACCGGAGACTGATCCAGCACGAGGTCGAAGAACGCGAAGAGAGCGTCCGTCGGGCCGATCTCGGCCGCCAGGCGTCGTCCCTCCTCGGCCAGCCGTTCCAATCGCCGGACGAGCACCGCTTCCAACAGGGCTTCCTTGGTGGGGAAATGCCGGAACACGGTGGCGATTCCGACGTTCGCATCGCGGGCGATCTCCTCAGTGGACGCGCCGGTGCCCCGCGCGGTGAAGACCGCCTCAGCGACCTCCAGCAGCCGCGCGCGGTTTCGCCGTGCGTCGGCGCGCAAGGGCTTCGCGCTCGTGACGGGGGGAGTCTGATCAGTCGTCAAGTGGCCCTCACCATGCATGGACAAACGGAGTCGCGTATCCGTATCGTTCACAAACGGAGTCGCCTATCCGATTATAGGTGGCGGGATCATGGAGGTCAGCCATGTCTGCACCAACTACGCCGCAGGAGATCTTCGGGCGGTTGATCGGCCTCATCTCGGCGGGCAAGTGGAGTGAACTCACCGAGCTCTACGCGGAGGACGCCGAGGTGGAGATCGTCTTCTCGCCGGTACCCCCACGCCGTATCCACGGCCGGGCGGAACTCCGTAAGCGCTTCGCCGCCCTGGAGGCCGCCGACGCGATCCGTCTGCGCGCCGAGAACATCCACGTCCACAAGACCGACGACCCGGAGGTCGTGATCGCGGAGTTCGACTACGAGGGCCTGTACCCCGCCACCGGCCGCACCTTCCGTACCGCCAACATCCAGGTCCTGCGCGTCAGGGACGGCCTGATCGTCGAGACCCGCGACTTCCACGACCACCTCACCTTCGCCGCAGCGGACGGACGCGCGAGCCAGTTGCTCGCCGCGCTGGACCAGCAGGGTGACTGATGCATGACGAGAGGTCGGGCTGCCGCGAGAGTAGAAAGCGTGTAGCCCGTGATCACGTTGGGGCGGCAGCCTGGCGGCGGTAGTGGCTTGCTCGGGATCGGGCCTGGTGGCGGCGTCGCCAGTGGGACCAGCGGAGCCGGTGGGCCGTGTCGTGGACGCGCTGGGCGATGAGCGTGATGAACAGACGTGCGATCTCGCTGCAGGTAAGCGGGATCAGGTCGTCCGGCACATGGCGGGCGCCTTCGTCAGCGCGGACGACCGCCAGGAAGGCGTAGGCGAGCATGGCGAGGGTGACCCAGCGAGACCAGGACGTATAGCGGCGGAGCTGGTGCTCGTCCTGTCCGGCCAGGCCCTTTCCGGACTGGGACGTCTCCTCGACTCGCCACGTCGATCCAGCGACCTTCACCAGGGCCGTCAGTGGCACCGGCTGAGACGAGTAGCAGCGGTAGTAGGCGAGTTCGCCGGTGGTGCGGTTGCGTCTGCCAGGCCCGCCTGGGGAGCTTCTTGGCCAGGGCGTCCGCGCGGAACTTGCCTGCTGGGGTGGCGACTTCGTGACTGCAGGCCACTGCCAGCACGTAGCCGGTGCCGCGTTGCTCCAGGGCCGCGCGCAGTTTCGGGTTGCCGCCGTAGACCTCGTCGCCGGCCA
Organism: Streptomyces sp. NPDC101227; assembly: GCF_044767545.1. Classification (NCBI taxonomy): domain Bacteria; kingdom Bacillati; phylum Actinomycetota; class Actinomycetes; order Kitasatosporales; family Streptomycetaceae; genus Streptomyces; species Streptomyces sp. NPDC101227. The sequence goes on along the minus strand of NZ_JBIWOD010000012.1, from coordinate 4,761 downwards.
CCCAGCGGGCGTGGTGGCCGGCGTCCAGGAACCGGGCGATCATGCCGCTGGCGTTGGACACCGACGGTGTGGGTGCCCTTCTTGACGTCGCCGGTCTCGTCGACGACGAGCACCGCCTGGTCGTCGACGAGGTGCTCGACCACGTAGTCGCGCAGGTCGTCGCGGACGAAGTCGGCGTCCCACTTGGCGCGATGCCCGGTGCCTCCGAGGAGGCGTCGACGCCCTTCAAAAGACAAGGGCGACTTGGGGTGCGCCCTGTAGGTCCCTTCGGGGGAGATCTTGTTTGACTGGTCGCGCCGAGGTTCTCGTCGATTCGCGAGGACTACCGTCGATGGGTAGTGGTTGAGGTGGTGACGAGTAGGGCGACTGCGATGCCGGCGAGCGTGAGCCCCGACGCGGTGTAGAAGGCATGTTGAAAGCCTTCGGTGAGTGCCGTCGCGCTGTCGTACACCGTGTTCGGCGTCTCTGCTGCGTCGACGTCGACTTGCGCGAAGGCGACGGCAGAGAGAAACGCGACACCGAGTGCGCCACCCAGTTGTTGGGTGGCGCTGACGAGACCGGAGGCAAGCCCAGCCTCGTCCTCGCTCCTGAGGGCTTGCATCATCGTGATCACGACACCGACCAGAGTTGCGCCGAGCCCGGCCCCAGCAATGAGCGCAGGAACGAAGAGATCCGGAAAGTAATGGGTGTCGACGTCGATCTGAGCGAACCACACCAGCGATGTGGAGAGCAACGTGAATCCGGCGGCTAGGAGGGGTCTGCGCCCGAAACGACTCACAAACCGCGGAGCCATACTCCCGGCAACCAAGATCACCATGCCCGACATCGGCAGGTAGGCCAAACCAGTTTGGAATGCGCTGTAGCCCAGGACCTGCTGCAAGTACAGCGTGAGGAAGAAGAACAACGCCAGCATCGCACTGGCGAGGAGAATCCCGCAGACTACGCCTCCGGTGACGTTGCGTCGCCGAAACACGTGCAAGGGCAGGAGCGGTACGCGATGCCGCGCTTCAACAAGGACGAACAGCATCAGCAGCGCGACGACGCCGGCCAAGCAGCCGAGCGTGGCCGGAGAAGCCCACCCCGCCTGCTCGGCGTTCACCACTGTGAAGATGAGCAATGCGATCCCACCGGTACCGGTGATCGCTCCGGGCATGTCGAGCGGGCGCCGCTGACCGGTCCGTTCTGCGGGAATGGCTCGCGGGCTGAGCGCGGCGACGGCTAGGACGATCGGCACGTTGATGAGAAACACCCACCGCCAGCTCAGCCACGTGGTCAGTGTCCCGCCGAGCAGCATGCCCAGGACTCCCGCCGTGCCGGACAGGGCGCCCCACACACCGAACGCACGGCTGCGCTCGGCACCGGTGAACGTCACGCTCAAGATCGTCAAGGCGGCCGAGGACATCAACGCCGCGCCCGCACCCTGCAAGACCCTGGCCAGGATCAACATCGTCGGGCTTGCCGCCAGGCCGCACCCGAGTGAGGCAGCACCGAATACAGCGAGGCCTGTCAGGAACACGTTGCGGCGAACGAACAAATCGGCGGCACGACCGCCGAGCAATAGCAAGCCGCCGAAGGTCACCAGGTAACCGTTGACCACCCACGGCAGAGCCACGTCGGAGACGCCGAGGTGGGCTTGGATCGAGGGCAGCGCGACGTTGACGATCGTGTCGTCGAGCACGCACATGAACTGCGCCGTGCACGTGAGAACCAGCACGATCCAGTCGCGCGCCCACAGACTCGCGGTGCCCTGCGCGGAGGTTCGCCCAGCGCCAGACAATACGCGCTGGGCGTCGTCCCGGTTCACGATCCCCCCTGCAAGGTCGACTCCTTGGAGGCGCGTGGACAGCGCAGAGCAATGTGGTGATTGGTCTTGAAGTCGTCAGGGACGAGCACATCGGACATGCTGTCCACACAACGCCATCGCGGTGAGACGATCCATAGGTGATCGTCACTGATCCCTTTGTATCCGTCTATGTTGACTGCATGGACGTACTGAGCGACCTCCTGTTCCGGGCTCAAGCCAGAGACGCGCACATCAAACAGCTCATCCAGCCGCCCCCCTGGTCAATTACCTACGCCGATGCTCCTCCGCTCACAGTCGTCGCGACGCTCGGCGCCCCCGCCACAATCCGGCTCGACGACGAGGGCCCATCACCCGCGCACCTCAACGCAGGTGAGGTCGCCCTCATTACCCGGACAAACCGTTACACGATTGCCGACAGCCCCGACACCCCTCCGCAGTACGTCATCCACAAGGGACGGAAGCACCTGGCAGGAAGAGGCGACGTGCCAGCGGACCACCACGGCCTTGCCCCCCGGACCTACGGTGACGGCTCGTCCGATGCGACGGTCATGCTCCGCGGCGCCTACCACCTCCGCGGCGACGTCGCCGATCGGCTGCTGGACATGCTCCCGCCGCTTGCCATCGTGCCAGCCGGACCGCGGACAGCACCGGTGTTGCAGATGCTCAGCCGCGAAGCGCGCCGTGACGACCCCGGTCAGGACGCCGTCCTGCACCGCCTCCTGGACCTCACGCTCGTCCTCGCCCTACGCGCATGGTGTGTCAGCCCAGAAGCCACCTTGCCCACCTGGTGCCGAGCGTTGACCGATCCCGCCATCGGCGACGCACTACAACTCCTCCATGAGCAGCCCGCCCACCCATGGACGGTCGGCGACCTGGCAGCCAAACTCGGCATGTCGCGCGCCGCTTTCGCCGCACGCTTCACCGACCGTGTCGGCCAACCCCCACTCACCTATCTCACGAACTGGCGCATGACCATCGCAGCCGACCTGCTGCAGGACACCACCGCAACTGTCGCCACCGTAGCGAGCACCGTCGGATACCGGGACCCCTTCGCTTTCAGCGTCGCCTTCAAGCGCACCCACGGCTACACCCCCTCGACTTGGCGCCACAAGAGCCAGGATCACAGCGACGTCATATAGCCGTCTGCGTTGTCGTCAACGTCCCACCCCACAACAACTAAAGGGTGTTGCAGAACGTGGTCGGTTGGGCATTTTCCCTGTATGGGTGGGGTGTTGCGGGCTGAGCGGTTGTGGGTGGAGACGTTCACGGGCTTGCGGATGCGTGGCTTTACGGGCCTGTTGAAGGTGGTGCGGGAGCGAGGCGGCAACGGACCCGGAGGCGGTCGCCCGTGGTGCCTGCCGCTGGCCGACCGGGTGCTGCTGGTGGCCGTCTACTACCGCACCAACCTCACGATGCGGCAGCTCGCCCCACTCTTCGGGATCTCCCCCGCCACCGTCTGCCGGGTCATCCGGCGGCGGACCCAAGCACCCCACCTACCGGGCGATCGAGGAACTCGGGCGTGCGGTGCGTACGGCGTTCATCTGCGACTACCTCGCCGACGCCGACCACGGGGGCGGAAAGTGCTACTTGGCGCCCGTCCGCGGCAAGGACGCTCTCGCCGGAGCCGCTCCAGTCCCTGCAGAGCATTGAGGAGATCACCATCGTCGTTGCCCCGGACCTGTGGAGTGAGACGAGGGAGGAGGGCCGGAAGGCCGCCGGGCTGATCGCGGACCACTGCCAGAAAATGGGCAACCGGGTCGCGGTCCTGCACCTTCCCAACGAGGTTCCACAGAAGAACGCCCCGGAAGACTTGGGAATCGAAACCGCCGAGGCGCAGCGATACACCACCGTCTACTACCCGTGGGTCACCATCCTCGCTCACGAAGGAGACGGTGACTCGCGGGTGGTTCCTCCGACCGGCCACGTGGCGGGTGTGTGGGCGCGGGTCGACGCGGAGCGAGGCGTGCACAAGGCCCCGGCGAACGAGACCCTTCGAGGCGTGATCGGCCTGGCTCATGACGTCAACGACGCCGAGCAGGTCGAGCTGAACAACCAGGGCGTGAACGCGATCCGGACGTTCCCCGGCGCGGGCATCCTGGTCTGGGGTGCCCGCACCCTCGCGGCCGCTGACGACGGCGATGTCGAGCACAGCTATATCAATGTGCGGCGCTCGGTGAACTTCATCAAGCAGTCCATCCTCCAGAGCACGAACTGGGTGGTCTTCGAGCCGGACGACGACCGTCTCCAGACGTCCGTGAAGGCCATGGTCGCCAGCTTCCTGACAGGGCTGTGGCGGCGCGGGATGCTGGTAGGAAAGTCGCCCGAGGAGGCGTTCTACGTGACCTGCGACGAGACCAACAACCCGCCCGAGCAGGTCGCCGAGGGCAAGTTGCTCGTCGAGATCGGGGTCGCACTCGTCCGCCCAGCCGAGTTCATCACCTTCCAGGTCTCTCAGCACATCAAGCAGAGCACCTGACCGACAACCACACGCGCACCGTCAGGTGGCCTGGCACGAGAGCGACGCCCTTTGGCCGTCGCAACCTCCTGCGCCAGGCTCCGCCGCAGTCGTAAAGAAGGCCCCCGCCGAGGCTGCCGTTTGGGGGTCGTCCGCCCGGCGTCCGCTCCGGGCGGACGACCAGCAGACCCTCCGCACGGCGAGGAGACGTGACGCCTCTGGGCCTGCTGCCGCCGCGGCGTCCATCCCGGCGGCGCTGTGGTGGGCGGGCTCCCCTCGGGGGTGCGGCGCCCGCCCTGGCCCCTTGGCGGATGACCTACGCTGTGGGGCCGGCCCGCGCGGCCCGATTTTTGCCTTGGGTCGGATCCGCGCGGGAGTACAGGGACCGGTGCGGCGGGGGCACGAGTCCCGGGCCGACCCGCTCACGGGAGTGGCAGGAGTAGAGACCGGCGGAGGTCAGGGGCCGGGCGGCATGGTGCCGACCCGCTCTGAGGGCAGGCCG
>NZ_JBIWOD010000011.1:0-268349 GCF_044767545.1 Streptomyces sp. NPDC101227 | reverse complement strand
GGCCCGCGCCGCCCTCTCTTGCCCCGGGCCCTCCACCCGGGTGTCGGGGTTGGGGCTCATACCCTGGGCGGCCGCCCCCCCCCCCCCCCCCCCCCCGGGGGGGGGGGGGCGGGGGCCCCCCCCGGCCCCCGCCCCACCGTCATTGCTGCGCCCGCTACTGCGCGCCGGGGCGCACCAGCCCGCTCTCGTACGCGTACACCGCCGCCTGCACCCGGTCCCGCAGCCCCAGCTTCGTCAGCACATGGCCCACATGCGTCTTCACCGTCGTCTCGCTGACGAACAGATCCGCGGCGATCTCCGCGTTCGACAGCCCCCGCGCCACCAGCTTCAGCACCTCCACCTCCCGCTCGGTGAGGGTGCCCAGAGTGTCCGGCACCGCCTCCTCGCCCGACGGAAGATGGCCCGCGTACTTGTCCAGCAGCCGGCGCGTGATGCTCGGCGCCAGCATCGCCTCGCCCGCCGCCACCACCCGGATCGCCTGCACCAGCTCATTGGCCGGCGCGTCCTTCAGCAGAAAGCCGCTGGCCCCCGCGCGCAGCGCCTCGACGACATATTCGTCCAGGTCAAAGGTCGTCAGCACCAGCACCTTCGCCGGGCCGTCCTTCGCCGGACCGGTGATCTGCCGCGTCGCCTCGACACCGTCCATCCGGGGCATCCGGATGTCCATCAGCACCACATCGGGCTGCAGCGCCCGCACCTGTTCCAGCGCCTGCAGACCGTCACCGGCCTCACCGACGACCGCCAGATCCTGCTCGGCCTCCAGGATCATCCGGAATCCCGTGCGCAGCAGGGGCTGGTCGTCGACCAGCAGGACGCGGATAGCCACGAGCTCTCCTTCGTTAGACCGGCTCCATTCTGCCCTGCTCGCCGCCGCCGTCCGCCGCCGGGCGGACCGTCAGCGGATAGACCGGGGGAGTGCCGCCGAATTCCGGGCAGTGCGCCTGGTGGTCGCACCAGCCGCACAGCTTGGTCGGCCGCGGCCGCCAGTCCCCGGTCTCCGTCGCCAGCCGGATCGCGTCCCACAGCGCCAGCAACTTCCGCTCCACGCCCCGCAGATCGGCCTCGGTCGGGTCGTACGTCACCAGATCGCCGCTGCCCAGATACACCAGCTGCAGCCGCCGCGGCACCGCACCGCTGCGCCGCCACACCACCAGCGCATAGAACTTCATCTGGAACAGCGCGCCCTCGGCGAACTGCGGCCGCGGCGCCTTGCCGGTCTTGTAGTCGACGATCCGCACCTCGCCCGTCGGCGCGACGTCGACCCGGTCGATGAACCCGCGCAGCTGCAGCCCGGACTCCAGCACCGTCTCCACATACAGCTCACGGTCGGCCGGCTCCAGCCGCGTCGGATCCTCCAGCGAGAACCACCGCTCCACCAGCGCCTCGGCCTCCGCCAGCCACGCCGCCAGCCGCTCGCCGTCCGCGTCATCCGCGAACAGCTCCGCCAGCTCCGGCCGCTTGGCCAGCAGCTTCTCCCATTCGCCCGGCACCATCGCCCGCGCACCGGGCGCCGTACGCTCACCCGCCGGCGCATCGAAGAGCCGCTCCAGCACCGCATGCACCACCGTGCCCCGCGTCGCCGCCGCGCTCGGCTTCTCCGGCAGCTTGTCGATCACCCGGAAGCGGTACAGCAGCGGACACTGCATGAAATCGCTCGCCCGCGACGGCGACAGCGCGACCGGTGGCTGCGCCCGGCCCGCCGCCCGCTCGACTTCCGGCGCCACGCGCTGGGCCCCGGGCCCGCCCGTGGTCCCCTGTCCGTCCTGCCCGCCCTGCGCGGCCGGCTCGGCCCTCTCGGTGCTCGTTCCCATGCCACCGACCCTACGGCCCGCCACTGACAAGCGCGTACGGCCTACGCACGACCTGCGCCCGGCGGGGCCCCACAGCGGATACGGGCCGAACGCTCCGCATACCATCGACGCCGTACCCCTTTGCCCTGCATGATCGTGAGATCGCGACAAGCAGGCGCAGAGGCCGCATTCGACGAGGGGACGCCGTGGACGACAGCGGGAAGCCGCAGGACCCCCAGGAGTCCGTGCAGCACCGGCCGCCCGAGCCGCCCAGGGACGCCAAAGAGACCAAGGCACCGGGGCGCAAGAAGGGCGGCGGCATCCTCATGGGCCGCCCCTTCGGCGTGCCCGTCTACGTCGCGCCCAGCTGGTTCGTCGTCGCCGCCCTGATCACCTGGGTCTTCGGCGGCCAGCTCGAGCGCGTCCTGCCCGAACTCGGCGCCGCCCGCTACCTCGTCTCCCTCTTCTTCGCCGTCGCCTTCTACGCCTCGGTGCTCGTCCACGAACTCGCCCACACCGTCGCAGCGCTGCGCTTCAAGCTCCCCGTACGCCGCATCCAGCTGCAGTTCTTCGGCGGCGTCTCGGAGATCGAGAAGGAGTCCGAGACCCCCGGCCGGGAATTCGTCCTCGCCTTCGTCGGCCCGCTGCTCTCCCTCGTCCTGGCCGGCGTCTTCTACGGCGGCATGTACCTGGTCGAGCCCGGCACCGTCCCCGGTGTCCTGCTCGCCGGGCTGATGATCTCCAACCTCATCGTGGCGATCTTCAACCTGCTGCCCGGCCTCCCCCTGGACGGCGGCCGGATGCTGCGCGCCGTCGTCTGGAAGATCACCGGCAAGCCCATGACCGGCACCGTCGCCGCCGCCTGGGTCGGCCGCGCGCTCGCCGTCACGGTCCTCATCGGCCTCCCGCTGCTCACCCACACCGGCGCTCTGGGCACCGCCCCCGAAGAGCTCGGCGGCGCCGACTCGCTCACCGACGCCCTGCTCGCCGCGATCCTCGCCGCCATCATCTGGACCGGCGCCGGAAACAGCCTGCGCATGGCCCGGCTGCGCGAGCGCCTCCCGGACCTCACCGCCCGCACCCTCACCCGCCGCGCCGTCCCCGTGGAGAGCGACACCCCGCTCTCCGAGGCGCTGCGCCGCGCCAACGACGCCGGCGCCCGCGCCCTGGTCGTCGTCGACCGCCAGGGCAGCCCCACCGCCGTGGTCCGCGAGGCCGCCATCGTCGGCGTCCCCGACCACCGCCGCCCCTGGGTCCCCGTGGGCACCCTCGCCCAGGACCTCAAGGACGGCATGCGCGTCTCGGCCGAACTCGCCGGCGAGGACCTCCTGGAATACCTGCGCGCCACGCCCGCCACCGAATACCTCGTCGTCGAGGAGACCGGCGAGATCTACGGCGTCCTGTCGACGGCCGACGTGGAACGGGCCTTCGTCTCGGCGATGGCCCGCCGGTCCTGACGCCTGCCCCGGCGGCCGTCCCGCACGCGACTCCGGGACGCGCGTCCCGATGTTCGCCGTGCCCCTCGTCGTGACGCGCGCGCTTCGCCTCCGGCACCCCTGGGTAACCCCCAGCCGGGGGGAGCGCCGTGTTCGACGGGCCAGATAGCACCCAGGGCCGCGTACGCCGCCCCGCCCCCCGGCTCAGCGGACCGCCGCCCCCCGGACCGCCCGGCCCACCGAACGGCTCGCCCCCGTCCACCGGACAGCCCGCCACGGCCACCCGACAGCCCGTTCCCGCCCGCCGCACCCCCGCCCGCCCCGCCCACTGGTCCGCCCCGCCCCGATCGGCCGGTAGGCTGGTCACATGTCCGAACCGACCGGTGCCGCCCGCCGTCGCGGGCCCTTCAAGGTCGGGGACCAGGTCCAGCTCACCGACCCCAAGGGACGCCACTACACCTTCACGCTCGAAGAGGGAAAAAGCTTCCACACCCACAAGGGAGCCTTCCCCCACGACGAGCTGATCGGTGCTCCCGAGGGCAGTGTTGTCCGTACCACCGGGAACGTCGCCTACCTTGCGCTGCGCCCGCTGCTCCCCGACTACGTCCTGTCCATGCCCCGCGGCGCCGCCGTGGTCTACCCCAAGGACGCGGGGCAGATCCTGGCGATGGCCGACATCTTCCCCGGCGCCCGCGTCGTCGAGGCCGGTGTGGGCTCCGGCTCGCTCAGCAGCTTCCTGCTGCGCGCCATCGGCGACGACGGCATGCTGCACTCCTACGAGCGCCGCGCCGACTTCGCCGAGATCGCCACGCAGAATGTGGAGCGCTACTTCGGCGGCCCGCACCCCGCGTGGACGCTCACCGTCGGTGACCTCCAGGACAACCTCTCCGACACCGACGTCGACCGCGTCATCCTCGACATGCTCGCCCCCTGGGAGTGCCTGGAGGCCGTCTCCAAGGCCCTGGTCCCCGGCGGCATCCTCTGCGCCTACGTCGCCACGACCACGCAGCTGGCCCGCACCGTCGAGGCGATCCGCGAGCACGGCACCTTCAACGAGCCCTCGGCCTGGGAAACCATGGTCCGCACCTGGCACGTCGAGGGCCTCGCCGTCCGCCCCGATCACCGCATGATCGGCCACACCGGCTTCCTGCTCACCGCCCGCCGCCTCGCCGACGGCGTCGAGCCCCCGCTGCGCCGCCGCCGCCCCGCCAAGGGCGCGTACGGCGAGGACTACACCGGCCCCGGCAAGAAGGCCCAGGGCGCGGCCTCCGACGGCTCCGACGGCACTAACAGTGCCGACGCCACCGAAGGCGCCACGGACCGCGGCTGACCGTCCCGGACCGGCTACCGAACCACCAGGCGCCGTCGACGAGTTCCCCAGGGAGCCGCCGGCGGCGCCGTTCGTTCACCTCTGCGCTCACCGCGTGATCAGCGCGTAAAACTCCGGTCCGGCTGGTTCCGCGCCGTCGCCTCCTGTGGAACGATGCTGGGCACTCCCACCGCAACAGCTCTTCACAGGAGTTACCCCGCGTGCAGCCCTTGGCAGGCCAGGACCTTTTGCATACCCAGCCCCACCCCATGCACTGGCTCGCCACAGCCACCGCCGTCTCGGCGGTCGTCGCGGCCGCGTCCTTCATCCAGCCGCCGGACGCCACGGCCACCACCACCCACGGCACGAAAACCGGCCGGCACGTCGCGGCCGCCCCCGACCCGGCCAAGGTCACCTTTCCCGTCAACTGCGGACCCAACCGCCTCGACGTGGCGAAACAGACGTCCGGCGACCTCGACGGCGACGGCACCACCGAGACCGTCGCGGTGGTGCGCTGCCACAGTGAGACCGGCACCCCGCCCAGCGGCGTCTTCGTCCTCGCCCAGCCGACCGACCCCAAGGCCGCACCGCGGGTCGTGGCGACCCTTCTCGCGCCCTCCCAGAGGCTCACCGTCCAGGACCTCGCCCTGCAGCGCGGCGAGATCTCCGCGACGCTGCTGGGCTACTCCACGCTCGACGTACCTCGCTGCTGCCCCGACGTCCACAGGAGCGCCAAGTGGCAGTGGAAGGACGGGAAGTTCATCCAGAGTGAGCTGCCGGCCGGCGCGAGCACCGAGGGTGCCTGATCCCTCACTCGATGTGCGCGTAAGTGCGGTATCGCCTACGTTCCGCCTACGCCGCGTCTGCGAAACGTCTACTCTGCGTTGCCGTCGTGCCGGCTAGTCCGCGTCCGGCCCGTAGACCTCGACCCGGTCCGCGACCCGGCGCACATGAATGCAGTCACCGGGGCATTCCTTGGCCGAGTCCCGGACGTCGTTGAGCAGCGTGAGCGGGACGGGCGTTGTGGCCCCCTTGTCCTGGAGCAGCTCGTCCTCCGCGCTCTTGACATACGCCAGACCGTCGATATCGAGCTCGAAGACCTCCGGGGCGTACTGGACGCAGATCCCGTCGCCGGTGCACAGGTCCTGGTCGATCCAGACTTCAAGCTCTGGAGAGGCTTCTTCCTGCGCGGTCATCTCGCCTGCCGTTCCTACGTACGTGAAGCGTTTTTGTCTAAGTGGCGCCAGCCCTGACGGGTGTTGACCGACTCGACGATACAACCGCTCGCTTTCCGATGTTGTTGGGTGGGTATTCCCTTGGCGTGAGGACGTGCGCAAGGGTGAAGATCGGACACACCCCGACAGTCTTTTCGATCTAGGGGTTTCAACCTGCACCGGCCCAGGTAGGGTCAGGAAGCGTCCAGCTCCTTGGAGGAGGTGAGGACCGTGGCAGCCCACGACGACGACATCAACCGCGGCATCCGGCCGGGGCGAGGGTCTGAAGATCCAGCCGGCCAGGTTGCCTATCTTGAGCAGGAGATCGCCGTCCTGCGACGCAAGCTCGCCGACTCTCCGCGGCACACGAGGATTCTCGAAGAGCGGATCGTCGAGCTGCAGACCAACCTGGCCGGCGTTTCCGCCCAGAACGAGCGACTCGCCAATACTCTCCGCGAGGCCCGCGACCAGATCGTCGCGCTCAAGGAGGAAGTCGACCGGCTCGCGCAGCCGCCGGCCGGCTTCGGTGTCTTCCTGCAGGCGAACGAGGACGGCACGGCCGACATTTTCACCGGAGGCAGAAAACTCCGCGTCAATGTCAGCCCCAGCGTCGAGCTCGAGGACCTCCGGCGCGGCCAGGAGGTCATGCTCAACGAAGCGCTCAATGTGGTCGAAGCCATGGAGTTCGAGAGCGCCGGGGACATCGTCACCCTCAAGGAAATCCTTGAGGACGGCGAGCGCGCCCTGGTCATCGGGCACACCGACGAGGAACGGGTGGTGCGGCTCGCCGAGCCTCTCCTGGACATCACCATCCGCCCCGGCGACGCCCTGCTCCTCGAGCCCCGCTCCGGCTACGTCTACGAAGTCATCCCGAAGAGCGAGGTCGAGGAACTCGTCCTCGAAGAGGTCCCGGACATCGACTACACCAAGATCGGCGGTCTGGGCGGCCAGATCGAACTGATCCGGGACGCGGTCGAGCTTCCGTACCTCTACCCCGACCTCTTCAAGGAGCACGAACTCCGCCCGCCCAAGGGCGTCTTGCTCTACGGCCCCCCCGGCTGCGGCAAGACACTCATCGCCAAGGCGGTCGCCAACTCCCTTGCCAAGAAGGTCGCCGAGGTGACCGGGCAGCCCGCGGGGAAGAGCTTCTTCCTCAACATCAAGGGCCCCGAGCTGCTCAACAAGTACGTCGGTGAGACGGAGCGGCACATCCGGCTGGTCTTCCAGCGGGCGAGGGAAAAGGCCAGCGAGGGCACGCCCGTCATCGTCTTCTTCGACGAGATGGACTCGCTCTTCCGCACCCGGGGATCCGGCGTCAGCTCGGACGTGGAGAACACCATCGTCCCGCAGCTGCTCTCCGAGATCGACGGTGTGGAGGGCCTCGAGAACGTCATCGTGATCGGTGCCTCGAACCGCGAGGACATGATCGACCCGGCGATCCTGCGCCCCGGCCGCCTCGACGTGAAGATCAAGATCGAGCGTCCGGACGCGGAGGCCGCCAAGGACATCTTCTCGAAGTACCTCACGGAAAATCTGCCGCTGCACGCAGACGATCTCTCCGAGCACGGTGATTCCCGTAAGGCCGCGGTCAGTGCGATGATCCAGTCGGTCGTCGAGCAGATGTATGCGGAATCCGAGGAGAATCGCTTCCTCGAGGTCACCTATGCCAATGGTGACAAGGAAGTCCTTTACTTCAAGGACTTCAACTCCGGAGCGATGATCGAAAACATCGTCGGACGTGCGAAGAAGATGGCCATCAAGGCCTTCCTCGAGCACAATCAAAAGGGCCTGCGGGTCTCCCATCTCCTCCAGGCTTGCGTGGACGAGTTCAAGGAGAACGAGGACCTTCCCAACACCACCAACCCGGACGACTGGGCCCGCATCTCCGGCAAGAAGGGCGAGCGGATCGTTTACATCCGTACGCTTGTCACCGGAAAGCAGGGCGCCGACACCGGCCGCTCCATCGACACGGTGGCGAATACCGGCCAATACCTGTAACACCGCACTCCGGCTGCGGATGTCCTGCACGGGGCGTCCGCAGCCGGACGCTTTTTCCGGGGCCGCATGGGCCGGCCCCCGTCAAGAGCGCGATGGACCAGGGAAAACCGGACTGGAGCAATGACTGTAATGATCTCCCCAGAGCCGCAAAGGCGTTCTAGGCTCGTCGGTACCGCCGCGTCACGCTGTGCGGGAGCGGGGAACGCACACGGACCGGAAGCGCAGCGGTACTTGAGCGCCGACCCCATCCGGGGGCGCCGCCGGGCAAGGAGGGCCGCATGACCGTACGGCGAGTAATGGGGATCGAGACGGAGTACGGGATCTCCGTCCCCGGCCACCCGAATGCCAATGCCATGCTCACCTCGTCCCAGGTCGTCAACGCCTACGCGGCCGCGATGCACCAGGAACGACGTGCTCGCTGGGACTTCGAGGAGGAGAACCCGCTGCGGGACGCCCGCGGCTTCGACCTCGCCCGCGAGGCGGCAGACTCCAGTCAGCTCACCGACGAGGACATCGGCCTGGCCAATGTGATCCTCACCAACGGGGCCCGGCTCTACGTCGACCACGCACACCCCGAATACAGTGCCCCCGAGGTCACCAATCCCCGGGACGCCGTCCTGTGGGACAAGGCCGGCGAGCGGATCATGGCCGAGGCGGCCGCGCGGGCCGCCCAGGTCCCCGGGGCCCAGCCCATCCACCTCTACAAGAACAACACCGACAACAAGGGCGCGTCCTACGGCACGCACGAGAACTACCTGATGAAGCGGGAAACCCCGTTCTCGGACATCGTGCGCCATCTGACCCCCTTCTTCGTCTCCCGCCAGGTGGTCACGGGCGCCGGCCGGGTCGGCATCGGCCAGGACGGCCATGAGCACGGCTTCCAGCTCAGCCAGCGAGCCGACTACTTCGAGGTGGAGGTCGGGCTGGAGACGACCCTCAAGCGCCCCATCATCAACACGCGCGACGAGCCGCACGCGGACGCGGAGAAATACCGCCGCCTGCACGTGATCATCGGGGACGCGAACCTCTCCGAGATCTCGACGTACCTCAAGCTCGGCACGACGTCCCTGGTCCTGTCCATGATCGAGGACGGCTTCATCGCCGTCGACCTGGCCGTCGACCAGCCCGTACGCACCCTCCACCACGTCTCCCACGACCCCACCCTGCAACACCTCATCACCCTCCGCAGCGGGCGCACGCTCACCGCCGTACAGCTCCAGATGGAGTACTTCGAGCTGGCCCGCAAGTACGTCGAGGACCGCTACGGCGCGGATGCGGACGAGCAGACCAAGGACGTGCTGACCAGGTGGGAGGACGTACTGGGGCGGCTGGAGAACGACCCGATGAGCCTGTCGGGCGAGCTGGACTGGGTCGCCAAGCGCGAGCTGATGGAGGGCTACCGCCGGCGCGACGGCCTCGACTGGGACGCGGCGCGGCTGCACCTCATCGACCTGCAGTACGCCGACGTACGCGCCGAAAAGGGCCTGTACAACCGTCTGGCGGCCCGCGGCAAGATGAAGCGGCTGCTGGACGACGCCGACGTCGAGCGGGCCCAGCAGAAGCCACCGGAGGACACCAGGGCCTACTTCCGCGGCCGCTGCCTGGAGCAGTACGCCGACGACGTCGCGGCCGCGTCCTGGGACTCGGTGATCTTCGATCTCCCGGGCCGTGACTCGCTGCAACGGGTCCCCACCCTGGAACCGCTGCGCGGCACCCGGAAGCACGTCAAGGAGCTCCTGGACCGCTGTCGTACGGCCGAGGAGCTGGTGAGGACGCTTTCCGGCCGCTGACGCCCGGCGGATTCGGGACAGATTCAGGCCGATCGATGGCCGATGCGCGGCTGAAATGGCCGCGGTCCGGGAATGATCCTGGAGACTCCCGGACGTTGCACCAAGTGCAGGGCCGATGTCGGACCCTGCTTGTAGGGTCGGATCTTGAAGGTCACATCGAGCGGGGCGAACCGAGCGGGGTGAGGGATATGGCGACCAAGGACAGCGGCGGCGGGCAGCAGAAGGCCACGCGTTCCACCGAAGAGGTCGAGGAGCAGACGCAGGACGCGCAGGCTTCGGAAGACCTCAAGGAACGCCAGGAGAAATTGTCGGACGACGTGGATTCGGTGCTGGACGAAATCGACGATGTCCTCGAGGAAAACGCCGAGGACTTTGTTCGGTCATTTGTCCAGAAGGGCGGCGAGTAGTCCGAAGATGTCCGCATCTGCATGGGGAGGGGAATTACTCGCGATGCAGGCGGACATTGTCCTCGGTCGTATTCGCCGGTCACCCCTCCCTGTGTGACGGGCCGCGGGCGGACTGCCGGAAGCGCTCTGCGAGCGCTGCCGGCAGCGCCGGGGCGGGCCGGGAGAGCGATTTCCCGGCGCGCTTACGGTATGACCGGAGATGACCGGTGCCGGATGCGCCGCGATGATCCCGGTCCCGGCATGTGGATCACGACCACCAGACGGGTAAGGTCCGAGACGTACTGTGCTTCAGCTGCAACGCAGCCTTGGGCCAATTCAAGGATCGGCCGGACGTTTTGAGGCGGGCGGCCGAGTATCCGGAAGGAAACGTGTGGAAGCCAACACTCGTAGCACCGGGCGTCTGCCAGCGGCCTTCCTGACGCCTGGATCCTCGTCGTTCATGGACTTTCTCGGTGCGCACTCGCCCGATCTGCTGCCGGGCAACCGCCCGTTGCCGCCCGTGCAGGGGGCTATCGAGGCGCCGCACGGGACGACGATCGTGGCGACGTCGTTCCCCGGCGGTGTGGTGCTCGCCGGTGACCGCCGGGCGACGATGGGCAATGTCATCGCGCAGCGCGACATCGAGAAGGTCTTTCCGGCCGATGAGTACTCCGCGGTCGGCATCGCCGGCACGGCCGGTCTCGCCGTGGAGATGGTCAAGCTGTTCCAGCTGGAGCTGGAGCACTTCGAGAAGGTGGAAGGCGCCCAACTCTCCCTGGAGGGCAAGGCGAACCGCCTTTCCACGATGATCCGCGGCAATCTCGGGATGGCCATGCAGGGCCTGGCGATCGTGCCGCTGTTCGCCGGCTGGGACGTGGACCGCCAGAAGGGCCGGATCTTCTCCTACGACGTCACCGGCGGGCGCTCCGAGGAGCACGGCTTCGCGTCGACGGGCTCGGGTTCCGTCTTCGCCCGCGGTGCTCTCAAGAAGCTCTACCGCGAGGACTTCACGGAGAATCAGGCCGCCACGGCCGTGGTCCAGGCGCTGTACGACGCGGCGGACGACGACTCGGCGACGGGCGGGCCGGATCTGGCCCGGCGGATCTATCCGATCGTCACCGTGATCACCGAGGACGGCTTCAAGAAGCTGACCGAGGCCGAGGTGTCGGAGATCGCCCGTGCCATTCATGAGCGCCGCCTCGACCAGCCCGATGGCCCGCGCGCCGCGCTGCTCTGACGGGACGGATGACCATGCATGCGCCAGTGAGAGAGCCATTGACAGAAAGGGACGGATAGCCGGTGTCGACGCCGTTCTATGTCTCACCCCAGCAGGCCATGGCCGATCGCGCCGAGTACGCCCGCAAGGGCATCGCGCGCGGCCGCAGTGTCGTGGTGCTGCAGTACACCGACGGCGTGGTTTTCGTCGCCGAGAATCCCTCCCGCGCCCTGCACAAGGTCAGCGAGATCTATGACCGCATCGCCTTTGCGGCGGTCGGCAAATACAACGAGTTCGAGAATCTGCGGATCGGCGGTGTGCGCTATGCCGATCTGCGGGGTTACACCTACGACCGCGAGGACGTGACCGCACGCGGCCTGGCGAACGTCTATGCCCAGACGCTGGGCACGATCTTCTCCAGCGCAGCGGAGAAGCCGTACGAGGTCGAGCTGATCGTCGCCGAGGTCGGAAACGGCCCCGAGGACGACCAGATCTACCGGCTGCCGCACGACGGGTCGATCGTGGACGAGCACGGCTCGGTCGCGGTGGGCGGCAACGCCGATCAGATCAGCAGCTATCTCGACCAGCACCACCGTGAGGGAATGACGCTGGGCGAGGCGCTGAAGCTGGCGGTGGATTCGCTGTCGCGGGACACCAATGGCGGCGAGCGCACGCTGACCGCGGAGCATCTCGAGGTCGCCACGCTGGACCGCACGCGGCCGCAGCAGCGGAAGTTCAAGCGGATCCTGGGGCGTCAGCTGTCCCGGCTGCTGGATGAGCACGGCGGCGCGGACGGCGGGAAGTCGCCGGACGGTGACGCGGGCGATGCGGCCGGCGAGGGTTCCGCAGCGGAGGCCTCGGGCGCTTCGGATGCCGCGGCCAAGGCTCCTAAGTCCCCGAAGTCCCCCAAGGGCGATGCCGGTTCGGGTTCCTCGGAGGACGGCGGCGGTTCCGAGGGGTCGTCGGCCGACTCGTAAGGCCGGGCGTTCTTCCTCGCGCGCCCCGGTGGGTCATCGCCCGCCGGGGCGCGCGCTGTTGTGGGCGTCGGCGGGCGGCGGGGCCGTGGAGCCGCGGGCGATCAGTTCCACCGGGAGGGTGGGGGGCGCGGGGCGGTCGCCGTCGAGTACGGCCATCAGGGCCCGCATGCCCGCTTCGCCGAACTCCTCGGCGGGCAGTCGCACGGTCGTCAGCTCCGGTTCGACGGCGACGGCGAGCGCGAGGTCGTCGAATCCGGTGACGGAGATGTCTTCGGGGATCCGCAGGCCCAGCCGGCGTACGGCCTTGCAGGCGCCGGCGGCGATGATGTCGTCGTCGCACAGGAGGGCCGTGGGGCGGGGGCCGGGGGCGGTCAGTGCGGCGTGGGCGGCGTGCAGACCGGCATCGACGGCGAGGGCGGCCGGTTGCCGGCGCAGGAGTGTGCCGGGGACATCGGCGAGGGCGTCCGCGACGGCGCGGGCGCGCAGTGCGAAGGTCCAGGAGTCCACGTCGGCCGCGAGGTGGGTGATGCGGCGGTGGCCGAGGACGGTCAGATGGGCCGCCAACTGGCGTGCGCCGTCGGCGATATCGAGGTTGACGGTGGCGCCGGCGCGGTCGTCGTCGGGGTCGCTGTCGAGCATGACCAGGGGCAGGCCGGCGTCGCGGAGCGCGGTGAGGGCTTCGGCGGCCATGGAGGAGGCGATCACGCCGTCCAGGGCGGCCGCGGCGGAGTCGAAGGGGTCGCGGGCCGGGCCCAGGCCCTCGGGGGAGGGGTAGAGCACCACGCCGAAGCCGTGGTCGGCGGCGGCGCGGGCGGCGCCGGTGTAGACCCGGGCGAAGAATTCGGTGGTGAGGGCGGGGACGACGAGGAGCGCGGTGCGGGTGCGGCCCATGCGCAGGCTGCGGGCGGCGAGGTTCGGGCGGTAGCCGAGCTCACGGGCGGCGGTGCGGACCGCCTCGGCCTTGGCGGGGGAGACCCGGCCGCGCCATTTGCCGCCGACGACGAGGGAGACGGCGGCCTGTGAGACCCCGGCGGCCTGGGCGACGTCCCGGCTGGTGATGCGGGCCGCGGCGGCCGGGCCGGGGGTACCGCCGAATGGCGGCCGGGACAGGCCGGGCGGTGTGGCCTCGTGACTGGTCACCGGGTGGGTCACTCCTTGGGTGCGGCCGCTGCGGGGTGGACCCGCGGGTGCCGCCATGGTACGTATAACGTCAAAGGTTATACGTAAAACGTCCGGCGGGGCCGGGCGCGACCACCGAGGGAAAGGGGTGGCGATGGCCGCGCGATATGCGGAGCTGCTCGGAACCCGGCACGCCGTCCGGCTGCTGGCGGGCACGCTGATCGGCAGGCTGCCGAACGCCACCGCGGCGCTGGCGATCGTCCTGTTCGCCCGCGCCGAGGGCGGCAGCTACGCCCTCGCCGGCGCGCTCTCCGCCGTCTACGGCGTCTGCAACGCGATCGGCCAGCCGCTGCTCGGGCGCGCCGTGGACCTGTGGGGGCAGCCGCGGGTGATGCTGCCCGCCTCGGTGCTCTCCGCCCTCGGGATGGCGCTGTTGGCCGCCGTCGGCCTGGATCCGCTGTGGGTCGCGTATGCCGCCATGGTGATCGCCGGATTCTTCACCCCGCCGCTGGAGGGCGGCCTGCGGGCGCTGTGGCCCGGGGTCCTCAAGCGCCCGGACCGGGTGCATGCCGCATATGCGCTGGACGCGGTGGCGCAGGAAGTCATGTTCGCGGTGGGGCCGTTGCTGGTGACGCTGTGCGTGGCGGCCTGGTCCGCGGGCGCGGCGCTGCTGATCATCAATGCGGTCGGGGTGCTCGGCGCGCTGTCCGTCGTCGTCTCGCCGCCGTCCCGCCAGTGGCGCAGCGGGCCGCGCGAGGCGCACTGGCTGGGGGCGCTGCGCTCGGCCGGGCTGCTGGTGCTGATCGGGGCGTTCTTCTTCGTCGGGCTGGCGCTGGGGTCGATAGCGGTCGCCGCGGTGGCGTACGCGGACGAGCACGGCGGGGGCATGGTCTCGAGCTATCTGCTCTCCGCGCTGGGTGCCGGCGCACTGGCCGGCGGCATCGTCTACGGCGCCCGCGAGTGGCCCGGGCAGCCGGAGAGCCGGCTGCGGCTGCTCATCGGCCTTCTGGCGCTGGGGTATCTGCCGCTGGCGCTGGCACCTGGGGTGGCCGGGATGACGGCGCTCACCGGGGTCGCCGGGGTGTTTCTGGCGCCCGCGCTCGCCTGCGCGTTCGTGGTGGTGGACCGGCATGCGCCCAAGGGCACGGTGACGGAGGCGTTTTCGTGGCTGGTGACGACGTTCGGGGTCGGTTCCGCGGTGGGTGCCTCGGTGGTGGGCCCGGCGGTGGAGGGCGGCGGTTCGACGGCGGGATTCGCGGTGGCCGGTGCCGGGGGAATTGCGGCGCTGCTCGTCCTTTTGTCGACGAAGCGATTTCTGGGGGAGCCGGTGCAGCGTACGGCGGGTGCGGCCTCGGCGGAAAATGATCGGAACGGGGCCGTCGAACCCGGTTTCAGAGCAGGCCGTCAGGCGTAATGTTCAGTCATGGACCGCCGCATTTTCGGGCTGGAGAACGAGTACGGCGTCACGTGCACGTTCAGGGGACAGCGCCGACTGTCGCCTGACGAAGTGGCGCGGTACCTCTTCCGCCGTGTTGTGTCATGGGGCCGCAGCAGCAATGTCTTCCTGCGGAACGGCGCCCGCCTGTACTTGGACGTGGGATCGCATCCGGAATACGCAACCCCCGAGTGCGACAACGTGACCGAGCTGGTCACGCACGACAAGGCCGGCGAGCGCATTCTCGAAGGCCTGCTCGTCGATGCCGAACGCCGCCTGCACGAGGAGGGAATCGCGGGCGACGTCTATCTCTTCAAGAACAACACCGATTCGGCGGGAAACTCCTACGGCTGCCACGAGAACTATCTCGTCGCCCGTCATGGTGAGTTCTCCCGGCTCGCGGACATCCTCATTCCGTTCCTCGTCACCCGGCAGCTGCTGTGCGGCGCCGGCAAGGTGCTGCAGACCCCGCGCGGCGCCGTCTACTGCGTCAGCCAGCGCGCGGAGCACATCTGGGAGGGCGTCTCCTCGGCGACGACCCGCTCCCGGCCGATCATCAACACCCGCGACGAACCGCATGCGGACGCGGAGCGCTACCGCCGGCTGCATGTCATCGTCGGCGACTCCAACATGTCCGAGACGACCATGCTGCTCAAGGTCGGAGCCACCGATCTCGTCCTGCGCATGATCGAGGCGGGCACGGTCATGCGCGATCTGACGCTGGAGAACCCGATCCGCGCCATCCGCGAGGTCAGCCACGACATCACCGGTCAGCGCAAGGTGCGGCTGGCCAGCGGGCGGGAGGCCTCGGCGCTCGAGGTGCAGCAGGAGTACTACGAAAAGGCCGTCGACTTCTGTGAGCGCCGCGGAATCCGTACGGGAACGGTCGAGCGGGTTCTGGAGTTGTGGGGCCGTACCCTCGAGGCAATCCGGGACCAGGAGCTGGACCGTATTGCGACCGAGATCGACTGGGTGATGAAACATCAGCTCATCGAGCGGTATCGCACAAAGAACAACATCACCATGTCGCACCCCAGGGTGGCGCAGATAGACCTCGCGTATCACGACATCCACCGTCGCCGGGGGCTTTACTACCTCCTGGAGCGGAAGGGGCAAGCGGCGCGGATCTGCAACGACTTGAAGATCTTCGAGGGCAAGTCGGTGCCGCCGCAGACCACCCGCGCAAGGCTGCGCGGCGATTTCATCCGCCGGGCCCAGGAACAGCGCCGCGATTTCACCGTCGACTGGGTGCATCTCAAGCTCAATGACCAGGCGCAGCGCACGGTGCTGTGCAAGGACCCGTTCCGCTCGGTGGACGACAGAGTGGAGAAGCTGATCGCCGGGATGTGACCCATTCCGGGCGCGATTCCGGGGCGTTTGCCGCTCTCGGTATCGGGACGGATTCCCTGCGTGACCAGCGCGCGGGAATCCGGCCCGTTCAAAGGTGGGCGTCCTCAGGCGTGTGATGCCGGTGATGAAGCCGGTCGGATGGGAAAGTGGCGGGGGCCGTGTGACACGGCCCCCGCCACTGTCGCGTGGCGTGGCTAGAGTGGCACCGTCCATTCACTTTGATCGCAGCCCGTTTTGAGGGATATACGTGCGCCGACGCCGAATCGCAGCCCTGATCGCCGTGCCCCTGCTTCTTGTTTCCGCAGCGGCCTGCGGCGATGACGACTCATCCGAGGCCGGCTCAGTGCCGACGGTGAGCGGGCAGGCCGATGCCAAGCCGAAGGTCGACAAGGGCGAGGGCGACCCGCCCAAGAAGCTCCAGGTCAAGGTCCTCAAGAAGGGCAACGGGCCCGAGGTGAAGAAGGGCGAGGCCCTCAACGCCAACTACCTCGGCCAGACCTGGGAAGGCAAGGCCTTCGACAACAGCTGGGACCGCGGCGCGCCCGCCACCTTCGAGATCGGCAGCGGCAAGGTCATCAAGGGCTGGGACGAGGGCCTGGTGGGCCAGAAGCTCGGCAGCCGCGTCGAGCTGGTCATCCCGCCGGACAAGGGTTACGGCCCGCAGGCGCAGCAGAACATTCCGGCCAACTCCACGCTGGTCTTCGTCGTCGACCTCAAGAAGATCATGCCGAGCAAGGTCGAGGGCAAGCCGGTCGCGCAGGACAACGCCGATCTGCCCAAGGTCGGGACCAATATCGACGACAAGGCCCCGAAGATCACCCTGCCCAAGGGCAAGGACGCGCCGAAGGACATCACGAGCTCGACGGTCATCGACGGCAAGGGCGCGAAGATCAGCGAGAAGAGCACCGTGCGTGCCAACTTCGAGGCGGTCGCCTGGAAGAACGGCAAGGTGCTCGCCGACACCTGGGCACCGGGGCAGCCCGGGGCGCAGGACGTGCCGGTCACGCAGTTCCCGGGCTGGAAGGAAGGCCTCAAGGGCAAGAAGGCCGGCAGCCGGGTGCTGATCGTGGTGCCCAAGAGCAAGCTGACCCCTGAGCAGCAGAAGTCCATCGGCTCTGATCTTGTGTTCTCTGTGGACGTCCTCAGCGTCAGCTGACGCCGATCTGCGAGACTGACGCCGTAATCGTCAAGATTCATAAGTAGGAGCACATTCGTGAACATCGACAAGCCCGAGATCGACTTCCCCGACGGCCCGGCTCCGACCGACCTGGAGATCGTGGACGTGTGGGAGGGCGACGGGGCGGTCGCCAAGGCCGGGGACTTCGTCAAGGTCCACTACGTCGGCGTTGCCTTCAGCACCGGCGAGGAGTTCGACGCGAGCTGGAACCGCGGCAACCCGCTGGAGTTCCAGCTGGGCGCCGGCCAGGTCATCGCCGGCTGGGACAAGGGCGTGCAGGGCATGAAGGTCGGCGGCCGTCGCAAGCTGACCATCCCCGCGCACCTCGCGTACGGCGACCGCGGCGCCGGCGGCGGCCGGATCGCCCCGGGCGAGACGCTGATCTTCGTCTGCGACCTGGTCTCCGTCTGAGACCGCGTCCGACGCACCCGTAGGGCCCCTGCCGCCGCGGCAGGGGCCCTCGGCTTTGCCCGGAGCACCCCGAGGGGTACGGTCAGCGATCGGGAGTTCCACGAGAAAGGGCGTCGATGGCCATTGCCAAGGCCGAGCGGCTGATGAATCTGGCGCTGTGCCTGCTGGGGACGCGACGCCCGCTGACCAAGCGCGAACTCAGGTCGTCCATCGAGGCCTATATCGAGGCCAACAGCGATGACTCCTTCAACCGCATGTTCGAGCGGGACAAGGACGACCTGCGCGAGCTCGGCCTGGTCATCGCCACCGTGGACGCCATCGACGGCGAGGTCGGCTATCTCGCCCGCCGCGACAGCAACCGCCTCCCCCCGATCACCCTGGACGCCGAGGAGGCCGCGGCCCTGGGGCTCGCCGCCAAGATCTGGCAGCAGGCCCGGCTCGCCGGCGCCGCCAGCGGCGCGCTGCAGAAGCTGCGGGCGGCAGGCATGCCGCTGGCCGGGGAGGGCGAGGAGTTCGACGACCGCCAGCCGCACAGCGCCCTCGAGCCCCGTATCCCGGCCCACGAAGCCGCCTTCGAACCGCTGATGCTGGCCTGCCGCGACCGCCGCCCGGTGGTCTTCGACTACCGCAAGGCCAACGCCGCCCGCCCCGAGCAGCGGCAGGTCGAACCCTGGATCCTGGAGTGCTGGCGCGGCCACTGGTACCTCGCCGGCTGGGACCGGGGCCGGCAGGCCGAGCGGGTCTTCAGGCTCTCCCGGATCACCGGCAAGGTCCGCTCCCGGCAAGGGGCGTTCACCGCACCGGTGCCCGACCACGTCACCGTACGGGAGACCGTCGAGAGCTGGGCGGGGGAGACCGCCACCGGCACCGCCCGGATCAGGCTCCGCGCCGACCACGGCTATCCGCTGCGGTCCCGTGCGCTCACCGTCCGGGACCTGGGCGACGGCTGGGACGAGCTGGAGATCCCCAACGGGCACGGACTCGACGCCTGGCTGGTGGAGTTCGGACCCGACGTGGTGGTGCTGGAGCCGGCCGAACTGCGGGCCGATGTCATCGACCGGCTGCGCGCCGTGGCCAAGGGCTGAGAGGGATACGTAACCCATGGCGACGAACGCGATCGACCAGACCCGCCGGATGCTGTCCCTGGTGACCTATCTGCGCGAGCGCCCCGGCGCCCGCGTCGGCGATGTCGCCCGCGCCTTCGGCATCACCGAGGACGAGCTGATCGCCGACCTCGACGTCCTGCCGATGTGCGGGACGAGCTTCCGCGGCGGCGACCTCCTGGACATCGACACCGACGGCGACCGCATCTGGTGGCACAACCCCGACGACGTGGCCGAGCCGCTGCGCCTGGCCGCCGACGAGGCCACCGCCCTGCTGGTCGCGGCCCGCGCGGTGGCCACCCTGCCCGGACTGCGCGAGGGCGACCGGCAGGCGCTGCTGCGCGCCACGGCCAAGCTGGAGGCGGCGGCCGGCGAGGCGGCCGGTGCCAGCTCCCGGCTGTCGGTGACCTTCGAGTCCGAGGGCGGGGTCTTCGCCGATGTGGACCGCGCCATCGCCGAGCGGCGCCGGCTGTGGCTGCGCTACTACTCCCCGGCCCGCGACGAGCTGACCGAGCGCGAGGTCGACCCGATCCGGCTCTTCGCCGTCGGCCACACCTACGTGGAGGCCTGGTGCCGGCTCTCCGAGGCGCGCCGGACCTTCCGGCTCGACCGGGTCGCCGAGATCAAGCTGCTGGACGCGCCCGCCGACCCGCCGCCCATCGAGCTGCGCGATCTGTCGGAGGGACTGGTCCAGCCCGCGGCCGAGGATCCCGAGGTGTGCATCGAGGTCGGGCCCGGCGGCCGTTGGGTCGCCGAGTACTACCCGCACGACAGCGCCGAGGAACTCCCCGACGGGGGGCTGCGCATCACGCTGCGCACCCCCGACCCGGCGTCGCTGCGGCGCCTCGCGCTGCGGCTGGGCCGCGACGGCCGGATCGTGGCGCCGCAGGCACTCGCCGACAGCGCACGGCGGGCGGCGGCGGCGGCCCTCGCGGCGTACGGCGAGTGAGCGCGGCGCGCCGGTCACCGTAGGGGCCCAGGGACATCCGCAAGGAGGAGGCAGCGAAGGATGACGACCACGATGGCGACCACCACTATGGGGACCACGACCGCTCCGGTGCTCTTCAAGGCGGCCTGCCCGGACTGCCGGGGCCGCTTCGAACTGGCCTCGGACGCCTTCCGGCTGGCCATCGGCGCCAGCCGTCGCACCACCTTCTACTCCTTCACCTGCCCCGACTGCGGCCGCGCGGTGCGCCGGCCGGCCGGCGAGCGGATCGTCGAGCTGCTCACCGGCGGCGGGGTGCGCACCCTGCGGCTGCACACCGGCTGACCGATAGGCTCGCCCCATGCTCTGGCCCATGATCGCTGTCGCCCTCGGCTTCCTCGGGATCGCCGTGCTCGGCGTCCTCGCCGTCCGTGTCTTTGTCGAGGTACGGCGGCTGGCCCGGCAGGTCGGCGTGGCGTCGGCGCGGATCCAGCGGGCGGCCGAGGACCTCGAACGGGCGGCCACGCCGCTGGCCTCATCCATGAATCTGACGAAGAAGTGACGGCCGGCGGGCGGCCCTGACCTGCCCTTCCCCATGGGCGGTACGCTGTTGCCCAGGGCCGATGGTCGAGGCGCGGCCCCGCAACCGGGAGTGCGCACAGGGGTTGCCCCCCATTCACCCGTGAGCGCTACGATCGCTGCAAGTTCGGCGGGCGGACGGATGTCCGGCCAAGTCAGCTAGTTCCATCCCCAGCCGCCTCGGTGAGAAGGTAAAGACTTATGTTCGGTGGCAAAATCGGCACCATGGAGCTCGTCCTCATCGTCGTCGTTCTCCTCCTGCTGTTCGGCGCGAAAAAGCTCCCCGACATGGCCCGCTCGCTGGGCAAGTCCGCCCGCATCCTCAAGAGCGAGGCCAAGGCGATGAAGTCCGAGGCCACCCAGAAGCAGGAGGCGCCCGCCGACCCGCCGAAGGACGAGCCGCAGGCCGAGTACAAGACCATCAAGGCCGCTCCGGGTGATGTGACCGGCGCGCGGCCGGTCAATGATCCCGAGCACACCGCGCAGCGCTGACCGAGGGCTTGACCGTGGCGGCGGCCGCCCCGCCGCCGGTGGCATGAGATGAGGACAAGGGTTGCGGAAGTCTGCCCCTAATAAGCCGGCGAAGGAGAAGGACCCCGAGGGACGCATGCCTCTCGTGGAGCATCTGCGTGAGCTGCGCAACCGGCTGGCCAAGGGAGTGCTGGCCATCGTCGTGGCGACGGTGGTGGCGGCGTTCTTCTACGAAGCGATCATCAACTTCTTCACCAAGCCGGTGCTGCAGTCGGTCGGCTGCCGCTCGCTGTTCACCGAGGTCGCCAAGCTGGACAAGGGCCAGCAGTGCGCCAACATCGTGATGCTGGACCTGCTCGGACCGTTCACGCTGGCCCTGAAGGTGTCCCTGATGGCCGGCGTGGTGCTGTCCGCCCCGGTCTGGCTCTACCAGCTGTGGGCCTTCCTCGCGCCCGGTCTGCACCGGCACGAGAAGAAGTACACGATGAGCTTCGTGGCCGCCGGATTCCCGCTGTTCGCGGCCGGCGCCTACTTCGCGTACTGGACGCTGCCGACCACGGCCAAGGTGCTGACCAGCTTCACGCCCGCGGGCGTGGGCAACCTCCTCCAGCTCGACAAGCTGCTCGATCTGATCACCCGCATGGTGCTGGTCTTCGGGCTGTCCTTCGAGCTGCCGCTGCTGCTGGTGATGCTCAACTTCGCCGGGATCATCACCGGCCGGCGGATGCTGGGCTGGTGGCGCGCGATGGTCATGGGGATCACGGTCTTCTCCGCCATCGCCACGCCCAGTACGGACCCGTTGACCATGATCGCGCTGGCGGCGCCCATCGCGTTCCTCTACTTCGTCGCGGTCGGCGTCGCGCTGTCCAACGATGCCCGGCGCCGACGCCGGCAGGACGCCGGGCCCGCCGACGACGAGGCGTCCGAGCTGGATCTGACGCCCGAGGACATCGGTGAGCTGGAGCCGGTGGCGGGGCCCGCGGCGCTCAGCGACGGCAATGACGCCGGGCGCGGCCGCGGCGGCTACGACGACGTCACCTGAGGAGACGCCGGACGCCTGGGACGCGAAGGAGGCGGGGAGCTTACGAGCTCCCCGCCTCCTTTTCCGTGCGCCGGGCGCGGTGTGCCGGTGGGCCCGCCCGTCAGCGTCGGTCCGTCAGCACTTCTTCAGGCCCTGGAGGGATCCGGTGCCCCGGTAGTACAGGCTCTTGTTCGGCATGATCGTGTGGCAGCCGCTGTCCGGCCACCAGCGCTCGGCCACCCGCACCCGTATCGACGACTTGCAGCCGTTGTGGATGTTCACGCGTTCTTGCTCAGGTACCAGGTCGCGGTGACGCACTTGCCGAACTCCGAGCTCGCGGCGGCCGCCGGGCCGGCCGTCGCCATCGGGATCCCCACCGCAGTCACGGCGAGCGCCGCGGTCACCGTCGCTGCCTTGAACCTGTTCATCGTTCCCCTTCGTCGCGGGGCGCCCGCCCCCTCGCCTCCCGCCCGCGGTTGTCGCGCCTGGTCAGGGGCGTGACATACGAATTCCCGCGGTACATACGGAATGATCTTGATGAGTATGAGCAGGCCGTTTATGGGTGATCCAAGCGGGTTTCGGCAGGTCCGGTGGGTAAGGGCGGTCCGGGCGGGGGCGGTCGGGTAAAGGAGCCGGATAATGATCCGGTCGTTGTCAGAGGTGGCCGGTAGGCTCGTAAGCACGATGACCGAGGACATGTCCCCTGCTGAGCGCTATGCCGCCGCCAAGCTCCGGGCGGCCGAGCAGGCCACCGCACTCGCCCCTTTCCGAGAGATGTACGACTTCGACCTGGACGCATTCCAGCTCGAGGCGTGCAAGGCCCTGGAGGCCGGCAAGGGGGTGCTGGTCGCGGCACCCACCGGATCCGGCAAGACGATCGTCGGCGAATTCGCCGTCCACCTGGCCCTGGAGCAGGGCCGCAAATGCTTCTACACCACTCCGATCAAGGCGCTGTCCAACCAGAAGTACCAAGACCTGGTCAAGCGTTACGGGGCCGAGAGGGTCGGCCTGCTGACCGGCGACAACAGCGTCAACTCCGAGGCGCCGGTGATCGTGATGACCACCGAAGTGCTGCGGAACATGCTCTATTCCGGCTCACAGTCCCTGATAGGCCTCGGCTATGTGGTCATGGACGAGGTGCACTACCTCTCCGACCGCTTCCGCGGCGCCGTCTGGGAAGAGGTGATCATTCATCTTCCCGAGTCGGTGACGCTGGTGTCGCTGTCGGCCACGGTCTCCAACGCCGAGGAGTTCGGCGACTGGCTGGACACCGTCCGTGGTGACACCGAAGTGATCGTCGCCGAGCACCGCCCGGTGCCGCTGTGGCAGCACGTCCTGGCGGGCCGGCGGATGTACGACCTGTTCGAGGAGCGGGACGGCGGCCAGGGCGGCGGCCGCCGCGAGGTCAACCCCGACCTGGAGCGGCTGGCGCGGATGGAGAACAGCCGCCCGACGTTCGGCCGGGACAAGCGGCGCGGCCGCAACATGCGTGAGGCGGACCGCGAGCGCGAGCGGCGCCAGCGGTCCCGGATCTGGACGCCCAGCCGGCCCGAGGTGATCGACCGCCTCGACAACGAAGGCCTGCTGCCCGCGATCACCTTCATCTTCAGCCGCGCCGGCTGCGAGGCGGCCGTCCAGCAGTGCCTGGCGTCGGGCCTGCGGCTCAACGACCAGGAGGGCCGCGAGCGGGTCCGGCGCATAGTGGAGGCGCGCACGGCCGGCATTCCGGACGACGACCTGCATGTGCTGGGCTACTTCGAGTGGCTGGAGGGCCTGGAGCGGGGCATCGCGGCGCATCACGCCGGCATGCTGCCGACGTTCAAGGAGGTCGTCGAGGAGCTGTTCGTCCAGGGGCTGGTCAAGGCCGTCTTCGCGACCGAGACGCTGGCCCTGGGCATCAACATGCCCGCCCGGTCCGTGGTGTTGGAGAAGCTCGTCAAGTGGAACGGCGAGCAGCACGCCGACATCACCCCCGGCGAGTACACCCAGCTCACCGGCCGGGCGGGGCGCCGGGGCATCGACGTCGAGGGCCATGCGGTGGTGCTGTGGCAGCGCGGCATGGACCCCGGCGCGCTGGCCGGTCTGGCCGGGACGCGTACGTACCCGCTGCGGTCGTCGTTCAGGCCGTCGTACAACATGGCGGTCAATCTCGTCTCGCAGTTCGGGCGGCACCGTTCGCGGGAGCTGCTGGAGATGTCCTTCGCGCAGTTCCAGGCCGACAAGTCGGTCGTCGGGATCTCCCGGCAGGTGCAGAAGAACGAAGAGGGGCTGGCGGGTTACAGCGGCTCGATGACCTGTCATCTCGGCGACTTCGAGGAATACTCCCGGCTGCGGCGGGAGCTGAAGGACCGTGAGACGGAGCTCGCCAAGCAGGGCGCGGCGCAGCGTCGGGTGGCCGCCGCCGCGGCGCTGGAGAAGCTGAAGCCGGGCGACGTCATCCATGTGCCGACGGGCAAGTACGCCGGCCTCGCGCTGGTGCTGGATCCCGGCATGCCCTCGGGCCGTACGGACCGGCACCGCGGCTTCGATGCGCAGGACGGCCCGCGGCCCCTGGTGCTGACCGCCGAGCGGCAGGTCAAGCGGCTGGCCTCGATCGACTTCCCGGTGCCGGTCGCGGCGCTGGACCGGATGCGGATCCCCAAGTCCTTCAACGCCCGCAGCCCGCAGTCGCGCCGCGATCTGGCGTCCGCGCTGCGTACGAAGGCCGGTCATCTCGTGCCGTCGCGGCATCGCAAGCCCCGTGCGGAGGCGGCCGACGACCGCGAGATCGCCCGGCTGCGTACGGAGATCCGCGCGCATCCCTGCCATGGCTGCGCCGAGCGCGAGGACCACGCCCGCTGGGCCGAGCGCTACCACCGGCTGCTGCGGGACACCCGCCAGCTGGAGCGCCGCATCGAAGGCCGGACGAACACCATCGCCCGCACCTTCGACCGGATCTGCGCGCTGCTGACCGAGCTGGACTACCTCGAGGGCGACACCGTCACGGAAGAGGGGCGACGGCTGGCCCGGCTCTACGGCGAGCTGGATCTGCTGGCCAGCGAATGCCTGCGCGACGGCGTCTGGGAGGGTCTGGGCCCCGCCGAGCTGGCGGCCTGCGCCTCGGCGCTGGTGTACGAGGCGCGGCAGGCGGACGACGCGGTGGCGCCCAAGCTGCCGTCCGGCAAGGCCAGGGACGCGCTGGCCGAGATGGTCAGGATCTGGGGGCGGCTGGATGCCCTCGAGGAGGACCACAAGATCAACCAGGCGGAGGGCGTCGGCCAGCGTGAGCCGGACCTCGGCTTCGCGTGGGCCGCCTACCGCTGGGCCTCCGGCTTCGGTCTCGACGAGGTGCTCCGGGAGGCGGAGATGCCGGCCGGCGACTTCGTCCGCTGGTGCAAGCAGCTGATCGACATCCTCGGCCAGATCGCGGCGGCGGCCCCGCCCGGCAGCTCGGTGGCCCGTGCGGCGCGCAAGGCGGTGGACGGGGTGCTGCGCGGCGTGGTCGCGTATTCGTCGGTGGGGTAGTGGCGTAGCGGAGTAGGGGGATAGACGAGGCGGTGACGGTGCCCGCCCTCCGGTTTGGGGGGCGGGCACCGGTCGTGTGGCCTTGGGGCGGTGCACTCTGCGGGGGCGGTGCGGCACCCCTTAGGGGGTTGGGGAACAGATCCCGTAGGGGGTGCACGGGCCCCCTGCGGGCCTTCAACGCGGGGGCTGCCGGGCGGTATTCCCGTCGGTCCACCGCGTGAACGGCGGGGCGTTGACCGGTACGAGACCGTGCCTGGAACGGGACGGTGCCTGGAACGGGACGCTGCCCGGAACGGGACGGTGCCTGGAACTGGACGCCGCCCGGAAGGGGGCGGTGCCCCGAGGGGGCGGTTCCGGCAAGGGGACGGTGCCCGGCACTACCAGGGGCGGACCGGGCCGGTCACCCCGCGAAGGCCCCTCGTTCCGCGGGGGCCTGTCGCTCGGTGGCGACCTCCCGCTCGGCATCCCGCTTCGCGACTTCCTCGCGGACGATCGGGATGACATGGCGGCCGAAGTCGATCGCATCGTCGAGCAGGTCGTAGCCGCGCGCGGAGATGATGTCCACGCCCAGGTCGTAGTAGTCCAGCAGGGCCTGCGCGACGGTCTCCGGCGTGCCGACCAGGGCGGTGGAGTTGCCCGCGCCGCCCGTTTCCGCGCTGGTCGGGGTCCATAGCGCCCGGTCGTGCCGCTCGCCCGCGGCGGCCGCCGCGAGCAGCCGCTGGGAGCCGGCGTTCTGCGGGTTCTTCAGGCCCTGATGGCGGTTGAGCGGCGCGCCCGCCTTGCGTGCCTTGATCCGTTCCAGGGTGCGGTGCGCCTTCTCCCAGGCCAGCTCCTCGGTCGGTGCGAGGATCGGCCGGAACGCGACCTGGATCCGGGGGACATCGCCGCGGCCCGCCGCCCGCGCCGCCGCCTTGACCGAGGCGATCTGCTCGGCGGTCCCGGCCAGCGGCTCGCCCCACAGGCAGTAGATGTCCGCCTCGGCGCCGCCCGCCGCATACGCCGCGGCCGACGAGCCGCCGAACGACACCTGCGGATGCGGCTGTTGGAGGGGGAAGGTGTCGGAGACGAAGTCGTGGAAGCGGTAGTGGGTGCCTTCGTGGTCGAAGGGCTCGTGGCTGGTCCAGATCTTCTTGACGATGCGGATGTACTCGCGGGTGCGGTCGTAGCGCTCGTCCTTGGTGAGCGTGTCGCCCTCGCGGCGCTGCTCGTGGTCGTTGCCGCCGGTGATGAAGTGCACGGCCAGCCGCCCGTCGCTGATCCGGTCCAGCGTGGCGAAGGTCTTCGCGGCGAAGGTGGGGTACGAGACGTTGGGGCGGTGGGCGACCAGCAGTTGCAGGGTCTCGGTGCGGGCGGCGACATAGGCGGCGGCCGGGGAGGGGTCGGGCGAGCCGGAGGCGTAGGCGAACAGCACCCGGTCCCAGCCGTAATCCTCATGGGCGCGAGCGAGCTTGAGGGTGTAGTCCTTGTCGAAGGAGGCGCCGGAGCGGGGGGCGACTTCGGATCCGTCGTGGGTCGCGGCGATGCCGAGGAACTCGACAGGCATGGGGTGGCCTCGTCTTCTCGTAGATCATGCGGGGCGTGCGGAGGGGGCTGCGCAGGGCAGCAGGCGCAGATGGCGTGCGGGCGTGCGGGCGTGCGGGCGTACGGAGGGGCCGTAGGGGAGGGCCGTACGAACGGGCCGCGCGGAACAGTCACACGGAAGGCCCGTACGGAAGAGCCATACGGAAGGCCCGTACGGGAAAAAGGGAAGCGGTGGCGCTGCGGTGGCGCTACCGAGACGTCAGCGGCAACAGGAGGCGGACCACACCCGACCGAAGTCGATGTGGTCGCGGGTGACCAGCCGCTGGAAAGGACGCATGGGCTCAGTGGAACAAAGAGATGTATGCGCCGTCAACCAATACTTCTGGCGGGACAGGCCGGCCCTCGGTCAGCAACCGCTGGGCGAGTGCGGTGAGTTCGGGGGCGCGCGGCACGGTGCCGATCGTGCGGTGGGTGCGGGCTGCCGGCCCGGTGGCCTCCGGTCGCCAACCGGATAGCCGAGCTATCTATCATGGGTGGGTGAACTGGCGAGGAAGGGGCAGCGAATGCGCATCGGGGAATTGAGCCGGCAGACGGGCGTCGCGGTCCCGACGATCAAGTATTACGTGCGGGAGGGCCTGCTTCCCGCGGGCCGCCTGACCAGCCCCAATCAGGCCAGCTACGACGACACCCATGTGCGCAGGCTGCGGCTGATCCGGGGGCTGATGGACGTCGGGGGGCTGTCCGTCTCGGCCGTCCGCGAGGTGCTGGCCGCCGTCGACTCGCCCGAGGAGTCGGTGCACAAGGTGCTGGGCGCGGCGCAGGAGGCCATCACTCCGCCGTCCACGGGGGAGCCGGAGGGGCTGGCGGAGGCGCGGCGCACGGTCGCGGAGTTCGTACGCCGCCGGGGCTGGCGGGTCGATCCCGATCATGTCTCCGCGGAGGCGATGGCCGTCGCGCTGGCCACCTTCCGGGGTATCGGGCACGGCTCCTTCGAGGAGGTGCTGGACGACTACGCCGAGGCGTGCGAGCGGATCGCGGCCGCGGATCTGGCGTTCGTGGGGCGCAACGCCGAGGTCGACACGCTCGTGGAGAGGGTGGTGGTGGGGACCGTGCTGGGCGATGCGGTGCTCAGCGCGATGCGGCGGCTGGCGCATGTGGACCGCTCGGCCCGCCGGTTCGACGAGGGGGCCGGCGCCGCGTCCGGCGGGCAGGGGCAGGGGCAGGAGCCGGGTCGCTAGGACCGCGGCCCGGAGTGCGGTGCGGGCCGCGGCCCCGGCGATCCGGCCCGGTCGGACGGGTCGGCGCGGTGGTTCAGGAAGTGGCCGCCGGGGCGGTTTCCTGTTCCGCCTCCACCCGCTGGTTCCAGTCGCGCTTGGAGGCCTGCCAGCCGTCCTCGTCGTGGCCGGTGCGCCAGTAGCCGGAGATGGACAGGGCCTCGCGCGGGATGTCGTGGTCGATGCGGAGCAGCCGGCGCAGTTCCTTGACGAAGCCGGCCTCGCCGTGGACGAACGCCTGGACCCGGCCGGGCGGGAACTCCCACTCCCGTACGGCGGCGACCAGTTCGCGGCCGACCGGGGCGGCTCCGCGAGGGAGCCAGGTGATCTCGGCGCCGGCCGGGGCGTCGAGCTCCTGGCGCTCCTCGGGACCCGCCACCTCGATGAAGGCGTGCACCGGTGTGCCCGCGGGCATCCGGGCGAGCGAGGCCGCGATGGCCGGCAGGGCGCTCTCGTCGCCGGCCAGCAGATGCCAGTCGGCGTCGGCGTCCGGAGCGTAGGCGCCGCCGGGGCCGGTGAAGAGGATCTCGTCGCCGGGCTCGGCCGCGGCCGCCCACGGCCCGGCCAGCCCCTCGTCGCCGTGCACCACGAAGTCGAGGGCCAGCTCGTGGGCCGCCGGGTCCCAGGAGCGCACGGTGTACGTACGGGTCCTGGGCCACTGGTCGCGGGGGAGTTCGGCGCGGATCCGGGCCATGTCGAACGGCTCGGGGTAGGTGACCTCGGGCAGCGGAAAGACCAACTTGACGTAGTGGTCGGTGAATTCGCCCGCGGTGAAGTTCCCCAGGCCGTCACCGCCCAGTACCACGCGCACCATGTGCGGAGTCAGCCGCTCGGTGCGCACCACATGGGCGCGGTGCAGTGTGGGCTGTTTGCGGGCCGGACGCTCTGCTGCCACGACATTCCCCTGACGTGCTCGCCGGATGGTTGGCCTGACGCGACCCCCGGTCGGCGAGGTCACGTATTAGGCATGCCTAACCTAACAGGTCACCGGTGGAGGGCGTCGAGCAATCGCTGCAAAGATCCGCCCAAACCCCACTGCGCGGCGAGCGCCTCCAGTCGCTCCGGGTCGGCAGGTTCGGCCGGCAGGGCGTGATCGACATCGGGAACCGGCACGTCGGTGGCCACGCGTACGACCTTCGGCGCGACCTCGAGGTACGGGCGCGCCTCGGTCAGCCGCTTGCGCTGCGTGGGGGTCAGCTTCGAGGCCGGATCGTCGGCGGCGGCCATGATGCCCGCGAGGTCGCCGTAGGCGTCCAGCAGTTTGGCGGCGGTCTTCTCGCCGACTCCGGGTACGCCCGGCAGGCCGTCGCTGGGGTCGCCGCGCAGCAGCGCCAGATCGGCGTAGCCGGAGCCGTCCACGCCGTACTTCTCGCGCAGCAGCGCCCCGTCGGTGAGCTGGAGGGTGCCGACGCCCTTGAGGGGATACAGGATGCGGATGCCGCGCTCGTCGTCGATGAGCTGGAAGAGATCGCGGTCACCGGTGACGATGTCGACCGGGCCCGCCGCCTGCCCGGTCAGGGTGCCGATGACGTCGTCGGCCTCGTAGCCCGCGGCGCCGATCCGGGCGATGCCGAGCGCGTCCAGGACGTCCTCGATGACCGGGACCTGCGGGGAGAGGGTGTCGGGGATCTCCTCCTCGTCGGGCTCCGCGGATCCGGCCGGGGCCTCCTCGGCGACCCGGTGCGCCTTGTACGAGGGGATCAGGTCCACCCGCCACTGGGGCCGCCAGTCGAAGTCCATGCAGGCGACCAGGTCGTCGGGCTGGTGGTCCTGGACGAGCCGGGCGATGAAGTCCAGCAAACCGCGTACCGCATTGACGGGCGTACCGTCCGGGGATTTGACCGATTCTGGTACCCCGAAATAGGCGCGGAAGTAGAGAGAGGCGGTGTCGAGGAGCATCAGGCGTCGAGTCACACCCCGCATGATGCCGTATGCCCCTTACATCACAGCGATGTGATCTGGGGCACCGTCTTGTTTGAGCCGCATAAAGACGGGCAGGCGCGCACCCGGAGCGGACCTGGTAGCGATTTCAACTTTTGCGCCGGGTGAAGCCGGGCCGAACCCGTGCCGTTCCACGACCTGCCGGCGGGGGTGGCAGGTCGTTTCTCGTGCGACAAGAGAGGTCTATGTGTCCAGGCTGCAAGCCGAGCATCTGTACAAGGTGTTCGGCAGACGACCCGAGGACGCGGTCCGCAAGCTCGAAGGCGGCGTCGGCCGCGACGATCTGCGGGCCGAAGGCACCACCGCCGCCGTGATCGATGCGTCGATAGAGGTGGACGAGGGCCAGATATTCGTCGTCATGGGTCTGTCCGGGTCCGGCAAGTCCACGCTGCTGCGCATGCTCAACGGGCTGCTGGAGCCGACCGCCGGAACCGTCCGGATCGACGGC
Source organism: Streptomyces sp. NPDC101227 (assembly GCF_044767545.1). Classification (NCBI taxonomy): domain Bacteria; kingdom Bacillati; phylum Actinomycetota; class Actinomycetes; order Kitasatosporales; family Streptomycetaceae; genus Streptomyces; species Streptomyces sp. NPDC101227. Next base: position 237,954 of record NZ_JBIWOD010000011.1, on the reverse strand, counting down.
CAGGACCTGACCTCTCTCAGCGACAAGGAGCTGCGCAAGGTCCGCTCCGAGAAGATCTCCATGGTCTTCCAGCACTTCGCGCTCTTCCCGCACCGCAGCGTGCTGGAGAACGCCGCCTACGGCCTCGAGGTGCAGGGCATACCGCGCGCCGAGCGCGAGCGGCGCGCCACCGAGGCGCTCGAACTCACCGGGCTCAAGGGCTGGGAGAAGTCCTGGCCCGACGAGCTCTCCGGCGGTATGCAGCAGCGCGTGGGCCTGGCCCGCGCGCTGGCCACCAACGCCGATCTGCTGCTGATGGACGAGTCCTTCAGCGCGCTCGACCCGCTGATCCGCCGCGATATGCAGGACCAGCTGCTGGAGCTGCAGAAGACGCTGAAGAAGACCATCGTCTTCATCACCCACGACCTCAACGAGGCCATGCGGCTCGGTGACAGGATCGCGGTGATGCGCGACGGGCGGATCGTGCAGACCGGCACCGCCGAGGACATCCTCGTGCGCCCGGCCAACGACTACGTCGCCTCCTTCATCCAGGACGTCGACCGCACCCGGGTGCTGACCGCCGGCGCGATCATGGACGAGATCGGCACCGTGCTCGGCATGACGACCGACGACGGCAAAAAGCTCACCACCGCGGCGGAGTTCCGGGCCGCGGCGCCCGCCACCGCCGGCGTGGACACCCCCCTCGTCGAGCTCTTCACCCCCTGCTCGACCAGCACCGTCCCGGTCGCCGTCACCGACGAGCAGGGCAAGCTGATCGGCGCCATCCCGGTCGCCCGGCTGCTCGGCGTCCTCGGCGAGTCCGCACCGCAGGAAGCGACCTCGGGCGTCCCCGCCCCGACCGCGGGTGACACCACGCCCCTCGACAAGAAGACCGAGGGCAAGGTGATCGCCGGTGCCTAGGATCCCCGTAGGCGGCTGGGTCAGCGACGGCGTCGACTGGCTGCGCGACAACCTCAGCTGGCTCTTCGAATTCGTCACCCACATCCTGAACGGCTTCTACAGCGCGATCCACACGGTCCTCGCCGCGCCCCAGCCGCTCATCCTCGTCGGCATCCTCGCCGTCATCGCCTGGTGGCTGCGCGGACTGCCGGCCGCGCTGTTCACCTTCCTCGGCTTCGCGCTGATCATCTCCATCGAGCAATGGGACGAGACCGTCTCCTCGCTGTCGCTGGTGCTGGTGGCCTGCCTCATCACGATCGCGGTCGCCCTCCCGCTGGGCATCCTGGCGGCCCGCAGCCGCGCCGTCGGCGGTGCGCTGCGCCCGGTCCTGGACCTGATGCAGACGATGCCCGCGATGGTCTATCTGATCCCCGGCATCCTCTTCTTCGGCCTCGGCGTGGTCCCCGGCATCGTGTCGACCATCGTCTTCTCCATGCCGCCCGCGGTCCGCATGACCGAGCTGGGCATCCGGCAGGTCGACGAGGAACTGGTCGAGGCCGCGGAGGCGTTCGGCACCCACCCGCGTCGCACGCTCTTCCGCGTCCAGCTGCCGCTGGCGCTGCCCACGATCATGGCCGGCATCAACCAGGTCATCATGCTGGCGCTGTCCATGGTCGTCATCGCCGGCATGGTCGGCGGCGGCGGTCTGGGCGGATCCGTCTACAACGGCATCAGCTCCGTCGATGTGGCACTGGGCTCCGAGGCCGGCCTCGCGGTCGTCATCCTCGCCATGTACCTGGACCGGATGACCGGCGCGCTCAACCAGCGGGTCTCCCCGCTCGGCCGGCGCGCCCTGGCCAAGGCGCAGGCCGCGCTCGGCGGCATGAAGTTCCTCCAGTGGAAGCCCGCCACCTCCCTCGCGATGTGCGGCGTGATCGTGCTGGCGCTGCTCGCCGGCGGGATGAGCTACCTGGGCAAGGACGGCGGCGCCGCCGGCGGCACCACCGACGGCAAGGGCCGTCCGGTCAGCCTCGGCTACGTCAACTGGGACGAGGGCAAGTCCACCACGTACCTGTGGAAGGAAATCCTCGAGCAGCGCGGCTACAAGCCCAGGGTCCAGGCCCTGGAGGCCGGTCCGCTGTTCGCCGGGCAGGCCCGCGGCGACATCGACGTCCAGACCAACGCCTGGCTGCCGACCACCCACGCCGCGTACTGGAAGAAGTACCAGGACAAGCTCGAGGACCTGGGCGCCTGGTACGACAAGACGTCGCTGGAGATCGCGGTCCCGTCGTACATGAAGGGCATCAAGTCCCTCGATGACCTCAAGGGCAAGGGCGGCGACTTCGGCGGCAAGATCACCGGTATCGAGCCCGGCGCCGGCGAGATGAAGATCCTCAAGGACAAGGTCCTCAAGGACTACGGCCTGGGCGGCGAGTACAAGGTGCAGGAGTCCAGCACCTCCGCGATGCTCACCGAACTGGACCGCGCCATCCACGCCAAGAAGCCGATCGCGGTCACGCTGTGGTCCCCGCACTGGGCCTACAACAAGTACAAGCTCACCAAGCTGAAGGACCCCAAGGGCTCGTTCGGCTCCGGTGACAGCCTGCACCTGCTGGGCCGCAAGGGCTTCGCCAAGGACGAGCCGCAGGTCGCCGGGTGGATGAAGAACTTCCACCTGGACGAGAAGCAGCTCACCAGCCTGGAGGACGACGTCAAGACCGCCGGCGTGGGCCATGAGCAGGAGGGCGTGCGCACCTGGCTCAAGAAGCACCCGGGCCTGGTCAACAAGCTCGCCCCGTCCGCCCACGCCTCGTACGCCAAGGGCAAGGACGCCGGCAAGGCGCCGAACATCGGTTACCCCGCGTGGGACGAGGGCATCGCCACCACCTACCTGTGGAAGAACGTCCTCGAGAAGCGCGGCTACAAGCCGAACATCCGCAACCTCGACGTCGGCCCGATGTGGACCGGCCTGTCGACGGGACAGATCGACGTCGAGACCGACGGCTGGCTGCCGGTCGCGCAGAAGCAGTACTGGGACAAGTACAAGAAGGACGTCGTCGACGGCGGTGCCTGGTACGACAAGACGTCGCTGGAGATCGCGGTGCCGTCCTACGTCAAGGGAGTCAAGACCCTCGATGATCTGCGCGAGCACAAGGACGAGTTCAAGGGCAAGATCATCGGTATCGAGCCGGGCACCGGCGAGATGAAGCGCCTGCACGATGTCGTCCAGCCCGCTTACGGGCTGAAGGACTTCCAGGTCACCGAGGCCGGCACCGGCGCCATGCTCACCGAGCTGGAGCGGGCCTACGCCAAGAAGGAGCCCATCGCGGTCGTCCTGTGGTCCCCGCACTGGGCGTACAGCAAGTACCACCTCACCAAGCTCGAGGACCCCAAGGGCACCTGGGGCGCCAACAACCAGATCAAGACCGTCGGCAACAAGAGCTTCCCGAAGAAGTTCCCCGAGTTCGCCGGCTGGCTCAAGAACTGGAAGATGACGCCCGACCAGCTCGGCAGCCTGGAGCAGGACATCCAGGACGCCGGCAAGGGCCACGAGAACCAGGGCGTCGAGAAGTGGATCGATGACCACCCGGGCATCGTCGACAAGATGGCGCCGGTGAAGTAACCGCGCGGCCCCCGCGTACGAGCCCCGCCCCCGGCAGCAGCCGGGCGGCGGGGCTCGCCGTTTACCCGCCGCCCGGCCCCCGACGGCTCGCCCTGGAATGGAGTACCGGCTCCACCTACCGGCCGCGCCCGCGTCGCGATGCGGTGCGGGCGGTGATTCGCTCCCCTTGTGCCGGTCTTCCCGCGCGGCCGCCGAAGCCGCGGCCGGCGCAGGAGGCGACCGTGAACCCTGTACGTACCGCCGCCGTCGCCCTGGCAGGCGCAGCCGTCCTGGGACTTGCCGCGCCCGCCGCGGCGGCGCTGGTCGAGCCGGACCCGATGGCGGCCGGGCAGCGCGTGAGCGTCAGCGACGGGCGGCGGTGCGCGGTGGACCGGGGTGCCACGGCCGCCTCCCCCCTCTTCGGATCGGTGGTCCTCGAACCGGCCGCGCGCGGGCTGGCGGCCGATACGCGGGTGGCCCCGGGCGCCACGCCCGGCCACTACCGGGTCACCGTCGACTGCGGAAGCGGCGGCGGGAAGTTCACCGAGACCGTGACCGTACGGCACGGGCGGGCCGACGGGGTGAACGCCAGCCAGGCGGCCGGCGGGCTGGCGCTGCTGGCGCTGGCGGGCGGCGCCGCCTATCTGCTCCGGCGCAACGCCAACGCCCGTACCTGATCGGCGAGTTCCGGGCGGCGTGCCCGGCCGCGTACGGTGAGCGGATGACCCTCCGGCCCTCCGGCAGCTCCGTCCGGCGCGTGGTGTCCCTGGTGCCCTCCCTCACCGAGGCGGTGGCGGCGGGCGCGCCCGAGCTGCTGGTCGGGGCCACCGACTGGTGCAGCCACCCCGCCGGGCTCGACGTCACCCGCATCGGCGGCACCAAGAACCCCGACACCGCCCGGATCGCCGCCCTCGCGCCCGACCTCGTGATCGCCAACGAGGAGGAGAACCGCCCGCAGGACCTGGACGCGCTGCGGGCCGCCGGGCTGACCGTCTGGGTCACCGAGATCCGCACCCTCGGCCAGGCGCTGAGCGAGCTGGAACGGCTGCTGGTGCGCGGCTGCCGGCTGCCCCGCCCCGACTGGCTGGACGCGGCCGAGGCCGCATGGCGGGACCTGCCCGCCGGGACGGACCGGCGCTCCGCGGTGGTGCCGGTCTGGCGGCGGCCGTGGATGGTGCTGGGCCGGGACACCTTCGCCGGCGATCTGCTCGCCCGGCTCGGCGTGCGCAACGTCTACGCCGGGCACGCCGACCGCTACCCCCGCATCCCCCTCGACGAGCTCAACGCCACCGCCGCCGATCTCGTCGTGCTGCCCGACGAGCCGTACCGCTTCACCGCCGAGGACGGGCCCGAGGCGTTCCCCCGCCTGCCCGCCGCGCTGGTCAGCGGGCGCCATCTGACCTGGTACGGGCCGTCGTTGGCCCAGGCCGCGGGGGTGCTGGCGGCTGAAGTGGCCGCGGCGCGGTGACCTACCGCGCCGCGGGCCGCGGCCCCGGCGGCGCCAGGAGCTCGCCGCGTGCCAGGCCGAGCCCGGTGCGCGTGCCGGCCACCGCCACCGCCGTCACCACGACGGCGAACAGCGCCACCGCCAGCCAGGCGAACGCGGTGAGTCCGGTGTGCCGGGCGAGCGCCGCGGCCCCGGTGACGCAGGTGCCGACCGGGAAGGTGAAGCCCCACCAGGTCATCCCGAATCCCATTCCGCGGCGGAACGCCCGCACCACCATCGCCGAGGCGATCGCCAGCCACAGCAGCGCGAAGCCCATCACGGGCACGCCGTACAGGACGGCGAAGGCGCCCATCGCCTGCGCATAAGGCGCGGCGACGACCCCGGGGGCGGCGTCGGCGAGGTGGTGCACGGCGGTGGTGGACTGGCCCAGCGGGCCCAGGACGAGGAACAGCGTCGGGGTCAGCGCGAGCGGCAGCGGGCCGTGGTGGAACAGCCGGGCCAGCACGAGCGGCAGCACCAGCAGCGTCGCCAGCAGCGACAGCCCGAACATCGCGTAGCAGCCCAGCAGCATGGCCGCCCGCCACTGACCGGCCGGCAGATGCGCCATCAGGGCCGGGCCGGTCGCCGCCGACACCATCGGCGCGACCAGCGGCAGGATCCAGACCGGAGCGGCGCCGCCCGCCTCGATGCGGTGCCTGGTGATCATCAGATACGGGATGCCGGCGGCGGCCGTCAGCCCGACGAGGGTGCCCGCGGTCCACAGCACGGCCGCGGCGGCGAGCGCGGGCCCGGCGCCGATCACGTCCCGGCCGACGGCGAGCGTGCCGGCGCCGACCGCGAGGAGCGCCATCGACAGGCACCCGTAGAACGGCGCGACGGCCGGGTCCAGCAGATGCAGCCGGGCCTGGTCGCCGTGCCGGACCCAGTGCACGGTACGGGCGCCCAGCAGCGTCACCAGCATCAGCGCCGACAACGCCCAGACGACCGCGTACGCGCCGCGCAGCCCCGGTGCCTGGAGCGGCAGGGCCGTACCGGCGTTGGCGACGATCGCGGTGCCCATGACGGCGGCGTACCAGTTCGGGCCGAGATGACGGAGGGAGGGGGCGGTGCCGCGGGTGCCGGGGAGGGCGCCCGCGGGCCGGGAAGGTGCTTGCGCGGCGAGGGTCATGACATGAGCGTCGCCGTGCCGGGCCGCCCTCACCAGGGCCATTGCGTCTATGAGGGCATAAGCTGGGTTTATGTGCAGCGCAGAGGACGGGCCCGCCGCCGTACCCCTCGCGCACCGGGTCCCGGACCTCGGTGCGCTGGAGCTGCTGCTCGCCGTCGCCCGGCTCGGCAGCCTGGGGCGGGCGGCCCGCGCGATGGGCGTCACCCAGCCCGCCGCCAGCAGCCGGATCCGCTCTATGGAACGGCAGCTCGGCGTGGCGCTGGTGGAGCGCTCACCGCGCGGCTCCCGGCTCACCGACGCCGGGGTGCTGGTGACGGACTGGGCGCGGCGGGTGGTGGAGGCGGCCGAGGCGCTCGATGCGGGCGCGCAGGCGCTGCGCGGGCGCCGCGACTCCCGGCTGCGGGTCGCCGCCAGCATGACCATCGCCGAGTATCTGCTGCCCGGCTGGCTGATCGCGCTGCGCTCCCAGCGCCCGGACACCGCCGTCTCGCTGATCGCCGGCAACTCCAGCGTGGTCGCCGAACGGCTGCTGACGGGCGAGGCCGACCTCGGCTTCGTCGAGGGCCTGGAGGTCCCGGCGGGGCTGGACGGCGCGGTCATCGGCCACGACCGGCTGATCGTGGTCGCCGCCCCCACCCACCGCTGGTCCCGGCGGCGTACGGAGCTGACCGCCGCCGAACTGGCCGCCACCCCGCTGATCCTGCGCGAGCGCGGCTCCGGCACCCGTCAGGTGCTGGACGCGGCGCTCGCCCGCCACGGCGGCCTGGCACAGCCCCTGCTCGAACTCTCCTCCACGACCGCGGTCAAGGCCGCCGTCGTCAGCGAGGCCGCGCCCTCCGTCGTCAGCGAACTCGCCGTCCGGGAGGAGCTGACCGCCCGCCGGCTGGTGCGGATCCCGGTCCAGGACCTGCGCCTGGGGCGCGATCTGCGGGCCGTGTGGCCGACCGGTCAGCGGCCCGCGGGGCCGGCCCGGCAGCTGCTGGGGCTGACGCAGGGGGCCTGAGGCTCAGGCGTCGGCCCGGCCGGCGAAGGGGCGCGCGGCGCGGGCGCCGCCAAACGCCCGAACAGCGCCGACAGCACGATCGCCGTCAGGGCGGCGGCCGGCACCCCGCTGCCGAACAGGGCGCGGGCCCAGCCGGGCAGCGGCGCGTACAACTGCGGGGCCAGGATGGGCAGCAGGCCGGCCAGCAGGGTGAGCGCGACGACGGTGGAGGCGGCGCGGCCGGCGAGGTCGGTGCGGCCGAGCATGGCGATGCCCATGGCCGCGATCACCGCGTAGATCACCAGGGCCGCGCCGCCGACGACCGGGGTGGGCAGCGCGGCGAGCAGCCGGGTGACCGGCGCGAGCAGACCGCTCAGGACGAGCAGCGCGCCGGCCGCGGCGGTCACGAACCGGCTGCGGACACCGGTGAGCGCAGCGATGCCGATGTTCTCCGCGCTGGTCACCATCACCGGGGCGCCGAACAGCCCGGCGCCCAGCGAGACGAGGGCATCCGCGCGGGCGGTGCGCGGCACATCGCGCGCCGGGTCGGGAGTACGGCCCACCGCCTCGCTGTTGAGGACGGTCTGGCCGGTCGCCTCGGCGAGCGAGGCGAGGGCGAAGACCATCAGCGGCAGCGCGGCCAGGAGGTCGAAGTGCGGGACGCCGTACGGGAGCAGCCGGGGCAGTGCCACCACCGTGTCGCCCGGGACGGCGGGGAACGCGGCGCCGCCGAGCGCGGCGGTGGCGGTGCCGGCCACCATGCCGATCAGCACCGACAGCTGCCGCCAGACCCCGCGCAGCACCAGGAAACACAGGGTGGTTGCGGCAAGGGTGACCAGCGCCAGCCGGCGCCCCGCCAGCGCCATGGGCGCCGCGACATGGATCATGTTGACGCCGATGACCAGCACCGTCGCGCCCATCACCAGCGGCGGGAAGAGGCGCACCAGCCGCCCGTACAGCGGCAGTACGGCCAGCAGCAGCGCGGCCGCGAGCAGCACGGAACCCGAGGCGGTGGCCGCGCCGTGGGCATGGGCGATCTCCAGGAAGACAGCCACCGCCGCGCCGCCCGGCAGCATCATGAACGGCAGCCGGGCCCCGGCCCGCAGCACCCCGAAGGACTGCAGCAGCGCCCCGGCGCCGCACAGCATCAGGGTGGCGCTGAGCAGGGACGCGGTGCGGGCGGGCGGCAGATGCAGACCGGCCCCGATCAGGAAGACCGTGGAGACGGGCGCCGCGATCATCGCGAGGACGTGCTGCGCGGCGAGCGGCAGCAGCCGCGGCAGTGGCAGCCGCTGGTCCACGGCGGGTGTGGCCGGCGCCGGCGGTCCCGGAGAGGCGGTCATCGTTCACACCCGCCGCTTCAGCCAGGGCAGTTGCCCGGCGTCATAGCGGTAGGCGCGGAAGACCGCGTTGTTCAGCGACGGGAAGAGCGCGCCGACCTCCGGTTCGCGGTAGCTGCCGAACTGCGGGACGACGTACTCCCAGCACAGCAGCCCCTCGGCGGTCACCTCGAAGAGCCGGCCGGCGGGGGAGTCGGTGATCAGGGTGTTGCCGTTGGGCAGCCGCTGGGCGCTGCCCATGAAGGGCGCGAAGAACGCCTCGCGCGCCGGGTCGTGGTACTCCCACACCACCTTCCCGGACCGCCGCTCCACCTCGATCACGCGCGAGAAGGGCACGTCGTGGCCGGGCCGGAAGACGCCGTTGTCGAAGATCAGGAAGTTGCCGTCGGGCAGCTCGGTGGGGTGGTGCTGCTGGGAGACCAGCCCGGGCTCGGTGCGCCACAGGATCTCGCCGCTCTCCCGGCTGATGACGATCACCGCGGAGACGCTGCGCAGGCTTGCCAGGATGTTGCCGTCGGCGAGCGGGCAGACGGAGTTGATCAGCGGCCAGTGTTCGCGGGAGTAGTCGGGGTGCAGGGCGAACTCGTCGCGGTCGAGGTGGTCGCCGGCCCGCCACGACCACAGCGTGCGGCCGTCCGCGTCGACCTCGCGGAGGGTGTCGGCGTACACCGTGCCGCCGGGCGCCTCCGATCCGGCCACGCCGCCGCGCACCGCCGCCGCCCGCGCGCCGGTCAGCGGCTCCAGCGCCGTGTAGAGGATCCGGCCGTCGCCGTAGTGGTGCGCGTCGTGGTGCTGGAGCGGATCGGCGAACTCCCGGAGTACCGTCCCCTGGGGATCGATCTCCTGCATCAGCCCGCCCCGGTACTTGTGCCACATGGGGAACAGTGCGTCCTGGTCCGGGAGGGTGGCGTTGTAGGCGAGGTTGCCGTTCGGCAAAATGCGGGCGTGGCGTCCGGGGCGGTGCGGCAGCCGCCAGCGGTGCACGACGTTGCCGTGGAGGTCGATGAGCGGCACCTCGCCGCCGCCGGTCAGCGGAGCATAGAGGGTGTAGCCGCCGAAGGCGGCCTGTTCGTCGAGGGCGATCAGGCCGGTGCCCCGGCGGCGGCGTGTGTTTTGATCGACTGCGGTCATGATGATTCCCCTGGTCAAACGTGATGTCGAAGATCGCGGAGCTTGAGCTCCTCAAACTTTGTTTGATGGGATCAAACAGCGTAGACGCTAGGGGCGCGTTGTTGCAGACCTGTGAACGCATCAATAAGGAGCGGACGATGAGCGAGGCGGCGGACACTCCCCGGGTCGGCGCCGGGGTACGCAGACGCCGCCGCGCCCTGGAGATGACCCTCGCCGAACTCGCCCGCCGTACGGGACTGTCCGCGCCCTTCCTCAGCCAGGTCGAGAACGACCGCGCCCGCCCCAGCATGCGCTCGCTCCAGAAGATCGCCGACGCGCTGGAGACCACCGCGGTCCGCCTCCTGGCCGCCGCCGACGGCCCCCGTACGGTCGATGTCGTCCGCGCCGGCTCCCCGGCCGTCCCCGAGGACGGCGACCACGGCCGGGTGCGCCCGCTGGTGCGTGGGCGGCAGCAGCTGCACGCCCTGGAGTTCACCGGCCGGCACGACTGGCAGCGCGAATTCCGGCATCCGCACGACGAGTTGATGTACGTCATCGAGGGCTGTGTGGAGGCCGAGGCCGAGGGCACCCGCCACCGGCTCGGCCCGGGTGACACCTTCTACTGCTCCGGCGGCGTCACCCACCGCTGGCGCTCCCTCGTACCGGAGAGCCGCGTCCTGCTGGTCGGGGTGGCGGACGACTTCCGGGGTTAGCCGGGCCTTGGCCGGGCCACGTCGTGCGCGGATGCGGCACCAGGGGCACGCTGGTAGGAGCGGCTCCGGAGGTGACCATCATGGTGAAGATGCAGACCGCTGTCGGATGGCATGTCGAGCTGGAATTCGAGGAAGATCATCACCGCACGCGCGCGGCCGCGCTGGTGCGCCTCCCGGACGGGAGCGAGGTGCGGTCCCACGGCTATGCCAGCCGCCATCCCGCCGACTCGGACCAGCCGAGGGTCGGCGAGGAGGTCGCGGGCGCCAGAGCGCTCAACGAACTGGCGATGAAACTGCTGACCAAGGCGCACGACGAGATCGATGCGGCGTCCGGCCGGGCGTCGTATCCGCTGACGCACTGACGCACTGACGCACTGACCGGCCGGCCGACCGGCGGCCGACCGACCGGCTGATGCGCCGGCCGCTGCCCGGGCTGTGCTCAACCTCTCCAGGGCGGCGGCCGGTTGGGCCGCACGATCCTCCCCGCAGGTGCGGGAACCGCGTTGATCGCCTCCTCCCTTGCTCGCTAATGTGTGCGAATGGCCGGCGTGCTCCCGTACGCCGGCCGACACCACATGCAAGGGGGAACAACCACACATGAGGTTCAAGTTCATCGCGCCCGCCGTCGCCTCGGCGGCCCTGCTCGGCACCGCCATGACCAGCGGAGTCGCCACGGCCACCACGCCCGGGACGGCGCACACCGCCACGGTGTCCGCCGCGTCCGCGCCGGCCTCCTGCGTCCGGGCGCAGGCGCAGGAGAGCGTGAAGATCCGCACGGCGAAGAAGGTGAGCGCCACCGCGCTCGGACTCTTCCCCAAGGGCAAGACCGCCTGCATCGTCGGCGGCCTCGCCTCGAAGGGCGGCTCGTACAACCTGTGCGGCCACAAGGACAACACCTGGCTCAAGATCTCGTACGCGGGCAACCGCGGCTGGATCCCGTACTACTGCGGGTCGAAGGAGCTCTGAGCCGCCGGTCACACCCCCGGGGACGTTCCGCGCGCCGCCGCCACCAGCGCATCCATGACGCGCGGGTCGTCCCCGGCCTCCGGGTGCCACTGGACGGCCAGTGCGAAGCCGTGCGAGGGCGGTAGCTCCAGGGCCTCGACGGTGCCGTCCTCCGCGTACGCGGAGACCACCAGCCCCCGGCCGAGCCGGTCCACCGCCTGATGGTGGTAGGTCGGTACGGAGACCGGCTCGGGCAGTGTCCGGTCGAGCTGGGTGCCGGCCACGGGCTTGATGTCGTGGTGGTCGAAGACCCCGGGCGGGCCCGCATGGCCGTCGAGATGCTGGACGAGCGTGCCGCCCAGCGCCACATTCAGCAGCTGAAGTCCCCGGCAGATGCCCAGCAGCGGTACCCGGGCCGCCAACGCGGCCTCGATCAGGGCCAGTTCCCAGGCGTCCCGGGCCGGCGCGGGCGGGCCGGTCCTCGGATGCGGCTCCGCGCCGTACCGCGCGGGCTGGACATCCGCGCCGCCGGCGATCACCAGTCCGTCCAGCCGTGCGACGGTCGCCGCGGCGGTGGCCGGGTCGCCGGGCGGCAGCAGTGCCGGGAGCCCGCCCGAGCGCTGGACGTGCCGGGGGTATCCGGCGGGTACCAGCGCGGCGGGCAGCGTCCAGACCCCCCACCGGGCCTCTTCCTGATAGGTGCTGATGCCGATGAGGGGCTGGGACACGAATCCTCCGGTGGGGTGCTGGTGCGTTGCGGCGCGGTTCTCAGAATTCCAGTTCGTGCTCGATGGCAGCCAGCTCCTCCTGCGAGCCCTGGACCTTCGGGCCGGTGAACCACTTGCGGGCCGACACCAGCCACCAGGTGCCGGCGAAGCCGAGGACCAGGAGGACGGCGAGCGGGGTGTAGTTGAAGGTCTCGGCCGTGACCGGGCTGGTGGTCGGGAGCATGAACAGGACGGAGATGACCGCCGTCCAGCCGACGGCGATGACGCCGACCGGCTTGCTCCAGCGGCCGAGGTGCCAGGGCCCGCGCTGGAAGCGGTCGCCCTGAAGCAGGCGGAGGATGACCGGCAGGACGTAGGCGATGTAGAGGCCGATCACGGCGATCGAGGTGACGGCCGCGTACGCCGTGGCATTCCACAGGTACGGCAGGCCCAGCACGAAGGCGCCGCCGGCGGCCAGCCACACCGCGTTGGTGGGGGTCTTCGTCCGCTTGTTGATGCGGTGCCACAGCTGCGAGCCGGGCAGTGCGCCGTCCCGCGAGAAGGCGTAGATCATGCGCGAGTTGGCGGTGACCGACGACATGCCGCAGAAGAACTGGGCACCGATGGCGACCAGGAGGAGCAGCTTGCCGCCGGTGGCGCCCAGCGCGTCGATGAAGATCTGCGCCGGGGGCACGCCGGTCTTGCTGGCCAGTGCGCCGTCGTAGTCCTGGATGGCGAAGGTGATGCCGACCAGCAGCACCCAGCCGGCGACCAGGGAGACCAGGATCGACATCACGATGCCGCGGGGGCCGGCCTTGGCCGCGTCGACCGTCTCCTCGGTCATATGTGCCGAGGCGTCGTAGCCGGTGAAGGTGTACTGCGCGAGCAGCAGCCCCAGCAGTCCGACGTAGATGCCGGAGTGCCAGCCGGTGTTGTTGGTGAAGTGGGTGAAGACGAAGGAGGCGGACTGGTGCTTCGAGGGCACCACGACCAGGGCGCCCACGATGACCAGTACGCCGAGGACGTGCCACCACACGCTGACGTTGCTGAAGAGGGAGGCCAGCTTCACGCCGAAGGTGTTGAGCAGGCCGTGGGCCAGCAGCACGATGCCGAACAGCATGATCGTGTGCACCGGGGTGGCAGTGAAGCCGAACTGCAGGTCCAGCAGCGCGTTCATGAAGGACGCGGCGCCGAAGTCGACGCCGGCGGTCACCGCGACCTGGCCGAGGAAGTTGAACCAGCCGGTGAACCACGACCACGCCGGGCCGTGCGAGGGGGCCAGCTTCGCCGCCCAGTAGTACAGGCCGCCCGCCGTCGGGTAGCTGGAACAGACCTCGGCCATGGCCAGGCCCACGAACAGCGTCATGACGCCGACCAGCGGCCAGCCCCAGGTGATCAGGGCGGGCCCGCCCGTGTTCATGCCGAAGCCGTACAGCGTGAGGCAGCCGGAGAGGACCGAGATGATCGTGAACGAGACGGCGAAATTCGAGAATGCCGACATCGAGCGGGCGAGCTCCTGGGCGTAGCCGAGCTCGTGGAGTCGCTGTTCGTCGCTGGAGCGCTGAGGGGGGCGATGGTCCTGGTCTGGGTCTGTCGCGTGCTCGTTGAGGGACATCACGCCTCCGGGGGACTCGGGGATCCGCGGCGGGTACGGCCGTCAGCGAACCGCTACCAGCCCCGCAATAAAGGTATGAGCCGATACCTTTGTCTTTCGGGGCGGCCGAGTGCAAGACCTCAGCCGGAAAATCTCGTAACAGACAGGTTTCGGGGGCCTCACGACAGAAAGCCGCGCAGCAGTGCGGCGGTCCCGCAGCAGTGCTCGCGCATCACCTCGCGCGCGCCGTCCGCATCGCCCTCCAGAACGGCCTCCACCAGGGCGGCGTGCTGGGTCTGGGAGTGCTCGAGGTTGCGTACGAGGAGCGGGATGCAGTCCAGGAGGTCGTTCACGCCCGCCCGTACGGCGGCGTACTGGGCGGCCAGCGACGGCGAGCCGGACAGCTCCGCCAGCGTCAGATGGAGCAGGGTGTCGTGCCGGCGGTAGTCACCGAGCGGGGCGTCCTGGGTCGCCGCCAGCGCCGCGCGCAGCCGGTCGGCCTGCTCGTCGGTCAGCCCGTGGGTCGCGCACAGCCCGGCCGCGCCCACCTCCAGCACCTCCCGGAAGCGCAGGGTGTCCTCGACGTCGATCTTCCCGATCCGGCGCCGCAGCTCCGCCTCACCCGGGTTCTCCGTACGCACCCGGACGAAGGTACCGCCGTAGCGTCCGCGGCGGCTTTCGACCAGGCCCTCGTCCTGGAGTACCTTCAGCACCTCGCGCAGGGTGACCCGGCTGATCTGCAGCCGCTCCGCCAACTCCCGCTCCGCGGGCAGCCGTTCACCCTGAGGCACCAGGCCGAGCCGGACGATCTGGAGTATCTGCTCCAGCGCCTCCTCGAAACCGTTGCCCGCCCGCACCGGCCGCAGCACGGGCGCCAGCCGGTCAGCCGCACCGTCCATCGAAACCCCTTCCCAATCAATGGTTCGTGTGCCTACCTTATGACTTCCGGATGCAGTGACAGGAGGCAATACCGTGGCTGACCGCACGCCCCCACTCTCCGTCGAGGAGCTCAGGGTCCTCGTCGATGCAGGGGAGATCGACACTGTCGTCCTCGCCTTCACCGACATGCAGGGCAGGCTCCAGGGCAAGCGGTTCGCCGCCCGCTATTTCCTCGACACCGTTCTCGACCACGGCACGGAGGGCTGCAACTACCTCCTCGCCGTGGACGTCGACCTCAACACCGTCGACGGCTACCAGATGTCCTCCTGGGAGCGCGGCTACGGCGACTTCGCCATGCACGGCGACACCGCCACCCTGCGCCGCACCCCCTGGAACGCCGGCACGGCGCTGATCACCGCCGATCTCGCCTGGCACGACGGCTCCCCGGTCGTCGCCTCGCCCCGGCAGATCCTGCGCCGCCAGCTCGACCGCCTCGCCGAACGCGGCTGGAGCGCGCACGCCGGCACCGAGCTGGAGTTCATGCTCTTCAAGGACAGCTACGAGGACGCCTGGTCGCGCGGCTACCGCGACATGAACCCCGCCAACCAGTGGAACGGCGACTACTCCGTCCTGGGCACCGGCCGCGTCGAGCCCGTACTGCGCCGCATCCGCAACGAGATGGGCGCGGCCGGCATGACCGTCGAGTCCGCCAAGGGCGAGTGCAACCTCGGCCAGCACGAGATCGTGTTCGTCTACGACGAGGCGCTCACCACCTGCGACCAGCACACCATCTACAAGACCGGCGCCAAGGAAATCGCCGCCCAGGAGGGCATGGCGCTCACCTTCATGGCGAAGTACGACGAGCGCGAGGGCAACTCCTGCCATATCCACCTCTCGCTCCAGGACGAGCAGGGCAGGCCGGTGCTGGCCGACGACGACGGTCAGTACGGCATGTCCAAGACCATGCGGCACTTCCTCGCCGGCCAGATCGCCGCGATGCGCGACTTCACGCTCTTCTACGCCCCCAACATCAACTCCTACAAGCGCTTCCGCCCCGGCTCCTTCGCGCCCACCGCCGTCGCCTGGGGCCCGGACAACCGCACCTGCGCCCTGCGGGTCGTCGGCCACGGCCGCGGACACCGTCTGGAGAACCGCCTGCCCGGCGGCGATGTGAACCCCTACCTCGCGGTCGCCGCCATGGTCGCGGCCGGCCTGTACGGCATAGAGAACGAGCTGGAACTCCCCGAGGCGACCACCGGCAACGCCTACGCCGGCGACGCCGCACACGTCCCCACCACCCTGCGCGAGGCCGCCGAGCTGTGGGACGCCAGCCCGATCGCCCGCGCCGCCTTCGGTGACGAGGTCGTCGAGCACTACCGCCACATGGCCCGCGTCGAGCAGGACGCCTACGACGCCGCCGTCACGGACTGGGAGCGCTACCGCTCCTTCGAGCGCATGTAAGGAACCCGACCGTGTCCAATGGTCTGCACGAGCTGAACATCCTCAACCCGGCGACCGAGGAAGTGGTGGCCACCGTCCCCACCACCTCGCCCGCCGAGGTCGACGCCGCCGTCCGCCGGGCCGCCGCCGCCCAGGAGGCCTGGGCCGCCGTGGCCCCCGGCGACCGCGCCCGCATCCTGCGCCGCTTCGCCGACGTCGTCGACGCGAACATCGCCGCGCTCGCCGAGCTGGAACTCCAGGAAGCGGGCCACCCCCTCGGCAACGCCGAATGGGAAGCGGGCAACGTCCGCGATCTGCTGCACTACGCCGCAGGGGGAGTGGAGCGTCTGACGGGCACTCAGATCCCGGTCGCGGGCGGCCTGAACATCACCGTCCAGGAGCCGCTCGGCGTCGTCGCCGTCATCGCCCCCTGGAACTTCCCGATGCCGATCGCCGCCTGGGGCACCGCCCCCGCGCTCGCGGCCGGCAACGCCGTCCTCCTCAAGCCCGCCGAGACCACCCCGCTCACCGCGCTCAAGCTCGCCCGGCTGGCCCTGGACGCCGGCCTGCCCGAGGGCCTCTTCCAGGTCCTGCCAGGCGAGGGCCCGGTCACCGGCACGGCGCTGGTCGACCACCCCGGCGTCGCCAAGGTCGTCTTCACCGGCTCCACCGCCACCGGCCGCCAGATCGCCGCCCGCTGCGCCGAGCAGACCAAACGGCTGACCCTGGAACTCGGCGGCAAGAGCCCCAACATCATCTTCGCCGACGCCGACCTCGAGGCCGCCGCGGCCGCCACCCCCGGCTCCTTCCTCGACAACACCGGCCAGGACTGCTGCGCCCGCAGCCGGATCCTCGTCCAGCGCTCCGTCTACGACCGCTACATGGAACTGCTGGAGCCCGCGGTCAAGGCCTTCACCGTCGGCGATCCCGCGGACCCCGCCACCCGGATGGGCCCGCTGATCTCCGCCGCCCAGCGCGAGCGGGTCCGCTCCTACGTCCCCGAGGACGCCCCGGCCGCCATCCGCGGCGAGGCCCCCGCCGGCAAGGGCTTCTGGTACCCGGCCACCGTCCTGGAGGGCCGCCCCGGGGACCGTACGGCGGTGGAGGAGATCTTCGGCCCGGTCGCCGTCGTCCTGCCCTTCGACGACGAGGCCGACGCGGTACGGCTCGCCAACGCCACCGACTACGGCCTCTCCGGCTCCCTGTGGACCCGCGACGTCGGCCGCGCCCTGCGCGTCTCGCGCGCCGTCGCCGCGGGCAACCTCTCCGTCAACTCCCACAGCAGCGTGCGCTACTGGACCCCCTTCGGCGGGTTCAAGCAGTCCGGCCTCGGCCGCGAGCTGGGCCCGGACGCGCTGCGGGCCTTCACCGAAACAAAGAACATCTTCATCAGCACCGAGCCCGGCACCACCATCGAGGAGAGCAAGTGACCGACCAGACCGCAGTGTGCCGCCGCCTCGTCGGCCGTACCGCCGTGATCACCGGAGCCGGCAGCGGCATCGGCCTGGCCACCGCCCGCCGGCTGGCCTCCGAAGGCGCCAACGTCGTGTGCGCGGACATCGACGAGACGGCCGGCAAGGCCGCCGCCGAAGAGGTCGGCGGCACCTTCGTCCAGGTCGATGTGACCGACTCCGAGCAGGTCGAGGCGCTCTACAGGACCGCCTTCGACACCTACGGCTCGGTCGACATCACCTTCAACAACGCCGGTATCTCGCCGCCCGACGACGACTCCATCCTCACCACCGGCCTGGACGCCTGGAAGCGTGTCCAGGAGGTCAACCTCACCTCGGTCTACCTCTGCTGCAAGCACGCCCTGCCCTACATGCAGCGCCAGTTCGAGCAGACCGGGCGCGGCGGCTCCATCATCAACACGGCCTCCTTCGTGGCCGTGATGGGCGCCGCCACCTCCCAGATCAGCTACACCGCCTCCAAGGGCGGCGTGCTGGCCATGTCCCGCGAGCTGGGCGTGCAGTTCGCCCGCGAGGGCATCCGGGTCAACGCGCTGTGCCCCGGGCCGGTCAACACCCCGCTGCTCAAGGAGCTGTTCGCCAAGGACCCCGAGCGCGCCGCGCGCCGCCTCGTCCACGTCCCCGTCGGCCGGTTCGCCGAGCCCGAGGAGATCGCGTCCGCCGTCGCCTTCCTCGCCAGCGACGACTCCTCCTTCGTCAACGCCGCCGAATTCCTGGTCGACGGCGGCATCGCGGGCGCCTACGTCACGCCGGTGTAAGCGCCCGCTGTTCACCTCCGGGAAAGCGTCATGGCAGCCGGGCGTCGCACGACGCCCGGCTGCCATGCGTTAGCGTCCGCCTTCGATTCCTCGTTCGACAGGAGTGCGTTCCATGCTCAACAAGCATCGATGGCTGGCGGCGGGTGCCGCCGCCGTCGTGGTCGTGGGAGGAGGCATCGCGGTCACCCGGATGGCCACCACGGACCCTGCCCCGCGCAAGTGCCCCACCCTCCATGTCTCCAAGGGGTGGTACGGCGAGAACCGCGCCAAGCTGCAAAAGGTGATCAACGAGCGCGGCAGCTGCTCCGGATCCGGCGGCGCCAAGCCCGTCGCGACCTTCGACTGGGACAACACCGTCGTCAAGAACGACATCTCCGACGCCACGCTGGCCTGGATGCTCCGGCACGACAAGGTGCTCCGGCCCACCAGCTGGAAGGCCACCAACAAGTGGCTGACCGACGACGCCCACCGCGCGCTCACCAAGGCCTGCGGCACATCCGTCCGCCCCGGCCACCCGCTGCCCACCTCCACCGACACCGGCTGCACCGACGAGATCCTCGACGTCTACCAGGACGAGAAGACCTCCGACGGCAAGACCGCCTTCGCGGGGGAGTGGAACCACCGGCGCACGGTCCCCTCCTACGTCTGGATCACCCAGCTCTTCGGCGGCCGCACCCCGGAACAGCTGACCGCGCTCGCCCGCCAGGCCCGCACCGAGAACCTCGCCGCGCCGATCGGCAAGGAACAGAAGGTCGGCACGCACACCATGCCCGGCTATGTGCGCTACTACGACCAGCAGCGCGACCTCATCCACACGCTCCAGAAGGCAGGTTTCGACGTCTACATCGTCTCCGCCTCCTCGGAACCGGTCGTACGGGCCTGGGCGCCCGGGGTGGGCATCGACCGCGACCACGTCATCGGCATCCGCAACACCGTCCGCGACGGCCGGCTCACCAACGGCGTCCAGGGCTGCGGCGACGTCAAGGACACGCACGGTGAGGTCCTGACGTACATGGACGGCAAGCGCTGCTGGATCAACCAGGAGATCTACCACGTCAAGGGCGCCAAGGCCTGGCAGCAGCAGGACCCGGCGCACCGTCCCGCCCTCGCCGCGGGCGACGCCGAGACCGACGTCACCTTCGTCGGCGACGCGACCGGGGTGCACCTGGCCCTCAACCGCAACAAGACCGAGCTCACCTGCCGCGCCTATGACAACAGCGACGGCCGCTGGATCGTCAACCCGATGTTCATCGAGCCGGACAAGCGCCAGAGCGCCCCGTACCCCTGCTCGACCGCCGGCTACGTCCACCCGGACGGCAAGCTCGGCCCGGTCCACCGCCCCGACGGTTCGGTGATCCCGGACCAGAAGGACAAGGTGTACTGAGCGACGGGGTGTACTGAGCGACGGGGCCACCACCGGGGCCCGGCGGCCGCACCGGCTCACAGGAAGGTGCGGCCCTCGCCCCGGTACGTCGGCACCGTCGCCACCACCCGGTCCCCGTCGATCAGCTGGAGCTGCGCGAACCGCTCGCACAGCTCACCGGCCTTCGCGTGCCGGAACCACACCTTGTCGCCGATCGCCAGCCCGTCCGCGGCCGCCCCCAGCAGCGGCGTCTGCACCTCGCCGGGCCCCTCCTGCGGGTCGTAGCGCAGCCCCGCGGGCAGATACGGCTCCGGCAGCCGGTCCGCGCCCGCCGCCCCCGACGCCGGATAGCCGCCGCCGAGCACCGTGACGACACCGGGACCGGGCCGGCGCACCACCGGCTGGGCGAACAGCGCCGCCGGACGCCCGCTGAACGAACGGAAGTTGTCGAACAGCCGCGGCACATACAGCCCCGACCCGGCCGCGACCTCGGTGACCGCCGCCTCCGCCGCCGTGTGCTGCACACTGCCGGTCCCGCCGCCGTTGACGAACTCCAGCCGCGGCGCCACCGCCCGCACCGCCCGCACGGCCTCCCAGCGCCGCCGCGCCAGCTCCTTGCGCGCCGCCGCCTGCATCATCCGGATCGCCCGGGAGAACACCGGCTTCCCGGCGACCTCGTCGCCCACCCCCGCCACATGCCCCTCGTACGCCATCAGCCCCACCAGCCGGAACCCGGGGCGGCGCGCCACCGCCCGTGCCAGCGCGCCCAGTTGGGCGGGCGTCCGCAGCGGTGACCGCCGCGCGCCGACCCGCACCTTGCCGCCCAGCACCTGGTACGAGGTGTCCAGCTCCAGGCAGACCCGGATCTCCTCACCGGCGCCGGCCGGCCGGGCCGCGTCGATCAGATCCAGCTGGACGGGATCGTCGACCATCACCGTCACCGCGGCCGCAAGCCCGGGATCGGCACTCAGCTCCGCGAAGCCCGCCCGGTCCGCCGACGGATACGCCAGCAGCACGTCCGAGAACCCCGAACGCGCCAGCCACAGCGACTCCTCGAGCGTAAAGCTCATGATCCCCGCGAAGCCGTCCCGCGCCAGCACCCGCTCCAGCAGGGCCCGGCAGCGCACCGATTTGCTCGCGACCCGGATCGGCTTGCCGTGCGCGCGGCGCACCAGATCCGCGGCGTTGGCGTCGAAGGCCTGGAGATCGACGACGGCCAGCGGGGCGTCGAGATGAGCGGTGGCCCGGCTCAAGGGGTTCTCCCCGGCGCCTCGGGGTTCCCCTTGTGCGAGCGGAGTCGAGGACTCGGGCGAGGAGTTGAGCGCAGGGGGAAGCGATGTGTCGCCATCCGCGTCGGCCGTGTACTGGGGCATGGCCGCAGCCTGCCAGACGCGGCTACCACTGGGTAGGGGAGAGTTCGCGACAGAGTGGACATCAGTTGGAGCAGCGGCGGCACCAGCCCGTACAGTGTCCGCACACCGCAACCGGCAGGTCAGCGGCGTGATGTCCGGATACGAGCGACCCTGCCCCGATTGCGGATCGGGGCCGGGGCAGCGGCGCAAGGGGGAGCGCGGGTGGGTACCGACGCCGACTGCGCGGACACGCAGCACACCCCTCCCATACCCCCGCAGCCCCCGCAGCCCCCGCAGCCCCCGCAGCCCCCGCACCGGCCCGCGTCCGGTGCGCCCGCCGCGCCTCCCGCTCCCGCCGCGCCTGCCGCTCCCGAAGCGGACCCGCAGACCACCGTCCTGCGCCCGGTACCCGCCGGCCCCACCGTCCCGCCACCGGCCGCGCCGCCCGCCGGCCCGATGCCCCCCACGGCCCCGCCGCGCCCCGCGACCCCGCCGCCCGCGCCCCCTACGTCGGCCGTGCCGCCCCGCCCCCGTACGCAGCCGCCCGCCGCCGGCCCGCAGCCGCCCGCCGCCGGCCCGCAGTCGCCGCCCCGCCCGGCCCACGGGCCCGCCGCACCCGCCCCGGCGCCCCCGGCGGGCCGTCCCGCGTCCTTCCGCGACACCGCCGCCTTCCACCTGGCCAACAGCGAGGGGCTGTGGAACGCCGGCCGCGACGGCGCGAACGGCAGCGCGCCCGCCACCCACAAGCGCGCCGCCACGGCACCCTCCGCCGCGCCCGGCGGCCGTCCGCCCGCCCCCGCGCCGGCCGCCCCCTGGCCGGGAAGTCCCCTCCCGCAGCAGGGAGTCGGGCCCTACGCCGGCACACCGGCCACATCCGCCGCGCCCCCGGCCAGGCCCCGCCGCTCCCGCCGGCGCCGCCTCGTCATCGCCGCCTGCCTCGTCCTCGGCACCGGCCTCATCGGCGGTGCGGCGGCCGGGAGTTGGCTCACCGAGGGGCCCGACGCGCCCCCGACCCCCCAGGCCACCTTCGCCAAGGGCCGCGACGTCTGGCGCAACGTCCCCGTCGACACCCTCTTCCCGCGCACCATCGACGGCCTGGGCGTCGGCCCCGGCGGCTCCGACCGGCGCTGGACCCGGATCGCCGTGGCCCCCGACAGCACCTGCGCCAAGGGCCTCGACCCGGCGCTGGCCAAGACGCTCGCCCCCGTGGGCTGCGCCCGTCTGCTGCGCGCCACCTACGTCGACGCCACCCGTTCCGGCGTCATCACCGTCGGCGCCCTGACCGCCAAGGCCGACGCCCCCGGCATGCTGGCGATGAACTCCCGCTTCAGCACCAGGAATCTGGCCGCCCGCGCCACCATGATGCCGCTGCCGTACGCCGCCGAGGGCACCCCGGCCGCCCGCTTCGGGCCCGCCCAGCGGGCGAGCTGGACCGTCCGGATCCTCACCGACATCCCGGTCGTCGTCTACGCCGTCTCCGGCTTCGCCGACGGCCGCACCGTCACCGACCCGCAGCCCGCCGAGGCCGCGGTGCGACCCGGCACCACCACCGCCCCCGCCGAATCCGGCCTCGGCCACGACGCGAAGAACCTCGCGGACCGCGTCGAGGCCATCTTCCGCAAGGAGTCGGGGATCCCCGGGCAGAACACGGAGGATCCGTGAGCCGCAAGAACCCGCTGCGCGCCGCCCCCGTCGCGTGCGCCGCCGCCGCGCTGGCCGTGCTGCCCGCCCCGCCCGCGCAGGCCGACACCGTCCGCGCCCAGGAGTGGGCCCTGCAGGCGATGCACGCCCAGCAGGCCTGGCGTACGACCAAGGGCGCGGGCGTCACCGTCGCCGTCCTGGACACCGGCGTGGACGCGAACCAGCCCGACCTCAAGGGCCAGGTGCTGCCGGAGAAGGACCTGGTCGGCTTCGGTGCCGGTCCCGGCGACCGGGACTGGGCCGACCACGGCACCGGCATGGCCAGCGTCATTGCAGGTCACGGCCATGGCGCGGGCCGCCAGGACGGCGTCCTCGGCATCGCCCCCGAAACCCGCATCCTCCCCGTCCGCGTGATCCTCGAGGACGACGACCCGCAGCGCGAAAGGGCCCGCACGGAGAAGGCCGGCGCCCTCGCCGACGGCATCCGCTGGGCCGCCGACCACGGCGCCGACGTGATCAGCATGTCCCTGGGCGACGACAGCGAGACCGCGCACCCCGAGCCGCGCGAGGACGCCGCCATCCAGTACGCCCTCGGCAAGGGCATCCCCGTCGTCGCCTCCGCGGGCAACGACGGCGGGAAGGGCGACCACATCTCCTACCCCGCCGCGTACCCGGGCGTCATCGCCGTCACCGCCGTCAACGAGGCGCACGAGCGGACCCAGTTCTCCACCCGCCACTGGTACGCCACGGTCTGCGCCCCCGGCGAGACCATCATCATGTCCAACCCGGACCGCACCTACTACAACGGCAGCGGCACCAGCCCCGCCGCCGCGCTGGTCTCCGGTGCCATCGCCCTGATCCGCGCCGAACACCGCGCCCTGAGCCCGGCCCAGATCAAGGACCTGCTCATCGCCACCGCCCAGGACGCCCCCGAGGGCGGCCGCAACGACGACTTCGGCGCCGGCCTGGTGGACGCGGCCGCCGCCCTCGAACGGGCCGCCGGCCTCAAGCCGGCCCCCGAGAAGCCCCGCCCCGTCGCCTACCCCCACCGCTACTTCGGCCCCGGCCCGGCACCCGCGCCGGACGACACCTCACCCACCGCCTGGCTCCCCTGGACGGCGGGCGCCCTCGGCGTGGCACTCCTGGCGGCCGGGATCCTCATCTGGCGAAGCCGCACCGGCTGACGCACCGCCGGCCGACCGCACCCCGCCAACCCGCCGCCGCACCGGGCACCGCCGGGAAAACCCGAGCCAGTAGGCTCGAGCGGTGCAGAAGAACATCCCGGACCCCGGCTTCTCCGACGACGACGGCTCCGCCGACCCGGCCCTCGCAGAGGCCCTGGCGGCGTACGACAGGGACCGGACCACGGAAGGGGCCCTCCTGGCGGCCCTCGCGGGCGCGCGCGTCCTCGTCCCCGTGGTGGCCGTACTGGGAGAGGTCGAGACCGGACCGGACGGCCTGCGCCGCGAGAAGACCAGCGATATGGCCGTCCCCACGCTCCAGGCCCCCGACGGCCGCCGCGCCCTCCCCGCCTTCACCTCCATGGACACCCTCCGGCTCTGGCGCGCCGACGCCCGCCCCGTGGCGGTCCCGATGCGGCAGGCCCTGCTCGCCGCCGCCCACGAGAAGGCCGACACCGTCGTCGTCGACCTCGCCGGCCCGGTCACCTACCAGCTCACCGGCGCCGCCCTGCGGGCGCTGGCCGAGGGCCGCGAGAGCGCCGACCCGCTGGCCGACCCCGCCGTCACCGACGCCCTGCGCGCCCTGCTCGCCGCCGAGCCGGCCGTCCTCGTCGCCCATCTCGCACCCTCCGACGAGACCGACGCGACCCTCGCCCTGGGCCTCGCCCCGGATGCGCCCACCGCCGAGGTCGCCCAGCGCCTGGCACGGGCACTGGCCACCGACGACGTGCTGCGCGAGCGTCTGGTCAAGGGCCTCGACCTGGCCCTTCTGCCGCCCGGCGGGCAGCGGCCGCAGGAAGCGCTCTTCCGCCGCTGACCTCCCGCGGCTTCCTCCTGCGGGCCCCGCCCGCGGGCTCCTTCGCACTCACCCCGCCAACGAGCGCGTTCGGCTCCTCGCCCGCACTATGGGATGAGCTCAAGATCCACGCGAGGAGAGCTCATGGAGACCACCGAGACCCGCATCGTCGTATCCGAATTCCTCGGCACGCTGCTCCTGGTGTTCTTCGCCGTCGGCGCTGCCGTGCTGGCGGGCGAATACATCGGCACCTTCGGCATCGCCCTGGCCTTCGGCTTCACCATGCTGGCACTGGCCTACGCGCTCGGCCCGATCTCGGGCTGCCACATCAACCCCGCCGTGACGCTGGGCATGCTGCTGGCCCGCCGCATCTCCCTCCACCGGGCGGTCTCGTACTGGATCGCCCAGGTCCTCGGCGCCATCGTCGGCGCCGCCCTGCTCTTCCTGGTCGCCAAGCAGGTACCGGGCCTCAAGACCCATGACGCGTTCGGCACGAACGGCTGGGGCGACCGCTCGGCGGTGCACCTCAACCTCGGCGGCGCGTTCGTCGCCGAGATCGTGATGACCTTCCTGTTCGTCTTCGTCGTGCTCTCGGTCACGCACCGGGTGGCCGTGATCGGCTTCGGTGGTCTGGCGCTCGGTCTGGCGCTCGGCACCGTCCACCTCATCGGCATCCCGCTGGACGGCACCTCCGTCAACCCCGCGCGCAGCATCGGCCCCGCCCTGTTCGCGGGCGGCGCCGCCATCACCCAGCTGTGGCTGTTCATCGTCGCCCCGCTGATCGGCGGCGCGCTGGCGGCCGTGGTGCACCAGATCACCCATCCTCCGCACGAACCGCGGCTCGTCGCCGACGAGGAGGTGGCCGGCGAGTCCGCGTCCGGCGAGCGGGTCTGAGCGCGCCCCGGCTCCGCGAACGTCCCCGCAAACAGACGATGAGCCCCGACCGTGGCGGCCGGGGCTCATCGCTGCGCGGGTGTCGTCGGACGGGCGCTTCAGCCGTAGACGGGACCGGTGAACTTCTCCCCGGGGCCCTGTCCCGGCTCGTCCGGTACGACCGAGGCCTCCCGGAAGGCCAGCTGCAGCGACTTCAGGCCGTCCCGCAGCGGCGCCGCGTGGTACGAGCCGATCTCGGTGGCGCTGGCCGTGACCAGCCCCGCCAGCGCCTGGATGAGCTTGCGCGCCTCGTCGAGGTCCTTGTGCGCCTCGCCGTCCTCGGCCAGTCCGAGGTTGACCGCCGCCGAGCTCATCAGATGCACCGCGACCGTCGTGATCACCTCGACCGCCGGCACCTCCGCGATATCGCGGGTCATGTCCTCGAAGCCGGGGTTCGACGGCTCGTCCGTGTGCGCCGCGCCGGGCTGCTGCTCCGGCTGCCGCGGGGTCTGGTCACTCATGTCCTGGGGCTTCACTTCCTGCTGAGGGGATCGCCTCCAGCCTATGGCCCGCGCCGCCCGGCCCCGCGCCCGGGAGTGTCCGCCCGCGCGCGGGGCCCCTCCCCTCGCCTCCGCGCCGGCACAGGAGTGGGTGTCACTCCTTGACTCGTGTATTCTGGTGTGAACGACCGGCCGGACACGTAGGTGACCGGCCCACAAGTGGAGGCTCCGATCTCCCACCCGCACCGACCTCAGGGTTGGCGGGTCAACGGTCTGGCTGCGCCCCGCGGAGACTTCGCGGCGGTGTTCCTGATCCTTTCCGGAGCCCCGCCTGTGTCCCGTCCGGGGCATTTTTCATGTACCGGCGCGGTTGGTCACACCGAAACAGACGTTACGCGGCAGTCCGCCAGGCCGTCGCGTGGTGCTACCGAGGAGGATCCATCAGCGCCGAGCCCCGCATCAACGACCGGATTCGCGTCCCTGAGGTGCGACTCGTCGGTCCCAGTGGCGAGCAGGTCGGCATTGTGCCGCTTGCCAAGGCCCTGGAGCTTGCGCAGGAGTACGACCTCGACCTCGTCGAGGTGGCGGCGAACGCCCGTCCGCCGGTCTGCAAGCTCATGGACTACGGGAAGTTCAAGTACGAGTCGGCCATGAAGGCCCGTGAGGCGCGCAAGAACCAGGCGCACACGGTCATCAAGGAGATGAAGCTCCGGCCGAAGATCGACCCGCACGACTATGACACCAAGAAGGGTCACGTCGTCCGGTTCCTCAAGCAGGGTGACAAGGTCAAGATCACGATCATGTTCCGTGGTCGCGAGCAGTCCCGCCCCGAGCTGGGCTTCCGGCTGCTGCAGCGGCTCGCGTCCGACGTGGAGGACCTCGGCTTCATCGAGTCGAATCCGAAGCAGGACGGCCGAAACATGATCATGGTTCTCGGTCCGCACAAGAAGAAGACCGAGGCGATGGCCGAGGCCCGTGAGGCGCAGGCCGCCCGCAAGGCCGAGCGCCAGGGCGGAGTTCCCGCGGACCAGTCCGTGGAGGAGCCCGCCGAGGAGCCCACCGAGGAGCACGCCCAGGCGTGATCCCCGAGGCGTGAGCCCCGGATTCCATCCGGGGCACCTCGCCCCGGACATCAACCGATACATGACGCTCCCGCTTGCCGGTCCGTGCCTGCGGGAGCGCCACTGACGAGGAGAGTACGGCGCATGCCGAAGAACAAGACGCACAGCGGTGCCAGCAAGCGCTTCAAGATCACTGGCTCCGGCAAGGTGCTGCGCGAGCGCGCAGGCAAGCGCCATCTGCTCGAGCACAAGTCGTCCCGTGTGACGCGTCGCCTCACCGGCAACGCCGAGATGGCCCCGGGCGACGCCGCGAAGATCAAGAAGCTTCTCGGCAAGTGAGTCCGGGGCGCCCCGCCGACGGCGAGGGCGCGCCAGGACCAGGACCGGGACCCAATCGAACCGGGCCGTGTGACGACAACCACGGCCCCGCTACAAGGAGTTAACAAGTGGCACGCGTCAAGCGGGCAGTCAACGCCCACAAGAAGCGCCGGGCGATCCTGGAGCAGGCCAGCGGTTACCGTGGCCAGCGCTCCCGCCTCTACCGCAAGGCGAAGGAGCAGGTCACCCACTCGTTCGTCTACAACTACAACGACCGCAAGAAGCGCAAGGGCGACTTCCGTCAGCTGTGGATCCAGCGCATCAACGCCGCTGCCCGCGCCAACGGCATGACGTACAACCGCTTCATCCAGGGTCTGAAGGCCGCCAACGTCGAGGTGGACCGCAAGATCCTGGCCGACCTCGCGGTGACGGACGCCAACGCGTTCGCCGCGCTCGTCGAGGTCGCCCAGAAGGCGCTCCCGAGCGACGTCAACGCCCCGAAGGCCGCCTGACCTTCGGCCTGACGACGTTGTGACGCGGACCCGCAGGCCACGGCCTGCGGGTCCGCCGCATTTCCGGCCCGGCCCGCCAGGGTCCCGGCCCCCGCACCGAACGAAAGAAGCGAGCCGCCGCCCATGGGCACCCCCGAGCTGATCTCCCCGCGTTCCCCGCGTGTCTCCGCCGCCCGGCGGCTGGCCCGCCGCGCCTTCCGCGGCAAGGAGCGCCGGTTCATCGCCGAGGGCCCGCAGGCCGTACGGGAGGCCATCGCACACCGCAGCGACGGGGAACCCACGCTCATCGAGCTGTTCGCCACCGTCGAGGCCGCCGAGCGGCACGCAGAGATCGTCGAGGCCGCCCTCGCGGCCGGGGTGCGGGTGCACTTCGCCGACGACCGGACCGTCGCCGACATCTCCCAGACCGTCACCCCGCAGGGCCTGCTCGGCGTCTGCCGCTTCCTCGACTCGCCGTTCGAGGACATTCTCGCCGCCCGACCCCAGCTGATCGCGGTGCTCGCCAACGTCCGCGACCCCGGCAACGCCGGTACGGTCCTGCGCTGCGCCGACGCGGCGGGCGCCGACGCGGTCGTGCTGACGGACGCCTCGGTGGACCTCTACAACCCCAAGTCGGTTCGCGCGTCGGTCGGTTCGCTCTTCCACCTCCCGGTCGCGGTCGGCGTACCCGTCGAGCGGGTGGTGGGCGGCCTCCAGGGCGCCGGGGTGCGGATCCTGGCCGCCGACGGCGCGGGGGAGTGCGACCTGGACGCCGAACTGGACGCCGGCTCCATGGGCGGCCCCACCGCCTGGGTCTTCGGCAACGAGGCCTGGGGGCTGCCGGCGGAGACCCGGGCGCTGGCGGACGCCGTCGTACGGGTCCCCATCCACGGCAGGGCCGAGAGCCTCAACCTCGCCACCGCCGCCGCGGTCTGCCTCTACGCCTCCGCCCGCGCCCAGCGCACGGCCGGAGGATGCCGCTCCGGATCACCCGCCTGAGGGGTGTCCGGCGGATCTCCTGGCACATCCAATCCGAGCTAGTAGTGTGGCGTGCTCGGGGCCCGGAAGGGGGTAAACGGGGTGGGTGTGAGGACTTCCGGTAACACGGTCACCGCTGACAGCGGCCCGTCCGACGGGCCCGAGCGCGGGCCGTCGGGCATGGC
This sequence comes from Streptomyces sp. NPDC101227, assembly GCF_044767545.1. Lineage (NCBI taxonomy): Bacteria > Bacillati > Actinomycetota > Actinomycetes > Kitasatosporales > Streptomycetaceae > Streptomyces > Streptomyces sp. NPDC101227. The sequence goes on along the minus strand of NZ_JBIWOD010000011.1, from coordinate 209,182 downwards.
CACGGCCGTCCCGGGCCTGGGGCTCGACCCCGACGACCTGCCCGACGGCCTGGTGGTCGCGGACGAGACCGGCCGGGTGATCACCTTCAACGCAGCGGCCGCCAGGATCACCGGCATCGCCTCCCGGCACGCCCTCGGCCGCCGCCTGGAGCACGCCCTGCCGCTCCAGGACATCGAGGGCCGCGCCTGGTGGCAGCTGACCGCCCCGTACAGCGGCCTCGCCATCCGCCGCGGCCAGCCCGAGCGCAATCTGCTGCTGGGCGGCCGCGAGGTGCTGGTCTCCGCCCGCTATGTCCGCAGCCGGCCGACCGGCCCCGTACAGCGGCTGGTGATCGCGCTGCGCGGCACCGAGGCGCGGCGGCGCACGGAGCTGAGCCATGCCGAGCTGATCGCCACCGTCGCCCATGAACTGCGCTCGCCGCTGACCTCCGTCAAGGGCTTCACCGCCACCCTCCTCCAGAAGTGGGAACGCTTCACCGACGACCAGAAGCGGCTGATGCTGGAGACGGTGGACGCGGACGCCAACCGCGTCACCCGTCTGATCGCCGAGCTGCTGGACATCTCCCGCATCGACTCGGGACGGCTGGAGGTACGGCGGCAGCGGGTCGACATGATCGCCGCGGTCCGCCGGCACGTCCAGGCGCAGACCACCGCGGGCCAGAGCCCCGACCGCTTCCTGATCCGGATGCTGGAGCCGCTGCCCGATCTGTGGGCGGACCCGGACAAGGTGGACCAGGTGCTGGGCAACCTCCTGGAAAATGCGGTGCGCCACGGCGAGGGAACGGTCACCATTGAGGTCGGTCCGGCGACGGACACCACCAGTGCGGACGCGACGACACCAGAGGGGACGACCGTCACCGTGAGCGACGAGGGCCCCGGCATCCCCGAGGAGTCGATGAGCCGCGTCTTCACCCGCTTCTGGCGGGGCAGCAAGCGCGGCGGCACGGGCCTGGGCCTCTATATCGTCAAGGGCATCGTCGAGGCGCACGGCGGCACGATCACGGTCGGCCGGGCCCCGGCCGGCGGCGCGCAGTTCCGATTTAGCCTGCCCGTCGCGGCTCCCGCCTTCATGGCATAAGGCAGCCGGCGACGGGCACCCCGCCAGGGGCGAGGCCCGGCCGCGTCGGTCGTCCCCCTTAGACTTGACCTTTGGCACCTTTGGCGCACCAGCATCGCGGGCGAGCCGAGGCGACGCGAGCCATGCCAAGCCAGTCCACCGGAAGCACGGGAAGAGATGTCCGCACCCAATAAGTCGTACGACCCTGTCGAGGTCGAAGCCCTGAAACCGGAAGAGATCTCCGCACGGCTGGACGAGGCGCTGGCCGCCATCGCCGCCGCGGACTCTCTGGAGGCGCTGCGCGAGGTGAAGGTCGCGCACGCCGGCGACCGCTCGCCGCTCGCGCTCGCCAACCGCGAGATCGGCGCCCTGCCCCCGCACGCCAAGGCGGACGCCGGCAAGCGCGTCGGCCAGGCCCGCGGCCGGCTGAACCAGGCGCTCAAGGCCCGCCAGGAGGAGCTGGAGGCGGAGCGCGACGCGCGCGTGCTGGTCGAGGAGGCGGTGGATGTCACGCTGCCCCACGACCGCACCCCGGCCGGCGCCCGGCACCCGCTGACCACCTTCATGGAGCGGGTCGCGGACGTCTTCGTCGCCATGGGCTACGAGGTCGCCGAGGGCCCCGAGGTCGAGGCCGAGTGGTTCAACTTCGACGCCCTGAACTTCCTGCCGGACCACCCGGCGCGCCAGATGCAGGACACCTTCTTCGTCCAGGGCAACGGCAACAAGGGTGACGAGAGCGGTGTCGTCCTGCGGACGCACACCTCGCCGGTCCAGGCCCGTACGCTGGTCGACCGCGAGCCGCCCGTCTACGTCGTCTGCCCGGGGCGGGTCTACCGCACCGACGAGCTGGACGCCACGCACTCCCCGGTCTTCCACCAGATCGAGCTGCTCGCCGTCGACGAGGGCCTGACCATGGCCGACCTCAAGGGCACCCTCGACCACATGGTCCAGGCGCTGTTCGGGCCGGACATGAAGACCCGGTTGCGGCCGAACTACTTCCCGTTCACCGAGCCGTCCGCCGAGATGGACATGGTCTGCTACGTCTGCCGTGGCGAGTCCGTGGGCAACCCCGACCGGCCCTGCCGCACCTGCTCCAGCGAAGGCTGGATCGAGCTGGGCGGCTGCGGCATGGTCAACCCCAAGGTGCTCATCGCCTGTGGCGTCGACCCCGAGAAGTACAGCGGTTTCGCTTTCGGGTTCGGCATCGACCGGATGCTGATGTTCCGGCACAACGTGGAAGACATGCGTGACATGTTCGAAGGCGACGTCCGGTTCACCCGGCCGTTCGGGATGGAGATCTGATGCGGGTCCCGCTTTCTTGGCTGCGGGAGTACGTCGACCTGCCGGCCACGGCAACCGGTCGTGACGTACAGGAAAAGCTCATCGCGGTCGGCCTGGAGGTCGAGAGCGTCGAGCGCCTCGGCCAGGGCCTCAAGGGCCCGCTGGTCGTCGGCCAGGTGCTGACCATCGAGGAGCTGGAGGGCTTCAAGAAGCCGATCCGCTTCTGCACGGTGGACGTCGGCCAGGCCAACGGCACCGGCGAGCCGCAGGAAATCGTCTGCGGCGCGCGGAACTTCGCCGTCGGCGACAAGGTCGTGGTCGTCCTCCCCGGCGCCGTGCTGCCCGGCGACTTCAAGATCGCCGCGCGCAAGACCTACGGCCGCAAGTCGCACGGCATGATCTGCTCCGGCGACGAGCTGGGCATGGGCGACGACGGCACGCACGGCATCATCGTGCTGCCGCCGGAGTACGAGGTCGGCACCGACGCCATCGAGCTGCTCGAGCTCGTCGACGAGGTGCTGGACATCGCCGTCACCCCGGACCGCGGCTACTGCCTGTCGATGCGCGGCGTCGCCCGCGAGACGGCCACCGCGTACGGCCTGCCGCTGCGCGATCCGGCGCTGCTGGACGTGCCGCCGCCGAACGCCGGCGGCTACCCGGTCAAGGTCAGCGACCCGATCGGCTGCGACCGCTTCACCGCCCGCACGGTGACCGGCCTGGAGCCCGAGGCGCGCTCTCCGCTCTGGCTGCAGCGCCGCCTGCAGAAGGCCGGGATGCGCCCGATCTCGCTCGCCGTGGACATCACCAACTACGTGATGCTGGAGCTCGGCCAGCCGCTGCACGCCTACGACCGCACCAGCGTGGACGGCCCGATCGGTGTCCGCCGCGCCACCGCCGGCGAGCGGCTGACCACTCTGGACGGCACCAAGCGGGTGCTGGACGCCGAGGACCTGGTCATCACCGACAACCGCGGCCCGATCGGCCTCGCGGGTGTCATGGGCGGCGCCAACACCGAGATCGCCGGCCCGGTCACCGACCCCGAGACGGGCCGGCTGCGGGGCACCACCGACATCGTGGTGGAGGCCGCGCACTTCGACCCGGTCGCCATCGCCCGTACGGCCCGCCGGCACAAGCTGTCCTCCGAGGCGGCCAAGCGCTTCGAGCGCGGCGTCGACCCGGAGGCCGCGTCCGCCGCGGCGCAGCGCACCGTCGACCTGCTCGTGCTGCTCGGCGGCGGCACCGCCGAGGACGGCGTCACCGAGATCGTCTCCCCCCGCGGGCCGCGGACGATCGCCATCCCCGCCAACCACCCGGACAAGGTCGCCGGTGTCACCTACGGCCGGGAGACCGTCGTCCGCCGCCTCCAGCAGGTGGGCTGCGATGTCTACGGCCAGGACGAGCTGGTCGTCACCGTGCCGTCCTGGCGGCCGGACCTCGCCGACCCCAACGACCTGGCCGAAGAGGTCATCCGGCTGGAGGGCTACGAGAACCTCCCCTCCACCCTTCCCAAGCCGCCGGCCGGCCGCGGGCTGACCGAGCGTCAGCGGCTGCACCGCCGGGTCGGCCGGGCGCTGGCGGGCGCGGGCTACGTCGAGGCGCTGAACTACCCCTTCACCGGCTCGCACGTCCTCGACCAGCTCGGCATCGAGGCGGACGACCCGCGCCGGGACGCCGTCACGCTCCTCAACCCGCTCTCCGACGAGGAGCCCGACCTCCGCACGACCCTGATCCCGGGTCTGCTGAACGCGCTGCGCCGCAACTTCGGCCGCGGCACGCACGATCTGGCGCTCTTCGAGACCGGCCCGGTCTTCCGCGCGAGCGGCGACGAGAAGCCGGCCAGCCGGCTGGTCGTCGACCGCCGCCCCACCGACGACGAGATCGCCTCGCTGGACGCCTCGCTGCCGCAGCAGCCGCGGCGCGCCGCCGTGGTGCTCGCCGGGGGCCGCGAACAGGCCGGCTGGTGGGGCGAGGGACGCCCCTCGATCTGGGCGGACGCCATCGAGGCGGGCCGTACGGTCGCGCGCGAGGCGGGCGTCGAGCTGATCGTCCGCCAGGACCAGCACGCCCCGTTCCACCCGGGCCGCTGCGCGGCGCTGCTCGCCCTCGTCGACGGCGAGGAGATCCTCGTCGGCAACGCCGGTGAGCTGCACCCGCGGGTCATCAAGACCCTCGCCCTGCCGGAGCGCACCTGCGCGATGGAGATCGACCTGGACCGTATCGAGCGGGCCGGCGCCGGACCGCGGCGCGCCCCGCGGATCTCGGCCTTCCCGGTCGCGACCCAGGACGTGGCGCTCATCGTCGACGACGCCGTCCCCTCGGCCGACGTCGAGAGCGCGCTGCGCGAGGGCGCCGGCGAACTCCTCGAGTCGCTGCGGCTGTTCGATGTCTTCACCGGCGAGCAGCTCGGCGCGGGCAAGAAGTCCCTCGCCTATGCGCTGCGCTTCCGCGCCGAGGACCGCACGCTGACCGCCGAGGAGGCCTCCGCGGCCCGCGACGCGGCGGTCGCGGCGGCGGAGGAGCGTACCGGGGCGGTGCTGCGCGGCTAGCCGCCACACCGTGACACCCGAGGGCCGTGCGACTGCCGCGCGGCCCTCGGTCGTTTCCCGGCATATCCGCCGTCACTCCATCGGGTGAGATGCCGCCCACGGTTGGCGTACCGGCAGGGAACGTCGTAAGAATCGTTGCGGTCGAGCCAGGGCCTGTCCGACGGGTCATGGCCGGGCCCATCGGACAGACCCTAGGGGGACGATCGGCATGATCCGGGCCTGGGCGAGGGGCGGTGCACCCGCGGCCGCGCCGCGTGCCGCGCAGGTCTTCGTGCTGGTGCTGCCCGGTGTCTGGGTCCTTGCCGTGGTGAGCTGGGAACTGTGCCGGCCGAGCAGCGGTCAGCTGCTCCAGCTGCTGGCCGCCGCGCCCGCCATCGCCTGCGCCGGGACCGGCCGCCGTCAGTGCGTACTGCTCGGCGGGGCGTGTGCGCTGCTGGCGCTGGTGCCGTTCGGTGCGGTGGAGCCCGCGGCCGGGTTCGGCACCCGGGCGGCGACGTGCGGGGCGGTCCTCGCGGTCATCTGTGCCAGCTATCTGACGGCGGGCCGGCGACGACGGCTGCTCGGTGAGCTGGAGCGCAGCAGGGAGGTCGCCGGGGCCGCGCAGCGGGTGCTGCTGCGGCCGCTGCCCTCCCGTATCGACGGCATGACGCTGGCCGCCGGCCATCTCTCCGCGAGCGAGGGGGCCGTGGTCGGCGGGGACCTGTACGACGTCGCGGGGACCCGGTACGGCGTACGGGCGGTGATCGGGGACGTCCGCGGGCACGGGCTGGAAGCGCTGGGTACCGTCGCCGCGATGCTCGGCAGCTTTCGCGAGGCGGTCCATGACGAGCCCGAACTGGGCGGGGTGCTGCGCCGGTTGGAGCGCGCGCACCAGAGGCATCTGCGGGAGCGGGCGGGCACCGGGCAGCCGGCGGGCCCGGCTGCCGAGGAATTCGTGACATTGCTGCTGCTGGAGGTGGACCGGGACGGTGCGGTGACGGCGCTCAACTGCGGGCACCCGTGGCCGTATCCGGTCGGCGGCCCGGCGGCGGCGTCGGAGGCGGCCCAGGAGGCAGCCGCGGAGGCGGTGCCCCTCTCGTCCGTGGAACCGATGCCGCCGCTGGGGCTCTTCCCGCTGCCCGACGAGCTGCCCACCGTCGACTGCGGGCGGCTGGGGCCCGGCGAGGGGCTGTTTCTGCACACCGACGGCGCGACCGATACGCGGGACGCCGCGGGGGAGTTCTTTCCGCTGGCGCGGGAACTGCGCCGGGCCGACGGGAGGCCGGGGCGTTCGCCGGCCGGGCTGGTCGAGGACGTACGGCAGGCGCTGCTGCGGCACTCCCGCGGGCGGCCGACCGATGACGTGGCGCTGGTGGTGCTGTGCCACGACCGGCCGGGGGTGCCGGCCGCGCCGCCCGGACCGGCTCCCGCGCCCTTCACACCCCGTGTGAAGCGCGGTTCACTACGCTGATTCTGTGCAGTAGTCACGTCGACAAGGCCACGAGCCAGGGGGCCGCCGGGGGACGGGCCGGGCTCACCGGGAGGCCGGCATGGAGCCCAACACCCTGCTCGACGCAATCCTCGACGAGGCCGGTATCTCGCACGCCGGGCTCGCCGCGCGCATCAACCAGCTCGGCCTCGCCCGCGGGCTGGCCCTGCGGTACGAGCACACCGCGGTGGCCCGCTGGCTGAAGGGCCAGCGGCCGCGCGGCCAAGTACCCGATCTGATCTGCGAGATCCTCGGCGAACGGCTGCACCGCGCGGTCGGCCTCGACGACATCGGACTCAGCCGTCCCGGCCTGCGCCGGGCCCCCGACACCCCGCTCTCCGGCTTCGTCGAGCGCGCCACCGCCCTGTGGCGCTCCGACGAGCAGCAGCGGCCGCACATCCTGGCCGCGCCCGCACTCACCGGCACCTCGGCGGTCATCCCCGTATGGGAGTGGGAGAACCCGCCCGAGGACCAGGACGTCTCGCGCGACGGGCTGACCCGGGTCGGCATGGCCGACATCGAGATGCTGCGCGCCGCGCGGACCCACTACGAGCAGATGTACCGGAAGGCGGGTGGTGTCGCGACCAGAGCACGCATCGTGGGGTTCCTCAACACCGAGGCGGCGCCGCTGCTGCGGGGCAGCTACAGCGATGCGACGGGCCGTCAGCTCCACCGGGCCACCGGGGGACTGGTCGCCGTCGCGGGCATCTGCGCGTACGACTCGGACGCTCTGGGGCTGGCCCAGCGTTACTTCCATCAGGCGCTGCGGCTGGCCAAGGCCAGCGGGGACCGCGGCCTCGGCGCGTATGTCATCGCGCTGCTGGTCAATCAGTCCCTCTTCGTACGGGAATACCGCCAGGCGGTCGCCTTCGCGGAGGCGGCGCTGCGGGCCGCGGGCCCGCAGATCACCCCCGCGCTGGCCGCCGACCTCTACGCGATGCAGGCCAAGTCCTACGCCCGGCTCGGCGACGGGTCCGGCGCACTGGCGTGCATACGGCGCGCGGAGGCGGCGGCGGAGCGCATCCGGCCCGGCCTCGAGCCGGCCGAGACGGGCTATGTCCAGCCCGGCCTGGTGAACGTACAAGTGGCGGAGGCGCTGCTGAGCCTCGGCGACCTGCGGGCCGCCCGGGAACAGGCGGACGCCGCCGTCGACACCCCCGCACACGACCGGGGCCGGGTCCACCGGCTGGCCATTCTCACCCATATCGAGCTCCGCCAAGGCGATGCGGACCGGGCGGTGGCCGATGCCGCGCAGATGACGGAGCGGGCTCGGGGCATGGAGTCGCAACGGCTGCGGGACCGGCTGCGGGCGGTGCGCGAGCATCTGGCCAGGACCGGGAGTTCCGCGACCAACGAGGCTGCCGATCTCATCGACGAGGTGCTGCGCGTTCCGCTGTGACCGGGCTCGTGTCACCTTGCCTGCTCAACAGCGGAAGGTGGCAGTTACGTGCGTTGGAACAATCTCAGCGAAAAGCCCGTCTACTCGAATCCGTGGTTCCGGGTCAATCTGGCCGATGTGGAGCTGCCCGACGGCCGTCATCTGGATCACTATCTGATCCGGATGCGGCCGGTCGCCGTGGCCACCGTGGTCAATGCGGCCCATGAGGTGCTGCTCCTGTGGCGGCACCGCTTCATCACCGACACCTGGGGGTGGGAGCTGGCCGCCGGGGTCGTCGAGGACGGCGAGGACCTCGCGGCGGCGGCCGCGCGGGAGATGGAGGAGGAGACGGGGTGGCGCCCCGGCCCCCTCCGGCATCTCCTGACGGTGGAGCCGTCCAACGGCCTCACCGACGCGCGGCATCACATCTACTGGTCGGACGAGGGCGAGTACGTCGGCTCCCCGCAGGACGACTTCGAGTCGGAGCGGCGGGAGTGGGTGCCGCTCAAGCTGGTACCCGACATGGTGGCGAGGGGGGAGGTGCCGGCCGCGAACATGGCCGCGGCGCTGCTGATGCTGCATCATCTGCGCCTGGGCTGACCGTACCCGGCCGCTGCCGTTTCTCTCTCACCGTCCGGTCGCCTGCCATACCGTGACCGCCAGCGCCGCGATCCCCGTGAGCGCGGCCAGGGAGGGCAGTGGCCAGCGGGTGCCTTCCAGCCGCGTGACGCGGGCCTGTAGTTCGTCCGCGTCACGCTCGCACTGTTCGGCGCGCTGGGCGAGCAGTGCCAGGTGTCCGTCGACCCGGGCGGTGCGCACATCGAGGCAGCGCCTCAGCTCCGCTAAGTCGGCGGTCACCGGGTCGGTTTCAGGGTGGGCGGTCACGTTCCGCATCCTCATTCCTTGTGCCGGGGGACTTCGTCGTCCGTACGCGTAACAGTCAACTGCGCTGCGGCGAAAGGCGGGAGCGTGTGCGGCGGGCGGATGCGGGTCACCCGAACACACCCCGTGTGAAGTGACGGCGGGTGACGGCGCCCGGTGCTTCGCACGGGGTGTGAACCGTGTGCACCTGGCGGGGGCCTTCACACGCCCCCGCCCCCGCCCGTGAAGGAGTTGACTGGTACTCCACGGGGGCCGACGCCGGCGGACGGGCGCCCGCCGGCCCGGTGTCCGCCCGCCGGTACTCCCCCGAGCGGCGGGCGGACGGCCCCGGAGGGCGCGGATGACCGGCGGCCGTCAGTACGAGTAGCCCAGCCGGCCCGCGTCGGTACGAGGCTAAAGCCCTGGCAGGCCGGTCGTACTCGCGCGACGGTCCGACCCACCGGACACGCTCTAGGATGAACGACGTACGGCCAACATAACTTGACGGTGCCGGACGGACAGGACAACGGGGAGACAATGACCAGCCCGACCCAGGCCCCAGAACGGATCAAGGCCCATGAACCCCACCCCTACATCGGGGGGCGCAATGCCGCGCTGCGTGCGCTCACCGCGTGGCGGATGGAGCGGCCGGACGCGCCTCGGGTCGTCATCCTGACCGGAAGCCCGGGCGCCGGGTGTTCGCGGCTGCTCACGGGGTTCCTGATGCTCTGCGACCCGGAGTACCGCAAGGGGCTCGAGCTGGACGCGCTCGATCCGGCGACCGTGCCTCCGGACCTGCCCGCACCCGCGGTGCCGAGCGTCGCCGGACTGACGGCAGCGCAGACCCTGTGGCTGCTCGCCGATCACTACGAGTTGTCCGCGACCCGCACCGCCGACATCTTCCCCGAACTCGGTCAACTCCCGTTGTCAGGGCAGCCGGTGACGATCGTGGTGCCGGATGTGGACCGGGCCGGTCCGGTGCGGGGGACGGGTGAGCCCGCGCAGGTGGTGCGGGACGCGCTGAAGCCCCTCGCCGCCGTCGAGTCCATACGCCTTCTCGCCGACGTGCCCCGGGAGTTCGCCGCCGAGCTCGCCGAGGGCCTGCCGCCCGGCGTGGCCCGGATCATCGACCTCGACGCACCCGAGTGGGCCGACCCCGAAGGGCTCGTGCTGCAGGCCGAGGCGCTGCTCAATCCCCAGTTCGGCGCCCCGGAGCTGCCGTTCACGACCGAGCCCGACGCTCGACGCGCGCTCGCCGAGGCGATCGCCCGGCGGGCGGGCGGCGGCGCGGGCAGCCGTCTGACCGTGCATCTCGTCGTGCAGTCGATCCTGATGCACCCGGAGGGGTTCGACCCGGCGGATGAGAGCCAACTACCCGGCAGCGTCGGCGAAGTGCTCGATCTGCACGCCCAGCGACTTGACGCCCACCCCCGCACCCTGCGGCAGATCCTCGCGCCCCTCGCCCTTGCCGAGGGCGACGGCCTGCCCGTGCACCTGCTGACCCCGCTCGCCTCCGCCGTCGCCGAGCGGGACATGAGCGACGACATGGCGCGGGGCATGCTGCTCGTCGCCCCCTTCATCCGCCCCGTCGAGAGGGCCGGTGAAAACATCCCCGAGGACGAGCGGACGCTCCTTGGATTGCAGCACCCGGGCATCGGAGAGGCCGTTCGGGCAGGCATCCCGGATGTTCCGGGCGCTCAGGCGCGTATCGCCATGGAGCTGCTGGAGGCCGTACCCCATCAGGACTGGACGAAGGCAGCGGCGTACGTTCGCGATCACATCGCGGGACACGCCCTGGGGGCCGGTTTGCTCCCCCGGCTCCTCACCGACCCCGGCCTGTTCGCCCACGCCGATCCGGTGCGGTTGCGCGCCGCGATGGAGGCGCTGCCCCCGGAGCAGTTGGACGCACCTGCGCGCACATATCTGCGTACGGCTCCGCTGTTCACCCGCACCCAGGCACCCGCCACCCTTCGAGCGGCGCTCCTGGAGACCGCGTTCGTCGAGGACGGACTGCCGGAGTACGCGGCGGTGTTGCGCCGCATGGTGCCCGGGCTGCCCTGGCACACCCTGTGGAGCGTACCGGTCGCCGGGGTGGACGCCGTGACCGTCGGCAAACTGATGCCGTCCGCGGCCGCGGCTGCGCCGGACAACGACAACACAGCGTCGGACGGCGCCGAGGACGCTCCGGCCGCGGTCGCCGTGACCGTGGTGCCTCAAGGCACCCCGGGTTCAAGCCCGTTGAAGGCCGGCGATCCCAAGGCCCCCGCCGTGCTGGTGCAGGACCTCGCCACCGGCTCCGTCATCGAAGCCGACCCGACCCGGATCCAGCGCCCCTCGGATGACGAGCGCGCCACAGGGCCGCTCGGGTTCAGCCGCGGCGCCGACTATGTTCGCGTCTGGCGGCGCGGCGCGCAGAAGGGCGACGAGAAGATCGTCACGGCCCTGATCTCCGCCACGCCCTTCACGGGAACCGACCTCTCGTCCGACGGTATTCTCCTTGTTGCCACGGAAAGCGGTGTGAAGGCGCTGCAGATCCACTCGGCGCAGCCCGATACGCCCCATACGGCGGCTCATCGGAGCTCCGCAGCCGGCGTACCCGACCCGCGGGCAGCCGAGCCGGAGCCCGCACAGGCCCCCGGGCCCGAAGCCCACCCGACCGCCTGACCCTGCCCAACGCAGACCGTTAGCCTTATGGGCCCGCAGCCTCTCGAAGGCGCCCGCAGCACACAGCCTGCACCCAGGCCCACTCGGACGAGGGCCATGGAGCGCGCCCGGCACCGCCCCGGCCGCACCGCCACCGGCCGCACCGGCCCCGTCCGCCCGAAGACTCGAAGGGAGTTCCCGTGATCAGCCAGGAGCAGGCGCTCGCGACCGCCGAGGGGTGGCTCAACCCCGAGGGACAGGAGCGCCGTGAGGTGCGGATGCAGGAGTTCGATCTGGGCTGGGTGGTGTGGGCCGCGGCCCCGCCGGTCGAGCGTGACCCGGTCACGGGCAAGCGCCGGCCGCCGGCCACGATCGGCCACTCCTGCGGTGTGGTCGACCGCCGCACCGGCGAGCTGAGCACCTGGCCGTCCGTGCCGGTCGAGGAGGTCGTGCGGATGTATCAGCAAAAGCACGGTGGCGGCCAGGAGACGCACGGTGGCGGCCAGGAGGCCGCGCCGCCCGCGCAGCCGCCGGTCACCGGCCCCGGCAACACCACGGTCATCACCTTCGTAGACCCGGGCACCGGCGAGGAGACGAGCCTCTTCAAGAACTCCGCCCCCGGCGAGCCGCACTCCGAGTACCAGGCCATGGTGGAGCTCGACAGCCTGGGCGTCCCCGCGCAGAACGTGGTCGCGATCCACACCGACCTCAGCTCCAGCCTGCTCCCCGGTGGGTACCCGGGCCTGCTGCTCGGCCGTCGCTTCCCCAACGCCCGGTTCTCCTGCACGCATGAGTACGGCCTGCGGGGCGAGGAACGCGCCGAGGCGATCGCCGGGCTGATCCAGCACGTCGAGAAGATGCACCAGATCGCGGGACAGCAACCGCCGCCCCGGCCGCATCGGGCGCCGGTGCCGACCGGCGTCGAGCCGGCCGAGCCGCTCCGCGATGTCGCCCTGGGCCGCGCGCTGACGGAGACCTTCGGCGCTGACGACGTACGTCGCTACGACGCCGACGACGTGGCGGGCACCCCCCTCCCCGAGGCCGCCAAGGCCACGCTGACCTGGGCCGGGCTTCCGGCCGACATCCCGTTCTTCTTCACGGCCGACAGCCCGGAGGCGGAGCTTCCGGCCGGCCTGTTCGGCAATGCCGCCGCACATCTGCGCGCGGTCGGCTCCCAGGCCGGCGCCGACGCCCTCGCTTTCCTGGAGGGTCACGTCAGGATCGGCACCGACGGGATCGCTCTGATCACCGTCCAGTGCACGGGGTCCGATCTGGAGGGCGAGCCGGTCGGCCAGCTCTGGGCCGTCACTCCGGAAAGCGGCGCGGGCCGCCGAGTCAACGCCTCGGTGTCCGCCTTCGCCCGCTCCCTCGCGCTCCTGCACACCACGCGCGAGGAGATGATCGCGCTCGACCCGATCATGGCGGGCAGCGCCGTCGCCGCCTTCCAGGAGCAGCTCGTCGCCATCGACGCGTCGGCGCTGGACGACCCGCGGAACTGGTGGTCAGTGATCATCGAGCAGATGTGGCACGGCCTGTTCTGATCGGACCCGATGCGAACCCGATCGCCGTGGATGCGCGCCGCGTCGGCGACGGCGTGCCACGCCAACAAGGCGATCTTCCGCGTGGGCGACGAGACATGGCGGCTCGCCGAGCTGACGGGCCGGCCGAGCGAGGACGACTGGATCGCGGTGCTGCGCCGCGCCGCGTCGCGGCCGCCTGAGCCCGAGCGCACGCGCGACAGACGAGCAAGACGGGGAAGGAAAGTACCGGAACATGAGCCGGCGCTACGAAGTCGGCGGATACACCGCCGAGTTGGACGACGACCTCCAGGTCGTCTTCCGCAATCCACGCGGCAGGAAGCTTCAACAGATACCCGACCGACTCGCGGACACCGAAGGCGTCCGCCGGCTGTACCGGCTGCGGCGAGCGCTCACGAGCCACCGCAGGGACGCGCGCATGCAGGCCGAAGCCTGGGCCGCCGCGGGCACGCGCGTGCCCGCGGCCCTGTTCGAGACCGACGCCGTGTGGCGCGATGCGCTCGACGAGGCCGGCGTCGAGCCGACGGCGGCCCCGCCCGCACCCGATGCCGACCAGGACGAGGCGGCGCTGGTGGCGCGGACGTACGTCCACCCCGCCGAGTACACCATGACGCTCCTGCTGAGGGCCCCCTTCGCACACCACTGGGACACGCTGCTGGCGGCGCGGGAGGAATGGGCGCTCACGGACACGTTCACGACCGGCATCCGCCTCCCGGAGGGCAGCGAACTCGCCTTTCCCGAGCGGCTGATGGCGGCCTACCCCGGCCAGGAGCAGGAGGTCCTGGAGGCGGCGTACGCCTTCGGCTGGAGCCTTTGGGGCAGCCCGCTCCTCTACAAGTCCCTCCTGGACGGCGACGTGGAGAACCTGGCCGCGACGGCACCCCGATTCCTCCCCGCCTTCCTCGACGAACTCGCCGACCTGTGCGTGAAGGAGGGCGGCAAGCACAAGGTGTACGCCGCCGGATACTTCACGCGCGCCAGGAACGCCGAACGCGAACACCACACCAAGCCCGACGAGCGCCGGCTCGACGCCCGTTACGCCACCTTCGCGGACCATGGGGCGCTGGCCGGTGGTGCGGTACGCGCGCGTGCCAAGGAACTGGCTCCCCGGGGTGCGGTGGTTTCGTCGCACCAACTCCGGTGTTTTCGCGATGTATTGGCACGGCGCGTCCACACGCCCGCCGACCTGTATCCGGGCGTGGCCGCGGACCTGCGCAAGGTGGCCCGGGCGGCAAAGGCGGATCCCGAGTCCGAAGTGGCCGCTCTGCTCGCCGACCTCGTGCCGAGGATCGGGCTGTGCGCGGGGGACGCCGACAAGTTCTGGGCCGACGCGCTGAAAGGGAAGGCCCTGGAGCTGTTGGTGGAGCGACGCCCCGAAACGGTGCACGACGTACTGCGCCTGGCCCCGGACGACGCGAACAGCGCGCAGGACTGGCTGTCGCTGCTCCAACGAAGCGGCGCTCTCGCCCAGTTGACGGGCGAGCGGCCGGGGCTCCCCGCCGGCGAGGCCTCCCGCGTGCTGTACGACTGGCTGGCGAGCGAACCGACCGGGCGCACGCGCAGTGACGAGCTCTACGACGTTGCGGTGCGCCTCGCTCCACGCCTGGCGGCCGACGGTGTTCCGGTGCGCCTGCCGTATCCCGAGCCCGGCCGTAGGCGGGCCCTCATCCCGCTCGACCTCGCGGACGAGCTCCTCGAACACGGCGTGCCGTTGGCCGACCCTCCGCCGAAACTGGGCGGCGCTGGCATCGCCAATATGCTCGTCCACCGGCACCCGCACCTGCCCCGGCTGCTCGCCGACCCGCGCTTCGCCCGCGAGCTGCGCGACGCGCTCGACGCCGAACTCGACCTGGTGGGACTGCCCGAGGCGGGAATCTCCTACCACCATCACTATCCCCCGCACCGCGCCACGACGCACAGCAGCTGGCACAGCACCCCCGGCCTGTGCCGCACGCCCCTCGGCCGCGAGGTGCTGCACGCCTGGCTGGACCGCCAGCGCGCGCGCGTGCGCGCTGGGCTCGACCTGGCCGGGCTCGTGCACGTGATCGCGCCCTTCGTGCACGTCGGTGGGGCCGTCGACGAGCTGCTCAAGGACGATGCAGCGGCACGGGAGTTCGCAGCCGTGGACGTGGTCGCGCTGGTCCTCGCCGACCTGCCGATCCAGGCCGACCGTCCGGCGGTCGAAGCCCTGATGGGCACGCTCCCACCCAAGGACCTGATCCGCTGGCCCGCATCGGCCCTGCACACCTGGATCGACGGGACCTTGCCGGGCCTGTCCGACGTGCAGGCCGCGCAGGCATGGGAGACGCTCCAGACGGGCGTCAACTGCCAGGAGGGACTGAGGCGTCTCGTCGCGCGCCTCTCCGGTTGACGCGCCGACGCCGCCCTTGGCTCACCTTCCCGGAAACGGATGCTCGGGCGGCATCAGATCTCCCTCGCTGACGGTGTACGTCAGCGAGGGGTAGACGAAGTCCGTTTCGGTGTTCTCGCGCCGGCGCATTCGGAAGAAGTCGCGCCGCTGCTCGTCGTCGGCCGACGTGAGCGGCAAGCCCTGCGGCAGATACGGGAGTCCGTCCCTGAACCGGATGAAGGTCTTCGACGTGCGAAACGTGACGCCCAGCCACTGGTTGTCCGCCGCCTCGGCGGGGGCGTCCAGCACGATCCTGTGCTTGAGTCGTCGATTCGCCGCGACGGAGAAGGCGACGATTCCGTGGTGGGCGAGAGGAACCTCCAGCGTCTCGCCATCGGACTCCTTCGTCTCGACGATCAGCTTCCTCGGCGGCCCGCATTCGGGATGGCGGTAGCAGGAGAAGACGGCGATGAACGAATCTTCGGCCAGGTCAAGGGCATGGTCGGAATGGCTGCCCATCTTCGTGTACGCGTTGGTGTAGCGCTCGATGAGAGCGTTGTTGAAGCCCACCGGAAGCTCCGCGCGGTCCTGGATCCGTTGCGCCAGCCGTTCGTGCACCGTCCGGAAAGGCTGCGCCGGGCTGCTGAATTGAGCGGTGGTCCGCACGAGAGGCACACCACCGGCGGCGTCGACCTTCGTGAGCGCGGCGCCCTGGCGGCCTTTCCCTGCGTCTTCCCAGCGCACCGAAGCGGACAGCTCCGCGAAGAGGTTCTTTTCAGCGGGCAGAGCAAATGCGAGGACCTCGTCCGAAATGCTAGGCCCGGGGAGCAACGTAGTCTCCCGTGTTCATGCTGAAGAGGAACGCGTCGCCGTAGTCGATGAAGGACGAGGTGCTGTTCTCTTCGGCGTACAGCCCGCGCAGCGCGTCCATGCCGGCCTCCGTGGGAGGCTCCAGCCGCACCCGATCGCCGGCCGTGCCTGTCCCTCCCGCCGACTTGAGGAAGGTGTGGCCGTCCTCGTGCACGGCTTCGGCGCTCGAACAGCGGACCACGTATCCCAGTCGGGTCGGCAGCCGCCCGGCGTCCAGCCCCGACGGGCGGATCGCGTGCGTATAGAGGCGGTTGGTGGACAGCGGCATGAAGAAGACGGAGCCGGGATGGAGCGTCACCGTGAACTGCGCGGGGAACGCGGCGTGGTCGCGTTCCCCGACCGGATCCTTGAGGCGGAAGTGGAGCCGGGTCAGGGCGCTGACCCCCTTCACTCCGAAGTCGAAGGGGTCACCGGGCAGCGGCCGCAGACTGTCGAGCCCGTCGTAGAACGTGCAGAAGGCCATGATGCCGTTGACGGGCATGTCCTTGGTCTTGTCGGCATGCGCCGAGATCCGTGCCTTGGACTGCTTGCGCTGCGCCGTGGCCAGGGTGTTGTGGTAGATCTGAGCCAGAACGTGATTGAGCGGGGCCTGGTTCCGGAAGACAGTGGCGGCCTCGCGATTGAGAGCCCCGACGATACGTGTGTCGGTGGGCCCGAAATTCTCGGTGGGCCCGGAGAGATTCGTGGAGCAGCGCAGCAGACGAAAATGCAGTGCGTCTCCGTCGCGCGTGACCGGCGTCAGATAGATTCCGCTGCGATGCGCCGTGCCCGGCTTGTTGGACTCCGTCAGCGATTGGAACGTGTGCTCCGCACGGATACGGTCGAACTCGCCGCTGCCGGGCTCGAAGAAGCGCCGGTAGTACACCCCGGCGCCGTGCACACGGAGAGGGAGGCGGCCGAGGCCGACGACGGGCCACGGGGCGCCGGTGCTCTCGGGGCAGCCGTGCGACAGCTCCCGGATGACGAACACGCGGGCGGCGGCCTCGAGTTGGCGTTTGCTGATCCCGGACAGGTCACCGCACAGATAGACGGTCTTCCCGGCGAGGTCGGGCGAAGCGGAGGCCAGATCCTCGGGCGTGATGGTGGTCCCGAAGAAGTCCCCGACCCATTCCTGGTTCTGCACCGTCGACGGCGCGACCAAGATGGTGCGCGCATCGTCAACTCGGGCCTCTATGGCCTCTGTTGTGCCCATGTAACGGTACCTGCCATCCCCGCCCGCTCATGTCCTCGGCGCACGGAACGCCAGCGGGCGGAGCGGCGTCACTGCATGGTGCAAATTCTCCGTGATCAGACCGGTCCCGGTGCGGCAACGGTCGACGAAGTGCCCGGGAATTCCGGCATGAGTGTCGTCGGCCTCACGTGTTGTGGAGTACGTATGACCAGGCGGGCTGCTCACCGCCCCGCTCCTCGACATCGGTCAGCTCCCCGAGGACCCAGTACGGGAGCTGCCCCCGTTCGGCGCACGGGGGCAGAATGCTCTGGGTGCGCAGCCCGATCACCCACAGCGCCACCATGGTGAGGAAGTTGTCGAGGCTGTGCGCGGCGGGAAGAGCGGCGAGATACTCCTCGTCGGGCCCGTTCGGGACGCGCAGGATGTGTCCGGTGGGGCCGTCGATGACGAGCTTGGCGCCCATCCACCTGCCGATCTGAAAAAAGGGACCGGTTTCGGCCACGGGCTCGATACCCTCGGGCCAGGAGGGCAGTTCGTCGAGAACATCGGACTCCCAGTCCCCGCAGGGGAAGATTCCCATGCCTCCTTCGTCCCACATGTACGGTAGCCCGAACTCCAGGAGAAGTTCGCGCGTCGCCTCGTGGGTGAGGCCATCCGGGAGATCCTCGGCCTCGATGGGAAAGATGTCGTCCTCGCCGAACAGATCGATGAGGTCCTCGCGACTCGGAGTCGGCGCATCAAGCGGACTGCTCAGGCCCGCGTCCGCGTAACTATCGCTCAGGGGCTGCTGCCGCGCGCCGAAATCGGAGATGTCCACGCCCTGCGCGGGCTGAAGGGCGATCAGTCCCAAATCGCCGCCAAAGATGACGACTTCATCCACGGCCAGTGGCTCGCAGGGCAGCACGAATGCGCTGTCACTTCGGCGGGGGGACGACGAGGCGAACAACTCTTGGACAAGCTCAGGCGATGCGGAGTCGTCCCCGGGTGACTCGGGCCAGGCGAGATCCGCACGATTCTCCTCCGGAATCTCGTCGTTTTCCCAAGGCCCTGCGACACGGTCTCCCGTTTCCGCGTCCCGGATCGAGACATACGACTGCTGGCCCCCGTCCTCCGTCCGCCGCTGCAAACCGGCGATGGCGGCTCGTCCCCGCCATTGCACTTGCGCCCTCGCGGCGAACTTTCCGGCCCGGAGAAAGCGTGCGTGATATCCACCCGGCGGGCGCCAATGTGCCCATTTGACTCGCCAGGGCAGTGCAACGCCTGAGGAGGCTACACCCGACGCGAATGCGTGATCGTCGCGCGAGAAGGCCATCAAGTGCAGCCACGAGGCCCACTCCGTCTGGCGCCGCGGTGTGACTCCCCACCCCCACAGATGAATCGCGTCGGCGGCGGCCGTGTTTCCGGGGATGAAGAAGGTGATGCTGCGCGCCGCGTCCATGAGTGCGGTTTGCGGCAGATTGGCGATGACGCGTCCGTCCCGAAGGACTTCGCCGTATGTTCCCGCCTGTACGGCGTGCATGGCGAGCCCGGTGGCCGCGTACAGGCCGACGGCACCGCGCCTGGCCCACCCTTCGGGGTGGCGGAAATCCGGGGTCGAGCGAATGAGCCAAGCGACCACATGGCCATTGACACGGGTGAGTTCAGCGGAATCTATCTCGCGGCGCACGGCTTCGGCCACGGCCTCGTCGACGAAGGAAGCCCCGAGCGGCCCGAGCCGGAGAACGTCGGACTGTTCCGCTGCGATATCCGCGAGTTCCTCCTCGGATACCGCTTCACCGCTCAGCCCTGCGACAAGTTGGGCCCAGACGGGAAGGGGTACGAGGCGAGGCTCGGCCAGTGCCAACGCCCGCACGGCAACGGACTCCGTTACCGCCGGCAGAGGCTCGACGGCCGCCGCGGACAGCCGAAACACTGCCCTGGGATCAACGCGGGCCGGCAGCAACTCGGGAACCACATGGGCCACTACGGCCAACTTGCCACACGCCAGCCACGGAAGGGTCTGGGTCACCAGCAGCTCGGACTCGTACGACCGCCGTGTCAACCCGGCGCGATGGGCGTTGATGACCAGTAGCAACCGCTCCTCGGGCCACGAGCCGAGCGCGAAATGCCAGTCGTCCCGCTTGTCCGCGGACAGATCGACTCCGAGCGCCGTGAGGGCCTGCTGCATGACCTGCTCGGCGGTGAGACCGGTGGCGTCGACGACAACACTGCCCGGCACGTGCTCGTGTATCTCCCGCATGACGGCCCAGGCGCCATGGCCGTCCGTGGGGACGACATGGGCCACTTGGCCGCCGCGCCCACCCTCACGCCACCAAGCGCCGACGCGAACGGCGACCTCTTCCTCGGGGATTCCGGGGGTGTCGGTGGTTGGCTCGGGCATGGTCCTCCTCGGTTGCGCGATGACTCCTCGACCCTACGCGTGGCCGCGTGGGAAGGAACGGCCCGGGTCTTGCTGCCGCATGACCCGGGCAGGCGGTGTCGTCTGCAGAAGTGGGCGGTGTCGGTCTCAGGCCGGGGCAGGCGCGACGCGGCGCAGCACCACGGTCCAGTCGTCCTCGCTCGGCCAATCCGTCAGGTCGGCGAGCTGCCATGTCTCGTCGCCCACGGGGAAGGTGTCGCCGATGCGGAGGGTGTGATCCTGCTCCTCGGTGGCGAAGGTCGCGAGCTGAACCCTTACCGAGGCGTCGGACTCCCTGTAGATGTCCATCACTACGAACCTCGCGTTCTCGGACTTTTTCTGAATCCCGTGCCAGAGATGAATCGTGTCGGCTCTACTCATTTCTCATCCTCCAAAGACGCGTACTGGTTGCTGCAGTATTTCATGAATTCCTTGATGGTCAGCGGCTGGGGATGTTTCCAGTTATGCGGATTGCGCAACTGAATCAGGCCCTTTTCGTCGACCGAGACGATCTCGTAGGCGTGGGAACTCAAGAGGCCCTTCTCTATCGTGTTCTCCACGCCCTTGCCCCTCGGGCGGGTGCCGATAACGACCGGCCTGCCGCTTTCCGTGAGCTCCCGCAGGTGGGCCAGGATTTGCTTTTCCGGGCTGCGGCCGTGCATATCGTACTGCGTCGGGAAATCGTGGTTCTCCGACATACGTCCCGTGAGGTGGGCGAGCAGCAAGGCACGCTCGCCCGATGTCGAGCCCTGGGCGATACGGGAGTAGCCCGTCAGCAGGTTGCCGTCGAAGTCCCTGCCTCGGGGGAACTGCGACTCGGACTCGCGCTTCTTGTCGTCCCAGAACTGGTCGAGGCCCGCGATGGCCTTCTCCATGATCGCCGGCCAGGCCACACCCACGTCGTTGGCGTCGGCGTAGACGGTGATGCTCGGGAAATCGCTGTACACGGGCAGATCCGGGGTGACGCGAACGGTCAGGATACGGCCGGTCGGAGCCTGTCTGCCTCGCTTGTTGTACGCGACCTCGTGGAAGCGGACCTCGTAGTTGCCGTCCTCCGTCTCCCGGATCATGTCCTGGAGGAGATCCGGGTACCTGCTCGCGATGGCGCCCATGGTGGCGATGACGCCGCAGTCACCGATTTCACCCTGCTGCGTCTGCTCACGCGACGGAGGCCCGTCGAACAGCGGCACGCGCGTCCCGTCGCGACGGTCCAGCGGAGTGCCGTAACGGTCGGGCTGGTGCTCCGGCAGCTTCTTGTGGTTGAGGAAGCGCGGCTGGTCCACCTCAGTGGTGATCTCGGTGGGCTCGGCCGGGCGTGAGTGGGTCATGGACTGCCAGATCTGCTTGACCCGGCCTCGCTTTTCCGGCTGGTTGTCCGAGGCGGGGGAGCCCTCGCGAGGCTCGTCGGCGGAGCGGTTCTGGGCGCCGGCGTGCTCGCCCGCCACTGTGGCGGCAGTGGCGGGGCGCGGGGTCTCTCGCGCGTCCGCGAGTTCGGTCTCCGGCTGCGAAACGTCGCGGTGCGCGCGCTGCGAGTCCGTCGGCGCGGATGTTCCGTTGTCCGCAGTCCTGTTGTCCGCAGTGCCGTTGTCCACCGGGGAGTTGACGCTCGCGGGGTCTGCCGAAGGTATGTGCTCGCTGCCGGTCGGGTTGGTGGTCGGCGTGCCGGCGGAGTCCGCCGGGGGCCTGCGGTCTGTGCCGGCAGGGTCGGTGGTGGGCCTGTGGTTTGTGCTGGTGGGGTCGGTGGTGGGACGGCGGTCCGTGCCTGCGGGGTCGGCCGGCGGACGGCGGTCCGTGCCTGCCGGGTCCGATGGGGGTGTGCGGTTGGGGTCCGTGGGATGGGACGGGCCCGACTGAGGTGCCTGGGTGGGCGGTGTGTTCTGGTCTGGCGTTGGGGCCGATGGTGTGTTCTGGCCTGTATTCGCCAGCGTCTGTGCCAATTCGTTGACGAATTTCAGGTGACGATTAATCTCCGCGTCCTGGATGTGCTGGTTCGGCGTGCGGTACCTGCCGAGCGCAGTCCTGATTTGAGGGTCGGTCTTGTGTTCCTCGTTCCGCAGCCTGTTCGGCTCGGCCGCCTTGAGCTTCTTGAGCTCCGGGTCCGCTCGATAGGTCGTGCTGTAGTAGACGGGGACACCGTCCATCGCCTGGGAATCGTTGATCGTCTTGGCGCAGTTGGCGTGGCCGGTGGGATGATGGGTGACTTTGCCCTTGGTATCAGTGGTTGTGGTGGTGGGCAGGCCGCAAGGTTCGCGTTCGGTGTAGAGGCCCTTGATCTCGACCTTGGACTGCGCCTGGGCTGCCCGATTCGCGTTGAGTTGGTCGATCCAGTTGAGAATGTGGGACTCGGAGTGCGCTGTTTTGGCGCCGTCCAGGGCAGGGGGAACCGACGAATCGACGATGTAGTGACTTTCCTTGGTGTCCGGGTCGACAACTTCCACGACCGCGTAATTCTTGCCGGAGAGGTCGAGCGAATTGCTCTCCGTCTCCTCGATCATCCGCTTGAGGTTGTTTACATCCCGAAGGATCGTCCCGTCCGGGTGCGATGCGAGTTCACGTCGCCAGGCAGCCGCTGATTCGTGGAACTTTCCGTCGCCGTACACGTCGTTGTTCGCGGCCCGGTCAGGGCTCGCGCCAACGGCGTTGTTGGCATGGAAGGACTGGCTGATGCGGGCCATAGTGGCGATCGCGGCGTACCGCTGACCGTCGTTCATCTGCGACCACGCGGGATCAAGATGCTGCCGGAGATCACTGTCGGTGAAGTTCGTCGACGGCATCGAAATGTTCCGGTGCGCCACCATCGCGGCCTTGTGGGCGGCCTCGGCCTGGGGGAGAGCCTGCTGGGCATTGGCGAGCCGCTGCTCCGCCGCCGCCCGCTTGTCCTGAGCCGCCTGCTTCGCGTCGTCGGTCTTGGCGTTCCGCTCCGCGGTCGCCGCCCTGGTTCGCTCGGCCTTGGCGTCGGAGACTTCCTTCAGCGCCCTGTCATAGTCGTGCCTGGCTTCACGTACCCGCGGCGCCGACTCCGCGTGCGCCTGGCGGCGCTTGATGGATTCCTGCAGTAGGTCGGCCAAGGGCACCCGCACCTCGGGCGGGTCGCCCTGCGGCTGGGCCCACTGCCGCATCTGCTCCTGGACCGGGCCCAGACCGATCCGATGGACGTCGTGCGCGTCTCGAAGGTCGCCCTGTGCCTTGTCCGGAGGAAGGTTCGCATGCGAATCGGTCCGTGCTTCCGGGTCGGGAAGGCTCTGGTTGCGCTGTTCGCGAGTGGCTTCCGCGCTGGGGTCGTTGGACCCAGGGGGCGAACCGGCCGGACGCTGGGGCGCTGTGTGGTCGGTACCGGCAGGTGTGGTCTGGCTCTGGGGTGGTGCGGTGGGCTGGTCGGCGGTCTGGATGGGCCGGCGGTTGGCGTCCAGGGGGATCGCGAAGACGCCGTTGTCGCCGCTGTGGAGCGGGGTGGTGCTGCGCTGGCCCGTCTGCGGGTCGGCGTAGACGACCTGGCCGTTGTGGTTGACCACGTTCCAGGCGTGGGCACGGCCGTCGGCGTTCTGCGTGATGATCACGGCCTGTGAGCCATGGCCCTCGTTGAGGAGGGTGGTCTCCAGGTTGTTGTACGCGTCGCGGCCGTCGCCGAAGTCGTCGAACTTGGCGCCCAGGGTGTTCTCGATGCGATCGCGGCCGCCCGGCTCGGGAGTGTCGGCGGGGGTGCCGTTCTCGTTCGGGCTGCGGCGGGCGGCGACCGTGGGGTTGCCCGCATACGAATCGGCGAATGCCAGTACCCCGTCGGGGCAGTTGACGTTGCGGCCGGAGTCGTCGGGGTTCTGGCCGCGGATGTCGTCGACCCAAGTGCCCTCGCGTGGGTCGGGGGCCTGCTGGAACGAGCCGTCCTCGTTGCGTGGGAATCGTTCCTGCTGTGCGTGGTTGTCGGCGTCGGTGGGGTCGTCGTAGCCATCCGGCGGACCGGAGGGGCGCGTGGCGGTGGACGGGAGGACCGGTTCTCCCGACTCCGGCTGGTGGTCGGTGTCCTGGGAGTCGTCGGAGTGCTCGGAGTCCTCCGAGCGGTCGGTGGCGTCGGAGCCGTCGGAGTTCTGGGCGTCCTGGGAGTCCGTGTCGTCCTGGGAGTCCGTGTCGTCTGGGGAATCTTGGGAGTCCTGATCGTTCTGGGACTCCTGGGGCTCCTGCCCGTCCTGCCCGTCTTGGGTTTCCTCGGTGTTCTGGCTGTCTTGCGTGTCGCCCTGCGTGACCGCTGTGTCGTCGGCAGGCAGGGCGTCCTGGTCCGGGGTGACGTCCGAATCCGGGGTCGTATCTGTCGCCTGACCGGGGTCGGAGTCGGAGTCGGAGTCCTGAGCGGTGTCCGTGTCCGTGTCCGGAGAAACTTCCTGGTTCTGCGGTGGTGTCGTCTCCGGGGTCGGCGTCGTTTCAGGCGTCTGTGTGGTCTCCGGCGTTGCGTCGGAATCCGGGGTCGTCGACGGCTGCGCGGTGTCGGTGCCGTCGTCGTTCGCGTTCTGTTCTGTGGTCGAGTCGTCGTTGTCGGAGGGTGTCTCGTCAGTGGACGGTTCTGTCGACGGCTCGGTGGACGGTGATGTGCTGGAAGGTTCGTCCGTCTCACTGTTGGGGGTTGACTCGTCCGTCGTCGAGTCCGTCGTCGAGTCCGGGGTCGGGTTGTTGTCGGTGTCCGGGGTGTTCTCGGTGGACGGTTCGGGCGTCGACGGGGTCAGGAAGTACGGAGTGATCGGATTCCGATTGGCGTCCAGCGGGGTGTAGAAGACCTCTTGGGCGCCCAGGTGGATCGGATTCTCGCTGACGACGCCTGTCTGCGCGTCGACGAACAGGACCTGGCCGTTGTGGTTGACCGCGGCGAAGGCATGGCCGCCACCGCCGGGCCAGTTGACGCCGATCACGGCTGCCGAGCCGTGCCCGGCCTGCGACAGCTCGTAGGCGATACGTGCGTACGGGTTGGGATGGTCCTTGCCCGCGTACGTGCTGGGTGCGCCGGCCCAACGCGCCTGGTTCTCGACGGAGTCGCGCTCCGCGGACATGGTGTTCAAGCTGCCGTCCGCATTGAGGTCCAAGGTGCGCGGGGCGGACACCGTCGGGCGGCCGAACCACGTTTCGAGGAACGAGCGGGTGCAGTCGGCGCAGTTGTTGGACCGGCCGGGCACCCCCGGGCCGCCGTCGTTCTGCAGACCGGCCCAGTTTCCTTGGCGCGGGTCCGCGTACACCTGCGGGGTGCCGTCGGGGTTCCTCGGGTGGGCGTTCTCGAGGTCCTGCTGATGGGCGGGGTCGGGTGTGGTCAGGCCTTCGGACGGGATGTTCAGGTCGTTACGGATGTCCGAGAGGTTGTCTGCCTGGGGCGCAGGCGGAGGCGCCGTGGGCTGCTCGGGCGCGCTGTCGTCAGCGGGGGGCTGGTTCTGATCGGGCGTCTGGTCGGTGGCGTCCGGCTGCTGATGGTCCGGCTGTTGGTTGTTCGGTGCCGGCATCCCCTGGTCGTTCGGCGTGGAAGTGGGGGACTCGGCCGGCGACTGCTGGTCCGTCGGACGGTTCGTCGGCTGCTCGCCGCGGGGCGGCGTGGTCGGGCGCCCGGGCGTCTCGGTGCGCGGAGACTCGGCACGCGGCGTGTCGGTGCGTGGTGGTGTGGTGGGGCGGCTGGGCGTTTCGGTGCGCGGTGTGTCAGTGCGCGGCTGCGTGGTCGGCCGGCTCGGTGTCCCGCTGCTCGGCGTCGCGCTACGCGGCGTCTCGGTGCGCGGCGGCGACGCGGGACCGTTCTGCTGGGTGTCCCGCGACGGCGTCGTGGGCCGGGTGCTCGGTTGTTCCGTACGCGGCGTCGTGGCGCTGGGCGTGGTGGCCCGCGGTGTCGTCGTGGGCCTGCCTGCCGCCGGCGCCTGCGTCGGCATGGGGCCGAACGCCGGTGGTGGCATGGCACCCGGGGGCGACATTGAGGGAGTCGCGGACGAGGGGGCCGCCTGCTGCGGGATGCCCGCGTCACGGGGCTGCGTACCGGGGGCCGGGGGCGCCACCGTGGCGGTGTTGCCCATGAGGTCGGTGTTTTCGTCGTCCGGGTGGTGCTGGGTCGGTGTGGACGGTGTCGGCGCGTGGCCCTGACCAGGGCCGGGGTGTGCCGTGGGCGTGTTGCCGGGCATGGCGCCGCTCGGCATGGAGACGCGGCCGCTGCCCTGGTTCTGGTTGTCGTTGTTGTTGCCGTCGTTGTTGTTGCCGTCGTGGGAGTCGCCCGGCGTGGGGCTCTGGGCCGGTGCGGGCATGGTGGTGGCCGGGTCGCGGTCGGCCTGGTGCACGCCCGGTTCGGGGTGGGAGTTGTCGGGAGCCGGGGCGGGTGAGGCCTCGGGGCGGTCTGTCTCCGGCGGCGGGGACGGCATGGGCGCGGGCTCGGTGTTGCGCGGGTCCGGGATCGACGCGCCCTGCTCCGGGGTGTGGACGTCGACGCCTTCCGGGCGGCTCGGGCGAGCGCTGTCCGGGGTGGTGTCCGGCGCCGGGGAGGCGTCGACATCCGGCGTGGTGCCCGGGCCCTCGATGGGCGAGGAGTTGGAGGGGATGGACGGCTCGTTGCCCGGTGCCGTGCCCGGCGGGGCGTCCGGTGTGCTGTCCGGACGGGCGGAGTCAGGGGTGGTGTCGGGGGCCGGTCCGCCCTCGACGTCCGGTCTCGTCGCGGTGGACGGCGTGGACGAGTCCGGACTCGAATCGGGGGCGGACGAGTCCGGAGACGAGTCGGGGGTGGACGAGTCGTCGCCCGGAGGACGACCGATGCTCTCGTTGTAGGCCTGGGTGCCCATGTCGAAGGGGCTGGGCGAGTCGGAGCCACGGCTTGGTGAGGGCGAGGACGACGAGGGGTTCGACGAGTCCGGGCTGCCGGTGCTGTCCGTGCTGCTGTGGGACGGCGTACTCGAGGAAGAGGAGGGCGAACTCGAAGCCGACGGGCCATCGGACGACGAGGACGGGCTCGACGAAGAGCTGTCCGAAGAGCTGTCTGACGCGCTGGACGAAGAGCTGTCCGAACCGCTCGACGGAGACGAGGACGACGGACCGCCGATATCCGGTGCCCTGCGCCCGGAGTCGCCGCTGCTCGAACTCGGGGAACTACTGGAACTCGGGGAGTGGCTCGACGAACTGCTGTCGGACCCCGTGGAGCTGTTGCCGTCGCTCCTGCTTCCCGAGTCGGTTCCGGAGCTGCCGTCTGCGCTGCCGCCGCTGTCGCTTCCGTCGTTGGAGCTGGTGGAGTCGCTGCTGTTGTTGCTGCTGCTGTCGCTGCTGTCGTTTCCGGAGTCGTCGCTTCCGTGGCTGCGGCCTGCTGCGCTGTCGATGCCCCCGCGGACGCGGTGGCCGGCGCGGTGGCCGGCGCCGTCGCGGAGGGATTCGCCGAGGGTCTCGCCGGTGTTCTCGACGGCGTCGGTGAAGGCTTTCGCCCCAGTCTTGGCGGTGCGGCCGAGGTCGTAGCCCTTCTGTGCGCCGAAGTTCTGGTTGACGGTCTGGGCGATGAGGTCGGAGGCGATGGCCTGCAGGGCGGAGACGAAGGGTTCCTTGGCGCACTCAAGGGCGGCCTCGAGGAGCTGTTCGGCGGCCTTCTTGAGGAGCTTGCGGACGACTTCCCGGGTGGCGAAGGTGGCTGCGGCGCCGCCTATTTCGGACAGGCCCAGGGTGAACGGGGCGGCGGCCTGGGCCGCGGCGATCTCACAGGCGAGGACCACCAGTTGGATGATGACCGCGACCTTCATGGCGATGACGATGGCGGCGGCGGCCTCGAAGACGAAGGCGATGACCTCGGCCGCCTGCTGGGCGTCGTCGAGATAGCCGGAGCCGCCGGAGAACTTCTCCCAGGTCTTGGTGAATCCCTCGATGGCGTCGCCGGAGTTCGCCGCCAGGATGTCGCTGGCGATCTGGGTTCCCCGGGACTGGTGTTGGGCGACCTCGGAGCCGAACTGGCGCCAGATCTGGGCGCATTCGAAGAGCATGTCCTCGTCCGCTGTCGGCCAGTCGAAGCCGAGCAACTCCAGGACCCACTCAACAGCGACAGGTGGGTTCAACAAGGCAGAGCTCCCCCGTGATGATGTACGTAAGTCTGTGGCGTGCGCGATGCGCGCGCCGCTGAGCGGTGGCCCGGCCGCCCGCCGGTCCCTCGTCGTGAGCGTGCCGCGCTCAGGTCGCGGGGCCGGGCCTTCCGCGCACGAGCGTGCCCTGCTGCTTGTACGGGTCGTCCCACGCCTGCTTGTTCTCGACGTGCTGCTTCATCAGCGACTCGTTGAAGTCTTCGTTCTCGGCGTGGTGCTTGGACATGGCGGTCAGCGCCTTGCCGATTTCCTCGAGCTTGGCGGCGAGATGGCCCATGGACTCGTACATGCCGTCGCGGAGGCCCTCGTAGACAACGCCGAACTTCTCGCCGAGGTCGTCATCGCCCCAGGGAGGTGCGCTGGACTTGCTGTCCAGGGAGGTCATGCTGCTCCAGAGCTGCTCGCCGAACGACTTCTCCTCCGGCGGCTTCTGCGTCTTCTTCACCTCGTCGGTGGGCTCGCCCGCGCGCAGCTTGGCCAGGCCGTTGACCATCCGGCTCACCGAATCGCTGAAGTCATCGCCGAGCTTGACGAAGTCGGTGCCCCCCGCCTTCAAGGACTCCACATCGGCCTGGAAGCCACCTGCCCCTGCCACAACGTCCCCCGTGTTGGTCATGGTTACTCAACGATAGGTTCAACCCTAAGCCAAACAGTGTGCTGATCGAGCACCAGTTACGTCCATGCGTCACCATCGCGTTCTCTGGACGCGTCCCTCGCTGGCCCGCCCCCCTGGCCGACGAGTCCCACTGCGAATTCCGGTCCGCAAGCGTCGGTCTCTCCCCATGGACCGACAGGACCACCCGGCGCATGGGTGGTTCGCCGACGATGTGGCATTGCCCGAGCTTCGCGCACACCCCCTCGAGTCAGCGAAGAGGCCGATGCCTTCGGCTCATCCCGACTGCCACGCACCGCATGTCAGAGTGTGGTGGGAAGGGGGCGATGGCGCCCAGGTGTACTGCCGTGTGAGGTGGGGGACGCGGCTGGCGGGGATGTTCCCGAGCCTTTTGATGTCGCCGTGGACCAGGTAGCCGGGGGCGGCGTGCTCGTAGCGGTGGATCACGCGGCCGGTGGTGCGGTCCACGTGCGGGTGTGAGTAGTTGGCGTACAGGAAATCCCGGTGAGAACGATCATGGTCGCGAGCTGAGTGCTGCGGCGTCCGGGCGGGGCCGGGGGAGGCCGCCGGCCTGTAGGGCGGCGAAGTCGGTGTGGGCCTGTTCGACGGCCTCGGGGTACGTCTCGCGCTTGGAGTGTTCGGCGAGCGCGCGGTAGATGCTGGCCACGGAGGGGCTTTGTCCCTTGCGCTTGCCGGTGGGGATGATCAGGTCGGGCTGGATCCCTTCGACGGACTCGCCGCCCGCGCGGCGGCGCAGCACGGTGTGGAGCATGGCGTCGGTGATGACCGGTGGCCGGCCGCCGTGCTTGCCCTTGCGGGCCGCGGTGTCGAGCCCTTCGAGTGTGGACTCGCGGATGTTCTCCCGCTCGGTCTCCGCCATCGCGGCGAAGAACGCGAATAGCAGCTTCCCCGGGCCGGTCGGGTCGTAGATGCCGGGCAGCGGACCGGCGAGCATTGGCCGGGTCGATCGGTGCCGGCGGCGGAGTGCCCGGGCGCCACGGCTGGCCCGGGCCGCGGTCGGCGGGTGTCGGCACCCGCAGCTCCTTCTTCAGGCGGGGAACCTGGGTGAAGCGGCGGGTGTGGTAGACGGAGGTGACCGCGCCGCCGCGCGAGCGGCACGGTGAGCCGGGCTGGGCGTCGCACTTCGGGCAGGCGTGCGGTTCGACGTCGTCGGCGTCCGACCGGTCGGTTGGGGAGGGCCGCTGAGGGTTCGTCATGGGCCGAGAATTTCGCACGATGCAAGTCTCAGAAGGGGGTCCATCCCGCGTTGGGTGAGAACGGGTTCTGAGAGTGAATCCGGGATCGGCCGGGGTTCGGCGGCCCGTGATTGATCTTGCTCGCGCAAAGGACCGGTGGTGAGAGCCGGGGTGACCGCCACGGCGACGATGACGGATCAGCACCCCGTTGACACCGACGACGCTCGCGGGCGAATCGCCGCGCGCCGCGGCCGATGGACGCCCGGCGCAGAGGTTCGGATGAACCACCGGGAAGCGTACGGTGCGTCGTGGCTAGGCGGGAATGGAGCCCGCATCGCCGGCGGCCGGATCCGGGGCACGGAAGGTGCGACGGTACGCCGACGGGGCGACTCCGGCCTCCGCCGCGAGGTGCCGCCGCAGCGAGGTGGCGGTGGCGAATCCGACCTCGTGGGCGACGCGTTCCACCGGCAGATCGCTGGACTCCAGCAGGTGCCGGGCCCGCCGCAGCCGCTGCGAGGTCAGCCAGCGGCCGGGGCTCAGACCGGTCTCCTCCTTGAAGCGCCGGGCGAAGGTACGGGTGCTCATCGCCGCGTGCGCGGCCAACTCGTCCAGCGGCAGCGGCAGTTCAAGCCGCTGCAATGCCCAGTCGCGGGTCGGCCCGGTGCCGGTTGCGCCCGTCGGCGGCAGTGGCTGCTCGATGTACTGTGCCTGCCCGCCGTCCCGGTACGGCGGCATGACGCAGAAGCGGGCGACCTGGTTGGCGACCTCGGTGCCGTGGTCCTGGCGCAGCAGGTGCAGGCAGACGTCGAAGCCGCTGGCCGCCCCCGCTGAGGTCAACACGTCACCGTGGTCGACGAAAAGAACGCCGGCGTCGAGCTCGACCCGGGGGAACAGTTCCCGGAAGCGGTCGCTGAGCGCCCAGTGGGTGGTGGCCCGACGCCCATCGAGGAGACCGGCGCCGGCCAGCAGGAAGGCACCGCTGCAGATCGACACCAGACGGGTGCCGGGCCGGACGCTGGAAAGCGCGTCCAGGGCCTTCGAGTCCGTGGCGGCGGCCGATCCCTGGGTGATCGCGTACCCAGGGATGATCACGGTGTCCGCCTCGGCCAGCACCTCAGGGCCGTGCCCGGGGGTGACGGTCAGGTCCGAGACGGTGCGCACGGGCTTCCCGTCCACGCCCGCAGTCACCACCTCGTAGCGGCCACCGGCGGAGCCCAGGACGTGTTGGGGTATGCCGAGTTCGAAGGGGTAGATCCCGTCGAGTACGAGGACGACCACCTTGTGGGCGCCCGGCCGCGGTTCCGGGCGCATCGCGCGATCCGGTTCGGTGGTGCGACCGGCCAGGTCGCGGGCGCCGGGAGTACCGGGGGCGGCATGGTGGACGGGCATGGCGAGAATGTATCGGAGGCTGACCTTTCCGCCATGGCCGGGGCCGACTCGAACGGCAAGGATCGAGGCATGACCTCGACGGAGACCTTTGAGAACCTCGACCTCCTGGGCCGTCGACGGGATCGATCGATCTGAGTGTCCATTCGAAGTCGGACGTGTCCGGCCGAACACAGGAGGTTTTCCATGGCCAAGGGCTACTGGGTCAGTGTCTACCCCGCCATTTCCGACCCTGAGAGGCTGACTGCCTACAACAAGCTGGCGGGTCCGGCTGTCCGGGCTGCGGGCGGGCGCCTCCTGTCCGCTGACGGTCGAGTCGTCGCCCACGAGGCCGGAATCACGCAACGCGCCGTTCTGATCGAGTTCGACAGCTTTGAACAGGCGGTCGCGGCATACGAGAGCGAGGCATACCAGAAGGCGCTGGTGGCCCTCCCCGACGGCTTCGAGCGCGACTTCCGCATCATCGAAGGCATCGACTGACCGGCGGGCCCAGCCATCGCTGAGCATCCGTCACCTGATACGCACACGGTGCTCAACGACGACTCACGAGAGGAGGTCCGGGCCGGCTGGACCGTCTCCCTGACCTCGTCGACGAAACTCACGCTTGCCCGAAGCGAACCGCGAACCGCTTCTCACACGACAGATCGCTCCAGCGAACACACGGCTTCGATGACCAGGGGCGCATCCTGCCGCAGCAGGTAGGCGATGCGGGCCGGTTCCCAGCGGTGCAGCAGGCGGACCTTGATGATCCGCCGCTCGGTGCGGGTCGGGGGCCGACGCGGACTGTGATGCGGACGCGAAGAGCGGTCGCACATCCCCGCCTCGCCGCAGCGGCGGTAGCGGCCCGCCCACCGCTTCGCAGTCGTCGGTGAGACCTGGAAGCGTTCGGCGGGCCCGCCGCAGCGGCACACCTAGCCGTTGCGCCGGCGCAGGCTGCGGTACAGCTCGATCGCGGAGTCCGGCGGAAAGTTGGGGACATAGGTGACGGCTCCGTCGCTTTTGGAGATCACCATGTGACTGCCGCCCAACGGCGCCTGAGTGCCGGGCGGCGGTGGGGGCATGACGGCGTGGACGAGGAAGCCGATGTCGAACTCCGCCACGTACAAAGGCGCCGGGTTTCCTTGCAGATCCAGTACTTCGAATCGGGCGCGAGCGGCAGCCAATGCCTCTTCGGCAGTGGCGGGGATGGGCTGTACCGGTTCCGGCGCGTCGGGATGCGACACGGACTCTCTCCTATCAGTGAAGGGGCGGCTGTGCGTCAGGCGCGGCCGTGCGGTTGAACTCGGACTTGGTGCGGGGCAGTTGGCCGTCGAAACGTCGAAACGTCGAAACGTGGAGTCGGAGTCGAACCGACGCCGAAACCGATACGGCGCAAACACTCGACCCTGGCTGCCGCGACCGTGCCGCTGTGGGGCGGCGCTGCAACCCCGCTGCACGGTCGCCACACGCCCCCGTGGTGCGGGCCGTGTCACTTGCTCGTGGACTTCAGACCCCGCACCTCGCCGCCGAACTGGTTCTCCGGCTTCTGCTCCTCGATCAGAGCGTTGTTGAGGTCCTCGTTCTCCTTGCCCTTGAACCCGTCGCCCACGACTACGCCTCCGTTCACCCACCGGCGTCATCGAGCTGACGGTTCACGTCCGTTCGATGTCTGTGCCAGCGTACCCAGAGGCACTGACAAGCCCTCAACCGCTGGGTGTCACAGTGCCGTACCGGGAGTGTCCGGCCGATACACCTTCCGAGACGGAGCGATCGCCGTGTTCGGGGCAGCCGACGTCGAACTCGCGCATTCGCAACGGCGTCCGGGTGCTGTCGGGCCCGGTGGGACCGAAGAGGGGGCGGGCCAATTTGAGGGCCTCCCCGTCGTTCGCCGGCAGGCGGTGCGCCGGCGAGACGGCCCGAGCCTCCGTGGGCACGGGCCCTTGGCCCGTATCCGGCCCCGGGCTCAACCCCGGTGTCCACCCCGCCCCTGCTTCTTCGGGCCCGTGACCAGGTTGGTCGAAGGACCGTTACGTCCCGACAGGATCCGCTCGCCCTGCGTTCCCGACCGGGCCGGCTTGGCGATCGCCCTGGAGGCCGCTCGCGACACGGTCGTCATCTCCGTCTGCCCGGTCTCAGGTGCGGAGCTTGTCTCCCTGATGCCGGTGTGCAGTTCGAAGGCGCTGGTCGGGTCGCCCCGGACCAGGGACTCTCCAGGGATATTCGCTGAGTGAGCGGGAATGGGCCTGGCGCATTCGAAGACACAAAGCCCTAGGCCACGGTCAGTTTCCTGTCGGTCGATGGCGCTCGCCAGGCCGGGTCCCTGCGCATTCCCCGTTGGCTGGGTGCGGATGAGGACCTGGCGGGCACCGCGAGAGCCACCCGACCGCACGCCGCCGCCGGCACTGTTCCAGGTGAACTCGCCATGGAACAGCGCCAGTTGGCGGCGCCGCCGCACTCCCTAGTACGAGTAGAAGCCCGACCCGGACTTGCGGCCCAGCCGGCCCGCGTCCACCATGCGGGCGAGCAGCGGGGGAGCGGCGTACAGCGGCTCCTTGTACTCCTCGTACATGGAGGCGGCGACCGAGGCCACCGTGTCCAGGCCGATCAGGTCGGACAGCTTGAGCGGGCCCATCGGGTGGGCGCAGCCCATTTCCATGCCGTTGTCGATGTCCTCGCGGCTGGCGATGCCCGACTCGAACATCCGGATCGCCGAGAGCAGATACGGGATGAGCAGCGCATTGACGACGAAGCCGGAGCGGTCCTGGGCGCGGATGGCGTGCTTGCCCAGGATGTTGTGGACCAGCGCCTCGGCGCGCTTGATGGTCTCGTCGCCGGTGGTCAGGGCGGGGATGAGTTCCACCAGCTTCTGCACCGGGGCCGGGTTGAAGAAGTGGATGCCGATGACCTGGTCGGGGCGGGAGGTGGCGACCGCCAGCTTGACCAGGGGGATGGAGGAGGTGTTGGACGCCAGGATGGCGTCCGGGCGGGTGATCACCTGGTCGAGGACCTGGAAGATCTCCGTCTTGACCTGCTCGTTCTCCACGACGGCCTCGATGACGAGGTCGCGGTCGGCGAACTCCCCGAGGTCGGTGGTGAAATTCAGCCGGCCGAGCGTGGTGTCGCGCTCCGCGGGGGTGATCTTGCCGCGCTCGGCGGCCTTGCCGAGCGAGTTGGTCAAGCGGGTGCGGCCCAGCTCCAGGGCTTCGCCGGTGGTCTCGGCGACCATGACGTCCAGGCCGGCGCGGGCGCACACTTCGGCGATGCCGGCGCCCATCTGGCCGCAGCCGACCACTCCGACGCGTGCGATGTCGGTGAAAGTGTCCGTCACCTCGTGCCTTTCGCTGATCTTCAGGACCCTGCGGTACGCCGTAAGGGTCCGACGCCCGCCTCGGCCCCGACGTTACTCCGCGCGGCGCTGTGCTACGGCCGCCGGGGCGGGCATCCTGAGCCCTCAGGACGGGACAATCGGGACAAGCTGAGGGTTTTTCATGAGACGGATCACACGGCGGGGATTCGCGGCGGGCGTGCTGGGCGCGGCGTCGTCGCTGCTCGGAGCGGGGCACGGAACGGCCGCGGCGGCCGAGGCGACGGGGGACCCGGGTGCGGCCCCGATGCGCGGCATGTGGCTGGCGACCGTCGCCAACCTGGACTGGCCCACCAAGCCCGGGCTGCCACCCGCGGAACAGCAGCGCCAACTGCTCGGCCTCCTGGAGGTGGCCGTGGAACGACGCCTGAACACGGTGTTCTTCCAGGTCCGGCCCACCGCCGACGCCCTGTGGCCCTCCCCGCACGAGCCCTGGGCGCAGTATCTGACCGGAACGCAGGGCAAGGATCCGGGCTGGGACCCGCTCGGCTTCGCCGTCGCCGAGGCGCACCGGCGCGATCTCCAACTGCACGCGTGGTTCAACCCGTACCGCATCGCCAACCACGCCGACCCCGACCGGCTGGTGCCCGGCCATCCCGCGCGCCTGCACCCGGAATGGGTGCTCCCCTACGGCGGCAAGCTCTACTACAACCCGGGGCTGCCCGAGGTCCGGGGCTTCGTGCAGGAGGCGATGCTCGACGCGGTGCGCCGCTATCCCGTCGATGGGGTGCATTTCGACGACTACTTCTATCCGTATCCGGTCGCGGGGGAGGAGTTCGAGGACGACGCGGCCTTCGAGGCGCACGGCGCGGGCTTCGCGGACCGTGCCAGCTGGCGGCGCGACAACGTCGACCGGCTGGTGCGGGAGATGAAGCAGAAGGTGGCCGCCGTGGGGCGGCCGGTGCGGTTCGGCGTCAGCCCCTCGGCCATCTGGCGCAATCGCGGGACCGATTCGTCGGGCTCGGACACCCGGGGACTGCAGACCTACGACGACCTGTACGCCGATACGCGGCGCTGGGTGCGCGAGGGATGGATCGACTACATCGTGCCGCAGGTGTACTGGAACATCGGTTTCGAGGCCGCCGACTACGCCAAGGTCGTGCCGTGGTGGTCGGAGGCCGTGTCTGGCACCGGTGTGGACCTCTACATCGGCGAGGCCCTGTACCGGGCGGGCGACCCCGGCCAGGGCACCCCCTGGCTGGACCCGGCCGAACTCTCCCGCCACCTCACCTTCGCCCGCGGCTATCCGCAGGTCGGCGGCCATGTCTTCTTCTCGGCGAGGGATGTTGCCAGGGACCGGGCGGGGGCGCTGGCCCGGATCGTGCATGACCACTACGGCGGCGCGGTGCGGCCGTAGTGGTCAGCGTGCTCGTTGCCGGTCGGTGGCGCTGTGCCGGACGCGACCTAGTGGCCGGTGATGTCGGTGGACTTGCCGTGCTGGACCACGGAGTCGGGGCCGGGGGACATGATCGTTTCATGGCCGTCCGCGGCGCGGACGCGGTAGGGCGGCTCGCCGTTCGGTCCCAGTACCTCGACGATCTCCACGGCGTGGTCGTGATGCCCGACGGTTCTGCCGTGCACCAGCAGCCGGTCGCCCGTGTTTGCGTGCATCAGGATCCTCCCGCTTCGGGCGGCCGCGCGACCGGGACGGCCCACATGCAGCTGCGGCCGGGCGGTTGAACGGCCAACGGTTTACCTGTTGACGGGCCGGATGACGGCCCCGACGGCGGTACATGCCATCGCGGCAAGTTTACGTCCCCGGCGCGCCCTCGCACCCGGCGGGCGACGGGCGGATCCGGTGCGTCAGCCGCGGGTCCGCTGGGTGACCGCGATGCACACCAGCACCGCGACCGCCGCGACCGGCGCGGCCGGCGGCAGATGCTCGCCGAGCAGCGCCACCGACCAGACCAGGGTCAGCAGCGGCTGGGCCAGCTGCAGCTGGCTGGCCTTGGAGACACCGATCGCCGCCATCCCGCGGTACCAGACGACCAGGCCCAGGAACTGCGAGCCGAACGCCAGCCACAGCAGCCCGCCGAGGGCGTGCGCCGTCAGCCGCAGCGGCTCGGTGGCCAGCGCGAGGGCCGCGCCGGTGACCGTCAGCGGCAGGACCAGCACCAGCGCCCAGCCGATCACCTGCCAGCCCGGGAGGTGACGGGCCAGCCGGCCGCCCTCGGTGTAGCCGGCCGCGCACACCAGCAGCGCCGCGAACAGGAACAGATCGCCGGTGCTTGGCGCCCCGCCGCTCTGCTGCACCGCGAAGGCGATGACGACGGCGGCGCCGGCGAGCGAGGCGATCCAGAAGGTGCGCGAGGGCCGGGCCCCGGTGCGTACGGCCGAGAAGGCGGCGGTGGTCAGCGGCAGCAGGCCGACCACCACGGCCGCGTGCGAGGTGGTGGACGTCTGCAGGGCCAGGGTCGTCAGGAGCGGGAAGCCGAGGACCACGCCGCCCGCCACGACCGCGATGCCGGCCCAGTGGCGCCGCTCGGGGACGCGGACGCGCAGGACGAGGAGGCAGCCGCCGGCGAGGGCCGCGGCCAGCACGCTGCGCAGCATGACGACCGTCCACGGGCCCATGCCCTCCAGGGCCCAGGCCGTGGCGGGGAACGTCAGGGAGAAGGCGGCGACGCCCAGCGCGGCGAGCAGTGCGCCGGGGGCGGCCGAGGCGGCGGCGGGTGCGGCGGGCGGCTCCGGGGCGCGGACGGTGTCGACCGCTATCCTGTCCGTCGCGATAGCGCTATCGTTGTCTCTCATGCAAGAGCGTAGCAGTGTCGCTGACCTGGCCGTCAGCCTCCGTAATGAACTGGACCGCTACTCTCCCGGAGAGAAGCTGCCCTCGAGTCGCGCTCTGGTCGAGCGGCACCGCGTGAGCCCGGTGACCGTCTCCCGGGCGCTCGCCGAGCTGGTGGCCGAGGGCCTCGTCGTCACCCGGCCCGGCGCCGGCGCCTTCCGGGCCCCGGCCCGCCCCGAGGCGCCCCGCCCCGTCGACACCTCCTGGCAGGAGATCGCCCTGAGCGCCGGACCGGCCGGCGACCAGGTGCCGCGCAGCGTCGACGCCGCGGGCGTCCTGGCCACCCTCGCCGAACCCGCCCCCGGCGTCATCGAGCTCCACGGCGGCTATCTGCACCCCGATCTGCAGCCCGAACGCGCCCTCGCCGCGGCGCTGGCCCGGGCCGGCCGGCGGCCCGGCGCCTGGGGGCGGCCGCCGGTCGAGGGCATCACCGAGCTGCGGGCCTGGTTCGCGCGGGAGATCGGCGGCCCCGGCGGCGTGCTCGCCCCCAGCGACGTCCTGGTCACCGCCGGCGGCCAGAGCGCGCTGACCGCCGCCCTGCGCGCGGTCGCCGCGCCCGGTGCGCCGGTCCTCGTCGAATCCCCGACCTACCCGGGCATGCTGGCCGTCGCGCGCGCCTCCGGGCTGCGGCCGGTGCCGGTGCCGATGGACGCCGACGGGGTCCGTACCGACCTGCTCGCCGACGCCTTCCGGGCCAGCGGCGCCCGGCTGTTCGTCTGCCAGCCGTTGTTCCAGAACCCGACCGGCGCGGTGCTCGCGAGGGAGCGGCGGCGCGAGGTGCTGCGGGTGGCGCGCGAGGCCGGGGCGTTCGTCGTCGAGGACGACTTCGCCCGGCGGCTGGTCCACGACGGCGCCCCCGCCCTCCCGCCGACCCTGATGGCGGACGACGAGGACGGCGCCGTCGTCCATGTCTGCTCGCTGACCAAGGCCACCTCGCCCAGCCTGCGAGTGGGTGCCCTGGCCGCCCGCGGCCCGGTCCTCGACCGGCTGCGCGCCATCCAGGTCGTCGACAGCTTCTTCGTCCCCCGCCCGCT
Source organism: Streptomyces sp. NPDC101227 (assembly GCF_044767545.1). Classification (NCBI taxonomy): domain Bacteria; kingdom Bacillati; phylum Actinomycetota; class Actinomycetes; order Kitasatosporales; family Streptomycetaceae; genus Streptomyces; species Streptomyces sp. NPDC101227. Next base: position 171,207 of record NZ_JBIWOD010000011.1, on the reverse strand, counting down.
CCAGGAGGCCGCCGTCGAGCTCGTCGGCTCGCCCGCCTGGGCCCGGCATCTGCGCATGATCTCCGGCGAGCTGGCGGCCCGCCGCGACGCCATGACCGCCGCCCTGCACCGCCATCTGCCCGCCCTCGCGACCCGCGGCCTGTACATCCCGCCCGGCGGCTACCACCTGTGGGTCCGGCTGCCCGACGGTACGGACGAGGCGGCGCTGACCGGCGGGGCCCTGCGCGCGGGCGTCGCGATCGCCGGCGGCCGCCCCTACTTCGCCGCCGAACCGCCGGCCCCGCATCTGCGCCTGAGCTACGCCTCCGCGTCCGGCACCGGGGAACTCGAGGAAGGGGTGCGAAGGCTGCGTACGGCGTGCGACGAGCTGGGGATCGCGACGGGCTGACCGGGGATCGGGACGGGCTGACCGGGGATCGGGGCGGGCTGAGCAACCCGCCGCCCCCGGGATACCGGCCGGCCCGGATGCGGCTCGACGCCGCCGCCGCGCTTCTGGGAACCTCACCGCATGAACGGTCACGCGCTCGACGGCTACGAGATCTCCACCGACCCGGCCCGCCTGGACGGGGACCTGGTCCACCACTGGCTGTCCACCGACGCCTACTGGGCCGTGGGCCGCTCCCGCGAGCGGCACGACCGGGCCGTCGCCGGTTCGCTCAACTTCGGCCTGTACGAGTCCGGTTCGGGGCGTCAGGCCGCGTATGCCCGGGTGGTCACCGACCACGCCACCTTCGCCTGGCTCTGCGATGTCTACGTCGCCCGCGACGACCGCGGCAAGGGCCTGGGCACCGCCCTGATAGAGGCCATCGCCGACCATCTGACGCCCTGCGGCCTGACCCGGATCACGCTCGCCACCAAGGACGCGCACGGCGTGTACGAGAAGGTCGGCTTCCGGAGCCTGGTGTCGCCGGAGCAGTGGATGACTATGGGGCTGATGGATCCCGGTCCGCTGACCATCTGACCGGCGCGGCGGCCGGCCGGCAGCGGGCCGTCCGGGACCGGATCCATCGCGCTGCGCACATTCCGGCCGCTCGGGGCGCCGGGGCTCTTACCATCGGCGCATGCGCGTTCGCCTCAAGCTGCTCGCCGCCGCCCGCAGCTCCTCGCTGCTCGAGACCCGGTTCGACGACGACCGCCCGCTCGATGCCGCCGGCTGGCACGAGGCCGAGCGTGCCGCCCCCGTCCTGTGCCGGCTCGCCGCCGCCGAGCTGCGCTACTGCTCCCCGTCCGCCCGCTGCCGCGAGACCGGTGAGGTCCTCGGCCTCACCCCGCTCGCCCAACCCGCCCTGCGCGACTGCGACATGGGACGCTGGCGCGGCCGCACCCTGGGCGATGTGACCGCTTCCGAGCCGCGGGCGGTGGACAACTGGCTCGCCGATCCGCGGTCCGCGCCGCACGGCGGGGAGTCGCTGCTGGCCTTCATCACCCGGGTGGGCACCTGGCTGGACACCCGGCCCGTGGGCGAGGGCGCCGGACTGGTGGCGGTCGCCGAGCCCGGGGTGGTCCGCGCCGCCCTGGTCTACGCGCTCCAGGCGCCCCCGCACACCTACTGGCGGATCGACGTCCAGCCGCTCTCGGTGACCACGCTGACGGGGCGCGCCGGCAGCTGGAGCCTGGCCCTGGAGGCGTGAGCCGGGTGCCCGTCGCGGGGCCGTAATCCGGCGAAAGTCCACCCGGAAAGCCCATCGGAGCACGCCACCGACGTGCGCGCGGCGAGCGGGGACGCTTCGCTCGGGTTATGTACCCATACGCCGCCCGCCGCTTTGCCCGCCGCCCGTTCCGCCGCCGCCTCGTCGCGGCCGGTGCCGTGACGGCGTCCCTCGCGCTGTGCGGCTCCGGCGTCGCCACCGCCACGGACGACGCGAATCCGGTGGTCGTCCAGCCCGACCCGGTGGCGCCCGGCGATGAGTTCTCCGTCTTCGACGGTGGCAACTGCACCGGGGGGTCCGGCGAGGCCACGTTCGAGGACGCGGACATTCCGAAGCTGAAGTTGTCGATGCTGCGCAACCAGGTCGGCGGCACCGCCACGGTCCCGCGGTCACTCAAGCCGGGTGCGTACACCGTCACCGTGACCTGCGGCGACGGCAAGGACGGCGAACTCGCGCCGCAGAGCGACGCGGAGCGCGAGGCGCGGGGCGACGGCGGCGCCGGGCACGGCCACGGCGAACCCGGCACCGGTGCGCACGGCCGCGCTCGCCTCACCTTCACCGGAACCCTGACGGTCTCCGGCGGTGCCAGGACCGGCGCCGACGCCGGCGCCGACCCGGACGCCAACGCCGAGTCCCACGCCGATGCCGGACCCAAGGGCGCCGCCGACGCCGGTGCAGACGCCGGTACGGACGCCGGGCCCGGCCAGGTCGTCCCCAGGGGCGGTGCGGACACCGGCCTCGGCGGCGGCTCCGGGGTGGGCACCGGCGTCACCGTGCTCGGCGGCGTGCTGCTGGCCGGCGCGCTCGGCTGGGGCGTCGTCGCCTATCTGCGACGGCCGCGCAGCGGGCGGGGCTGACGCGGCCGGGGCATGGACGGCGTGACCGGTGCGCACTGCACCGTTACGGCGTCAGATCGAGCGCCGCCAGCCCCGACCCGTCCATCAGGAACGGCACCGAGCTGTGCTCATGGGTGATCTTCCAGACGCCGTCGATCCTGCGCAGGCCGACGGTCGCCCGGCTCCACAGCCGCACCTCGAAGCCGTCCGCCTTCGTCCCGCTCATCAGGTTGATGCTGTGCGCGAAGGCGACCTCGTCGCCGGCCGTGATCTCGACCTGGGTCAGCGTCACCTCGATGCGGCCCTCCCAGGTCGCGTACCAGGCCTCGAGGGCCTGCCGGTCCAGCGCCTGCGGGCCCTTGAACTGGAGCGGGGGAGCGAGGCTGAAATCCACGAACTCCGGCGCACAGTGTGCGAGGAACCGCCCGGCGTCCCGCTCCGCGGTCGCGGCCGCGCGGTCCTGGAGCACCTCCCGGATCCGCACCTCGTCCGCGAGCCGTCCGGTCGTCTTCCGCTCGGTGTCGGTGGTCATGAGCAGGCCTCCTGTCGCCCGGCGCCGCGGCGCCCGAATCGGTGTCCAAGGGGTAGACGCCGACGGCGCCGGAAACTCATCGGCGGCCGGCCGCACCGCCCGGGCCGCACCGCCCCGGTGCCCGCCCTACGACGCCAGCTGCGCCGAATCCCCCCTGGTCAGCCAGGCGTTTGCGGCCTCCACACGGCTGCCGACGCGGAGCTTGGCGTAGGCGTGCTCGAGGTGTTTGTCGACCGTGCGGGGGCTGATCGCCAGGCGGCGGGCTATCTGCTGGTTGGTCAGGCCGTGGGCGAGCAGGGCGAGGACGGCGGACTCGCGGCGGGTGACCAGGCCCGGGGCGGGCGCGGGGGACGGCGGGGCGAGGCGGTTGAGGACGTGGCCGAGGCGGGTGCGCAGCAGGGTCGCGGCGAACACGTCGTGATCGGTGAAGTCGCTGCCGCTGCGGTTGACGGCCAGGCAGATGCTGCGCGGGGCACCGTTGACATAGCCGCCGGGGAACGACATCGCGAGCTGGTGCTCGGCGCCGACGGGGCGGTAGACGTCCGGGTAGGCGCCCAGTGCGTGGTACTCGCGGTCGGTCTGGAGCGTCGAGCGGCGCATGGGGGCGCCGGTGCCGAGGGTGGTGTGGGCGACCAGCGGGTCGGCCGGCGCGTGGCGGGCGAAGGCCTCCCACCCGGCCGGCGAGAGCAGGTCGGCGGGCAGCGTCAGCGGACGGTTCGCCGGGTCGGGCCGCGGCGTCCAGACGATGCTGTCGCCCGGAACGGCGCCGAGCAGCAGGGGGAGCAGCGCCGGGACGAGGGTTTCCTCGTCGACGGCATCGATCAGGAGGTCCACGACGGCGAAGATGCGTCGCAGGCCGGCCTCCGCGGCCGCGCTCATGGATCCAGCGTGAACAGCGCGCGGGGGCTCGTCAAGGTGCCGTTCGGCCCCGGGGCGCGCGCACAGGGCCGCACCGGTCATCGGTGACAAGGGTTGCCGCCCGGCCGGCCGGGGGAAGACCGGCCGGGGGCGTCGGCCGCGGTTAGCGGCCGACGGCGTAGACGCGGTTGACCGGGCTCTCGGCCGCCAGTCTCCAGCGGCGCAGTCCGGCATCGGCGGCGATGGTCCGCATCGCCTCCTCTCCCGCGTGATTTCCCAGTGCCTGGGGGCCGTGCTGGGCCAGCGCGGACGGCAGGCATACGGCGACCGAGGCGGCGGTCAGCGCCCGGCCGACGGGGGTGGCGTTCTCCTGGACGTCGGCGGAGCCGTTCGGCTCCACGATCATGCAGGTGCCACCGTCGGCCAGCGCCTGTTCGGCGCAGCGGAGCGCGCCGCCGGGGTCGCCGGTGTCATGCAGGCAGTCGAAGAAAGTGATCAGGTCGAAGCCCTTGCCCGGGAAGTCCTGGGCGGTCGCGACATCGAAGCGCACCCGGTCGGCCAGCCCCCGCTCGGCCGCGATGCCGCGGGCCGCCCGGATGGAGGGCGGGTGGAAGTCGAAGCCGTAGAAGTGCGATGCGGGGAAGGCTTCGGCCATCAGCATCGTCGAGTAGCCGTAGCCGCACCCGACGTCCGCCACCCGCCCGCCCCGCTCCAGCTTGGCCACCACGCCGTCCAGCGCGGTCAGCCACTCGGGGACGAGCGACGCCGCGTAGCCGGGCCGGAAGAACTTCGCGGTGCCCGCGAACAGGGCCGGTCCGTGCTCCTGCCAGCCCACGCCCTCGCCGGTGCGAAAGGCGTCCATGAGGGCGTCCTCGGTGGCGTAGACGGCCTGGAGCATGGTGAAGAAGCCCGCCGCGTAGTGCGCCGAGTCCGGGTCCGCGAGGACGACGGCGTGCTCGTCCGGCAGCTCGTAGGTGTCGGTCCCGGGTACGTACGTCACGTACTCGCCGGCGACCTGGGCGGCCAGCCATTCCCGTACGTAGCGTTCGACCAGGCCGGTCCGGGAGGCGAGCCGGGCGGAGGTGAGCGGTCCGGCCCCGGCCATGGCCGCGTACAGGCCGAGCCGGTCGCCGAGGGAGGTGCACAGCCCCGCCACCGCGGCCCCGCCGTCGGTGATCACCCGCTCCAGGAACTGCGCGACCCGGTCCTCGTCCACGCGTTCCTCGTCGACGAGGTGCTTGTCCATCCGCTCCCTGCCCGGCGCGGAACCGGGGGTGACACCGGCGGATGCGGACGTGGCCATGCCCTCACCTCCTCGTACGCTCCCCACTCCACCAGGGACGCGGGCCCCGCGCCATACGGGATTCCCCGTATGCGGCGGGCGGATCCGAGTGCTGACATCCACGACATTCCGGGCCGACACTGGGGGGAGGAGGTGCGTCATGCGGAAGATGGTCGACTGCCGGGATCACCCGAGCGAGATGAACTGCACCCTCGTCATCGCCGGTGAGGAGGAGGAAGTGGTCCGCGCCGCCAGCGAGCACGCCGTATCCGTGCACGGCCACACGGACAGCCCGGAGCTGCGCGAGCAGATCCGGTCCTCCCTCAAGGACGAGGTTCCGCAGCACGCCTGAGCCACGGCGGGCGCCGCCGCCGCGGAAGCGCGGCGGGTGGTGCCGCCATGAATGCAGCAGGCTCCGCCGCCCTGGTGCGGGGTGGCGGTTCCGGTGCGCGTGCGGTCCGGTGCCGCAGGAAACGCCATTGCATAAAACTGCTGCAATCCGTATAGTCATGCCATCAAGGAGGAGGGTCCATGACGGTACGAGCAGCAGTGGCCGGAGCGAGCGGGTACGCGGGCGGTGAAGTCCTGCGCCTGCTCCTGGCACACCCCGAGGTCGAGATCGGCGCGGTGACCGGCCACTCCAACGCGGGCCAGCGCCTGGGTTCCCTGCAGCCGCATCTGCTCCCGCTCGCCGACCGGGAGGTACAGCCCACCTCCGCCGAGGTGCTGGCCGGGCACGACGTCGTCTTTCTGGCGCTGCCGCACGGCCAGTCCGCTGCGGTCGCCGAGCAGCTGGGGCCCGATGTGCTGATCGTCGACTGCGGCGCCGACTTCCGGCTGACGGACGCCGCCGACTGGGAGGCGTTCTACGGCTCGGCCCACGCGGGCACCTGGCCCTACGGTCTCCCGGAGCTGCCCGGGGCCCGCGCCGCGCTCCAGGGGTCCAAGCGGATCGCGGTACCGGGCTGCTACCCCACCGCCGTCTCGCTCGCCCTGTTCCCCGCCTACCAGGCGGCCCTCGCCGAGCCCGAGGCCGTCATCGTCGCGGCGTCGGGCACCTCCGGCGCGGGCAAGGCGGTCAAGCCGCATCTGCTGGGATCCGAGGTCATGGGCTCGATGAGCCCGTACGGCGTCGGAGGCGGCCACCGGCACACCCCCGAGATGATCCAGAACCTCAGCGCGGTGGCCGGCGAGCGCATCGGCGTTTCCTTCACCCCGACCCTGGCGCCGATGCCCCGCGGCATCCTCGCCACCTGCACGGCCAAGGCCAGGCCCGGCGTGGACGCCGCCGCGGTGCGGGCCGCGTACGAGAAGGCGCTGGCCGACGAGCCGTTCGTCCGGCTGCTGCCCGAGGGCCAGTGGCCCGCGACCGCCGCCGTCTACGGCTCCAACGCCGCGCACCTCCAGGTGACGCTGGACGCCGCCGCCGGCCGGATCATCGCGATCTGCGCCATCGACAACCTCACCAAGGGCACCGCGGGCGGCGCCATCCAGTCCATGAACATCGCCCTCGGGCTCGACGAGACCACCGGACTTTCGACGATCGGAGTCGCGCCGTGAGCTGGGGGCACCTCCCAGCGGTAGCTGGGGGAGTCTGCGCGGCCGCCGGGCCGCAGACATCGAGGGAAGCCGCGCCTCTGCGCCGCGCGGGCGTCGAAGCGAACAAGGAGACACAGTGAGTGTGACGGCAGCCAAGGGGTTCTCGGCGGCGGGCATCGCCGCCGGGATCAAAGAGAACGGCAACCCGGACCTCGCCCTCGTGGTGAACAACGGGCCGCGGCTGGCCGCCGCCGGAGTCTTCACCGCCAACCGCGTCAAGGCGGCCCCGGTCGTCTGGTCCGAGCAGGTCCTCAAGGGCGGCCGGGTCTCCGCCGTCATCCTCAACTCCGGCGGCGCCAACGCCTGCACCGGCCCGCTGGGCTTCCAGGACACCCATGCCACCGCCGAGAAGGTCGCCGAGGTCCTCGACGGACACAGCGCCGGCGAGGTGGCGGTCGCGTCCACCGGGCTGATCGGGCTGCGGCTCCCGATGGACAAGCTGCTGCCCGGAGTCGAGCGGGCCGCGGCCGAACTGAGCGAACACGGCGGCGAGAAGGCCGCCATCGCCATCAAGACCACCGACAGCGTGCACAAGACCGCGGTCGTCACCAGGGACGGCTGGACCGTCGGCGGAATGGCCAAGGGCGCCGGCATGCTCGCGCCGGGTCTGGCCACCATGCTCGTCGTGCTGACGACCGACGCCGATCTGCCGGCCGCCGACCTGGACACGGCGCTGCGGGAGTCGACCCGTACCACCTTCGACCGGGTCGACTCCGACGGCTGTATGTCCACCAACGACACGGTGCTGCTGCTCGCCTCCGGCGCGTCCGGGGTCGCCCCGGAGCACGCGGAGTTCACCGAGGCCCTCCGCGCGGTCTGCGACGACCTCGCCCGCCAGCTCATCGGCGACGCCGAGGGAGCCAGCAAGGACATCCGCATCGAGGTGATCAACGCCGCGAGCGAGGACGACGCCGTCGAGGTCGGCCGCTCCATCGCCCGTAACAACCTCCTCAAGTGCGCCCTCCACGGCGAGGACCCCAACTGGGGCCGGGTGCTCTCCGCCATCGGCACCACCTCCGCCGCCTTCGAGCCCGACCAGCTCAACGTCGCCATCAACGACGTCTGGGTCTGCAAGAACGGCTCGGTCGGCGAGGACCGCGACCTGGTCGACATGCGCTACCGGGAGGTACGGATCACCGCCGACCTCGCCGCCGGCAGCGACTCCGCGGTCATCTGGGGCAACGACCTCACCGCCGACTACGTCCACGAGAACAGCGCGTACTCGTCATGAGCGCACGCAAGCACACCGCGCTCCCGAAGGCCCGCACCCTCATCGAGGCGCTGCCCTGGCTGACCCGGCACCACGGCAAGACCGTCGTCATCAAGTTCGGCGGCAACGCCATGGTCGACGAGGAGCTCAAGCGCGCCTTCGCCCAGGACGTGGTCTTCCTGCGGCACGCCGGCCTGCGGCCCGTCGTCGTCCACGGCGGCGGCCCGCAGATCAGTGCCCAACTGGACCTGCTCGGCCTGGAGTCGGAGTTCAAGGGCGGTCTGCGGGTCACCACGCCCGAGGCGATGAACGTCGTACGGATGGTGCTGGCGGGCCAGGTCCAGCGCGAACTCGTCGGACTGCTCAACGAGCACGGGCCGTTCGCCGTCGGCATGACCGGCGAGGACGCCCACCTCATGACCGCGACCAAGCACTACGCGGACATCGACGGCGAGCGGGTGGACATCGGCCGGGTCGGCGAGATCACCGCCATCGACCCCGGCGCGGTCCAGGCGCTGCTGGACGACGGCCGGATCCCGGTCATCTCCTCCATCGCCCGCAGCAGCGACGCGGAGGACACCCTCGCCGGGGCCTCGGGCGTCTTCAACGTCAACGCCGACACCGCCGCGGCCGCCCTGGCCGCCGCCCTCGGCGCCGAGACGCTGATGGTCCTCACCGACGTCGAGGGCCTCTACGAGGACTGGCCGAACAGCGACGAGGTGATCTCCCGCCTCACCGCCACCCAGCTGGAGAAGCTGCTGCCCGACCTGGCCAGCGGCATGGTCCCCAAGATGCAGGGCTGTCTGCACGCCGTACGCAACGGCGTGCACACCGCCCGGGTCATCGACGGGCGGGTCCAGCACTCCATCCTGCTGGAGATCTTCACCGACGAGGGAATCGGCACGATGGTCGTGCCGGACACGAACGCGCACGCGAACGAGGGGGAGTCATGAGCGAGGCGGCACACGGCCGGGGCCCGGCGGACAACGCGGGCCTCACCCGGCGCTGGCAGGGCGCGATGATGGACAACTTCGGCACCCCGCGCATCCCGCTGGTACGCGGCGAGGGCGCCGTGGTGTGGGACGCCGACGGCAAGGAGTACCTCGACTTCCTCGGCGGCATCGCGGTCAACGCCCTGGGCCACGCCCACCCCGCCGTGGTCCGCGCGGTCTCCGACCAGGTCGCCACCCTCGGCCATGTCTCCAACTTCTTCGTCGCCGAGCCCACCGTGGCGCTGGCCGAACGGCTGCTGGCGCTCGCCGGCCGCCCCGGCCGGGTCTACTTCTCCAACTCCGGCGCCGAGGCCAACGAAGCCGCCTTCAAGATCGGCCGGCTCACCGGGCGCACCCATATGGTCTCCACGGCCGGCGGCTTCCACGGCCGGACCATGGGCGCCCTCGCGCTCACCGGCCAGCCCGCCAAGCAGGCCCCGTTCGCCCCGCTGCCCGGCGACGTCGACTACGTCCCGTACGGCGACACCGACGCCCTCCGCGCCGCCGTCACCACCGACACCGCCTTCGTCATCCTCGAACCCGTCCAGGGCGAGAGCGGCGTGGTCGTCCCGCCGCCCGGCTACCTCCGGGCCGCCCGCGAGATCACCGCCGCCACCGGCACCCTGCTCGTCCTCGACGAGATCCAGACCGGCATCGGCCGCACCGGCCACTGGCTGGAGTCCCGGGCCCAGGGCGTCGAGGCGGACATCATCACCCTCGCCAAGGGCCTGGGCGGCGGCCTGCCCATCGGCGCCACCCTCGCCTTCGGCCCCGCCGCGGAACTCCTGAGCCCCGGCTCGCACGGCTCCACCTTCAGCGGCAACCCCGTCGTCTGCGCCGGCGCCCTCGCCGTCCTGGACACCATCGAGCGGGACGGCATCCTCGAGAACGTCAAGCGCGTCGGCGAGCGGCTGCGGAACGGAATCGAGTCGCTGGGGCACCCATTGGTCCGTCAGGTCCGCGGCGCGGGCCTCCTCCTGGGTATCGTCTTGACCGAGTCCCTCGCGCCACAGGTGCAGCAGGCGGCTCAGGACGCGGGCCTCCTGGTGAACGCGGTCGCGCCGGACGTCATCCGGCTCGCCCCGCCGCTGATCGTCTCCGACGAGCAGGCGGAGACGTTGCTCCGGAAGCTGCCCGCCGTCCTCAATACGGTCCGCCAAGGGGCCGACGGGGAACAACGATCCGGAGACTGACGACAACGATGACCGAGCCGCAGGAGACCGAGTCGCACAACGGCGGCCAGGCCGTACCGCAGACCCGCACCGCACGCCACCGCCGGATCGTGGACATCCTCAACCGGCAGCCGGTCCGCTCCCAGAGCCAGCTCGCCAAGCTGCTCGCCGACGACGGCCTGTCCGTCACCCAGGCGACGCTCTCCCGCGACCTGGACGAACTGGGCGCGGTCAAGATCCGCAACACCGGCGGCGAGCTGATCTACGCGGTGCCCAGCGAGGGCGGCGACCGCAAGCCGCGCGCCCCGCTGGGCGAGTCCGCCAAGGAGGAGCGCATGCGCCGCCTCTCCGCCGAGCTCCTCATCTCCGCCGAGGCCTCCGCCAACCTCGTCGTCCTGCGCACCCCGCCCGGCGCCGCCCAGTTCCTGGCCTCGGCCATCGACCAGGCCGAGCTGCACGACATCCTCGGCACCATCGCCGGCGACGACACCCTGATGCTCATCAGCCGCGACCCGGCGGGCGGGCAGGCGCTGGCCGCGCATCTGCTGCGGCTGGCGCAGGGCGCGCACTGAGCGGGCGGCCCGCCCGGCGCACCCGGCGCACCCGGCGCACCCGGCGCACCCGGCGCACCCGGCGCGCCGGGCTCAGCCGGTGAACTCCGCTATCAGGGCGGCCAGCTCCGCCAGCGCGGTGCGCTGTCCGTAGAGGCCGTGGACGCCGTTCAGCGCGATGACGATTTCGTCCGCACCGGCGTCCGCGTAGGCGGCGCAGCGCTCCGCCAGAAGGGCGGGCGTGCCGTACAGGAACGCCCCGCAGTCGACGAGCTTGCCCGCCCTGGCCTCCGGGCCGTCCTGCGGGGTGATGCCGGCCCCGGCGCGGTTGAGCATGTCGACGTAGTGGGGGACGGCGAGATGGGCCCGGTTGGCCGTGAGGGCCAGCTGCACCGGGTCGCGGTCATCCGCCGCCACCGCCATCGGGACCATCGCCGTGATCCGGGGCGCCGCCCGCCCGGCCCGCTCCGCACCCTCGCGCAGCGCGGGCACCAGCGTCTCCCGGAGATATCCGGCGGGCGTCAGCCAGGTGATGGCCCGGTCCGCCAGTTCGCCCGCGAGCCGGGCCATCGCCGGCCGCAGCACCCCCAGCCCCACCTGCACCTCGGGCGTGGGCACCGGCGGCAACAGGGCCCGCGAGCTGAGGTATTCGCCGTCGACGACCGCGAGCTCCCCGTCCACGAGCCGGCGCACCGCCGTCAGATACTCCCGCACCGCCCGCAGCGGCTTGGGGTACGGCCGCTCCAGTACGGCCTCCTGGAACTCCGCGGGCCCCGGTCCGAAGCCGGCCACGACCGGATGCCCGGTGGTCAGCGCCACCGACCTGGCCTGGAGCGCGGCCTCGTACGGATGCCGCAGCCCCATCAGCGTCACCCCCAGCCCGGCCGGTACCCGGAAGCCGGCGCCGGCCGCGTAGGCGAACCCCTGATGGGCCTCCACCAGCATCGACTGCGCCTGCCACAGCCGCGCGGCCGGTGTGAAGGACACCAGCCCGGCGTACGGCAGCAGCTGCTCCGGGCGGCGCGGCACGAAGGGGACCAGAACCGAGTACTGCGTCATCGCTTCTCTCCTCGGCGGCCGAGCCGCGGCACTTGGGCGGGCGGGCGTTCGTCGAGCAGCTTCAGCGCCTGGCGGACCGCCTCGTCCAGCTGCGGGTCACGGCCCCGTACCCGGTCCTGGGGCGGGACGGCCACCTCGGTGTCCGGTGCGATGCCGACGTTCTCGGCGCCCCAGCCGGGGCCCTCGAACCAGCTGGCGAAGCGCGGCAGGAGCAGCCCGGTGCCGTCCATGAGCGAGTGCTGCCATTCGATGGCGGTGAACCCGCCCCAGGTCCGGGCCCCCACGACGGGGCCGGTGCCCCGGTGGCGCACGGCCCAGGCCATGATGTCGCCGTCCGAGCCGGTGAACTCGTCGGCCACCAGGACGACCGGGCCGCGCGGCGCGACGTTGGGGTAGGCGTAGCCGAAGCCGCTGCGGTCCACCCGCCAGCCGGACACCCGCTGGCAGAGCAGTTCCAGGACCTTCTCCGACATCTCGCCGCCGGCGTTCTCGCGGATGTCGAGGATCAGTCCGTCGCGGACGATCTCGGCCCGCAGATCGCGGTGCAGCTGCGCCCAGCCGGCGGTCGTCAGGTCGGGCAGATGGAGATAGCCGAGCCGGCCGTCGGACGCCTCGGTGACGTGGTCACGGCGTGCGGCGACCCAGTCGTGATAGCGCAGCGTCCGTTCCTCCGCGAGCGGCGTCACCGTCACCCGGCGGACGGTGCCGGCGGGGGAGCGGAGCGTCAGTTCCACCCTGCGGCCCGCCGTCCCGGTGAGCAGCGGGCCGGGGCCCGGGCCCGGGCCGACGGCGATCCCGTCGATCTCCAGCAGGACGTCGCCGGGCCGCACCCCGGCCCCAGGGGCCGCGAGCGGCGACCGGGCCCCGTCGGCCGACACCTCGCCGCGCGGGATGCGGGCGATGCGCCACGCCCCGTCCGCGCCGCGCTCCAGATCCGCGCCCAGGTGGCCCTGCGCCGCCGACGGGTCCGTCTCACGGGGGCGCGGCGCGACGTTGGTGTGCGACATCCCGAGCTCCCCGTGCAGTTCCCACAGCAGGTCGGTGAAGTCGTCGTAGCTGCCGACGCGGGCGAGCAGGGGGCGGTAGCGGTCCACCACGGCGTCCCAGCGGGCCGGTTCCAGGTCGGTGCGGGCGCTGACGTCCCGCAGCAGGCGGGCGTCCTCCTCGAAGACCTGCCGCCACTCCGCCGCCGGGTCGACCACCGCCCGGATGCGGTCCGTGTCCACGGCGGTGGCGGCGCCCCCTCCCGCGGCGGGGTGCACCGTCAGGGCGTCGGTGTGTGTCCGCACCATGACGCGTGTGCCGTCGCCGCTGACCTGGAAGTCCCGCACGCCGGTGCGCAGTTCCACGCTCCGGTTCCCGGCGAGGTCCCAGCCCTCCAGGACCGCCCGCGCATCCGTCGCGGCGGGCGGCGGGAGAAGGTCGCGGATCCACAGCAGACCGTTCGCGGTGGCGCACAGCGTGCGGTAGGTACCGGAGGCGACGGGCAGCGCCGTGGCCCGGTCGGCCAGCCCCTCGGTGTCGACGGTGACTTCGGTGGCTCCGGCGACTTGGGGGCCGCCGTCCGGTACCGGTACGGCGCCGGGGCCGAAGGGGAGCGGTGCCGTCGCCGTGAGCGGCAGCAGATGGGGCCGGGTCGCGCCGACGAAGGCCATGCCGAAGTCGTGTGCCTGGTGCACGGGGGCGAAGTCCCGGGCGGAGAGAAAGGCCAGATGACGGCCGTCGTGGGTGAACGCGGGGGAGAAGTCGCGAAAGCGCATCGGGGTGGCCTCGATGACGGATCCCTCGCGGACGCGCGCCATCCGCAGCTGCCGCAGCAGCTCGGGCCCGGGGTGGGACCACGCCACCCAGGCGGAGTCCGGCGAGAAGACGAGCCCGCTGATGTCACCGGCGTCGCTCCGGTCGATCTCGGTGACCCGGCCCGACGCCACATCGGCGAGCAGCACACCGCCGTAGAGATCGGCCACCGCGAGCGTGGTGCCGTCGGGGGAGGCGGCCAGGTCCAGTACGCGCACGAAGCGGCCGGTGCCGATCCGGACCGGCGCCTCCCCGCCCCTCTGCGGGGCGTCCCCGGCGATCTCGATGCATTCCGTGCCCGGCGCATCGCTCACCCAGGCCACCTTGCCGGTGTCGCCCAGGAACCGCGGCAGGCGGCGCCGTACCCCCGCCCGGACGCCGAGGGCGGTCACCGGCCCGTCGTCGTACGGCACCCGGTGCACGGCGCCCCGGATCTCGACCACGCCGGCCCGCCCGGTGTGGTCCGGGGCGAAGCCGCCCAGGTTCCCGGCGGCCGGCACCCGGTGCGGGGCGAGCGCCGTACGGGGGCCGCCGAGCGTCACCGCGATGCGCTCGGGTGCGGTGGCGGGGTCCAGGTCCGGCAGCCGCCACAGGTCGCCGGCGCACTGGTAGACGATTCCCGCGCCGTCGGTGGCGGCGTGGCGGGCGTAGCCGTCGTGCCCGGTGTGGCGGCGGAGGTCGCCGCCGTCGGGAAGGCTCGACCACAGCTGCCCGCAGCCCGTGTGGTCGGAGAGGAACGCGACCCGCCCGCCGGCCCACAGGGGGCATTCGAGGTTGCCGTCGAGGCCGGGGTGCAGCCGGGTGAACTCCCCGGACCCGGCCGGATCGATCCACAGCCGTCCGGCGGTGCCGCCCCGGTAGCGCTTCCAGTAGGCGGCCTCGACGAAGACCGGCGTCTGGAGCAGGGCCGCGCCGCCCGGCCCCGGCGCCAGGCCGCCGACCGGCCCGTACGGCAGGCGCTCCGGCGGATTCCCGTCCACCGGCACCCGCCAGGCCCACGGCCGGCGCGCGCTGGGCTCCCCGGCGGCGGTGATCGCCAGGACGTCGCCGGCGGGCGTCCAGCCCGCGACCCGGGTACGCCGGTCGCCCCAGTGGGTCAGCCGCCGGGCCGGGCCGCCCGCCGCCGGGGCGAGCCACACCTCCGGGGCACCGTCGCGGGTGGACGTCCAGGCGATCCACGCCCCGTCCGGACTGATCCGCGGATGGCTGACCGGGACGCGGTCCGCGCTCAGCCGCCGGGCGCGGCCGCCCGAGGCCGCGCACGTCCAGACGTCGTCCTCCGCCGTGAAGGTCAGCAGATCGCCGCGCACATGGGGAAAGCGCAGATACGCACCGGACGCGGCAGACAGGGCACTCACGAACGCTCCTGGGTCGGATGAGGCGAGGGAGAGGAGAAAGAGGAGAAAGGGGTGAAGGAGGAGAAGGAGGAGGAGAGGGGTGGGAGGGGCGAAGGGCGGTCGGCGCTCAGCGCAGCCGGCCGTCGAGGCCCGCCGCGCCCGGCCGGTGATGGCCGAGGAACACATACACCTGGCTGTGCCGGCCCCGACCGGTCAGGCCCAGCGCCGCGTCCAGCGGGACGGCGTCCATGCCGAGGACGATTCCGGAGGCCAGGTCCAGTGCGGTGGCCGCCAGATGGGCCCGCTGCGCGGCGGCGCCCGCCTCGATGTTCGCCGCCCGGTAGGCGCGGGGACCGTACGCGGAGACCGTCCGCCCCGGATGCCAGTGCAGGACGAGCATGGCCGGGGCCTGGCCGACGGAGTAGTTGTCGAGGCCGTAGAGCTCCTCGGTGACGGCGGCGGGGCCGTCGCCCGGTACGGGGGCGAGGGTGTGGCTGCCGGCGTGGTAGCCGTAGATCCCGGGGTCGAGCCCGTGGACCCGGCGCACCACCACGCTCAGCCCGGTCAGCGCGGCGGGCTCGTCGTGTGCGTCGTGCTCGTGGGTGGTGCGGTCGGCCGGCGCGGTGGCCCGCAGGACCGCCGCCAGCGCCGCCGGCTCCAGCGGCCGGGAGGCGTCGAAGCGTCCCGACGCCGAGGACCGGCGGGCGAGCGTGGCGGCGGCGCGGCCCGCCGGGCGGGCGTCCGGCCCGCCGGGCAGCGCCACGGCGCCGGACGGCACCGGCTCCTCGTCAAGGGTGACGGCCCGCGGAGCCGTCGCCGGGGCCGCCGCCGTCGCCCGCTGCACGCCGCGCGCCAGGGCGAAGTCCCTTACCGCGGACGACCGTTCGTGATGCGGCGGCCGTACGGTGACCGGCGCGGCCGGCGCCACCGGCGGCTCTCCCACCCGCCACCGCAGGGGGAGCACCGCATGGACGGCCTCCGCGTCCGGATCCAGCCCCAGCAGTGCGTTCAGCGCGTCCTGGTCGAACCACACCCGCTGCCGGTAGGGGAGACCGCGGTCGCGGCTGAGCAGTTCCCAGGAACCGGTGAAGGCGCCCAGGTCCAGGGTCGCCAGGTGGTAGGCGAGGTTGTGGTACTTGAACGCGTTCTTCCACAGCCGCACCGTGCACAGCAGGAACTGGTCCCCCAGGGCGGCCGCGCCGGGGCCCAGCGCGGCGTGCACGGCGGCGGTCGGGTCCCCGGCGGACAGCCGTTCCATGGCGTGCAGCCCCGAGGCGTAGTGGAAGACGCCGCCGGGCACGGGCGCCGAGGGCCCCGCCGCCCAGTACACCTCGACCGGGTAGGCGGCGCCGCCCGACGGCGTGCCCCGGCCCCAGCGGACGGTGTGCGGCGCGGCCCGGTCGGCGAGGTCCGCGTTCCAGTCGACCTGGTAGCGCCGGGCGCCGATACCGATGGCCGCCTGGAGGTCGGCCGCCAGGGAATCGAGCCCGAACGGCCCCTGGGGCACCGGCTGCGCGAGGGTGGCGGGGAAGGGCAGCGGGAGGCGTTCCGCGCCGGGGTGGTGGGTGTGCGGAAGGGGCCGGTCCGCCCAGTCGGGGGCGAAGCCGGGCGGCTCCAGCGGGTCGTGCGCGCGCCGGTGGACGGCGTCGAGGTAGTCGAGGGTCACGCGTGCGGCGTCGGTGTTCATCGTCTGGCGCTCTCGCTCCGGGCGGTCAAGGGAAGGGGTGCGGATGACGGTGGACGTCCGCGTCCGCCAGCGGCGCCGCGCGTCGCCCGGCACGCCAGGACGCGGTCCGCAGCCGCGGGTGGTGCAGGGCGCGCTGCTGCTCCCAGCCGAAGTCGATGGGCAGGAGCCCCGGGGCGACGACGGCCGCGGTGTGCAGCCCGCAGGCCCGCTGTTCGGGGCAGGTCTGGTCGACCACGATGACGTCCTCGCTCACCGCGCCCACCAGCCGTACGCATTCCCTGAGGTCGTCCAGCAGGTCGGCGGGGCGCGGACCGCGTGCCTCCCAGTCGGCGAAGGCCTCGGTGAGCGGCGCCGCGGGAGCGCCCGGGGCGCCGGCGAACGGCACCTGCGCCGCCATCTCCGGCAGCCCGTAGAGCAGTTCGTGGTCCTCCAGCTCGCGCACCAGGCGGTAGTCGGCGGCCATGGCGCGGGCCTCGTCGTGCCGTTCGCGCACGGTGGTGCGCTGGCGGTGCAGCTGGGCCGCGACCTCGCGCAGCGCCGAGGCCACCGCGTCCTCGGCGGACAGCGCCGCCCCGGCCGACAGCGAGATGTTGCCCAGGCCGGGTTCCTTGAGGGTGGCCAGGCACAGCACGGCCGGCACCGGCAGGTCGATCCGCATGTCGAAGAGCCGGATCGTGTAGCCCAGTCCTTCGATCTTGTCCCGCATCGCCGCGAGCGCGGGGGAGCCGGTGGCGCTGTCCAGGCCGATCTCGGGCAGCGGTTCGGCGCCGTACCAGGCGAGCAGGAACGCATCGCGCTCGATCAGCTCCAGCAGCCCGAACAGCGCGGCCTCCTCCAGACAGCTGCCCGTCGCGCAGCCGTTGGAATTGCTCGACAGCAGGGAGGCGCCGCGCCGCCGGGGCCCGTAGTAGACGAGCTGCTGCGGTACGAGTACCGGCGCGTCCCGCACCAGGGAGTGCCCCCAGACCCAGTCCACCCGCTCGTCGGGCCGGAACGGGCGGAAGGTTTCCCGGTGCCGGGCGTAGAAGTCGTCGTCGTAGAGGAGCCCGCCGCGGGGATCGAGCGCGGGCAGGGACAGCTCGGAGAGTTCGTCGAGCGCCATGCGCAGCGCCGGTCCGCCGCCCCACGGACGCTGCCCCGCATAGCGTTCCAGGCCCTCGAACAGGGCCACCATCTCGCTCTGGTCGTAGGTGTCGGTGTGCCCGGCCCAGGTGGTCTCGTAAAGGCCGCTGCCGCCGGTGCGCGCCCCGCCGAGCCGCAGGGTGCCGCCCACCGATTCGGTGACCGGGCTCGCCATGTCGTGGAACAGGGTGAAACCGAGGGCCCCGCACACCGGGTTGATCAGCGCGTTCTTCGGGATGCCGTACGAGCGCCAGCTCCGCAGGCGGGCGCCGCCGCCGGGCAGGCGGGGCCGCGAGGCGGGGAAGCCGTACAGGGCGGGCGGCGCGTCGGGGCGGGCGCCGCCGCAGCGCGGGCACTGCGGATCGGCCAGCAGCTGATGCTCCGTCACCAGCCCGTCGACCAGGTTCACTTCGAGCACGGTGGCCGGCGCGGTGGACTCCCCGGCGCGGGCGTCCGGGGCGCTGCGGGTCAGGGCGTGCAGGGCCGCGGCGACGGCGGGCGCGCCCCATTCGTAGGGGCCGGTGTGCCCGGGGCCGGCGATGTACTGTCCGGTGCCGGTCTCCAGCGCGGCCCGCTCCTTCAGCGGGCGCAGCCGGATCCAGCGCCGCTCCAGGCACAGCGCGCACGGGCCGGGGGTGTCGGCGTCGCTGTGCAGGGGGCCGACGAGCGCGGTGTCCCGGTGCAGGCGTACGGGAAGGACGGGCGCGCCGTCGCCCGCGGGCCGGCCGACGCGCGGTGCGGCGTCGGCCGGCCGGTGCGCGGGGAGCAGCCCCAGGGTCCCGATCTCCACGGTGGCGTCGGGTGCGCCGGGCGCGGGCGACGCGGCGAGGAGGGGGCGCAGCGCCTGGGCGAGCGCCTCCTGAGCGGCGGCCGGCGCGGTCTCCGTAGGGAGCGTGACGACGTGCATGGGGGCTCTCCGCGGGGCTCTGGGTGGGGAACCGCGGTGGCGGGTGGGGCCCGCCACCGCGGTCAGGCTGTCAGCTGACGTAACGTCAGGCGGACAGCTCCGGGGTGGTGCTGCAGTTGCAGCAGGAGGAGGTGCTGGCGCAGCCACGGGCCGCCGCGGTCTCGACCTCGACGGAGACCGCCTCGATCTCGAAGTCCTCGACGTCCAGGACGGCCAGCTCGGAAAGGTTGTTCATGATGTGCTCCTTATCGATATGTATTCGAACGGGACATCCACCGGAGCGGGCTCCGGCGCCTCCCCGCGGTCTCCCGCGGGGAAATCTCAGCGGGTGAGCAGGACGCGGCCCACCCGTACGGGTGCCTCGGTGCCGCCCAGTGCCGCGGGCGGCGTCGCCACCAGCAGCGCGTCGCGGCCCGCGGTGCGCAGCCCCGCCAGCAGCCGGGCCAGCGGGTCGGGTCCGGGCGTGGTTTCGGGGCGCCGGGCGGCGGCCACCGGTTGCAGCGGCGGCCAGTCGGCCGGGCACAGCAGCGACCGCCCGCCGTCGTTTCCCGCGCCGCCTGCCCCGAACTGCCGCCGTCCTGCCAGCTCCACCAGCGCGGTGCGCAGGGCCGCGGCGCGGGTCGCCCCCGCCGCGATGACCTGGAGGGCGCCGTCGGACGCGGTATGGCGTGCCGCCACCACGCGCGCGGATCCCGCGCCGGGCAGTTCGGCGAGCGTCAGCGCACCGGAGCGGGCCAGGCCCGGCACCACCGTCAGCCCGGACTCCGCGGCCGCCTCCGGCACGGGCAGGTCCTCGGCGACCGCCGTGCCCTCGCGCCACTCCCGCACCCGCTCGTGCAGGAGCGCCGACAGCACACCGTCCAGCGCTAGTTCGGCGAAGGAGGCCCCCGCGCCGTAACCCGCCAGGGCCGACGGCGCGTCCGTCACCGGTGCCCCGGCCACCGGCGCCGCGGGCACCCACACCGGACGCCGGTCCAGCAGGGAGAGCGCCGGGGTCCAGCGCACCGGCTCGGCGTCGCCGCCGGCGGTGCCGTTGTGCGGCGCGGCGAGCCGGTCCGCCGTCACGACCTCCGCGGGGCGGTCCCCCAGCTCCTTGGCGGTGGCGGTGACGGTCGCCGGCGGGGCCGGATCGGCCGCCGCCGCCCGCCGCGCGGCCCGTTCGACGGCGGCGCATCGGGCCTCCGCGAGCGAGTCGGCGTCGAAGCCCGCGATGAGGTCGGGCGCCGGTCCGGCGGTGCGCACCACGCCCACCTTGACCGCGGTCTGCGGCACCGATCCGTCCTCGAAGCGGATCAGCTGCCCGGTGGTCTCGGCCGGCAGTCCGGCGTAGCGCTCGTAGCGCTCGGCCGCCTCGCCCGGGGGGTCGAGCCGCCCCTCGGCGAGCGCGAGCAGGGCGGTCTGCGCCGCGGCGACGGTGAGCGGACGTGCGCAGACGCGGCACCGGGGATCGGCGGGCAGCGGCTCCCGGCGGGCCGCCAGGGTCAGCGGGTCCTGGACCACCACGGCCCGCTCCAGCCCGGACGGCCCGGTGGCCGCCAGGTGCCGGAACACCTCCAGCGCCAATTCACTTCCGGCCGCGGCGAGCACCGCCGGATAAAGCTGGTCTCTTTCCATACGGCCCGATTTCCCGGGTATTTCTTCCCGTGATGCGTTCCGGGCCAGCCGCATTTCCGCACATTCCCAGCACGCGGTGCCGTGCGCCGGTACCAGCGGACCCTTGACGAGAAGGTCACCCGATATTCCGGCGGTGACAAACGCGGAACCGGCCTCGTAGGTGCCGGAGAAAAGCCGTTCGCGGAATTCGGGGTCCGTTTCCTCCGGCGTGAGAATCACCGCGTCGGCCGGCCGTTCCTTGAGGGCCCGCGAGACGGATTCCACCGAATCGGCGTGGAATGTCGCCAGCCGGGCCGGCGTCCCCGCTTCCCGCAGTTCGGCCAGGTCGCCGTCCCACGCCCGCTCCGCCGTACCGGCGTCCCCGCGCAGGCCCACGGCGACCTCCCGCGCCCCGTTGCGCAGCAGCGACCGCACCGCGGTCACCGCCGCCGGACCGCGCCCCACCACCAGTAACCGGGCATCCCGCCAGCGGCGGAACCGCGCGAGGGGGAAGTCCCCGTCGTGGGTGAGGAAGGCGATCTGCTCGCCGAAGCGCCGCAGTACGGCCTCGGGGAGGAGTCCGTCGGGCTCCGCGCGGCGCACGGTGACGAACCCGGCCTCGCCCAGGCGGTCCACCAGCCGCCGGACCATGTCGGTGCGCTGCGCGTCGAGCCCGTCGCAGAGCTCGTCCAGGCCGCAGCCGGCCGAAAGGCGCGGGGCCAGTGCGACCAGCCACCGGTACACGGATTTCCCTTTGAGGAAGGAATCGCCCTGTGAGCCTCTCAGGAAAACGCCGTCCGGAGTCTCGAAGAATGCAGAGTCCTGACGAAGGAAATACTTTTCGGTCGCTCCGGAAACGGAGTCGGCAGTCTCCACAGAACCCTCCGTTCCGGTCGCTTCGGCCTGACATCACTTAGCCAACATGATCTAGGCGAGTTCTGTAAATGGTTCACAATGTACAAGTTACGGGAGTATTACGGCGGTGCATTTCGGAGGAAGGTACAAGAGGTGTGCGGAGTGAAATGGCGTCGCATTCGCGAGAATAATGGATTCCGGTTAACGGACTTCGCGGGTAAAAAGACGGCAACGCCTCGCCGAAGAAGGCGAGGCGTTGCCGTGGGTTGCGAAGGTGAGCCGCGAGCCGAACTTTGGCCAAGGGTTTAGTGCTTCATGCCCCGGCCTCCCGCCGTGCGATCCACGAGAGCGCCGCGGCGCGCGCCAGCCGCAGACAGGCCCGCTCGGCGTCCTCGTCGAGGCCCGCCGCGCGGACATGATGCATGTGCAGCAGCGAGGGCAGCACATGCAGCGGTTCCCGCCCGCCCCCATCCGTCAGACGCTCCCGGTAGACGGCCAGCGCCGCGCCGCGGCTGTGCCACGCCTCGACGGTCTCCGCGCCGCCGGGCAGCGCACCCACCGCGGCGAAACCGTCGTCCGGATGCGCCAGCCGCAGGGTCTCGTCGTGCAGCGCCCGGTCCGGCGCCGGCCCCGGACCCTTCGGGATGTACCCCACCAGCCGCCGCATCCCGCCCTCGGTGTCCCCGGCGAGCGACACCGCCAGATCCACCAGGCTCGCCGCGGTCACCGCCCGCGCCCGCGGCCCGCCGCGGCCGGCGGTCAGCCGCCACTGCGCCACCACCGCGGCCGCATCGGCGGCGAACACCGACTCCGCGGCCACCATGGCCGCACCCCTCCCGTAGCGCCCGGTCTCCGGGAAATACGTGTCCCACTGCACCTGGCTCACCAGCCCGAGCCGGCGCAGCTCCGCCGCCCAGGCGCCGACCCGGCCCCACACCCCGCCCGCGGCCGCGTCACCGGGCACCCGGAATCGCAGCCGCAGATGCGGACGCGGATCCCGGTAGCCCACGAACCACCACTCGGGCGGCGCCTCCCAGCCCTCCCACAGCCGCGGCAGATGCGCGGTCAGGATCTCGGCGTGCCGCGCCGGATGCCCGTACAGCTTCAGGTACGCCCACTCGCCCACGCCCGGCAGGTGGCCGTCCTCGCGCCCGGTCGCCACGGCCGGGGACGGGCGCTGCGGGGTCGGCGGCAACCTCCGCTCCTGGCGGGCGGCGAGCGGCATGCTGATCTCGTTGGCCCGGCCGCCCAGCCACCCGAACGCCCCGGGCTCCGGCGCCTCGTGCAGCGTGGCCTGCCCGTCGCGCGTCAGCTCCGCCCGCAGCAGCTGCCGGTGCGCCCGCTCGGCCAGATCCAGCCGCAGCCGCCGGTCGTCGCCACCGAGGTAGACCGCCTCCGGCAGCCGGAACCGCCGCCGCCAGTCCGCCAGGCTCTTGTCCCAGACCTCCTCCGCGGCTTCGGACCCGGCGAGGTCGGCCGCCTCCAGCGTCCAGCGGGCGGCGGCCAGGACCGTACGCCCGTAGCGGACCCGGGGCAGGAACGGCAGATGACGGGCGGCACCCCACACGAAAGGCGCGAGCGCGGCCGCCCGCGCCCGCGGGACCTCGCACAGGAACCGCGCCAGCGGGTGGGTGAACAGCGTGAACTCCACCGAGTTCAGCACGGTCGGCTCCACGATCCGGCCGGTCGACAGCGACACCACGTACAGCCGGTGGTGATCGCCGCCCACGGCCAGGTCCGCCAGGGGCAGCGCCCGCTCGCCGTCGCCGTGCTCGGCCAGCGGGATGACCAGCGGCAGCACCGCGGGCGCCCGGCCGAGGTTCTCGGTGCGCACCAGCAACGGAGGGCTGGAGACCTGGGCCGGCTGCGCATCGGGTTCCAGGGTGGGCACGGCCGCGTAGGCCGCGCTCAGCCGCTCCCGGTCGGCCTCGTCGAAGAGGTGGAGGAAGCGCCCCGCGGTGGAGCCCGCCGCCGGCGACATATTGCCCACGGCCAGCTGGAAGTCGCCCCGTGCCAGGGCCTGTTGATCCGTCGCCCGCAGCTGGAGGTAGAGCTCGGCGTGGGCGGGCACCCGTACCGGTTCCGCCGGTGCCAGGGCGTCCAGCATCCGGTCGTCGAGCACGATCTCCACGGCGCCGTCGAAGACCGCCCGCTGGGCCAGCGCCAGCAGCCGTTCCTCGCGGGCGGACGGCGCGGCGTCCGGCCGCCGAAGAAGGGAGCCCTGGTACCCGGCGGGGAAGCCCAGGCCCGCGTCGGGATCGGTGAGTTCGGACACCGGCACCAGCGCGCCGATCCCGTACCGCTCCAGAAAGGCGGTGTGGTACTCCTGCCACGCCACCGACCCGGAGGGGAACGGCGAGAGCCGGGCCAGCGCCGTCGCCGCCCGCTCCGCCTCGGCGGCCACCTCCCGGGGCAGCCGCACCGCGCAGTCGAGCTTCAGGTCCACGAAGAGGGGCTGTTCCACGGCGTCCGACAGGGCGGTCATCCGCGCCGCGACGGCCGCCCTGATGCCGGCCCGGTCCCGCGGCGCGGCCCGGTTGTGCCGCTCGATGCCCGCGTGGATCTCGCGCAGCTCCGCCACGGTGTCCGCGACGTCACCGATCGCCCCGGCGTCCGCATCGGCCAGCCGGCCGAGGAGGTGCCCCAGCGCGTCGGACACCGTCATCGGCGCCCGCAGCGCGGTCAGCAGCACCCGCCGCGCCACCAGCTCCGCCAGCAGCCCGTCGATCACCTCCGCCGGCACCTTCGGATACTCCGCGGCCAGCTCGTCCGCCACCTCGCCCAGCACGGCGGGGGTACGGGCCGCCCGCAGCACCGCCGCCACGGCGGGCGTATGCCGCATGCTCACCTCGGTCGCGCCCACCCCCGCGTCGTGCCGCGGCTGCTGACAGGGCACCACCAGCTTCCCGCCCCGCACGACGGCCGTGGGGTCGGCGACGGCCGGCAGCCGGTGCAGCAGCTCCCGGGACGCCTCCAGACGGCCGACGACATCGGCCAGCCAGACCGAATCGGCCCGGACGACGGCGAGATGATCCGGGCCCCAGCGCACCCGTGGACCCTCGCCGACGGCGGCCGGCGCGATCCCGGCGAACAGCCCGAAGGGCGTCGCCCGGTGCTCCATCCGCAGCAGATAGCGCACGAGGGACTCCACCGCCCGCCGCACCCGCCGGGTCTGCTGCACCTTCCCCTCGCACACCGCGCGCACCCGGCGCGCCAGGGCCGGACTGGCCACCTCGACGGCCTCCGCCACGCCGTCCCGCGCCCACACCTCGCGCAGCCAGTCCCGCCACTGCGCCACCCCGGCCCCGTCACCCAGATCCGGCCAGGGCGGCAGCTGCCGGCCCTCCGGACAGGCGACGGCCCGCACGAGCGCCACATCCATGTGCCTGTACAACCGCACGTGATCCCCCACTCCTCAGCAACCGCGACAAGGTCTTCCCGGCATCGGCCCGCGGGCGCTCATCCCAGGGCGCCCAGGACGGTCTCCAGCTCCGCCAGCGCCCCCTGCGCACCGTCCTTCATCCACACCCCGGTGACGTTCAGGACCACGTCGTCCACCCCGGCCTCCTCGAACGCGCGCAACTCCGCGACGACCCGCTCCAGTTCCCCGTACACAAAGGCGCCGCCGGCGATGACGGCCTCGGCGCTGCGCCGCGGCGCGGTCATGTCCAGATCGATTCCGGACCTGCGCAGCATGTCCGCGTAGTGCGGCAGCCGCATATGTCCCTCGTTGCTCTCCAGCGCGAACTCCGCCCCGTCGCGGCCCGGTCCGGCCAGGGCGAGCGGCACCATGGCCACCAGCCGCGGCACCGGCCGGCCGGCCGCCTCGGCGCCGGCCCGCAGCTGCGGGATCACCACCGAGCGCAGATAGGACGCCGGCGTCAGCCAGGTGATGGCCACATCGGCCACCTCGCCGGCCAGCCGCGCCATCCGCGGCCGCAGCACGCCCAGACCGATCTCCACCGGCGGCCGAGGTATCTGCCACAGATGGGCCCGGCAGGTGTAGTACTCGCCCACATGGTCCGCGGAACCCTTCTCCAGCAGGCCCCGCATGACGGTGAGGTACTCCCGGGCGGCGGCCAGCGGCCGGGCGTAGGGCGCACCGAGCAGGCCGCGCTGGAGGTCGGCGGCGCCGGGCCCGTATCCGACCGTCACCGGCCGGCCCATCGTCTGCGCCAGGTTGGCCGCCTGGAGCGCGGCGTCGTAGGGATGGCGGAACGGCATGAGCGCGACGCCGATGCCCACCGGCACCCGGAAGCCGCTCGCCGCCGCGAACGTGAAGGTCTGATGCGGGTCGTTGGCCGGCGCCTGGCCCTGCCACAGCCGGTGCGCGCCGCTGCGGTGGACCAGCCCGGCGAACGGCAGGATCTCCTCCGGTTCGCTCGGCGCAAAGGGCATCAGGACGGAATACGTGGTCAATGGGTCCCCAAGTCGTCGTCGACCCGGCGTACGGCCCTGCCGCCGCGCGTCCGGTCGGTACGGGTGCCGGCCCTCGACGAGCCGTCGAGGGTGGCACACTCCGCGGAAAACTTTTTCCTTATCGCGGACGCTACCTCCGGGAATGCCCGTACGGCTCGGGTTCCGGGAAACCGGATCTTCGACGGCGGCGACACCCCGATGCCCCTCGGTCACGGCCCGGCGGGCGGACGGGCGCCGGCCGGGCATCCGCCGCGGCCGGCGCGGTGCCGCGCTGACTCACCGGCGCGCCGCAATCACCATGAGTATGGATATAACTGCATATAGTTACCGGGGGTGCGGTCGCCTGCGCAGTGCTCGGCGCTGCGGGAGCGCCGCCGTACGGACGTACGCCGCGTGAGCGCGCGGTGCCACCACCCTCTACTGCGCCGGCCGGGGCCGGTCCGCGGGAAGGAGCGCCGCGAATGAAGCCTCAGCGCAGGAGCGGGACGCGCGTCACGGCGGTCGGGGTGGCGGCCGTCTGCGGCGCCCTGGCCCTGACGGCCTGCGGCTCCAGCGGCGGCAGCTCCGGCCCCGCCGGCGGCTCGTCCACCGTCGCGGCGCCCAGCACCGGCGCCGGCGGTATCGCCTGCGGCAAACCGGCCACCCTGAGCGCCTCCGGCTCGACGGCGCAGCAGTACGCGATGAAGTACTGGATCAAGAACTACACCCGGGCCTGCGCCGAGACGAAGATCAGCTACGCGGGCAACGGCTCCGGCGCCGGTCAGGACGATTTCCTGGCGGGCAGAACCGCCTTCGCGGGCTCGGACTCCCCGCTGACCGCCGATCAGGTCGACCGGTCCGGGAAGGTCTGCGCCGGCGGCGGGCGCGCCATCCACCTGCCGATGGTCGGGGGACCGATCGCGGTCGGCTTCCACCTCCCGGGCATCGACCGGCTGGTCCTCGACGCCCCCACCCTCGCCAAGATCTTCAACGCGGGGATCGCCAAGTGGAACGACCCGGCGATCGCCGCCCTCAACAAGGGCGTCAAACTGCCTGCGACGCCGATCCAGGTGTTCCACCGCTCCGACTCCTCCGGCACGACGGACAACTTCACCGCCTACCTCGGCGCCGCCGGCCAGGGCGCATGGCCCTACCCGCACGGCAAGACGTGGGCGGCCAAGGGCGGCCACGCCGTCAAGGGCTCCGCGGACCTCGCCAACCAGGTGCAGCGGACCGTGGGCGCCATCGGCTACTTCGAGCTGCCCTACGCGGTGTCCCGCATGATCCGCACCGTCTCGGTCGACACCGGCGCGCCCGCCCCCGTCGATGCCAATGTGATCGCGGCCTCCCATGCGATCTCCGGGGCCGAGACGACCGACAACGGAAACGACGTGCTCCTCCGCCTCGACTACGGCACCAAGGAGCCCGGCGCCTACCCGATCGACGTGGTCACCTACGAGATCGTCTGCGACAAGGGCAACAAGCCGGCGACCTGGCCCGCCACCAAGGCGTTCCTGACGTACATGGCCGGTCAGAAGGGCCAGGAGAACCTGACGTTCCAGGGCTATGCGACGCTCCCCGCCAAGGTCCTCACCAAGGTCCGCGACGAAATCGGGTCGCTGTCCTGACAGGCAACGGAAAAGGCCGTTCCCTCATACGAGGAAACGGCCTCCGACCTGCGAAATCGCTGGTCGGGACGACAGGATTTGAACCTGCGACCCCTTGACCCCCAGTCAAGTGCGCTACCAAGCTGCGCCACGTCCCGGTTGCCCGTACCGGCCGGAAAGTTCCCGGCCGGGGCGTGCAGAAGAAAAATACCCTGTCCCCGGCCCTGAATCCAAAGCGGGTCCCCTTCCGGCCGCTCTCCGGCCCCTCGGCGGCCGGTACTCGTCCGTGTTTGTATGAGTTATGGCGGAAAAGTTCGAGGATGCCGACATTCGCGTGCGCCGGGTGTACGACGCTCCGGAGCCGGCCGACGGCGCCCGGGTGCTGGTGGACCGGTTGTGGCCGCGCGGGCTGTCGAAGGCGGACGCGCTGCTGACCGAATGGTGCAAGGACGCGGCTCCCTCGTCGGAACTGCGGCGCTGGTACCACCACGAGGGCGACCGCTTCGGGCGGTTCGCCGAGCGCTATCGGGACGAGCTGGCGGGGGAGGCGGCGCAGCCGGCGCTGACGCGGCTGCGGGAGCTGGCGGCGGAGGGTCCGCTGACGCTGCTCACCGCGACGAAGGAGGTGGGGCAGAGTCATGTCGTTGTGCTGCTCGATGTCCTCCGTGGGGGTTCCTGACCTCGTACATCGCGCCGTCGGACCCCGACCGACCTGCGCCTTCACCGATTCGTTGACGAAACATACGGTGGAGTGCATACTTATGCCTATTAGCGCATGCACAGTAAGGAGAAACCCGTGACCGAGCGCGTCGTACTCGCCTACTCGGGAGGCCTGGACACCTCTGTCTGCATCGGCTGGATCGCCGAGGAGACGGGCGCCGAGGTCATCGCCGTTGCTGTGGACGTCGGTCAGGGCGGTGAGGACCTGGACGTCATCCGCCGGCGGGCCCTCGCCTGCGGTGCCGTGGAGGCCGAGGTCGCGGACGCCAAGGACGAGTTCGCCGAGGAGTACTGCCTCCCGGCGATCAAGGCGAACGCCCTCTACATGGACCGCTACCCGCTGGTCTCCGCCCTCTCCCGGCCGGCCATCGTCAAGCACCTGGTCGCCGCCGCCAAGAAGCACGGCGCCACCACCGTCGCCCACGGCTGCACCGGCAAGGGCAACGACCAGGTCCGTTTCGAGGCCGGTATCTCCTCCCTCGCCCCCGACCTCAAGTGCATCGCGCCGGTCCGTGACTACGCCATGACCCGGGACAAGGCGATCGCCTTCTGCGAGGAGAAGGAACTCCCGATCGCGACGACCAAGAAGTCGCCGTACTCCATCGACCAGAACGTCTTCGGGCGGGCCGTGGAGACCGGCTTCCTGGAGGACATCTGGAACGCGCCGATCGAGGACGTCTACGAGTACACCCAGAACCCGGCCACCCCGCGGGAGGCCGACGAGGTCGTCATCACCTTCGAGGGGGGCGTCCCGGTCGCCGTCGACGGCAAGAAGGTCACCGTGCTCGAGGCGATCCAGGAGCTCAACCTGCGGGCCGGCGCCCAGGGCATCGGCCGGATCGACATGGTCGAGGACCGGCTGGTGGGCATCAAGTCCCGCGAGGTGTACGAGGCGCCCGGCGCCATCGCGCTGATCACCGCGCACCAGGAGCTGGAGAACGTCACCGTCGAGCGCGAACTGGCCCGCTACAAGCGGGGGGTCGAGCAGCGCTGGGGCGAGCTGGTCTACGACGGCCTGTGGTTCTCCCCGCTCAAGCGGGCCCTGGACGGCTTCATCAACGAAGCCAACCAGCACGTCAGCGGCGACATCCGGATGACCCTGCACGGCGGCCGCGCGGTGGTCACCGGCCGGAAGTCCGACGCCTCGCTCTACGACTTCAACCTGGCGACGTACGACACCGGCGACACCTTCGACCAGTCGCTCTCGAAGGGCTTCATCGAGCTCTTCGGCATGTCCAGCAAGATCGCGGCGCTGCGTCAAACGCGGGCATAGCCCGGCGCGACCAGGCCCGAGCACGCTCGTTTATCTCCGTACGACTGCCGCCTCCCCGCCCTCGCGGCGCGGTGGGGGTACCCCCTGGCCCTGAGGCCTTGCGGGAAGCAGCACATCACCACCCCTCCGAGGAGCAGCAGTGAGCAGCAACAGCGGTGACGTCCGGCTCTGGGGCGGCCGGTTCGCCTCCGGTCCCGCCGAGGCACTGGCCCAGCTGTCGGCGTCCGTCCACTTCGACTGGCGTCTGGCCCCGTACGACATCGCCGGCTCCCGCGCGCACGCCAGGGTGCTTCACAAGGCGGGTCTGCTCACCGAGGACGAGCTCTCGCGGATGACCGCCGGGCTCGACCGGCTCGAAGCGGACGTCGCCGACGGTTCGTTCACCGGCACCATCGCCGACGAGGACGTGCACACCGCCCTCGAGCGCGGGCTGCTGGAGCGGCTCGGCCCGGACCTCGGCGGCAAGCTGCGGGCCGGCCGGTCCCGTAACGACCAGGTCGCCACCCTCTTCCGGATGTATCTGCGCGACCACGCCCGGATCATCGGCGGCCTGATCGCCGGCCTCCAGGAGGCGCTGATCGGCCTCGCCGAGGCGCACCCGGACGTCGCGATGCCGGGCCGTACGCATCTCCAGCACGCCCAGCCGGTGCTCTTCGCCCACCATGTGCTGGCACACGTCCAGTCGCTGTCCCGGGACGCGGAGCGGCTGCGGCAGTGGGACGAGCGGACCGCGGTGTCCCCGTACGGCTCCGGCGCGCTCGCGGGTTCGTCGCTCGGCCTGGACCCCGAGGCGGTCGCCGCCGACCTCGGCTTCGAGCACGGCTCGGCCGGCAACTCCATCGACGGCACCGCCTCCCGCGACTTCGTCGCCGAATTCGCCTTCATCACGGCGATGATCGGGGTCAACCTCTCGCGGATCGCCGAGGAGATCATCATCTGGAACACGAAGGAGTTCTCCTTCGTGACCCTGCACGACGCCTTCTCCACCGGCTCGTCGATCATGCCGCAGAAGAAGAACCCGGACATCGCGGAGCTGGCGCGGGGCAAGTCGGGGCGCCTCATCGGCAACCTGACGGGGCTGATGGCGACCCTGAAGGCCCTTCCCCTCGCCTACAACCGCGACCTCCAGGAGGACAAGGAGCCGGTCTTCGACTCCTGCGATCAACTGGAGGTGCTGCTCCCGGCGTTCACCGGCATGATGGCCACGCTGACCGTCAACCGTGAGCGCATGGAGGAGCTGGCCCCGGCCGGCTTCTCGCTGGCCACCGACATCGCCGAGTGGCTGGTCAAGCAGGGCGTGCCGTTCCGGGTGGCGCACGAGGTCGCGGGGGAGTGCGTCAAGGAGTGCGAGGCGCACGGTATCGAGCTGGACCAGCTCACCGATGAGCAGTTCGCCAAGATCTCCCCGCATCTGACCCCCGAGGTCCGCGGCGTCCTCAACGTCCCCGGCGCGCTGGCCTCGCGCAGCGGCCGCGGCGGCACCGCACCCTCCGCGGTGGCGACCCAGCTCGCCGAGCTGAAGACCGACCTGGCGGCGCAGCAGGCCTGGGCCACGGCCAAGCAGAAGTAGCGTACGGACGCGCACGGCGGCCCCCACCCGACTCGGCTCGGGTGGGGGCCTCCGTCGTCGTTCACCGCCATGCGTTCACCGCCATGCGAGCCCCTCCACGAAAAATGCGTGAGACATAGATGTCTCATTCGGATACTCTGTGTCTCATGGCAGTGGATCGTGAACAGGTACTCACCCAGGCCGCCGCGCTGCTCAGCCGCCGCGCGACGACGTCGATGGACGACATCGCCCGCGCCGCCGGCATCAGCCGCGCCACCCTGCACCGGCACTTCGCCGGACGGGACGCGCTGATACGCGCCCTCGAACAGCACGGCATCGAGCGGTTCACCCAGGCCATGGACGCGGCCCGGCTCGACGACGGCGCCGCCCGCGACGCGCTGCGCCGGCTGATCACCGAGGCCGAACAGGTCGCCGGCGTGCTGGCCTTCCTCTTCACCGAGAACCAGCTCTTCGAGGGCGAGGAGGTCAACGCGGGCTGGGCCCGTCTGGACGCCCGTATCAACGCCCTCTTCCGCCGCGGCCAGGAGCAGGGCGACTTCCGCATCGACCTCAGCGCCGCCTGGCTCACCGAGGCCTTCTACGGCCTGATCGGCGCCGGTGCCTGGGCCGTCCACGAAGGACGCGTCGCCCGCAACGACCTCAACCACTCGATCGCCGAGCTGCTGCTCGGCGGCATCCGACGGAGCATGGAGAAATGACCGAGACCATAGCGTCAGGACCGGCCGGTTCGGCCCATGTGGACGACCAGCCCCGCCCGGGCCGCTGGCTCGCCCTCGCCGTTCTCGTCCTCGCCGTCCTGCTGGTCGGCGTAGACGCCACGGTCCTCGGCCTGGCCACCCCCTTCCTCAGCGAGGACCTCAAGCCCTCCGGCACGCAGCTGCTGTGGATCGGTGACATCTACTCCTTCGTCATCGCCGGACTGCTGGTCTCCATGGGCAGCCTCGGCGACCGCATCGGCCGCAAGAAGCTGCTGCTGATCGGCTCCCTCGCGTTCGGTGCGATGTCGGCGGTGTGCGCGTACGCCACCAGCCCGGAGATGATGATCGCGGCCCGCGCCCTGCTGGGCGTGGCCGGCGCGACGCTGATGCCGTCCACCCTGGCGCTGATCCGCAACCTCTTCCACGACCCCAAAGAACGCAGCCTCGCCGTCGGCATATGGGGCGCGATGGCCTCGGCCGGCACCGCCGTCGGCCCGGTCCTCGGCGGCTTTCTGCTGGGCCACTTCTGGTGGGGCTCGGTCTTCCTCATCAACCTGCCGGTGATGGCGCTCCTGGTGGTCATCGGCATCAAGGTGATCCCGGAATCCCGCAACCCCGATCCCGGCCCCTGGGACATTCCCAGCGTCGCCCTGTCCCTGGTGGGCATCGTCGGCGTCGTCTACGCCATCAAGGAAGCGGCGGTACACGGCTACCGCTGGGACATCCTGCTGGCCGGCCTCGTCGGTGCCCTCGCCCTGATCGTCTTCGTACGCCGCCAGCTCACCCTTCCCTCGCCCCTGCTCAACATGAAGCTCTTCCACCACAGGGGCTTCTCCGGGGCGGTGCTGGCCGATCTCCTGACCATCCTGGGTCTGTCCGGGCTGGTCTTCTTCCTCTCCCAGTTCCTCCAGATGGTGCAGGTCCGCTCGCCGCTGAACGCCGGGCTCACCGAACTCCCCGCCGCGGTCGGCGCGGTGGGCGCCGGCCTGGCCGCCGGCTTCGTCGCCCGCAGGCTCTCCGTACGCCTGGTGGTGGCCGGCGGCCTCGGGATCGTCGGGCTCTCGCTCGTCGGCTCCACGACCCTGCACGCCGACACCGGCACCCCCTCGATCGGCCTCATCCTCTTCGTCGTCGGCGTCGGCGCGGGATTCTCCTTCACCGTCACCGCCGATGTGATCCTCTCCAGCGTCCCCAAGGAAGAGGCGGGCGCCGCCTCCGCGGTCTCCGAGACGGCTTACGAACTGGGCTCGGCGCTCGGCATCGCGGTGCTCGGCTCCATCGTCACCGGCATCTACCGGGGCTTCACCGCCCCCGCCGGCATCCCCGCGGCCGCCGACCACGCCGCCCGCGAATCGCTCGGCGGCGCCATCGAGGCCGCCAAGAGCCTCCCCGAGGAACAGGGCGCGGACCTGTTGAAGGCCGCTCAGCAGGCCTTCGTCAACGGCCTGGACATCGCCGTCGGGGTGAGCGCCGTGGTGCTGCTGAGCGCGGCCGTCGCCGCGTGGTACCTGCTCCGCGGGCAGGAACTGGGCAACAGCCCCGCCGAGCCCGCGGCCGAGGCGGACGCCCACCCGAAGCCGGCGCCCGAGCCGATGGGGGGCAAGGGCGCCTGAGGCGGCCGCCGCGGCCGGCGTTCCCGCGCACACCGGCCGCGAGCGTCACCCCGTCGCCCCCCGCGGCCGACCCCCGCGCGCACGGCCGCCGACTGTCAGTGGGGCGCGGTATCAATGACCGTGACAGGAAAGCGAGATGACGTCACGGCGTAACGGCGGACCACGTACGGCGCGGCGGGGAGCCACCGGGCGGCACGGAGGCCGGCGAGCCGACCCGTAGAGCCGGTCGCTGCATCCGCCGCCCGGCCGCCCGGCCGCCCGGCCGCCCGTCCGTGCGACCGCGCCCGCCGCCCGGCCCGGCGGCATGACGGCCGGCCCCCGCACCCCTCACATCCTTCGCCATGAAGGGCGATCGCGCCGGGCACTCTTCCCTCTTCCCGGACGAGTGCGACGGCCCCCGTCTGGCGACATCCGGGTCATGACCGGCCGCCGACGGGCGTGTCCTGCACGGCCCCGAGCCGCCCACCCGCCATGATCCACAAGACACGCCCCCGGGGGCGACTGTCCCCAGCCGTTCACGCCCGGTATGCGTCCTGGTGGCCGGACGTCCCGCACGGCTCGTTTGACTCTCCCGTCGTCCCCCTTCGGCCGGCCCGCTGAGGAGAGTGACGCAGTGCGCGACATCGGACGACGGTTCTTCTTCACCGCCGCGGGGGCCATGGCCACCGCGAGCGCCATCGGCAGCAGCGCCTACGCCACCGGACACGCCCGCGACGCGAACACCGCCGACGAATATGTCGATGTGCAATTGCTCAACATCACCGACCTGCACGGATACCTCCAGGGCGCGCCGGGCGGCAATTCCGTCATCACGGGGGCGGGCGGCAAGGCGTACACGGTGGGCGGCGTCGCCTATATGGCGGCCCATCTGGAACGGCTGCGGGACGGCCACCGCAACTCCCTCTTCTTCGCACCCGGTGACCTCTTCTCCGGCTGGGAGTTCGACGCCGCCTCCTTCGCCGACGAGTCCACCATCGAGGCCCTCAACGCGATGGGCCTGGACTTCGCCTCCGCCGGCAACCATGAATTCGACAAATCGGCGGCCTATCTCACCTCGCACATGGCGAAGGGCGCCACCTACCCCGTCATCGGCCGCGACGACTCCTTCGACGACTCGACGGGAAAGCGCTTCCGCGGTGCGAAATTCCCGTACTACAGCGCCAACATGGTCTGGAACGAGAGCGGCGAGACCGTCCTGCCGCCGTACAACATCGCGTACGTCGACTCCGGCCGCGGCCACACCCTGCCCATCGGCTTCATCCACCTCACCGCCCTGGGCACCGAGTCGTTCCCTGGTTCCTACCAGCCGGGGCTGCGCACCCTCGACGAGCTGGACACCGCCAACCGCTGCGCCGCCGAACTGAAGTCACGCGGCGTCAACGCGATCGTGCTCAGCATGCACGACGGCGCGGTCGCCGGCGGCGACTTCACCAGCGGCAGCAACCCCTCCGGCCCCGCCTACGAACTGGCGCTGCGGGTCTCGTCGGACATCGACGCCATCGTCACCGGCCACTGGCACTGCGCCTTCACCATGATGCTGCCGGACCCCAACGGCAACCCCCGCCCCTTCGTCGAAGCGGGCTGCTACGGCCAGCTGATCAACGAGATCACCCTGCGCCTCGACCCCGACACCGGCGAGGTGATCCGGCCGCTGACCACCTCCACCAACCACCCCAACACCCGCGATGTGACCCCGCACCCCGAGCTGCGCTCGATCGCCGACTACTGGGCGGGCTACGGCACCCGGCGCGCCGCCACCCCGCTCGGCAGGCAGACCGCCTCCTTCACCCGCCGGCGCAACGCCGCGGGCGAGAGCACCATGGGCGACCTCGTCGCCGACTGGGCGCTGTGGGCGGGCGGACAGCCGCGCGGGCCGATGGACGACGCCGCGGCCAACCCCAACATCCCCGCCGAACTCTCCGTCATCGCGGTCGCGCCGCGCGTCGGCCAGGCCGTCATCGCCGGCGACCTGGTACGTGACGAGGCGTCGGGCGGCACCATCACCCTGGGCCGGGCCTGGAACAGCGTCGGCTTCGGCGACCCGATCATGACG
Source organism: Streptomyces sp. NPDC101227 (assembly GCF_044767545.1). Classification (NCBI taxonomy): domain Bacteria; kingdom Bacillati; phylum Actinomycetota; class Actinomycetes; order Kitasatosporales; family Streptomycetaceae; genus Streptomyces; species Streptomyces sp. NPDC101227. The sequence goes on along the minus strand of NZ_JBIWOD010000011.1, from coordinate 136,237 downwards.
GTGACCGTCACCGGCGCCCAGATCCACGACGCGCTGGAGGAACAGTGGGCCCCCGCCACCGGAGGCGGCCTGGGCTTCGCACCGCTGGCCGTCTCCGCCAACGTCCGCTACACCTTCGACGCCGCGGGCCCGGTCGGCAAGCGCGTCTCCCCCGCCGAGGTCTTCATCAACGGCACCGCGCTCGACCCGGCGCGCAGCTACCGCCTCGCCGCGCCCTCGTACACCCTCATCAACCAGGACGGCTACAGCGCCTTCTCCGGATTCACCTCGCCCGTGCGGCATACCCGCGACTTCGAGAGCTTTGTGGAATTCGTCCGTACTCGGCAGCAATTGACGCCAGCGCCGCTGAACCGGGTGACGGTGAAGAACGCGGACGTGCCGGGCGCCCGGATCGGCGGCGTCGCCGAGCGGCCGCAGCTGATGCAGTCCGACGGCAGCAAGATCCCGCGGCCCGAGGCGGCGCTGCGTACGGCGCTGACCGGCGGCCCCGAAGGCCAGCGCGCGCCGGGGGGCTTCCGGGTGCCCTGCTGACCACCACGCAAGGGGACCCGTCCGATCGGGTCTCGGACGGGCCCCCTTTGTGCCTCAGCCAACAATTGAGGAACCCCGACGGCGAGCCACCACTTCCGCGAGAGCGGCGGCGGATTAGCCGCAGGGAGGGGCCTCAGGCGGCCCTGGCCTTCGTGGCGTACATGTCGACGTACTCCTGGCCGGACAGCTCCATGACGTCGCTCATCACCTCGTCGGTGACGGCCCGCAGGACGTAGCGGTCGCGGTCCATGCCCTCGTAACGGGAGAAGTCCAGCGCCTCACCGAAGCGCACCGTCACCGGGGCGATGCGCGGGCGGCCCTTGCCGCCGGGCTGCACCTTGTCGGTGCCGACCATCGCGAACGGGACAACGGGGGCGCCGGTCATCAGGGTGAGCCGGGCGATGCCGGTACGGCCGCGGTAGAGACGGCCGTCGGGGGAGCGGGTGCCTTCGGGGTAGATGCCGAAGATGCTGCCCTCCTCCAGGATGCGGCGGCCGGTCATCAGCGCCGCGACGCCGCCGTGCCCGCCGTCCCGGTCCACCGGGATCATGCCGGCGCTGGTGAAGAACCACGCCATCAGCCGGCCCTTGAGGCCCTTGCCGGTGACGTACTCGTCCTTGCCGATGAAGTAGACGGGACGCTTGACGACCAGGCTCAGGAACAGCGAGTCGATGAAGGTGACGTGGTTGCCGGCCAGGATCACCGGACCGGTCTCCGGAATGCGCTCCATGCCCTCGACCTTCGGGCGGTAAAGGACACGCATGAGGAATCCGAGAATCGCCTTGAGCACAATGCGGGACAACGGGTCCTCCGGGTCGTGGCTGGTCAACGTCGAGGCAGCAGCGAACTCTGCAGCCCAGGACGATACTCGCGGGTCACCTGCGGCCGCACATCGGGTTCACAAGGTCGATACGGAGAGTTGACGCACAGTTGACGTCTGTTACCGCCGTGTTCCCCCCGATGTCGTCGCGCGTCTCCCCGATGTGGCCGGTGCGTGCTTACGATCGGCGGGTGTTTTGACAGGTGCGGGACAGGAGCGGGGGTCCCCGGGACCGCGAATCCTCCGGGCCCCCGCCCCGCCGCAATCACCCGGACCTCACACGACATAAGGAGCGCGAGCATGCAGAAGCGGCAGCAGCCGGGACGGCGGATGGTGCTGGGGGCCGCGGCCCTGGGCGCGGGTGCGGCGGTGTTCGGCGGCGCCGGGCAGGCGAGCGCGCGCGAGGCGGCCGGTGCCGGGGCGAGCGGCGGGGCGGCCCGGGAACTGCCCGTACCGCTGATCGTCGGCCACCGCGGAGCCAGCGGCTACCGGCCCGAGCACACCTTCGGCTCGTATCAACTCGCCCTCGACATGGGGGCGGACGTCATCGAGCAGGACCTGGTCCCCACCAAGGACGGGCACCTCGTCTGCCGGCACGAGAACGACATCACGGCCACCACCGATGTCTCCGCCCACCCCGAGTTCGCCGACCGGAAGACCACCAAGACCGTCGACGGGGTCAAGCTCACCGGCTGGTTCACCGAGGACTTCACGCTCGCCGAGCTCAAGACGCTGCGCGCCAAGGAGCGCATTCCGGGCACCCGGCAGCACAACACCCTCTACGACGGCCAGTGGGAGGTGCCGTCCTTCGAAGAGGTGCTGCAGTGGGCGGAGCGGGAGGGCCGCAGGCGGGGCCGCCGCGTCTGGCTGCACATCGAGACCAAGCACCCCACCTACTTCCGCAAGCTGGGACTGGGCCTGGAGGAGCGGGTGGCCAAGGCGCTGCGGGCGCACGGCCGGCACCGCAGGAACTCGCCGAACTTCCTCCAGTCGTTCGAGCCGGGCAGCATCCAGCGCCTGGGCAGGCTCGTCGACTGCCCCAAGGTCGTGCTGCTGTCGACGCTCGACTCCCGCCCGTGGGACTTCGTCGAGGCGGGCGACCCGCGCAAGGTCGCCGATCTGGTCACTCCCGAGGGGCTGGCCTGGATAGCCGGATTCGCCGAGGGCATCGGCCCGGACCTGACCGTCATCATCCCGCGCGACAAGGACGGCAGGCTCGGCACGCCCACCTCCGTCGTCAAGGACGCGCACGCGGCGGGGCTCGTCCTGCACCCGTACACGGTCCGCAACGAGAACAGCTTCCTGCCCGCCGACTTCCGCCGCGGCACCGATCCCACTGCCTACGGGGACGCGCTCGGCGTCTTCAAGGCCTATCTGGGCACCGGGATCGACGGGCTGTTCTCCGACAACCCGGACACCGCGCTGCTCGCCGCCGCGGAGTTCCGTAAGCGCTGACGTCCGCCTCCCCGGACCGGCCCCGCCCCCCTGAATCCCGTGGAATCTCATCTGAGTTGGGAAAGTCACAGAGGAGCTTGGGGCCGGTCTGTTCCCCATGCCCCATATGCCCGCGCACAATGCTCGCGGCGGGGATTGCCACTGCCACATTCCGGGGAATCCGGAAGCACGCAGCGAACCGAATAGGGGAGGCATACGCGCATGGGCACGAGCGTGACCATCTCTGCGGCGACCGACCAGGATGCCGAGCAGATCCTCAAACTGCAGTACCTCTGCTACCAGTCGGAGGCCGCGCTGTATGACGACTACGGCATCGAGCCGCTCACCCAGAGCCTGGCGGCCCTGCGCGCGGAGCTCGAAGAGGGGTGCGTGGTGGTGGCCCGGCTCGGCGGCGAGGTCGTCGGGTCCGTACGCGGCACAGTCGACCCGGACGGCACGGCGCGGATAGCCAAACTCATGGTGCACCCGCGGATGCAGCGCCACGGACTGGGCGGCCGGCTGCTCGGAGCGGTCGAACAGCGGCTCGCGGCCGAGCGCTCCGCCAAGCGCTACCGCCTCTTCACCGGCCACCGCAGCGAGGGCAATCTGCGGCTGTACCGCAGTCACGGATATGTGCCCGTCGGCACCGAGCGCCTCAGCCGCAGGCTGAGCGAGATCACCCTGGAGAAAGACCCGGGCGAGGCGAAGGTGCTGGGGGAGGAGCTGGCGGCGGCCCAGGCGTACGTGGCCGGGGCGTAGTCACGCCGCCGCACCCAAGGACCGGTGTGTGGGCCTGCTGTGGGGGCGGGCCCGCACACCGTATGCGTACGCCCCGGCCGCTACGCCTCCTGCGTACGGGAGCGGCGCAGCCACAGCATGCCGGTGACCGGGAGGGCGACCGGGATGAAGAGGTAGTCCATCCCGTAGTCCGACCACACCGTGGCATCGGGGAAGGCGGCGGGATCGACCAGCGTCCAGGTACCGATGCCCAGTACCCCGATCAGTTCCAGCGCGCAGGAGACGACGGCCGCCTTGCGGGCGCCCTCGCCGCCGCGTACCAGCGAGAAGAGGATGAAGCCGTAGACGACCGCGGAGACCGCCGAGAGGCTGTACGCCAGCGGGGCCACGTGGAACTGTGCGATCAGCTGGAAGAGGGAGCGGGACGCGGCGGCGACGGTGAAGACGCCGTAGACGGTGACGAGCAGGCGCCCGGGTCCGGTGCCCAGCGAGCGCCTGGCCGGGGGCGCGGAGGCCTCCGGTGCCGTGGTCGTGGTCGGTTCAGGCACTGCCGCCTCCCCAGATGTCGAAAAGCCGTACTTCCAGCACCGCCAGCACGATGCCGCCCGCCGCGACGGTGGCCGAACCCCAGCGGGTGCGCTCCGAGAGCGACATGAACCCGGTGGCCGGCACGCAGGCGGCCGCGCCCAGCAGATACGCCACGAAGATCGCGGTGCCCTGGTCCGGCGACTGGCCGCGCGCCAACTGCACGAAACCTATGATCAGTTGGGCGATGCCGAGGACCGACACCACGGCCATGCCGATGAAGTGCCAGTCCTTCGTCGGCTGGTCGCGGTAGGTGGCGAAGCCGCACCAGGCGGCCAGCGCGAGAGCGGTCACGGCGACCGCGAGGGTCAGTGCGTCGATCACCGGGACCTCCGCGCGGCGCCGAGGTGCGCCGAGGGGATGTGGGGCATGGGGCGATGCTAATGGCCCCTCGGCGGGCGGCCGCGTCCGGCCCCGTCGCGGCACATACGCCGGCGAACCGTGACGATCTCCGCCGATGCTCTCTTCCCGGGGGACGGCCACCGTGGCGTTGACCACACGCATCGCGCGAAGGGGCCGTCCGCGGACACCGTCGCCGCCACCCACCCGGCGGTATCCGTGCAGGCCACGGGCGGGACGGCCGAGATCATCATGGGGGCGAGGGGCGCTGTCCACGGACCGGTCGGGCCTGTCCGCTATCCGGACATGCTTGATCGGGCCGCGCCGCTGTCTGGTTTACTTGCCGCCATGACCACGACGAGCAACCGCACCCCTGCGACCGAGGCGACCGCCACGCCCGGTGCTCGTTGCATGTGTCGAATGTGTGACCGCTGAGGGCCCCCGCTGAGCCTCGCGCCCCGAAGCGAGACCTCCCCCACGCTCTTGAAGAGCAGGGGGACCCCACCGCGCCGTATGCCATCGATACGTCATCGACGGCACACCGGCCGCCCCGCGTCACCGGAACCCGAAGCCGGGCCCATGCCTCCCGGGTTTCTCCCTGCCGCACTCGCAAGAATGCCCCGTACCCGGTGGGCGAGCCGCCGGGCACTCGACAGTGACGGAATTCCCTGTGATCACCACAACGGGCCTGACCAAGGTCTACCGTTCAGGAGACCGCGAAGTCACCGCCCTGGACGGCGTCGATCTGCACGTCCGCGAGGGCGAGGTGTACGGCGTCATCGGCCAGAGCGGCGCCGGTAAATCCACCCTCATCCGCTGCCTCAACCTCCTGGAGCGGCCCACCTCCGGCACGGTCACCGTCGCCGGCCAGGACCTCACCGCCCTCGCCGGCCGCGGCCAGCGGGCGAACGCCGCGCTGCGGGCCGCCCGCAGTCACATCGGCATGGTCTTCCAGCACTTCAACCTGCTGTCCTCGCGCACCGTCCAGGACAACGTCGAACTGCCCCTGGAGATCCTCAAGGTCGACCGCCGCGAGCGCTCCCGCAAGGCCCTGGAGCTGCTGGACCTGGTCGGCCTCGCCGACAAGGCCCAGGCCTACCCCGCCCAGCTCTCCGGCGGTCAGAAGCAGCGCGTCGGCATCGCCCGCGCCCTGGCCGGCGACCCCAAGGTGCTGCTCTCCGACGAGGCCACCAGCGCCCTGGACCCCGAGACCACCCGCTCCATCCTCCAGCTGCTGCGCGACCTCAACCGCAAGCTGGGCCTGACCATCGTGCTCATCACGCACGAGATGGACGTCGTCAAGACGATCTGCGACTCGGCGGCGCTGATGAAGAACGGGCGGGTCGTCGAACAGGGCACCGTCGCCGAACTGCTCGCCACCCCCGGCTCCGAGCTCGCCCGCGAGCTGTTCCCCGTCGGCGGCGAGCCCTCCGGCGACGACCGCACCGTCGTCGACATCACCTTCCACGGCTCGGCCGCCACCCGCCCGGTGATCTCCGAGCTGGCCCGTACGTACAACGTCGACATCTCCATCCTCGGCGCCGCCATGGACACCGTCGGCGGCAAGCAGATCGGCCGGATGCGGATCGAACTGCCCGGCCGGTTCGAGGAGAACGTCGTCCCCATCGGCTACCTGCGCGAGCAGGGGCTTCAGGTGGACGTGGCCGACGTCGCGACCACTGTCGATGACGCCGACGCCGTCGACGCCCCCGTACCCGACCCGGCGATCCCGGCGCCCGCCGCCGCGCTCCAGAAGGAAGGCGCCAAGTGAGCTGGAACGACATGCAGCCGCTGCTGTACGACAACACCCTCGACACCCTCTTCATGGTGTGGTGGTCGACGTTCTACGCGGTGCTCTTCGGCATACCCATCGGCGTGGTGCTGCATCTGACCGACCGCGGCGCCATGCTCCGGAACGTCGTGGTGAACAAGGTCCTCGGCGCGATCGTGAACATCGGACGGTCCTTCCCGTTCCTGATCCTGATCGTGGTGCTGATCCCCTTCACCCGCCTCGTCGTCGGCGTCTCCATCGGCCCCACCGGCGCGGTCGTCCCGCTCGCCATCGCCGCGATCCCCTTCTTCGCCCGGCTGGTCGAGGCCGCGCTGCGCGAGGTCGACAAGGGTCTGATCGAGGCCGCCCAGGCCATGGGCGGCGGCACCTGGACCATCGTCTTCAAGGTGCTGCTCCCGCAGGCACTGCCCGCGCTGGTCGCGGCCGTCACCACCACCGTCATCACGCTGATCGGCTACTCCGCCATCGCGGGCGCGGTCGGCGGCGGCGGCCTCGGCAACCTGGCCTACACCTACGGCTACCAGCAGTACGAGACCGCCCTGATGATCACCACCGTCGTCGAGCTGATCGTCCTGGTCACCCTCGTCCAGCTGCTCGGCGATTTCGTCGTCCGCCGCCTCGCCGGCCGCGGCACCCGCACCTCTTCCGTACGGGTGGGCCTGCGCCGCGCCCGCGCCGAGGAGCCGGCCGCCGTCACCGAGGCCGCCTGACCCCCACCGCAGCACCCCTGAGCCCGGACCCTTTGCCGGGCGTACCACCACGCGCCACCGGCGCGTGCACAAGAAAGAGGCACTCTTCGTGCGCAACACCGTAAAGATCACCGCGGCCCTCGCCGCCGCCTCCGCCGTCGCTCTCGGGGCCAGTGCCTGCAGCGCGCCCTCCGACACCACCGCCGACACCGACAAGAGCGACAAGAACGCCCCGCTCGTCGTCGCCGCCAGCCCCACCCCGCACGGCGCCATCCTCGACTTCGTCAAGAACAAGCTGGCCGACAAGGCCGGGCTCAAGCTGGTCGTCAAGCCGTTCACCGACTACAAGATCCCCAACAAGGTCACCGACGACGGCCAGGTCGACGCCAACTTCTTCCAGCACAAGCCGTTCCTGGACACCTTCAACAAGGAGAACGGCACCCACATCGTGCCCGTCCAGAACGTCCTCATCGAGCCGCTGGGCCTCTACTCCAAGAAGATCCACAAGCTCTCGGACCTCAAGTCCGGCTCCACCGTCTCGGTGCCCAACGACCCCTCCAACGAGGGCCGCGCGCTCAAGCTCCTCGCCGACAACGGCCTGATCACCCTCAAGTCCGGCGTCGGCGCCGACGCCAAGCTCACCGACGTCAAGGACGACAAGGGCATCAAGATCACCGAGCTGGACGCCGCCCAGACCGCGCCGCGCATCGAGGACGTCGACGCCGCGGTCATCAACGGCAACTTCGCCATCGGCGCCGACCTCAAGCCCTCCAAGGACGCGCTCGCACTGGAGAAGGCGAAGGACAACCCCTACGCCAACTTCCTCGCCGTCAAGAAGGGCAACGAGAACGACCCGCGGATCAAGAAGCTCGCCAAGCTCCTGAACTCCCCCGAGGTCAAGAAGTTCATCGAGGACAAGTACACGGACGGCTCCGTCATCCCCGCCTTCGGCCCCGCCAAGAGCTGACGCCCCCCCCTTGTGCGCAGGTCACCGGAAGGCGACCGTCCGCACGCACGACCCCAGCATGACCGGTGGGCCCCGGATCCGCGCAGCGCGCGGCCGGGGCCCACCGGCGTGGCACATCCCCGGGCAGATGCTGCATGCTGGTGCCCTCATAGACGGTCAAGACGGCCCGTGACCTCGCGTGACCTCACGCAGGAACGGCCCGTGACGTTCCGGAGCACGACAGCCAACGGCGTGGGAGCAGCGGCATGACATCCACCTTTCCGGACATCTCCATCAGCACGGAACGGCTGGTGCTGCGCCCCTTCGACGAGGACGACATCCCCGCCCTCACCGACATGATGAACGACGAGCTCGTCGCGGCCTGGACCGCGATACCCCAGCCCTACACCGAGGCCAACGCCCGCCACTGGGTCACCGAATACGCGCCCGCCGAACGCACCACCGGCCGCGGCATCGACTTCGCCGTCACCGAGTTCCTCACCCAGCGCCTGGTCGGCGTCGTCCAGCTGGGCAACACCAACTGGCGGGTCCGCTCCAGCGAGCTCTCGTACATCGTCGCCTCCTGGGCCCGCGGCGAGGGCTACGCCTCCGAGGCCACGCTCGCCACCGCCCAGTGGCTCTTCCAGGACGAGAAGTTCGAACGCCTGGAACTGCGCACCGCCGCCGGCAACACCGCCTCCCAGCAGGTCGCCCAGAAGGTCGGCTGCATCAGCGAGGGAGTGCTGCGCAACGCCTCAATAGCCCGCAGCCGCACGGAGGACGGCGGCTGGACGGACATCCGCACGGACATGATTGTCTGGAGCCTGCTGCCCGAGGACCTCGAAGGCCTCCCCGCCCGGATGGCCGACGCCAACGGATTCGCCTACCCCGAGTGGAACTGACCCCACACCCGCGCTCAGGTCCGTACCTCCCGAGGTACTCTCGGCCTGCCGCAGCCCTCGCCACCAGCGAGGACCATCCCACGGCCCGGCACTCCCGCCGCCCCGCCCGCGTACCCCCAGCAGCCCCAGGAGACTGACGAGCATGGCCGACCGGGTCACGGTGATCGGATGGGACGGCTCCGCGCTGACCGCCCCCGCCCGCGCCGCCCTCGGCGCCGCGACGCTCGTGGCCGGCGCCGCCCACCACCTCGCACTGCCCGAAGTCCCGCCGCACGCCGAACGCATCCGCCTCGGCAGCGTCGCCCTCGCCGCCCGCCGGATCGCCCAGCACCGCGGCACCGCCGTCGTCCTCGCCGACGGCGACCCCGGCTTCTTCGGCGTCGTCCGCACCCTCCGCGCCCCCGAGCACGGCCTCGAAGTGGAAGTGGTGCCCGCCGTCTCCTCCGTCGCGGCCGCCTTCGCCCGCGCCGGCATGCCCTGGGACGACGCCCAGATCGTGGTCGCGCACAGCCGCGACCTGCGCCGCGCCGTCAACGTCTGCCGCGCCCACACCAAGGTCGCCGTCCTCACCTCGCCCGGCGCCGGCCCCGCCGAACTCGCGCTGCTGCTCGGCGGCGTCCACCGCACCTTCGTCATCTGTGAGGAACTGGGCACTGACCGGGAACGGGTGACGGTCCTCACATCCGACAAGGTCGCCGACCACGTCTGGCGCGACCCCAATGTCGTCATCGTCATCGGCGGCTCACCCGGCGGCGCGGCCGCCCAGGGCACCGGCTGGATCGCCGCCCACGAGGTCGGCCACCCGATCGGACCCCGCGGCTGGGGCCTGCCGGACGGCGCCTACGGCGGCGCCCTCGACGAGGGGGAGTCCATCCAGCTGCGCACCGCCCAACTGGCCCGCCTCGGGCCCAGGGTGGGCGACCTGGTCTGGGACATCGGAACGGGCAGCGGCGCGGCCGCGGTGGAGGCCGCGCGGTTCGGCGCCGCCGTCATCGCCGTGGACGCCGACCCGGAAGCCTGCGAGCGCACCGCCGCCGTCGCCCGCCGCCACGGCGTCCAACTCCAGGTCGTCCGGGGCCGTGCGCCGGGGATCCTGGAAGACCTCCCCGAGCCGGACGTGGTGCGGATCGGCGGCGGGGGAGCGGCCGTCGTCACCGCCTGCGCGGACCGCCGCCCCGAACGCATCGTCACCCACGCCGCCACCCGCGACGAGGCCGAAGCGCTCGGGCGGGCGCTGGCCGACGGCGGTTACGAAGTCGAGTGCGCGCTCCTCCAGTCCGTCGACCTCGACACCACGGCCTGGGTGGAACGTGAACGTTCGGTGGTCTTTCTGCTCAGCGGGTATCGCGTTCCTCACCCATGACCTGGAAGGCAACCCGTGGGAGGTAGGCTGGCGGATCGTTGCGCCGCTGTTCCGCGTTCGGGTGAGTCCGTCAAAATCCGGAAAATGCCGTGGTTTTGGCGGAAAATGAAGCACTAGAGGGCGGACGTGCCGCGCGGCGCGCTCGCTCGTTCTCGCTATCGGGGCGTCGGCGCGCCCCGGTCGAGCGCGTCGCACGAGCGGTTGGAAGGAGCACTAGCACATGGGCGAGGGGTACGCATGACCGACACCGGCCAGGTCCCGGGCGAGGGACAGCCGGAGAACGCAGGCGGGCATCCCGGGCAGCCACAGCCGGCGGCCGTTCCCTCCCCTGCCGACGCCGGACCGATGCAGCAGGACACCGTCCCGCAGGCCGACGCGTACTCCTACCTCGAGCCGGCCAACGGCGTCGAGGACGACGATCTGCTGCTGATGCCGGGCGCCCAGGGCGCCTGGAGCGAGCAGCAGGCACAGCCGATGCCGCAGCCGCAGCAGGCCACACCCGGCCAGGGCACCCAGCTGCCCACCGCGGCCGGTGACCACGAGAGCGGCGGCCGGGACTCCGGCGCGGTCGACCTCAGCGCCGTGCGCATCCCGCAGCCCGCGGCACCGCAGCCCGCGGCACCGCAGCCCTCGGTACCGCAGCCCTCCGTACCGCAGCAGGAGCGGGCGCAGGCGGCCGCGCAGGGCACGCCCGCGCGCCGCCCGCTGCACATGGGCCCGCCCGTCCCGGACCCGACCGGCGGCGTGGTCCGCTCGCTCGCCGACCGCGGCCCGGCGGACGTGCCGTCCCAGGCGCCCGGCCGGCACGCGGGACCGCCCACCGAGCCCGAATACCTCGACGTCCAGGCGGCGGCCACGCCCGGCGAGCCGTCCGCGGCCTTCGCCGGGGAGCAGCTGGTGGCGGCCGGGCAGGCCGCAGGGCAGCCGCTCGTGGAGACGGCGCAGCAGGAGCAGCCGGCCGCGATGCCGTCGTACGGCGAGCAGCCCTACGACGGCCAGCTCTACGCCGAGCAGTCTTACGGCGCCGCCGGCCAGGGCCCGTTGCCCGGTCCGCAGCTGGGCGAGATCCCCTCGCAGATGCCGCCGTGGAACGAGGCCTCCGCACAGGCGGCCGCGGTCCCCAGCGCCGAAACGGCCGCTCCGGTGGCGGCCGGGCAGGCCCCGCAGGAAGCCCCGCTGCCCGCCGAACAGCCGCAGGCACAGCCGATGCCGCTGCCGGAGGCCGCGGAGGCGACGGCGGTCATCGCGGACGCGGTGGTCGCCGAGGAAGCGGTCTCCGACGCCGGTGCCGCGGCCGACGCCCCCCAGGCGGCGGCGCAGGATGTGGCGGCGGACGCGGTGGCTGACGACTCCGCAGCTGACGCGGCGACAGCCGAGGCGCCGGCCCCCGACGTCGAGACGCCCCCGGCCCCCGAGCAGGTTCCGCCGGCCGAAGCGGCCGCCGAGGAGCCGCACGAGGCCGTCGCACCGCCCGTGCACGCCGGGCAGCCGGAACCGGAAGAGGCCCAGCCCGTCGAGCCCGTCCAGCCTGTGGCCGATGCGGTGGAGACCGCCATGCCCGTCGAAGCCGTCGAGCCCTCCGACGCCACCCCGTTGGCGGCTCAGCCGGTTGCCGCCGAGGCCGAGGCCGTGACGGACGCGGACGCCGCGGAGGCGGAGCAGACCCCGCAGCCCGTCGAGGAGCCGCAGCCCGTCGAGGCGGCCGAACCCCGGCCCGAGACCCCGGCGGTGGCCGATGCGGCCCCGGTGGCCGACGCCACGGTCCAGGGCCCCATCGCCCTGCCCGCCCCGGAGAACGCCACGCTCCCGGAAGAGCCCGTCATAGAGCAGCCCGAGGCGCAGCCCACGGCCGCCGAACTCCCGCAGCCCGCCGAGGCCGAAGAGACCCCGGCCGACGCCGCTGCCGACGCCCCGGCGGAGACCCCCGCCGAGCCCGGCCCCGCACCCGAACCCGTCGCCGAGCAGCCCGCCGACGACGCCCCGGGCGACGCGCACGCCCCCGACGCCGCGACCGAAGCGCCGGCCGAGGCCACCGAGCCGTCCGTGCCCGCCGCGGCCGACGCGGGCGCCGGGCTCACCGAGCCCGACGCCGCCGAACCGCAGCCCGCCGTCCTCCACATCCCGGCCCAGGCAGCCGCCGAGCCGGCCCCGGACGACGCCCCGGCCGAGGACGAGGCCCCCGAGGACCGCCCCCACGAGCAGGACGCGACCGAACTCGTCCAGCTCGGCGAGGGCCATGACAACGGCGACGACAACGCCCACGACAACGCCCACGACAGCGAACAGCTCCAGGACGCGGAGCAGCCCGTGACCGAGGCAGCCGACGGCGCCGCCGACCCGATCGCCGCCCCCGCCCCCCAGACCGCCCCCGCCCCCGGATACGACGACTCCGAGCGCGCCGCCGTCCACCGCGTCATCCGCGAACGCCGCGACATCCGCAACGGCTTCCGCGGCGACCCGATCCCCAACGACGTGCTGCTGCGCGTCCTGGAGGCGGCCCACACCGCGCCCAGCGTCGGCCACTCCCAGCCCTGGGACTTCGTCGTCATCCGCTCCGACGAGACCCGCGAGCGGATGCACCAGCTCGCGATGGCGCAGCGCGACGCCTACGCCAAGTCGCTGCCCAAGGCCCGCGCCAAGCAGTTCCGCGAGCTGAAGATCGAGGCGATCCTCGAGACGCCGGTGAACATCGTCGTCACCGCCGACCCCACCCGCGGCGGCCGCCACACCCTCGGCCGGCACACCCAGCCGCAGATGGCCCCGTACTCTTCCGCGCTCGCCGTCGAGAACCTCTGGCTCGCGGCCCGCGCCGAGGGCCTGGGCGTCGGCTGGGTCAGCTTCTTCGACGAGCGGGAGATGGTCCGCGAGCTCGGCCTGCCCGATCACCTCGAGATCGTCGCCTACCTCTGCGTCGGCTACGTCGACGAGTTCCCCGACGAGCCCGAGCTGCTCCAGGCCGGCTGGTCCAAGCGCCGCCCGCTGTCCTGGGTCGTCCACGAAGAGACCTACGGCCGCCGCGCGCTGCCCGGCGAGGCCCCGCACGACCTCCTCCAGGAGACCCTCCAGGGCATCCGCCCGCTGGACGCCAAGGCGCTCGGCGAGGCCTGGGAACGCCAGAAGCGGATGACCAAGCCCGCCGGCGCGCTGGGCATGCTGGAGATCATCTCCGCGCAGCTGTGCGGCCTGTCCCGCAAGTGCCCGCCGCCGATCCCGGAGCCCGCCGCCGTGGCGATCTTCGCCGGCGACCACGGCGTGCACGCCCAGGGCGTGACCCCCTGGCCCCAGGAGGTCACCGGCCAGATGGTCGCCAACTTCCTGGGCGGCGGCGCGGTCTGCAACGCCTTCGCCAACCAGGTCGGCGCCGAGGTCTGCGTCGTGGACGTCGGCGTGGCCGGGGAACTCCCCGCCACCCCGGGCCTGCTGCCGCGCAAGGTACGGCCCGGCACCGCCGACTTCACCGCGGGCCCGGCCATGACCCAGGAAGACGTCTTCAAGGCCATCGAGGTCGGCATCGAGACCGCCCGGGACCTCGTCGCGGCGGGCAACAAGGCGCTGCTGACGGGCGAGATGGGCATCGCCAACACCACCACCTCGGCCGCCCTGATCTCCGTCTACACCGGCGCCGACCCGGTCGAGGTCACCGGCCGCGGCACGGGCATCAACGACGAGACACACGCCCGCAAGGTCGACGTCGTCCGCCGCGCCCTGGAACTCCACCAGCCCGACCCGGCCGACCCCATCGGCGTACTGACCGCGGTCGGCGGCCTGGAGCACGCGGCCCTCGTCGGTCTGATCCTCGGTGGCGCCTCGCTGCGTACGCCGGTCATCCTCGACGGCGTCAGCGCCGGCGCCGCCGCACTGGTGGCCCGCGCCATCGCCCCCGAGGCGCTGGCCGCCTGCATCGCCGGCCACCGCAGCGCCGAGCCCGGCCATGTCGCGGCCCTGACCAAGCTCGGCCTGCGCCCGCTGGTCGACCTGGATCTGCGCCTCGGCGAGGGCACCGGAGCCCTGCTCGCGCTCCCGGTGGTGCAGAGCGCCGCCCGCGCCATGCACGAGGTCGCCACCTTCGACTCCGCCGGAGTGACGGAGAAGAGCTGACCGGTCGCCCGGATGTGACCAGTTCCCGCATGACCCCCGGCCCGCAGCCCCATAGGCTGTGGGCCGGGGCACTACCTCCCACCAGATGCCCCGGGCCCTCGTACCACCCTCACAGCCGCTCCAGAGCCGCAGCGACTGAGCCGGTCGTCGAACTCGCACCACCCGCACAAGGAGCCGTATCACCATGGCTGAGCATGTCGCCGAACACGCCGCCTACCCCGTCGGACTGCGGCTGTCCGGCCGCCGCGTGGTCGTCCTCGGGGCCGGCCAGGTCGCCCAGCGCCGCCTCCCCTCGCTCATCGCCGCGGGTGCGGACGTCGTACTCATCTCCCCGTCCGCCACGCCCTCCGTCGAGGCTATGGCCGATGCCGGCGAGATCCGCTGGGAGCGCCGCCGCTACCAGGACGGCGACCTGGCCGAGGCCTGGTACGCGCTGATCTCCACCGACGACCCCGAGGCCAACACCGCCGCCTCCCAGGAGGCCGAGAGCCGCCGGGTGTGGTGCGTACGCTCCGACGACGCCGCGGCCGCCACCGCCTGGACCCCGGCCACCGGCCGCAGCGAGGGCGTCACCGTCGCCGTCCTGACCGGCCAGGACCCGCGCCGCTCCGCCGCCGTACGCGACGCCATCGTCGAGGGCCTGCGCGACGGCAGCATCGCCGCCCCGCACCACCGCCGCCCGCACACCCCGGGCGTGGCCCTGGTCGGCGGCGGCCCCGGCGACCCCGACCTGATCACGGTCCGCGGCCGCCGGCTGCTCGCCGAGGCCGATGTCGTCATCGCCGACCGCCTCGGCCCCCGCGACCTGCTCGCCGAGCTCCCCCCGCACGTCGAGATCATCGACGCCGCGAAGATCCCCTACGGCCGCTTCATGGCCCAGGAAGCGATCAACAACGCCCTGATCGAGCACGCCAAGGCGGGCAAGGCCGTGGTCCGCCTCAAGGGCGGCGACCCCTTCGTCTTCGGCCGCGGCATGGAAGAGGCCCAGGCGCTCGCCGAGGCCGGCAT
Organism: Streptomyces sp. NPDC101227; assembly: GCF_044767545.1. Taxonomy (NCBI): domain Bacteria; kingdom Bacillati; phylum Actinomycetota; class Actinomycetes; order Kitasatosporales; family Streptomycetaceae; genus Streptomyces; species Streptomyces sp. NPDC101227. The sequence continues at coordinate 120,992 of NZ_JBIWOD010000011.1, read as the reverse complement.
CCCCTGCACGGTCGTCCCCGGCATCTCCAGCACCATCTCGGTCCCCGGCGCCGCCGGCATCCCGGTCACGCACCGCGGCGTCGCCCATGAGTTCACCGTCGTCAGCGGCCATGTCGCCCCCGACGACGAGCGCTCCCTCGTCGACTGGCCCGCGCTCGCCAAGCTGCGCGGCACCCTCGTCGTCCTGATGGGCGTCGAGAACAGCGGCGCCATCGCCGCCAAGCTCATCGACCACGGCCGCGCCGCCGACACCCCCGCGGCCGTCATCCAGGAAGGCACCACCGCCACCCAGCGCCGCGTCGACGCCACCCTGGCCACGCTGGGCGAGACCGTACGGGCCGAGGGCGTCCGTCCCCCCGCGGTCATCGTCATCGGCGACGTCGTCACCGTGGGCACCACGCTCACCCCGGATTCCGCACAGTAACCGGCAATAACCCACGGTATCCGGGTCGACGTGACGTCACCTCGCGCGACCCGGGTATCCGCCACTCCCGCCCTCCCCGCTCTGGGAACCTCGACACCGACAAGGCACTATCTCCCCGTGGCAGAAATCATCACCGTCGACGACCCGGACGACCCGCGGCTGGCCGACTACACCGGCCTGACGGACGTCGAGCTGCGACGCCGGCGCGAGCCCGCCGAGGGGCTCTTCATCGCCGAGGGCGAGAAGGTCATCCGGCGCGCCAGGCACGCCGGATACGAGATGCGCTCCATGCTGCTCTCGGCCAAGTGGGTCGACGTCATGCGCGACGTCATCGACGAGGTCCCGGCCCCGGTCTACGCCGTCAGCCCCGACCTCGCCGAGCGGGTGACGGGCTATCACGTCCACCGCGGAGCCCTGGCCTCCATGCAGCGCAAGGCCCTGCCCACTCCCGCCGAACTCCTCGCCGGGGCGCGCCGTATCGCTGTCATGGAAGCCGTCAACGACCACACCAACATCGGCGCCATCTTCCGCAGTGCCGCGGCCCTCGGCATGGACGCGATCCTGCTCTCCCCCGACTGCGCCGATCCGCTCTACCGCCGCTCGGTGAAGGTCTCCATGGGCGCGGTCTTCTCCGTCCCGTACGCCCGCCTCGACAGCTGGCCCCGCGACCTCGCCACCGTCCGCGAAGCGGGCTTCAAGCTCCTCGCCCTCACCCCGTCCGACAAGGCCACCGCCATCGACGAGGCCGCCCCGCACACCCTGGAGCGGGCGGCGCTGATGCTCGGAGCGGAGGGCGGCGGCCTGACGACGGGCGCCCTGCGCGCCGCCGACGAATGGGTGCGCATCCCGATGGCGCACGGCGTGGACTCGCTGAACGTAGGAGCGGCCGCCGCGGTCGCCTTCTACGCGGTGGCGACCGGCCGTCCGGCCTGAGGAGCGGTTCCGTCCGGCGACGGGTTCCGTCTGTCGGCTGGTCTCGTTCGTGGACGGGTTCCTTCCGACGGCGGGCCCCGCTCAAGGACGGGTTGCGTCCGGCGACGGGTTCGTCCGGCGGTTCGGTCTCTTCCCGCGACGGGTCACGCTGAGCGTCTCGTCCAGCGGTGGGGTCCCGTCCGGCGGTGGGGTCTCGTCCGGCGACGGGTCCCGTCCGACGACCGGTCCCGCTCAACGGCCGCTCCCGCTCAACGACCGGCCTTGCCCGGTCGACGTATCGTCAATCCCGTGTTCCCTCACGGGAATACCCGCCCGCCACCGCCGCGTTGTGGCCCCGAGGGGGCGCTCGCACCCCCTAAGGGATGTGTTCGCCCGTCCCCTAGGGAACCCGTCCCGTAGGGAACCCGTCCCCTAGGGAATCTCCGCGCTCCCATACGGCGCGACCGGCGTCGGCCGCTCACCGCCCAGTCCGCGGGCCGGTCCCTGGCAGCCCTGCGCCGCCGCGATACCGAGCGCCACCAGCAGCGTCACCACCACGAACACGATCACCCGCTGCCGCAGCAGCCGGCGGTCCGGACCGGGGCGTCGCCCGCCCGGTCCCGTACGGACCGGGGTACGCGTGCCGTTTCGCCCCGCGGGCCGCGCCGCCGGGACCCGGCCCGCACCGCGCCCGCCGGTCCGCGGGTTCGTGCCCTTCGCACCCTTCGTGCCCGAGACCGGTCCCGATCCGGACGACCGGGAGGTCGCCTCGCGCGGCGCCGGGGGCCGCGACGCGTGCGGCCGCGGTGGGGGAGTGCCCGCCGTCCGCCGCTCGGTGTGCTGCCGCGCGTACTCCTCCGCCCGCTGCCCCGTCGGGCGGCCCTGCGGGCGGCGCTCCGCATGCTCCCAGCCCGCCCCGCTCTCCGCGGGATCGCCCGACAGGCCGTGCGCCTCACGGGCCGCGATCTCCTTGAGCCGCAGTGACAGGGACAGCGTGCTCGGGCGGTCCGCCGGGTCCTTGGCCAGGCACGTCGCCAGCAGCGGCGCCAGCGCGTCCGGCACCCCGGCGAGCTGCGCCTCCTCGTGGACGACCCGGTAGAGCATGACCTCCGAACTGCCCTGTCCGAAGGGCGAGTCCGCCGTGCAGGCGTAGGCGAGGGTGGCGCCCAGCGCGAAAATGTCGGTGGCCGGCGTCACCGCGGCGCCGCGCACCTGCTCCGGCGCCAGAAACCCGGGCGAACCCACGGCCGTACCGACATGCGTCAGCGTGCTGGCGCCGGTGGCCCAGGCGATACCGAAGTCGATGATCCGGGGGCCCTTGGGCGACAGCAGGATGTTGGACGGCTTCAGGTCGCGGTGCACCACGCCCGCGTCATGGACGGCCAGCAGGCCCTCGGACAGCGCGGCACCGATGGAGGCGACCTCCGCCGGGGAGAGCGGCCCTTCCTCGTTGACCTTGTCGTGCAGCGACGGCCCGGGGACGTACTGCGTGGCGAACCAGGGGCGGTCCGCGTCCAGATCGGCCGCCACCAGCCGGGCCGTGCAGCCGCCGCGGATCCGCCGGGCCGCCGACACCTCACGCGCGAACCGCGACCGGAATTCCTGATCCTCCGCCAGGTCCGGCCGGATCACCTTCAGCGCCACCCGCTGCCCGCGCTTGTCCGAACCGAGATAGACCACGCCCATCCCGCCCGCGCCGAGCCGGCGGTGCAGCCGGAACGTCCCGACGACACGCGGGTCCTCGCGTCGGAGCCGCATCATCGCCATGTCCGTCCCCTACCTGCGGTGGGGAGTCCCCTCCGCTGCCAACCGTCTGACGTGGCACAGCTTACGGATTGACGGCTCGCTGTGCTGAGAGGCCGCGCATGCGTCGGCAACCGGATTGTCAGTGGCGGGTGGGATCCTCGAAGAGCGGGACGGAACCGGCCGCCGTGCGGCCCGACTTCCCGTGCGAGATCTCAATGATCCGTCGCAGAAGGGGGTTTGACACGATGAAGGGTGATCGGGTCGAGATAGTCGTGGATGCCGGAGACACCACCAAGGCGTACGAAGTGGTGGCGAGCCGAGCGGGGCGCAGGGTGGAGACGGCGATACGCAGGGGAGTGGTCGAAGTGAGCGAAGTCACCCGCGCGGGGACGGCGGTGCGTACGGCCCGTTTCATGGCCGGCCGGGTCCTCGCTCTCGTCGAGCATCCGATGGCGCGGACGGACGAGCCTGCGCGTCCTCTCAGGGATGTCCCCAGGTCCTAGCCCCGCTCTCTCCACCCAGGGGAGTACGCCGACCGCCTTCTCGTCATCCTCCTGGAGGCCGGAAAAGCGGTACGCGGGCATGACGTCCGGCGCCCGCCGCTTGCCTAGGGTGGTCTCCAAGCGGCGGGCGCAGCACTCGTCCCCCGAGGTCAGACGCCCGCCGCCCCACACGACAGGAGCGGGGCGATGGCGGACACCTCAGGACGGACGGCCGACGGTCGGCGTTCCGGTACCCGCCACCCCCTGGTCGCCGTGGCCATGGTGGTGCCGCTGGCGATACTCCTGACCGTGGTCTTCGGCGGCTGGGAAGCCGTCGTCACACAGGCGTCGTCCGTGGCCGGAATGCTGGGGCGCTGAGCGGCGCCCCGGTCCCGGGAGAGCGGCCCGGGACGGGGGACCCCCGGCCAAAACCCCGTGGGGACGGGGGGTGCGGCGGACGGCACGAATGGCCGGGCATCTGGGGAGATGCCCGGCCTTCGAGTTTTCCCGGACGTCCACGGTCCGCACGGGCCCGCACCGCGCGTACGATCCCAGGTCCGGGCCCCGCGCGGCCCGCCCGCACACGCGCACAACCGGCACACCACGCACGGCTCGCAGGACCCGGGGGCACCATGACCACCACCGCAGCACTGCTGCGCCGCCTCGCCGGCCTCCTCCCGGCGCCGGCCGGCCCGGAAACGGCCCCCGAGGTGCTCGCCGACCGCCCCGACGGCACGGTCGTCCGCAGCGGCCGCACCGTCGCCAAGGCGCACGCCCCCGACGGCGACCCCCAGGACCTGGCGGCCCGGCTCCGTGTCGCCGCGCACCCCCTCCTGCACGGCATCCTGCTGCCCCCGCTCCCGGTCACCGCCCCCGACGGCTTCCTCACCCTCACCGACGACGGCCGCGCCCTGACCCGCTGGCCCTACGGCAGCCCCGTCCCGGCCGATGACCCGGACGCCGCGCCCTGGGAGGACGCCGCCCGCCTGCTCGCCCGCCTGCACCGCGTGGACATACGCCAACTTCCCGGTCCCGTCCCGCCGATGCGCGGCCCCGCCAAGGCTGCCCGCGCCCTGACCCGGATGCGCACCGTGCTCGCCCCCGGCGGGCACCCCGCGCCCCTTTTCGCGGCCGCCGCCGTCGAACGCGCCTGGGCCCTGCTCCCGCCCTGGGCCCGCGCCGCCGCCCCACCGCCCCGTACGGACCTCCTCTGCCACGGTGACCTGCACCTCGGCCAGCTCGTCCGCCATCCGGCCCCCGACGGCCCCTGGCTCTTGATCGACATCGACGATCTGGGCCCGGGCGACGGCGCCTGGGACCTGGCCCGCCCCGCCGCCTGGTTTGCCACCGGCCTGCTCGCCCCCGACATCTGGTCACGCTTCCTGGCCGCCTATCGCGCCGCCGGCGGCCCCGCCGTACGTCCCGACGGCGACCCCTGGCCCGGCCTGGAGGTCCCCGCCCGCGCCCTGACCGTCCAGACCGCCGCACTCGCCGTCGCCAAGGCCGCCCCCGCATCGCGTCCCCTGGACGAGATCGAGTCTGCGGTCGTCGACGCCTGCGCCCGGATGACGCCCCTGCCGCACCAGTTGGCACCGTCCGGCCCCGACGTAGGGTGAACACCTCATCGCCGGGAGGCCGTTCCGGCGGTGCCGCACTCAGCAGCAGTCCGCAGCATGCAGCAGCATGCAGCAGCAGTGAATGACAGGAGTTGAGCCGACGATGCAGTGCCCCAAGTGCCATGCACCGATGCATACGTACAACCGCAATGGCGTCCAGATCGAGCAGTGCGCCGGCTGCCGGGGGATCTTCCTGGACTACGGTGAGCTGGAGTCGCTGACCCGCCTCGAGGCGCAGTGGACCCAGCAGGCGCCCCCGCCGCCCGCCCCGCAGGCCTACCCGGCAGCCCCGGCATGGGGCGCCCCGCACCAGGGCCACCACGGCCACCATGGACACCACGGCCATCACCGCAGCTTCGGCCACATGCTGTTCTCTTCCTGACCGATAAGCGTCTGAACAACGCCAGAGGGCCGGAGCGATCGCTCCGGCCCTCTGGCTCAGGTGTGGACGATACTGGGATTGAACCAGTGACCTCTTCCGTGTCAGGGAAGCGCTCTCCCGCTGAGCTAATCGTCCTCGGGACCGCGGCCGGGGGCCGCGGAGCACTGCGTGCGCGATACTGGGATTGAACCAGTGACCTCTTCCGTGTCAGGGAAGCGCTCTCCCGCTGAGCTAATCGCGCGGGGGCCCGGCGAGGCCGGACCAGTGGACGATACTGGGATTGAACCAGTGACCTCTTCCGTGTCAGGGAAGCGCTCTCCCGCTGAGCTAATCGTCCTTGGAGGTGGAGACGGGATTTGAACCCGTGTAGACGGCTTTGCAGGCCGTTGCCTCGCCTCTCGGCCACTCCACCAGGAGTGAGGGGGTTCGGGAAGATCCCCCACATCGAGCGGACGACGAGACTCGAACTCGCGACATCCACCTTGGCAAGGTGGTGCTCTACCAACTGAGCTACGTCCGCAGGTGTCTCTCCCAGACTACGTCCGGGAGCTACTTGGCCTCCGGGGCGCTGCTGCGTCCCGGCGACGTGTTGAACTCTAGCGGATTCCGGGGCCAGTACAAAAACGCGTTTGTGCAGCGTGCTGCGCTGCACGCTCGGCCAAGGCAGTGGCCGGGCCGCCGCCATAGACTCGGTGACGTGCGCGACTTCCCTCCCCTGGCCCGCTTCGGCGGCCTGATAGCCACCGACCTGCGCGATGTCACCACCGATCCCGCGGCCCTGGACTCCGAGGGCTGGTGGGCCGTGGTCGCCGGTTTCGAAGGGGGCGTGGTCTGCGCCCGCTTCGGCGACGTCCGCCCTGCCACCACCGCCGACGAGCCCGTCCCCGGCGGCTGGACCGGCCCCGCCCGCGAGGACTGGCACAGCTCCATGGACCGCGACGCCTACACCCACGGCGTGCGGCGGGTCCGCGAATACATCGCGGCGGGCGAGGTCTACCAGGTCAACCTCTGCCGGGTGCTGTCCGCTCCGTTGCCCGACCCGGCCCGCAGCGACGTGGACGCGCTGTCCGCGGTGCTGGCCCGCGGCAACCCCGCCCCGTACGCGGGCACGATCCGGCTGCCCGCGCACGGCGTCGAGGTCGCCTCCGCCTCACCGGAGCTGTTTCTGCGCCGTGACGGACGGACGGTCGAGTCCGGGCCCATAAAGGGGACCGGCAGGACAGCCGAGGACCTCTCCGAGAAGGACCGGGCGGAGAACGTGATGATCGTGGACCTGGTCCGCAACGATCTCGGCCGGGTCTGCGCCACCGGCACGGTGACCGTCCCGGCACTGTGCGCCGTCGAACCGCACCCCGGCCTCGTCCACCTGGTCTCCACGGTGCGCGGCGAACTGGCCGAGGCCCACGAGAAGACGGCCTGGGCGGATCTGCTGGCCGCCACCTTCCCGCCGGGCTCGGTCACCGGCGCCCCCAAGTCCAGCGCGCTGCGGATCATCGACGAGCTGGAGACCGCGCCCCGCGGCCCGTACTGCGGCGGTATCGGCTGGGTCGACGCGGACCGCCGCACCGGCGAGCTCAACGTCGGCATCCGCACGTTCTGGATCGACCGCACGGCGCCCGGCGGGCCCGTCCTGCGGTTCGGCGCCGGTGCCGGGATCATCTGGGATTCCGACCCGGAGCGGGAGTGGGCCGAGACCGAGCTGAAGGCGGAACGGCTGCTCGCGGTAGCGTCGGGCGTGCACGAAGTGAGCGGAGGAAAGCGACGATGAAGATCTGGCTCGACGGGGGACTGCGCGACGCCGACGGCGCCCGGGTCTCGGTCTTCGACCACGGGCTGACGGTCGGCGACGGGGTCTTCGAGACCATCAAGGCCGACCACGGACGTGCCTTCGCCCTCACCCGGCACCTCGAGCGCCTGGCCACCTCGGCGCGCGGGCTCGGCCTGCCCGAACCCGATCTCGACGAGGTACGGCGCGGCTGCGTGGCGGTCCTGGAAGCCAACCCGATGGCGCTGGGCCGGCTGCGGATCACCTACACCGGCGGCCTCTCCCCGCTCGGCTCGGACCGCGGCGACAGCGGCCCCACGCTGGTCGTCGCGGCCTCCGAGACCCACCGCCGGCCGGACGCCACCGCCGCCGTCACCGTCCCCTGGACCCGTAACGAACGCGGCGCGCTCAGCGGCCTGAAGACCACCTCGTACGGCGAGAACGTCGTCGCGCTGGCCCGCGCCCGTGAACTGGGCGCCTCCGAGGCGCTCTTCGCCAACACCGTCGGCGCGCTCTGCGAGGGCACCGGCTCCAATGTCTTCGTCGTCCTGGACGGCGAGCTGCACACCCCGCCGCTGCACTCCGGCTGCCTGGCCGGCATCACCCGCGCCCTGACGGTCACCTGGGCGGGCGCCAAGGAGACCGATCTGCCGCTGGACGCCCTCGAGCGGGCCGAGGAGATCTTCCTGACCTCCACGCTGCGCGACGTCCAGGCGGTGACCCGCATCGACGGCCGCCAACTGGCCGACGGACCGGGCCCGGTGACGGCCGAGGCCATGCGGATCTTCGACGAGCAGGCGGCCGCGGACTTCGATCCCCGGTGAGGCCCCGGGGCCCGTGGAGGTCCCGGTGCCGCCGCGGTGATGCGTGGTCCGCGTCGCAGGGTAGGAAGTTCCCGTGACCACTACGCTGCGCCCCGCGGGACCCGAAGAACGCCATGACGACGGCGGCCGGGCCCGTTCGTACGACGTCTGTGTCAACAGCCGCCGCGTCGGCGGGATCCGGCTGACCACCGACGCCCGGTTCGGGCCGGTCGCCGGCCGGATCGAGGCGCTGGACATCGACCGGCCCGACCGGCACCGCGGCCGCGCCACCGTCGCCGCGCTCGCCGCCGAGGAAGTGCTGCGCGGCTGGGGCTGCAAGCGGATCGAGGTGAGCGTCCCGGCCGATGCCGAGGCCGCCGTGCGCCTGGCCGCCGCCCTGGGATACACCGAGCGCAGCCGCAAGATGACCAAGCCGCTGGACGTGCCGCCCGAGCTCCCCGAGGCCAGCCACGAGCGCCGGATGAGCGCGTCGGAGTACCCGGCCTGGCGCGACGCGGCGATCGCCGAGCACATCCGGGTGCAGACGGGCCTGGGCGTGCCCCGGGAACGGGCCGAGCGGGCGTCGTACGACGGGCATGCCGCGATGCTGCCGGACGGCGCGAAGACGCGGGGCCATGCGCTGCGGGTGCTCTCGCACCGCGGGGTGGACGTCGGCACGCTCTGGGTCGCGGTCGAGATCCCCGGGCATCCCGGGGGTTATGTCATCGATGTGACGGTGGACCCCGGCCACCGCGGCCGGGGCCACGGCCGGACGCTGATGCTCGTCGCCGAGCGCGTCTGCCTCGCGGCGGGCCGGCCGGTGCTGGGGCTCAACGCCTATGCGGACAACGCCCCCGCGCTCGCGCTGTACGGCTCGCTGGGCTACCGGCCCACCGTGTACGAGCTGGGGAAGCGGATCCTGTGACCCGCGGCCGGGGGGTGGGCGGGTCAGCCCTGCTCGGCCAGCAGCCGGTCGGCGATCTCCTCGATGCGGCTGCGCAGCCCCTCCTGGCTCTTGCCACCGTCCAGCCGCTCGCCGCCGATCACATACGTCGGGGTGCCGGTCACACCGATCGCCTTGCCCTCCGCCTGGTCCGCGTCGACGATCAGCAGATGCCGCCCGTCGATCAGCGCGGTGTCCATCTCCTCGGCGTCCAGGCCCAGCTCACCGGCCACCTCCAGCAGCAGCTTCTCGCCGCCCTTGGCGAGCTCCCCGGTACGCGCCAGCACGGCCTCGATGTACGGCCATCCCTGCCCCTGTTCGGTGGCCTCCTCGGCGGCCTGGGCCGCGGCGTAGGCGTGCTTGTGCTTGGCCAGGGGGAAGTGGCGCAGCCGGATGTCCAGCCGGTCGCCGTAGCGCTCGCGCAGCGTCCGCAGGTCGTCCAGGGCGGCATGGCAGTCGGGGCACTCCAGCTCGCACCACACGTCGAGGACGGGGCGCTGGGGGCGGGCGGGGCCGGAGGCTGTCACATCGTTCATGGGATCAGTCTTCCAGCCCGGGCACCGGAGCCCGAACCGGCACCTTCGGAGGAGGCCGACCCCGAGATGTCCCTGAAGCCGGGCGGAACATGTCCGTTCGGGCGCGCGACAGGGCAGGATGGAGGGGAACACATCGAGCCGCGCTTCGGAGTCCCCCGCGCGCTCGGCCATCCACCGGCAGGAGGACCGGATGCTGACGTCGACCGTCTGTGCCGCGGTGTCGGCGGCGGGCCTGGGCATCGCCGCGCTGACGGCCTACCGCAAGCGGTTCCTGGCCGCGACCCGCATCGCGGCGTTCTCGCTGATTCCCGTCGGCCTGGTGATGACGGGCGTCATCGACTGGGTCACCAACATCGTCTTCAAGCCCACGGTCTGGGCCGGATTCGGCGTGCTCGCTCTCTCCGCCCTGCTGTTCATGATCAGCAGGATGGCGGAGCGCCGCAGGGGCGGCGCAGGCGGCCGCAAGGAGCGCAAGGCCGCCGCGGCAGCCGGGCACGACGTGGTGGCGCCGGCCGCCTCCACGCCCTCCCTCACCACCGCCCGCGGCGCCGCTCAGCCGGCCGCGAAGCCGGCCGAGAAAGCCAAGGCCAAGGGCAAGGGCGGTGCACCGAAGGATGACTTCTCGGACATCGAAGCGATCCTGAAAAAGCACGGGATCTGATGAACTCCCGCTGCTGAGGCGGATATTGGGCGCACGAAGACGATCATCTGCGCCATGATGCGCGCGAGATGAACGATGAGTGCGCCCTGCCCCGGGAGAACGCCCCGGCCACCGAATCGCGCGGCTGTCTTTTCGCGCTGTCCCAGCCACCGCTGATGCTCTTCCTCGGCATCATCGGCTTCCTGCTCCTCCTCGGCGCCGTACACGACCTCTACATCCTGTGAGCCGCCGCGTGCCGGCGCCACGCCGCCGAACCGTCGCAGGGTCCCTCAACCCGCCGCATCCCGCTGGCGGGCCCGGTACGCGGCGACATGCAGCCGGTTGCCGCAGGTGCGGCTGTCGCAGTAGCGCCGGGAGCGGTTGCGGGAGAGATCGACGAAGGCATGCCGGCAGTCCGGTGCCTCGCAGTGCCGCAGCCGCTCGCGCTCCCCGGCGACGAAGATGAAGGCCAGCGCCATCCCGCCGTCCGCGGCGAGGTGATCGGCGAGGGAGGCGCCCGGCGCGAAGTAGTGGACGTGCCAGTTGTAGCCGTCGTGATCGGTCAGCTGCGGAGTCGTGCCGGCCGAGGCGACCAGCGTGTTCAGCAGCTCGGCGGCCTCGCGGTCGTCCTGCGCCGCGAAGACCTGGGCCAGCCGCGCGCGCAGCGCCCGTACGGCCGCCAGATCGGCCTCCCCGAGGACGCCCACGTCGCTGATGTCGTTGCGCTGTACGAACTCCTCGAGCGCCGCGAGACCCGTCAGCGTGTCCGGCGCGTCCGGGGCGTCGCCCTCCGGGGCGGTGTTGAGCAGATCGACGACCGCTTCGAGGGCGCACCGGGTGTCATGGGTGATCAGCACGGTTTTGCTCCCTGGGCGAGTGGGGAACGGGCGGGCGCCGTCCCCGGTGTCGTTGCGGAATGGTCGCCGACTCTAGCGCCTGGAACAAGCCTCGGCGCCGTCTCCGCGGTGGGTCCGCGGCGACGGCGCCGAAGTGTGCCGTATGAACTTGTCGGTCCTGCGCCGTCTCCCCGAGTCGGACGGTCGCAAGTGTGAGCGGGTGGTTGCGGTGGGCGGCTGTGGTGCGTCTCAGCTCTCCGCCAGGATGTGGGAGAGCTCGGTGTCGAGATCGAAATGCCGGTGTTCCGTACCGGGCGGTACGGCGGCGTCGGTCCTCTTGAGGAAGGATTCGAGAGCCCGCGCCGGGGCCTCCAGCAGGGCTTCGCCTTCCGGTGAGCTCAGGGCGATGCAGACAACACCCTGACCATGGCTCCGGGACGGCCATACACGGACGTCTCCGGTGCCCGTGGGCCGGTGCAGGCCCTCGGCGAGGAGGTCGCGGGCGAAAACCCACTCGACGGTCTCCTCGGCTCCGGTGTGGAAGGTGGCATGCACGGCATAAGGATCGGCCGTGTCATACCGCAGGCCCGCGGGTACAGGCAGTGAGGACTCGCTCGACACAACGAGGCGCAGGTGCAGCTCGCAGCTGACCGTGGTGTTCATAAGCGCCAGGGCCTTTCGCTCAGTGTGCGCTCGGGGATTCGCACGTCGGCGAAATCGACATGCCACCTACGGTGCCGTTGTAAACCCCTCTGACGGTTTTGGGTGGCTTCACGTACCTCTTACGGCGGATTGCGGGATCGTCCTCGGCGGTAATTCCGGCGTACGGAAGACGTCCGGTAAGTTGGCCACATGAATACGGAGAGTAACGGGGGGCCGGAAAGCGCCGAAGGGGATGCGGGACCGGCTGAGCAACCGCTCGGTTCGCGGGCGCCGCACTTCATCAAGCGTTCCCGGCCGCTGCATCTGAGCTGGCAGGTCGGAGTCTTCCTGGTCGGGCTGGCGGTGGTGGTCGGCGGCGTGATCATGCTGCCGCTCCCGGGTCCCGGCTGGGTGGTGATCTTCGCCGGAATGGCGATCTGGGCAACCGAATTCGTTTGGGCCCAGCTGGTACTGCGCTGGGCCAAGCGGAAGGTCACCGAGGCGGCGCAGAAGGCGCTCGATCCCAAGGTGCGGCGCCGCAACATCATTCTCATCGGCATCGGCTTGGCGATCGTCGTCGCGCTGCTCGCGGTCTATGTGTGGAAGTTCGGCTTCGCGATGCCGTGGAGCGTCGGCGAGTGATCCCCGGGTGGTCGGGAGCCCCCGCCGACGTGCGGTAATGTTGGCCGTGCGCCGGGCGATTAGCTCAGTGGGAGAGCGCTTCGTTCACACCGAAGAGGTCACTGGTTCGAACCCAGTATCGCCCACCCCGGCAGACGGCCCGGAGACACGAAGTCTCCGGGCCGTCGCGGTTGTTGGCCCCCCGGGCCGCCCAGGGGCGCACACTGGGATCATGCCCGACTGGTCGAGCCGACTGCACCGCTACCGCTTCCGCAGTGAATGGCTGCTCAACGCCGCACCCGCCGTCGTCTACGCCGTCCTCGAACGGGCCGAGGCCTATCCCCGCTGGTGGCCGCAGGTGCGCGAGGTGACCCCGATCGACGACCACAGCGGGCTGGCCCGGTTCCGCTCCTGGCTCCCCTATGACCTGACGGTCGTGGCGACCGAGCGGATACGGGATCCCGGGAAGGGTGTGCTGGAGATAGCGCTGCGCGGGGACATGGGCGGCTGGGCGCGCTGGACGATCCGGCCGGGCCACGGCGGGACGCGGGTCGTCTTCGAGCAGGACGTCGAGGTCTGCAAGCCGCTGCTGCGCCGGCTCGCGCTGCTGGGCCGGCCGCTGTTCCGGGTCAATCACGCGCTGATGATGCGGGCCGGGCGCCGTGGGCTGGCCGCCTGGCTGGCCCGGGGGTGAGGCGGCCGGGAAGAGGAATTTGATGGAAGGCCGCGGAGGGCTGTATTGTTCTGCTCGTTCGCGAGGGAAAACCTCGCCGACACCCGGGCGATTAGCTCAGTGGGAGAGCGCTTCGTTCACACCGAAGAGGTCACTGGTTCGAACCCAGTATCGCCCACCGGGATCAAGGACCGGGCCGTCAATAGACGGCCCGGTCTTTTTCGTTGGGATCCCGACGGAGAACCGGCCGTAATGCCGTGCCGGCCGGCAATCCTCGAATGGCCGTGAATTGGTGATACGCAATCAGGCCACCGCGGGCAGTTCCGGACGCAGCGGCCAATGGGGATCGACGGCCTCGGGAGTGCCGCTGCGGTCGAACCACGCCTGGAGCCCCCGGGCCTGCGCGGCGTGCCAGATCGCCTGGCGGGTGTGCAGTTCGCCCGGCTGCAGGCCGTCCAGCCTGGTCGCGAAGCGGCTGCCCAGGGCCCGTACGACCCGCAGCGAGGCCAGCGCGTCGGCGGCCGCCTCATGGGCGTCGGTCAGCTCGACCTCGTAATGGGCGCAGAGGTCCGTCAGGGTGCGGCGGCCCTTGCGGTAGCGGTCGAGGTGCTTGTCGAGCACGCGGGGATCGAGGACGCAGAGCGGGTGCCCGCCCAGATACGCGGCGAGCGAGCTGGCGCGATGGCGCTTCAACTCGCGGTCCAGGAGCGTCAGATCGAACGGGGCGTTCATCACGACCAGCGGGCGGCCGGCCACCGACTGGGCGGCCAGGGCGCGCGCGACCTCCTCCAGCACCGGTGCCGGCCAGCGGCCGTGCAGGGCCAGATGGTCTTCGGTCAGGCCGTGCACCGCGGTCGCCGCCTCGGGTATCTCGACGCCCGGGTTGATCAGCCAGCGGGTGATGCGGGGGGCGGAGCGCGGGGTCTCCTGGACCACCAGGGCCGCGGAGACGATGCGGTCCCGCTCGACGTCGATTCCCGTCGTCTCGGTGTCGAAGGCAGCAAGTGGACCGTCGTACCAGGGCGGCATCATCCCAACTCCTCGCATTCGTGGGGTGGATGACGACGCGGGCCATCCGAGCTGGTGATACCCGACCCGCCGCCTTCTCGAACCGTCCTTTGTTTGACGGCCACTTGACGCGGAGACAACCACAGGGACGGGCCGCGTCGTCCCCGCGCTCGCTCCGTCGGCCCGACGCATCGATCGGCACGGCCCGGAAGGCACCCGCGATGACCATCGCGCAGCCCGAACCGGGCGGGCTGTCCCCCGCAGGCGCGAGGTACCCCCAGCCCGCCATCACCCCGCAGCGCGGCGGACTCGCCACGACTGCCTGCATGGAGACCCTCCAGGTGGGCTATCTGCACGCGGTCGCCGCCGCCTCCGGATGCTCCCTGGCACAGCCCTTCCCGGACAACGGAATCGACTGGCACGTCAGCCACGCCGCGCCGGGTCACACCGTCGACGACGAGGTCACCATCAAGGTGCAGCTCAAGTGCACCTACCAGACCGCCCCCCGCCCGCCGGGCCCCACCTTCGCCTTCACGCTCGACAACGACCACCTGGTGAAGCTGGCCCGTACGCCCGTGTCGGTGCACAAGATCCTGGTCGTGATGCTGGTGCCACGGACCCAGGACGACTGGCTGCGGGCGAGCCACGACCGTCTCGCGCTGCGCCACTGCTGCTACTGGATCAATCTGGCCGGCCACCCCGTGACCGGCCGGCGCAGGACCACTGTGCGGATCCCGACCACGCGGATCTTCGACGACCGAGCGCTCTGCGAGATCATGACGCGGGTCGGGGCGGGAGGGAGACCCTGATGGACCGGCAAATTCCTGAAAACCCCGAATATGCCGAATATGCCGAATACGCCGCATCCGGCGAGTACGCGGCGCGGCTGCTGGATCCCGCGCAGCTCGACCCGGGCGTGCTCAGCGCCCTGCTGGCCCGGCACGGCTGGCGGCGCAGGGGCGGGGCCGCCGGCCACTTCGCCCGGTGGACGCCGCCCGGCACCCGCAGCGACGCCAGCCTGCTGGTGCCGCACGACCGCCGCTATCCCGACAGCTCGGAGCTGCTGGCCGAGGCGCTGGCGGCGCTGGCGCAGAGCCCCGTACCGTCCGCGCGCGAGGTGCTGGTGGGGCTCGCGGTGCCCAGCGACGAGGTGCGCTGGGAGCGCGGGGTCCCGGACGACGGGTCGGGGGCGGCGCACTGGGTGGCGCAGGAGCAGCTGCGCGGCGCGGCCCGCTCGATGCTGATCGCCGGGGCGCTGGGCACCTATGCCCGGGCCGGTTATTACGGCGCCCGGCACAAGCGGAAGGCGGAGGGATTCCTGGGCGAGGTGCTGGTCGGGCCGGTCTCGGCGGGGAGCCGGCTGACGGCGTTCGTCCCGGTTCTCGGCGGGCGCGGCGCCGTGTCCGGGCTGCAGCGGGCGCTGCATGCGATCCGTGACGCCACCGACTTTCAGCGCGCCACCGGCCGGATGGAGGCCTTCGACGCCGCCGTGGAGCTGGGCGTCTGCCATGAACTGGCACAGGCGCTGATCGCGCTGGTGCGGGATGCGGAGGGGGTCCGGATCACGGTGGAGTGGTCGCCGGCCGCGGGCACCCCGGTCGGCTTCGCGGCCCGCCCCGAGCCGGTGGAGTTCTCGCCCGGCGACCTGCCCGCGCTGCAGCAGGCCGCCCAGCGCTACGTACGGGAGGAGCCCTCGCTGCCGGTACGGGTGACCGGCGCGGTCGTCCGGCTGCGCAGGGAGCGGCCGGGCGGTCCCGGCTCGGTGCGGCTGCGGGTGATCACCGGGGCGGATGTGGTCCAGGTGCGGGTCGCGCTGGGGGAGGAGGACTACCGGATCGCCGGGCATGCGCATCTGGTCGGGCTGCCGGTCCGGGTGAGCGGGCGGCTGGAGAGCCGGGGCGGGTTCCGCCGGATCACCGGGGGCTGCGATGTCACGCCCGTACAGGTCGACGAGGCGGAGCGGGACCGGCTGCTGAAGTCGCTCCAGGAGAATGTCGACTTCTTCGAGGAGGCGTGCGGCGGCGAGGAATGAAGGGCCGGAGGCGAGGAACGGCGGCGCGGAACACGCATCGCGGCCGGTGCGCGGGCAAACCGTTTCGCGGTCGGGTCGGGTGGCTCGGTACGATTCGGCTGCGCAGCAATCGCTGACGTGAAAGAGACATGAGTCAGGAGAGACCGGTGTCAGACGTCCGTGTGACCGTCCAACGCGATTCCGAGCGGGAAGAACGCGTGGTGACCACGGGGACTACGGCCGCCGACCTCTTCCAGGGCGAGCGCAGCATCGTCGCCGCGCGGGTGGCCGGGGAGCTGAAGGACCTCGCGTACGAGATCGCCGACGGCGACGCGGTCGAGCCCGTCGAGATCACTTCCGAGGACGGCCTGAACATTCTGCGGCACTCCACCGCGCATGTGATGGCGCAGGCCGTGCAGGAGCTGTTCCCGGAGGCGAAGCTCGGCATCGGTCCGCCCATCAAGGACGGCTTCTACTACGACTTCGACGTCGAGACCCCCTTCCACCCGGACGATCTCAAGCGCATCGAGAAGAAGATGCAGGAGATCCAGAAGCGCGGGCAGAAGTTCGCGCGCCGCGCGGTCAGCGATGACGCCGCGCGCGAGGAGCTGGCGGACGAGCCGTACAAGCTCGAGCTGATCGGCCTCAAGGGGTCCGCCGCGGACGCCGCCGAGGGCGCCTCCGCCGAGGTCGGCGCCGGCCAGCTGACCATCTACGACAACCTCGACGCCAAGACCGGCGACCTGTGCTGGAAGGACCTGTGCCGCGGTCCGCACCTGCCCAGCACCCGCGTCATCCCGGCGTTCAAGCTGATGCGCTCGGCCGCCGCGTACTGGCGCGGCAGCGAGAAGAACAAGCAGCTCCAGCGGATCTACGGCACCGCCTGGCCGACCAAGGACGAGCTCAAGGCGTATCTGGAGTTCCTCGCCGAGGCCGAGAAGCGCGATCACCGCAAGCTGGGTGCCGAGCTGGACCTGTTCTCCTTCCCGGAGGAGCTGGGCCCGGGCCTCGCGGTCTTCCACCCCAAGGGCGGCGTCGTCCGGAAGGTGATGGAGGACTACTCGCGCCGGCGGCACGAGGTCTCCGGCTACGAGTTCGTGAACACCCCGCACCTCTCGAAGGAGCGCCTCTTCGAGATCTCCGGGCACCTTCCGCACTACGCGGAGGGCATGTTCCCGGCCATCGAGTTCGACGAGCAGAACTACCGCCTCAAGGCGATGAACTGCCCGATGCACAACCTGATCTTCAAGTCGCGCGGCCGCTCCTACCGTGAACTCCCGCTGCGCCTCTTCGAGTTCGGGACCGTGTACCGCTACGAGAAGTCGGGCGTCGTGCACGGCCTGACCCGCTCGCGCGGCTTCACCCAGGACGACTCGCACATCTACTGCACCAAGGAGCAGATGCCCGAGGAGCTCGACACGCTCCTCACCTTCGTGCTCGACCTGCTGCGCGACTACGGCCTGACCGAATTCGAGCTGGAGCTGTCCACCCGCGACCCGGAGTCGGACAAGTTCATCGGCTCGGACGAGGACTGGGCGGAGGCCACCGAGGCGCTGCGCGAGGCCGCCGAGAAGCAGGGCCTGCCGCTGGTCCCGGACCCGGGCGGCGCCGCGTACTACGGCCCGAAGATCTCCGTGCAGGCCAAGGACGCGATCGGCCGGTCCTGGCAGATGTCGACGCTCCAGGTCGACTTCAACCAGCCCAAGCGGTTCGGCCTGGAGTACACCGCGGCCGACGGCTCCAAGCAGCAGCCCGTCATGCTGCACCGCGCCCTGTTCGGCTCCATCGAGCGGTTCTTCGGCGTGCTGCTGGAGCACTACGCGGGCGCGTTCCCGGCGTGGCTGGCCCCGGTGCAGGCGACCTGCATCCCGATCGGTGACACGCACGTGCCGTATCTGCAGGAGTTCGCCGAGAAGGCGCGGGCGAAGGGGCTGCGGATCGAGGTGGACTCCTCGTCGGACCGGATGCAGAAGAAGATCCGTAACGCCCAGAAGTCCAAGGTCCCGTTCATGATCATTGCGGGTGACGAGGACACGGCGGCCGGCGCCGTCTCCTTCCGCTACCGCGACGGTTCGCAGAAGAACGGCATCCCGCGCGACGAGGCGATCGCCGAGATCCTGGACATCGTGGAGCGCCGCGCCCAGGTGTGACGCCCGCTGTGTGAGCCCGGGCCCCGGGGAGCGATCCGCTCCCCGGGGCCTTCTCATGCCTCGCCGTCCTGGCGGAAGCGCCGCAGCAGCCAGGAGGAGAAGGAGCCGACCACCGCTCCGACCAGCGCGACCCCGACGAACATCAGCCCCGTCCCCGTCACCCGGCCGCGTGCGGTGACGGGCGTGGCGTCCCCGTAGCCCGTGGTCGTCAGGGTCGAGGCCGCCCACCACACCGCGTCGCCGAAGGTGCGGATGTCGGCGTGCGGGGCGTCGCGCTCGTCGTGGTAGACGGCCAGCGCGGCGGCGAATCCCAGCAGCAGCGAGGTCAGCCCGGCGTACGTCATCACGCGCGTCTCCAGGGCGAGCCGTGGATGGTCCCGGCGCCGCTGCATCCGCTCGTGCATATCGACGATCCGCAGCGGCCGCAGCAGCGGCAGTACGGTCACGATCAGGTCCAGCCAGCGGGTGCGCACAAAGCGCTTCCGGTCCGGGCTGTACGCAAGCCGCGCGAGGTACTCCGCCGCGAAAACGCCCCAGCTCACGGCCGTGACGGTCACCCAGAAGGCGTGCCAGCCGGGGGAGAGGCCGGGGATCAGCACCCGGACCGCGTAGGAGGTCAGGAAGAGGAGGGAGGCGACGAAGAGATACGGCTCGGCGTTCTTCTCCCACTCCTGAAGTCGCGCTTCCCTGTCCACCGGCACAGCATCGCGGAGCCCGCCGTGAGGTGCGCCCCAACGACACGCTGTCAAAGGGCGACGCAATATGCTGGCCCGTATGACAAGCGAGCCGGAACAGCAGATCGGAGTCGGGACGCAGGACGCCTTTCAGCGCCTGTGGACGCCCCACCGGATGGCCTACATCCAGGGCGAGAACAAGCCGAGCGGCCCGGGGGCCGACGACGGCTGCCCGTTCTGCACGATCCCCGCGAAGTCCGACGAGGACGGTCTGGTGATCGCGCGCGGCGAGCGGGTCTATGCGGTGCTGAATCTGTATCCGTACAACGGCGGGCACCTGATGGTGGTCCCGTTCCGGCATGTCGCGG
Source organism: Streptomyces sp. NPDC101227 (assembly GCF_044767545.1). Taxonomy (NCBI): domain Bacteria; kingdom Bacillati; phylum Actinomycetota; class Actinomycetes; order Kitasatosporales; family Streptomycetaceae; genus Streptomyces; species Streptomyces sp. NPDC101227. The sequence goes on along the minus strand of NZ_JBIWOD010000011.1, from coordinate 101,760 downwards.
ACTACACCGAGCTGGACGGCCCGGAGACCCTGGAGCTCGCGGAGTTCACGAAGCGCGCGATGACCGCGCTGCGGACCGCGTCCGGGGCGCACGGCTTCAACATCGGGATGAACCAGGGAACCGTCGCCGGAGCCGGGATCGCGGCGCATCTCCACCAGCACGTCGTGCCGCGCTGGGGCGGCGACACCAACTTCATGCCGGTGGTCGGCCACACCAAGGTGCTGCCCCAACTCCTCGCGGACACCCGGGCGATGCTCGCGGGGGCCTGGCCCGCGTGAGCGCCGGGCCGGCGGTTGCCTCAGGCGACACGCACCCGGATAAATCAGGCAGATAACCTCAAATTCGGATAGTTGCCACTGTAATGGTGTGGTGACCTTTCTCGCTCGTCGCTCCGTGCTGCGCGCGGCCACCGCGGCCGCGGCCGCCGGTGCGTTCGCCTCGGGCTGTGCCCGGGCCCGTCCGGACGCCACGGCCGTACGGGTCTCCACGCCCCCGCACCCCGCCGGGACGAGCGCGCCCGGCCCAGCGCCCGCGCACGCCGCCCGGCCGCCGACCCGGGTGCCCGGCCAGCCCGTGCAGATCGCGCACGGGCCGCGGGACGGCCGGGCGGTCGCGCTGACCTTCCACGGCAGGGGCGACCCCAAGCTGGCCACCGCCCTGCTGGGCGAGGCCGAGCGGGCCGGCGCCCGGGTGACCGTGCTCGCCGTCGGCGACTGGCTGGACGAGCAGCCCGCGATGGCCCGCCGGATCCTCGACGGCGGCCATGAGCTGGGCAATCACACGATGCATCACCGCAATATCTGCGCCCTGCCCGAGGACGCCGCATACGCCGAGATCAGCCGGTGCGCCGACCGGCTGCGGCGGCTGACTGGCAGCATCGGCAGCTGGTTCCGGCCCTCGCAGGCCCGGCGGGCCACGGATCTGGTGACCCGGCTGGCCCGTCAGGCCGGCTATCCGCACGTGCTGTCCTACGACGTGGATTCCCTCGACTCCGACGACCCCGGTGCCGCGGCCGTCCGGCGCACGGTCCTGGAACGGGTCGGGCCGGGCTCGGTCGTGAGCCTCCATCTCGGGCACGCCGGCACCGTGGCCGCGCTGCCCCCGATCCTCGACGGACTGAGCCGCCGCGGGCTGCGCGCGGTGACGACAACGGAGCTAGTGACCTGATGGCTGACCGGAACCGTACCCCCGTCCGCAGATCCCCCCGCCCCGGCCGCCGGGCCGCGCTGCTCGCCGTGGCGTGCGCGCTGGTGGCGGCGGGCTGCTCCGGCGGCGGCGAGACCAAGGCCGCCAAGGAGAGCCCGCGCCCCGCGAAGCCGTCCGAGGCCAAGGCCGTCCGGCCGGGCCTGCCCGGGATGCCGCCGCTGATGGACGAGGGCGACCTCTACGCCGCGGACCGGCCCAACAAGCTGGCGCGGCAGGTGCGGGACTTCCCCTCGCGGGTGTACGTGCCCAACACCGGATCCGATTCGGTCAGCGTCATCGACCCGAAGACGTACAAGGTGATCGAGACGATCCCGGTCGGTGTGCAGCCGCAGCACGTGGTGCCGTCGTGGGACATGAAGACGCTCTGGGTCAACAACAACCGGGGGCACGACCTCACCCCGATCGACCCCGCCACGGGCGAGGCGGGAAAGCCCGTCAAGGTCCACGATCCCTACAACCTCTACTTCACGCCCAACGGGAAGTACGCGGTCGTGATGGCCTCGATGGACCGGCAGCTGGTCTTCCGGGACCCGCACAGCATGGAGATCCGCAAGACCCTGCCGGTGAGCTGCGCGGGCGTCAATCACGCCGACTTCTCGCCGGACGGGCGGTACTTCATCGTCTCCTGTGAGTTCTCCGGCGAACTGCTCAAGGTCGACACCGAGAAGATGAAGGTCATCGGGCAGGAGAAGCTGCCCTTCGAGGGCGCGATGCCGCAGGATGTGAAGATCTCCCCCGACGGCAAGACCTGGTACATCGCCGACATGATGGCCGACGGGGTATGGGTCCTGGACGGGGACCGCTTCACCAGGCCGCGGCTGCTGCCCACGGGCAAGGGCACCCACGGCCTCTACGTCAGCCGCGACTCGAAGAAGATGTACATCTCCAACCGGGGCGAGGGATCCATCTCGCTGCTCGACTTCAAGACCGGCGACCTGGTCGACAAATGGCACATCCCCGGCGGCGGCAGCCCGGACATGGGCGGGGTCTCGGCGGACGGCAAGGTGCTGTGGCTGTCCGGGCGCTACAACTCCGAGGTCTATGCGCTGGACACCCGTACCGGCAAGACGCTCGCAAAGATCCCCGTGGGCCAGGGCCCCCACGGGCTGGCGGTGTATCCGCAGCCGGGGCGGTACTCCCTGGGCCACACGGGGATCTTCCGCTAGGAGCGGCGTCCTGTCCGCGCCCTGCGCGGTCTAGGCGTTGTACTCGTCGGCGTTCTTCGGCTCCGCGCTCTGGACCATGCCGCTCAGCGCCAGCGAGCGGTTGTCGAAGCGCTCGGTGTCCACGCCGTTCTCCTTCAGGACGCTCATGGCGGCGGAGTGCACGACGCGCAGCACCGGCGTCGCGGCGCGCAGCGCGTCGTCGGCCATGAAGCGGTGCCGCCAGGGCTTGTCGGCCCAGACATGGCGCAGACCGAACGGCTCGGGGAGGGTGAGCTTGCCGCCGAGGAAGTCCAGGAGCGGCGGGAACCACGTGAGCGGGGCGCGGGCGGCGAGGCGGACGACCTCGTCGGTGTCGATCAGCGGGAGCGTGATCTTCTTGGTCTCCCAGAACCGGACGGTCTTCGCGACGTCCTTGGTCTTGGGCTCCGGCTTGCTCGTGAAGAGGCCGTGTACCGGGCCGAGGGCGTGGCCCGTCACCTCGATGCGCAGCGTCTCGTGCAGGACCGTGACGGTGATCATCAGCGTGAGCACCAACTGGCCGTCCCACAGGACGAACTGCACGCCCAGATAGTGGCGGTTGCCGGCGCCGAACTGCTGCTCGTTGCAGATGCGCTCTATCTCGTGCCCGCGGATCTGGAACGCATCGGTGTCCGTACCGTCCGGGCGGGAGACCGAGCCGGCCTTCTCGCCGACCGGCGAGACGATCCAGTGGCGTACGGAGGGGGCCGGGAAGCCGCCGGTGTGCAGCGGGGAGCGCTCCAGCAGGCGCAGCCGGTCGTGGATCACCCGGACGACGTCCCAGCTGCGGAAGGGGTGGATCTCCACGCCCTCCTGGGCCGGCCGCAGCTCCTCGGCGAGCTGCCAGCTGCCCCAGCGCGTGCCCATGCCGAGTATGCCCTTGGGGCCGGCGTAGAAGACGACGTTGCTCTGCTGCTCCGCGGTGACTTTGGCGAGATTCTGCCGGAGGGTCTCGGCGGCGGTCTGGTTCGGGTCCTGCGGCACCGCCTCGGGAATCTTCGCGGCCACGCCGCCGCCGTCGAGCAGCCCCTTCCAGGCCTCCCGCATCGTCACCGCGGCGCCCTCACAGATCTGCTTGGCCCACCACCAGCCGACCACCGGGGCGATGATCATGGCGCGGGCGTACAGCGGCCACAGGCCGTTCCACGGCAGCTTGACCATGAAGAACACGGCGACGCCCGCCAGCACCACCAGCAGCGCCCCGCCGAGCAGCGAGACGCCGCCGCCCTCGCCGTCCTTGGAGAGCATCTTCTTGATCTGGAAGGCGCCCAGCCACAGCAGCACGCCGGGCAGGAACAGCAGCCCGAAGAGCACCATGATCACCGTCAGCTTGGCGTCCCGCTGCTTGCGCAGCCGCGTGGCGGACAGGCAGTGCTCGACGATCGTCTGCGGCTCCGTCCCGAAGGACTGGATGAGGGCCTTGCGGCCGCCGCCGAGCATCCGGACCTGTACGGCGCGCGCGAACGCCTCGCCGAGGTTGGGCGCGAACAGCGACAGCTTCGGCTTCTTGATCTCGGACTTGCCGGAATCGGAGTCGGCGTCGGAGATCTTGGAGAGGTTGCAGTCGCGATAGGCGGCCGAGGCCAGGGCCTGGGTCGCCGCCGTCTGCCCGGCGCCGCCGGCGATCGGCACCTGCGCCCCCGGGCTGAAGTCAAAGCCGTCTGCCACTACCGCCCCCATCACCGCGCGCATCCGATGATGCGGCTCTTTCCCGACTACCGCTCACGGCACACCCCTGCCGAGCCGGTGACCTCCGCATCTCAGCGTACAGCCGCCGTCCAGACCAAGGGAGTTGAGCCGGACGGCGGCTGAGGCACCGTTGACTATGCGCCGTTCCGGGCCTCCTCCCGTACCTTGTCGGCGAGCTGCGGCGGCATCGGCTCATGCCGCACGTAGACGCGGGTGAAGCGGCCGGTGCCGTGGGACAGGGAGCGCAGATCGACGGCGTACCGGCCGAGCTCGATCTCGGGGACCTCGGCGCGCACGAGGGTGCGGCCGGCCCCGGACTGCTCGGTGCCCACCACCCGGCCGCGGCGCCCGGACAGATCGCTCATGGCGGGGCCGACGAAGTCGTCCGGAATCAGTACGGTCACCTCGGCGACCGGCTCCAGCAGATCGATCCGGGCGTCGGCGGCGGCCTCCCGCAGCGCCAGCGCGCCGGCCTTCTGGAAGGCGGCGTCCGAGGAGTCGACGGAGTGCGCCTTGCCGTCGAGGAGGGTGACGCGGATGTCGACGAGCGGATGCCCGGCGACGACCCCGCGCGCGGCCTGGGCGCGTACGCCCTTCTCCACGGACGGGATGAACTGGCGGGGCACCGAGCCGCCCACCACCTTGTCGACGAACTCGATGCCGGAGCCGCCCGGCAGCGGTTCGACCGTGATCTCGCAGATCGCGAACTGGCCGTGGCCGCCGGACTGTTTGACGTGGCGGCCGCGCCCGGACGCGGCGGCGCCGAAGGTCTCCCGCAGCGCCACCTTGTGCGGGACCGTGTCGACCTGGACGCCGTAGCGGGAGCGCAGCCGCTCCAGCGCCACATCGACATGCGCCTCGCCCAGGCACCACAGCACCATCTGATGGGTGTCCGGATGGTGTTCGAGGCGCAGCGTCGGGTCCTCCGCCACCAGGCGGGCCAGGCCCAGCGAGAGCTTGTCCTCGTCGGCCTTGCTGTGTGCCTCGATGGCGATCGGGAGCAGTGGATCCGGCATCGTCCAGGGCTCCATCAGGAGCGGCGAGTCCTTGGCGGAGAGGGTGTCGCCGGTCTCGGCGCGGGTCAGCTTCGCCACGCACGCCAGATCGCCGGCGATCGCCTGCGGCAGCGGGCGCTGCTGTTTGCCGAAGGGCGCGGTCAGCGCGCCGATCCGCTCGTCGACGTCATGGTCCTCGTGCCCGCGGTCCTCCAGGCCGTGCCCGGAGACATGCACCGTCTCGTCCGGGCGCAGCGTGCCGGAGAAGACCCGTACCAGCGAGACCCGTCCGACGTACGGGTCGGAGGAGGTCTTGACCACCTCGGCCGCGAGCGGTCCGTCGGGATCGCAGGTCAGCGCCGGCCAGGGGGAGCCGTCGGTGCCGGTCACGGCCGGTGCCTCACGCTCCGCGGGGGTGGGGAAGCCGCCGGTGATCAGCTCCAGCAGCTCGACGGTGCCCAGGCCCTGCTTGGCGCCGTTGCCGGAGGGGGCCGCGGCCAGTACGGGATGGAAGGTGCCCCGGGCGACCGCCGTCTCCAGATCCCCGGTGAGCGTCTTGATGTCGATCTCCTCGCCGGCGAGGTAGCGGTCCATCAGGGACTCGTCCTCGCTCTCGGCGATGATCCCCTCGATGAGACGGTTACGGGCCTTCTCGATCAGCGGGAGCTCCTCGGCCGTCGGCGCGCGCTCGGTGCGCTCGCCGGAGGAGTGGTCGAAGACCCGCTGGGAGAGCAGGCCGATCAGGCCTTCCACGGGGGCGTGGCCGTCGGCGCCCGGGGTGCCGTACAGCGGGAGGTACAGCGGCAGTACGGCGTCCGGGTCCTCGCCGCCGAAGGTGTCGCGGCACAGCCGGGTCATCTCGTCGAAGTCGGAGCGGGCGGCCTCGAGGTGGGTGACGACCAGGGCCCGCGGCATACCGACCGCCGCGCATTCGTCCCAGACCATCCGGGTCGCGCCGGCCACCCCGTCCGCGGCCGAAACGACGAAGAGGGCCGCGTCCGCTGCCCGCAGACCGGCCCTCAACTCCCCGACGAAATCGGCGTATCCGGGGGTATCCAGGAGATTGATTTTGATGCCGCCCCAGTCCACCGGGACCAGGGAGAGCTGTACGGAACGCTGCTGGCGGTGCTCGATCTCGTCGTAATCGGACAGGCACCCGCCGTCCTCGACCCGGCCCGCACGGTTGACCGCGCCGGATGCCAGCGCGAGGGCCTCGACCAGGGTGGTCTTTCCCGAACCGCTGTGGCCGACCAGCACCACATTCCGCAGGGCGGTGGGCCGGTCGGCCGTGGGTGCCCTTCCGGCGGCTCCCGGGTGTGTACTCGACTTCTCGCTCATGTGTCTCGCCTCCAGGTCGACACTTTGCGGTGATTCGAGCTTTCCACCGAGGCCACCATGCGTCCATACATGGCACAACGGGCGATCCCGGATCTTGCGGCCTATCATGCGCGCGCGGGCGCCCCGAGGCGCACGCCGATGGCCGTGCGCCGTGCGTTGCACCCGGCGCCGCGATGCGTTCGTGGTGGCCGGTGGCCGCCTGGCTACGATGGGCCAGCCGGTGGCCCCTTGACCGCGCGGCCCGTATCGACCTCCGGGAAGGCCATGCTGAACAAGTACGCGCGTGCTTTCTTCACGCGTGTTCTCACACCGTTCGCCGCCCTGCTCATCCGCTTGGGGGTCAGCCCGGACGCGGTCACCCTCGTCGGGACCGGCGGCGTGGTGGCCGGCGCCTTGATCTTCTACCCGGAGGGCGGGTTCTTCTGGGGCACGGTGGTCATCACCCTGTTCGTCTTCTCCGACCTGGTCGACGGCAATATGGCGCGGCAGCTGGGCCGCTCCAGCCGCTGGGGCGCCTTCCTCGACTCCACCCTCGACCGGGTCGCCGACTCGGCGATCTTCGGCGGGCTGGCCCTCTGGTACGCCGGGGGCGGCGATGACCTGGTGCTCTGCGCGATCGCGATCTTCTGCCTCGCCAGCGGCCAGGTGGTCTCGTACACCAAGGCACGCGGCGAGGCCATCGGGCTGCCGGTGAACGTCAACGGCCTCGTCGAGCGCGCCGAACGGCTGGTCATCACGCTCGTGGCCTGCGGCCTGTCCGGTCTGCACGCCTTCGGTGTGCCGGGCGTCGAGATCCTGCTGCCGATCGCGCTGTGGATCGTCGCCATCGGCAGCGCCGTCACCCTCGGCCAGCGCGTGGTGACGGTACGCCGCGAGTCGGCCGAGGCCGACGCCGTCGCACAAGGGGGGAACGGCGCATGACGAACGCCACCGACAAGCTCACCGACGCCCTTTACGGCCTGGGCTGGAGCGCCGTCAAGAAGTTGCCCGAAGGCGTCGCCGTACGGCTCGGGCACCGCATCGCCGACACCGCCTGGAAGCGCCGCGGCAAGGGCGTCCTCCGTCTGGAGGCGAACCTCGCCCGAGTCGTCCCCGACGCCTCACCGCAGCGCCTGGCCGCCCTCTCCCGGGCCGGTATGCGCTCGTACATGCGCTACTGGATGGAGTCCTTCCGCCTGCCGTCCTGGAGCAAGGACCGCATAAGGAACGGCTTCGACCCCGAGGACGTGCACCACCTCGTGGACGGCCTCGCGAGCGACCGCGGCGTCATCCTGGCCCTGCCCCACATGGGCAACTACGACCTCGCCGGCGTCTGGGTCACCACCAAACTCAACACCCCCTTCACCACCGTCGCCGAGCGCCTCAAGCCCGAATCCCTCTACGACCGCTTCGTCGCCTACCGCGAGGGCCTGGGCATGGAGGTGCTGCCGCACACGGGCGGCGCCGCCTTCGGCACCCTCGCCCGCCGGCTCCGGGCCGGCGGCCTCGTCTGTCTCGTCGCCGACCGCGATCTGTCCAGCTCCGGCATACCGGTCAAGTTCTTCGGCGAGGCGACGAAGATGCCGGCCGGCCCCGCGATGCTCGCCGTACAGACCGGCGCGATGCTGCTGCCGGTCACCCTCTGGTACGACGAGGGCCCCGTCATGCGCGGCCGCGTCCACCCGGAGATCGAGGTCCCCGAGACCGGTACCCGTACCGAAAAGGCCGCCCAGATGACCCAGGCGCTCGCCGACGCCTTCGCCTCCGGCATCGCCGACCACCCCGAGGACTGGCATATGCTCCAGCGTCTTTGGCTCGCCGACCTGGAGCCGCGCGAGACGCCCGCCGCACCGGCCTCCGGAACGGAGACCGCATGAAGATCGGCATCGTCTGCCCGTACGCCTGGGACGTCCCCGGCGGCGTCCAGTTCCACATCCGCGACCTGGCCGAGCACCTGATCCGCCTGGGCCACGAGGTCTCCGTCCTGGCTCCCGCCGACGACGAAACCCCGCTGCCCCCGTACGTCGTCTCCGCCGGCCGCGCCGTCCCGGTCCCCTACAACGGCTCGGTCGCCCGACTCAACTTCGGCTTCCTCTCCGCCGCCCGGGTCCGGCGCTGGCTCCAGAACGGCGCCTTCGACGTCATCCACATCCACGAACCGGCCTCCCCCTCGCTCGGCCTGCTCTCCTGCTGGGCGGCCCAGGGCCCGATCGTGGCGACGTTCCACACCTCCAACCCGCGCTCCCGGGCCATGATCGCCGCGTACCCGATCCTGCAGCCCGCACTGGAGAAGATCAGCGCCCGGATCGCGGTCAGCGAATACGCCCGCCGCACCCTCGTCGAACACCTCGGCGGCGACGCGGTGGTCATCCCCAACGGCGTCGACGTCGACTTCTTCGCCCGCGCCGAACCCAAGCCCGCTTGGCAGGGGAAGACCCTCGGCTTCATCGGCCGCATCGACGAGCCCCGCAAGGGCCTGCCCGTCCTGATCAAGGCGCTCCCCGCCATCCTCGCCAAGGTGCCGGACGCCCGCCTCCTGGTGGCGGGCCGGGGCGACGAGGAAGAGGCCGTCGCGGCCCTGCCCCCCGAAATGCGCTCCCGCGTCGAATTCCTCGGCATGGTCACCGACGAGGACAAGGCCCGCCTGCTGAGCAGCGTCGACCTCTATGTCGCCCCCAACACCGGCGGCGAGTCCTTCGGCATCATCCTCGTGGAGGCCCTGTCGGCCGGCGCCCCCGTCCTGGCCAGCGACCTGGACGCGTTCGCCCAGGTCCTCGACCAGGGTGCGGCCGGCGAACTGTTCGCCAACGAGGACGCGGACGCCCTCGCCACCGCCGCCGTACGCCTCCTCAACGACCCGGAGAGACTGGCCGAACTCCGCGACCGCGGCATCAAGCACGTACGCCGCTTCGACTGGTCGACGGTCGGCGCCGACATCCTGGCCGTCTACGAAACGGTGACCGCGGGCGCCGCCTCGGTGGCCACGGACGAGCGGGTGGGACTGAGGGCGCGGTGGGGCCTGGCCAGGGACTGAAACGGCAGGCGGGCCGCCACGTACGGGTAACGTGACGGCCCGTGACCACCCTGATCTGGATCGCCGTCGCGATCGTCCTCATCGGTATCTACCTGAGCTGGACGGCCGGCCGCCTCGACCGCCTGCACGCCCGCATCGACGCGGCCAAGGCGGCCCTCGACGCCCAGCTGCTCCGGCGCGCCTCGGTCGCCCAGGAGGTGGGAACCTCGGGCGTCCTCGACCCCGCCGCCTCGATCGTCCTCTACCAGGCCGCCCACGAGGCCCGCCAGGCCGAGGACGACCACCGCGAGGTCGCGGAGAGCGAGCTCAGCCAGGCACTCCGCGCCATCTTCGCCGAGGACGCCCAGCTGGAGGCCGTACGGGAGGCCCCCGGCGGCGAGCAGACGGTCGCCGAACTCACCGCGGCCGTGCGCCGCGTCCCGATGGCCCGCCGTTTCCACAACGACGCGGTCCGGGCCGCACGGGCGGTCCGCCGCCACCGCCTCGTCCGCTACCTCCGGCTCGCCGGCCATGCGCCGTTCCCGCTGGCCTTCGAGATGGACGACGAACCGCCGGCGATCCTGGACGACCGCTCGGCGGGCGGCTGACAATGGGAGCACCGGAGGCGGAGCGGGCCGCACAGGGAAGCGGAGGCAGGAGAGGGCCACACGCGGCGGCGGCCACCAACAACGGCTCGCAGCCACACCACATCCGGCCACGCAACTCCAGGCCGTAACGAGCCACCGACCTTGAATTGGCCCTTTCCCTCGCCCCCACACAAACGGTTGTGTGGCCAGCACGCATAACCACCCGCAAAGAGTGAGGTCAACCGTGTCCAGCACGCCCACCACGCCCCAGAACCCCGAGACCGGAACCGCGCGCGTCAAGCGCGGAATGGCCGAGCAGCTCAAGGGCGGCGTGATCATGGACGTCGTCACGCCGGAAGAGGCGAAGATCGCCGAGGACGCGGGCGCCGTCGCCGTCATGGCCCTGGAGCGGGTGCCCGCCGACATCCGCAAGGACGGCGGCGTGGCCCGTATGTCGGACCCCGACATGATCGACGGCATCATCGACGCCGTCTCCATCCCGGTCATGGCCAAGTCCCGGATCGGCCACTTCGTCGAGGCCCAGGTCCTGCAGTCGCTCGGCGTCGACTACATCGACGAGTCCGAGGTCCTGACCCCGGCCGACGAGGTCAACCACTCCGACAAGTGGGCCTTCACCACCCCCTTCGTCTGCGGTGCCACCAACCTGGGCGAGGCCCTGCGCCGCATCGCCGAGGGCGCCGCCATGATCCGCTCCAAGGGCGAGGCCGGCACCGGCAACGTCGTCGAGGCGGTCCGTCACCTGCGCCAGATCAAGGGCGAGATCGCCAAGCTGCGCGGCTGTGACAACAACGAGCTGTACGCCGCCGCCAAGGAGCTGCGTGCCCCGTTCGAGCTGGTCAAGGAGGTCGCCGAGCTCGGCAAGCTGCCGGTCGTGCTGTTCTCCGCCGGCGGTGTGGCCACCCCCGCCGACGCCGCGCTGATGCGCCAGCTCGGCGCCGAGGGCGTCTTCGTCGGCTCCGGCATCTTCAAGTCCGGTGACCCCGCCAAGCGCGCCGCCGCGATCGTGAAGGCCACCACCTTCTACGACGACCCCAAGGTCATCGCGGACGTCTCCCGCAACCTGGGCGAGGCCATGGTCGGCATCAACTGCGACACCCTCCCCGAGGCCGAGCGTTACGCCAACCGCGGCTGGTAAGCACGTACGAACAGACGGCGCACGTAGGAAAAAGGACGTAAGAACACAGATGAGCACCCTCACCATCGGTGTGCTGGCCCTCCAGGGCGACGTCCGCGAGCACGTCAAGGCGCTCGCGGACGCCGGTGCCCAGGCGCGGCCGGTGCGCCGCCCCGAGGAGCTGGCGGAGATCGACGGCCTGGTCATACCGGGCGGCGAGTCCACCACCATGTCCAAGCTGGCCATCGTCTTCGGCATGCTCGAGCCGCTGCGCGCGTTCGTGAAGGCCGGGAAGCCGGTCTACGGCACCTGCGCCGGCATGATCATGGTCGCGGACAAGCTGCTGGACGCGCGGGAGGACCAGGAGACGTTCGGCGGCGTCGACATGATCGTGCGCCGTAACGCCTTCGGGCGGCAGAACGAGTCCTTCGAGGCGGCCATCGACGTGGCCGGCATCCCCGGCGGACCGGTCGAGGGCGTCTTCATCCGGGCGCCCTGGGTCGAGTCGGTCGGCGCCGCGGTCGAGGTCCTGGCTACGTACAACGGGCACACTGTGGCCGTGCGGCAGGGTAACGTCCTCGCCACGTCCTTCCACCCGGAGCTCACCGGCGACCACCGCGTCCACGCCCTGTTCGTGGAGATGGTGCGTCACGCCGTGTGACACGGCCCCGGTAGGATCGATGGCGTTCGTTTCGGAAATGGGTTACGCGAAGGAGACAGGCGGATGTCCGGCCACTCTAAATGGGCTACGACGAAGCACAAGAAGGCCGTGATCGATGCCAAGCGCGGCAAGCTCTTCGCGAAGCTGATCAAGAACATCGAGGTCGCGGCGCGCACCGGTGGCGCCGACGTCGAGGGCAACCCGACCCTCTTCGACGCCATCCAGAAGGCGAAGAAGAGCTCCGTGCCCAACAAGAACATCGACTCCGCGGTCAAGCGCGGTGCGGGTCTTGAGGCGGGCGGCGCCGACTACGAAACCATCATGTACGAGGGTTACGGCCCCAACGGTGTCGCGGTGCTCATCGAGTGCCTCACCGACAACCGCAACCGCGCCGCCTCGGACGTCCGCGTCGCCATGACCCGCAACGGCGGTTCGATGGCCGACCCGGGCTCGGTGTCCTACCTGTTCAACCGCAAGGGCGTGGTGATCGTCCCCAAGGGCGAGCTGAGCGAGGACGACGTGCTCGGCGCGGTCCTGGACGCCGGCGCCGAAGAGGTCAACGACCTCGGTGAGTCCTTCGAGGTGCTGAGCGAGGCCACCGACCTGGTCGCGGTCCGCACCGCGCTCCAGGAGGCCGGCATCGACTACGACTCTGCCGACGCCAACTTCGTCCCGACCATGCAGGTCGAGCTGGAGGAAGAGGGCGCGCGCAAGATCTTCAAGCTGATCGACGCGCTGGAGGACAGCGACGACGTGCAGAACGTCTTCGCCAACTTCGACGTGACGGACGACGTCATGGCCAAGGTCGACGCCTAGGACGGACCACGCCAGGCCGGGCCGGACAGCGCGCGGCCGCGCCGCTTCCGTTCGCACACGGGCCGACGGGGAACACACCCCCCGTCGGCCCGTCGCGTTGTCGGTGCCACTCGATTGTCAGTGCCACCCGATACTGTGCTGAGCAGGGGATCTCCGTTCCCCCATGGGGGAACGGCGGGCCGAAACGGTACGGCACGGCACGGCATGGGCCGGCACGGCACGGCGCGTACGGACGGTACGGGCATGAGGGGAGGGGCACCGTGAAGGTGCTCGGGGTGGACCCGGGGCTGACGCGCTGCGGCGTCGGCGTGGTCGAAGGGGTGGCCGGGCGGCCGCTGACGATGGTCGGCGTCGGCGTCGTGCGCACGCCCGCGGACGCCGACATCGCGCACCGCCTGGTGCTGATCGAGCGCGGCCTGGAGGAGTGGCTCGACACGCACCGCCCCGAATTCGTCGCCGTGGAGCGGGTGTTCAGCCAGCACAACGTCCGTACGGTCATGGGCACCGCCCAGGCCAGCGCGGTCGCCATGCTGTGCGCCGCCCGCCGCGGACTGCCGGTCGCGCTGCACACCCCCAGCGAGGTCAAGGCCGCCGTGACCGGATCAGGCCGGGCCGACAAGGCGCAGGTCGGCGCTATGGTGACGCGTCTGCTGCGGCTCGATGCCCCACCGAAACCGGCCGACGCCGCCGACGCCCTGGCGCTGGCCATCTGTCACATCTGGCGCGCCCCCGCGGTCAACCGCCTCCAGCAGGCGCACGCCGCGGCCCGCCGCGCCGCTCCCGTACGCACGCTGAAGGGCACCCGATGATCGCTTTTGTCTCCGGCCCGGTCGCGGCCCTGGCCCCCGATACCGCCGTCATCGAGGTCGGCGGCATCGGCATGGCCGTCCAGTGCGCACCGAACACCCTGTCCGGGCTGCGCATCGGTGAGCACGCCAAGATCGCCACGTCGCTGGTCGTCCGCGAGGACTCGCTGACCCTGTACGGCTTCGCCGACGACGACGAACGCCAGACCTTCGAGCTGTTGCAGACCGCCAGCGGCGTCGGCCCCCGGCTCGCCCAGGCCATGCTGGCCGTCCACTCACCGGACACGCTGCGGCTGGCGGTCGCGAACGGCGACGAGAAGACGCTCACGGCGGTGCCCGGTATCGGCAAGAAGGGCGCGCAGAAGCTGCTGCTGGAGCTCAAGGACCGGCTCGGCGCGCCGGTGGGCAACGCCCGCGCGGCCGGCGGCGCGGTCACGTCCGGCTGGCGCGACCAGCTGCACGCCGCACTGATCGGCCTCGGCTATGCCACCCGCGAGGCGGACGAGGCGCTGGACGCGGTCGCCCCGCAGGCCGAGGCCGCCCTCGCCGACGGCACCCCGCCGCAGGTGCCGCAGCTCCTCAAGGCCGCCCTGCGCACCCTCAACCGCGCGCGATGACCGCCGCCGGACGGGCCGCGCGCCCCCGACCGTACGACCGAACCGGCGGCCCGGCCGCCCCGACCCCGCGAGGCATTCCGCAGTGAACTGGGACGAGACCGCACCGTCCGCCGACGACGCAGCCACCGGCGCGCCCGACCGCCTGGTGGCGGCCGACGCCGACGGCGAGGACACCGCCGTCGAGGCCGCCCTGCGGCCCAAGGACCTGGAGGAATTCGTCGGCCAGGAGCGGGTGCGCGAACAGCTCGACCTGGTGCTGCGGGCCGCCCGCGCCCGCGGCGCCACCGCCGACCACGTCCTGCTCTCCGGGGCCCCGGGCCTGGGCAAGACGACCCTCTCGATGATCATCGCGGCCGAGATGGGCGCGCCGATCCGCATCACCTCCGGCCCCGCCATCCAGCACGCCGGCGATCTCGCCGCGATCCTCTCCTCCCTCCAGGAGGGCGAGGTCCTCTTCCTCGACGAGATCCACCGGATGTCCCGGCCCGCCGAGGAAATGCTGTACATGGCGATGGAGGACTTCCGCGTCGATGTGATCGTGGGGAAGGGGCCGGGCGCGACCGCCATCCCCCTCGAACTTCCCCCCTTCACCCTGGTCGGCGCCACGACCCGGGCCGGTCTGCTGCCGCCCCCGCTGCGGGACCGCTTCGGCTTCACCGGCCATATGGAGTTCTACGCCCCGGCCGAGCTGGAGCGGGTCATCCACCGCTCGGCCGGTCTGCTGGATGTCGATATAGCGGCAGAGGGGGCCGCCGAGATCTCCGGCCGCTCCCGCGGCACGCCCCGTATCGCCAACCGCCTGCTGCGCCGCGTCCGCGACTACGCCCAGGTCAAGGCCGACGGTGTGATCACGCGCGAGGTCGCCTCCCAGGCCCTCGATGTCTACGAGGTCGACGGCCGCGGCCTGGACCGCCTCGACCGCGCCGTGCTCACGGCCCTGCTCAAGCTCTTCGGCGGCGGCCCGGTCGGCCTGTCCACGCTGGCGGTCGCGGTGGGGGAGGAGCGCGAGACGGTCGAGGAGGTCGCCGAGCCGTTCCTCGTACGCGAAGGACTGCTGGCCAGGACACCCCGCGGCCGGATCGCGACGCCGGCCGCCTGGGCCCACATGGGGCTGGTCCCGCCGCAGCAGCAAGCGGGCGCGAGCGGGCAGCAGGGCCTGTTCGGGCCGTGACGGCGCGGAGACTCGCCCGGTCAGGAACTGCGGTGCGATGCTGGGCGTTGTTCCTGTGGTGGGGACTCGCTTAGACTCCGCCGATGCCGTCCGCATGGACGGTATATCCACCCCCGTATATGAGACCGCGCAGCTGCGGTCGTGCGAAGGATTTCCGTCCCGTGAGTATCGTGACTCTCCTCCCCTTCATCGTCCTCATCGGGGCCATGTTCCTGATGACCCGGTCTGCGAAGAAGAAGCAGCAGGCGGCGCAGCAGATGCGCAATGAAATGCAGCCTGGCACCGGCATCCGGACGATCGGGGGCATGTACGCCACCGTCAAGGAAATCCACGAGGAATCCGTCCTCCTGGAGGTCGCACCGGGCGTGCACGCCATTTACGCAAAGAACGCCATCGGCGCGGTGCTCGCCGACGACGAGTACAACCGCATCCTGGACGGCGCGGACCCGATCAAGACCGACGAGCCCGTCGTTCCGGACGACGCCTCGTCGCTGACCGGTGACGTCGCGGCCGAGGACGCCGAAAAGGCCGAGAAGATCGACCTGGGCAAGGACGCCCCGAAGGCGGACGCCGACAAGCCGGCCGCCGAGGACGTCAAGACCGACGACGCCGCGTCCGACAAGGACGCCGACGCCGATGCCGACGAGGCGAAGGACGTCGCCAAGGCCGACGCGGACACCGCCAAGGAGGACAAGAAGGCCGGCGGCGCCGACGCGAAGTAGTCCGCCCCGATGGAACCGCGGTGCCCCGCGCGTAAGGCGCACCGCGGTTCCTCGACGGTCTAGGCTCCGGCGGGGGCACGTCCCCACAACACTTCGTGGCCGCTCGGCGACACCCGAAGCCGAGGGGTTGGACAGGGAGATACGAGAAGGTGGCAGCACCGAAAAAGGGCCGCAGGGCGCCCGCAGGCCAGGGTCATCCGGGCCGCACCCTGGTCCTGATCCTGATCGCGATGATCGGGCTGGTCGGCGGGATGTTCTACTACGGTCATCTGACGCCCCGGCTTGGCATCGACCTGGCGGGCGGCACCAGCTTCACGCTGGCGGCCCAGAACCAGCCGGGCAAGCCCAATGCGATCAACGAGACCAACATGAACACCGCCGCCGGGATCATGGAGAAGCGGGTCAACGGTCTGGGTGTGTCCGAGACCGAGGTCCAGACGCAGGGCAGCGACCACATCATCGTGAACATCCCCAAGGGGACGGACGCGAAGCAGGCGCGCCAGCAGGTCGGCACCACCGCCCAGCTCGGCTTCCGGCCGGTGCTGACCATCGCCGCGGGAACCAAGACCCCCGCGCCCAAGCCCAGCCCCTCCAAGGGCGGCACCAGCGGCAAGGGCGACCAGGGCAAGGGCGAGAAGGCCACCGGCAAGCAGGGCACCCAGCAGGACGCCTCGGCGCCCAGCGCGACGCCCACCACCCGGGGCCGCGCCGTCACGGACTCCCTGAAGAAGGCGCCCTCCGCCAAGCCCACCCCCTCCGGCTCCACCAAGCCCTCCACGCCGCCGGTGCCGCCCACCGGTGGCGCCCAGGAGATCCCGCCGGCCCTGCAGAAGCAGCTCGCCGCGCTGGACTGTTCCACGAAGCAAGGCCGCGCGCTAGCGGGTCAGAAGGCCGCCGGCGCCAAGCCGTCCGACCACGTCGTGGCCTGTAACCAGGAGGGCACCCAGAAATACGTGCTCGGCCCGGTCGCCGTCGAGGGCATGGACGTCAAGGACGCCAAGGCCGTGTTCGACAGCCAGGGTGGCCAGGGCTGGATCGTCCAGATGGACTTCACCTCCGACGGCGGCAAGAAGTTCGCGGACATCACCGGCAAGCTCGCGACCAAGGCGGCGCCGCAGAACCAGTTCGCGATCGTCCTGGACGGCGCCGTGGTCTCCGACCCGCGCGTCAGGGAACAGCTCAACGGCGGCAGCGCCACCATCTCCGGCGGCTTCACCCAGCAGTCCGCCGAGGACCTCGGCAACATGCTGTCGTACGGCGCCCTGCCGCTCTCGTTCAAGATCGACGACGAGACCACGGTCACCGCGGCGCTCGGTGGCGAGCAGCTGCACGCAGGCCTGATCGCGGGTGCGATCGGCCTCGGGCTGGTCGTCGTCTACCTGGTCGCCTACTACCGGGGCCTGGCGCTGGTCGCGCTGGCCAGCCTCGGGGTTTCGGCGGTCCTCACCTACACGATCATGACGTTGCTGGGCCCGGCCATCGGGTTCGCGCTGAATCTCCCGGCGGTCTGCGGCGCCATCGTCGCCATCGGTATCACCGCCGACTCGTTCATCGTCTACTTCGAACGCATCCGCGACGAGATCCGCGAGGGCCGCACGCTGCGTCCGGCCGTCGAGCGCGGCTGGCCCCGTGCCCGCCGGACGATCCTGGTCTCCGACTTCGTGTCGTTCCTGGCCGCCGCGGTGCTCTTCATCGTCACCGTCGGCAAGGTGAAGGGCTTCGCGTTCACGCTCGGCCTGACCACCCTGCTCGACGTCGTCGTGGTCTTCCTCTTCACCAAGCCGCTGATGACGCTGCTGGCCCGGCGGAAGTTCTTCTCCGACGGTCACCCCTGGTCCGGCCTCGACCCCAAGCGTCTGGGCGCCAAACCGCCGCTGCGCCGCCGCCGTGGCAGCGCCCCCACGCAGACGAAGGAGGCGTGAGATGTCCAAGCTCGGAAGCATCGGCGCCCGGCTCTACCGCGGTGAGGTCGGCTACGACTTCATCGGCAAGCGGAAGATCTGGTACGGCATCTCCATCCTCATCACCATCACGGCCATCGTCGGCCTGGCGGTGCGGGGTCTGAACTTCGGCATCGAGTTCTCCGGCGGCGCGGTCTTCACCACCCCGGGGACCTCGGTGTCCGCCTCGCAGGCGCAGCACGATGCCGAGTCGGCGGCCCCCGGCCACCAGGCCGTGGTGCAGAAGCTCGGCGACGGCTCGCTGCGCATCCAGATCAGCGGCCTGGACACCAAGCAGGCGCTGCCGGTCCAGGACGAGCTCGCCAAGGACCTGAAGGTCCCGGTCAAGGACATCAACACCCAGCTGGTCGGCCCGAGTTGGGGCGAGCAGATCGCCAACAAGGCGTGGCTGGGCCTGGGCATCTTCATGGCCCTGGTGGTGCTCTATCTGGCCATCGCCTTCGAATGGCGGATGGCGGTGGCCGCACTGGTCGCGCTGATCCACGACCTCACGATCACTGTGGGCATCTACGCCCTGGTCGGCTTCGAGGTCACCCCGGGCACGGTCATCGGTCTGCTGACGATCCTCGGTTACTCCCTGTACGACACGGTCGTCGTCTTCGACAGCCTCAAGGAAGCCTCCAAGGACATCACCAAGCAGACCCGCTTCACCTACAGCGAGATCGCCAACCGCTCCATCAACAGCACCCTGGTGCGGTCCATCAACACCACGGTCGTGGCGCTGCTCCCGGTCGCCGGTCTGCTGTTCGTCGGCGGCGGCGTGCTGGGTGCGGGCATGCTCAACGACATCTCGCTGGCCCTGTTCGTCGGTCTCGCCGCCGGTGCGTACTCCTCGATCTTCATCGCCACGCCGATGGTCGCCGACCTCAAGGAGCGCGAGCCGCAGATGAAGGCGCTGGCCAAGCGGGTGAAGGCGAAGCGCGCCTCGGCCGCGGCCAAGGAGGGCGACAAGCAGGACCCGCAGGACGGTTCCACCGGCACCGGCACATCGGAGTCCGGGGACGACGCCGCGGTGGTCGGCCCGCGCAACCAGCCCGCCTCCCGCAACCGCGGCCGCGGCCGCCCGTCGGGCAAGCGCCGATGACGGCCCCCGCCGCGCTGCGCGAGCTGCTGCTGAGCCGGATAGCGGACGTCCCGGACTACCCCAAGCCCGGCGTGATGTTCAAGGACATCACCCCCCTGCTGGCCGATCCGGACGCGTTCGGCGCGCTGACCGACGCCCTCGCCGACCTGTGCGCACGGCACCGGGCGGACAAGGTCGTCGGCCTGGAGGCGCGCGGTTTCATCCTCGCCGCCCCCGTCGCCGTACGGGCCGGGGTCGGCTTCATCCCCGTGCGCAAGGCGGGCAAGCTGCCCGGTGCGACGCTCGGGCAGGCCTACGAGCTGGAGTACGGCACCGCCGAGATCGAGATGCACGCCGATGCGCTGGCCCCGGGTGACCGGGTCCTGGTGATCGACGACGTGCTGGCCACCGGCGGCACCGCCGACGCGTCGCTGCAGCTCATCCGCCGCGCGGGCGCCGAGGTGGCGGGCGTCGCGGTGCTGCTGGAGCTCGGCTTCCTCGCCGGTCGGCAGCGGCTGGAGCCGGGTCTGAAGGGCGCACCGCTGGAGGCGCTGATCACGGTCTGAGCCGGCCTCTTCCCGGCACATCGGCAGCAGGGGCGCCCGGAATCTTCCGGGCGCCCCTGCTGCTGTGTCATGTACGGAACCATGGCCCCGCGAGAGCGGTGGCCGTGGGGTCGATACCATGGCATCCCGGCCTGTCGTGGTTTCGGGGTCCGGAACCGCTTGAGGAGTGCTCTTGCCAGACGAGGCCCAGCCGCTCTCCCCCGGACTGCGTCCGAAGGGATCCACCGCCGCGCGCCAGGACGAGCCGAAGACCGAGGACGCGGCGTCCCAGGCCACGCCCCGGTCCGAGAAGAGCGGCGCCGCGGGCAGTGACCAGTCCCGTCCGGCCTCCCCGCCGCAGCCGGGTGCCGCCGCGCCCAAGCCCACGTCCGAGCCCGCCGCCGGCAAGGGCGCAGCCAAGCCGCCCGCCAAGGCCGAGCTGACCGGCGCGCACATCGCCCCGGCGCCCAAGTCCGCCGCGTCCGCCTCCGCGGGCCGCTCGGGCACCCCCAACCGCGTACGGGCCCGCCTCGCCCGACTGGGCGTACAGCGCTCGAGTCCGTACAACCCGGTCCTCGAACCGCTGCTGCGCGCCGTCCGCGCCAACGACCCAAAGATCGAGACCGCGACGCTGCGCCAGGTCGAGCGGGCCTATCAGGTCGCCGAGCGCTGGCACCGCGGCCAGAAGCGCAAGAGCGGCGACCCGTACATCACCCACCCGCTCGCGGTCACGACGATCCTCGCCGAGCTGGGCATGGACCCGGCCACCCTGATGGCGGGCCTGCTGCACGACACCGTCGAGGACACCGAATACGGCCTGGACACCCTGCGCCGCGACTTCGGCGACCAGGTCGCGCTGCTGGTCGACGGCGTCACCAAGCTCGACCGGGTCAAGTTCGGCGAGGCCGCGCAGGCCGAGACCGTACGCAAGATGGTCGTCGCGATGGCCAAGGACCCGCGCGTCCTGGTGATCAAGCTCGCCGACCGGCTGCACAACATGCGCACCATGCGTTACCTCAAGCGGGAGAAGCAGGAGAAGAAGGCCCGCGAGACCCTCGAGATCTATGCGCCCCTGGCCCACCGCCTGGGCATGAACACCATCAAGTGGGAGCTGGAGGACCTCGCCTTCGCGATCCTCTACCCCAAGATGTACGACGAGATCGTGCGGCTGGTCGCCGAGCGGGCGCCCAAGCGGGACGAATACCTGGCGATAGTGACCGACGAGGTCCAGGCCGATCTGCGCGCCGCCCGCATCAAGGCCACGGTCACCGGGCGCCCGAAGCACTACTACAGCGTCTACCAGAAGATGATCGTCCGCGGCCGCGACTTCGCGGAGATCTACGACCTGGTGGGCATCCGCGTCCTCGTCGACACGGTCCGCGACTGCTACGCCGCCCTCGGCACGATCCACGCGCGATGGAACCCGGTCCCCGGCCGGTTCAAGGACTACATCGCGATGCCGAAGTTCAACATGTACCAGTCGCTGCACACGACGGTGATCGGCCCCAGCGGCAAGCCCGTCGAGCTCCAGATCCGCACCTTCGACATGCACCGCCGCGCCGAGTACGGCATCGCCGCGCACTGGAAGTACAAGCAGGAGGCGGTGGCCGGCGCCTCCAAGATCCGTACGGACATCCCCAAGGGCGTCGGCAAGGGCGCGGGCCAGGACACCGTCAACGACATGGCCTGGCTGCGGCAGTTGCTCGACTGGCAGAAGGAGACCGAGGACCCCGGCGAGTTCCTCGAATCGCTGCGCTTCGACCTCTCCCGCAACGAAGTCTTCGTCTTCACGCCGAAGGGCGATGTGATAGCGCTGCCGGCCGGCGCCACGCCCGTCGACTTCGCGTACGCGGTGCACACCGAGGTCGGCCACCGCACGATAGGAGCGCGGGTCAACGGACGGCTCGTCCCGCTCGAATCGACCCTGGACAACGGCGACCTGGTGGAGGTCTTCACCTCCAAGGCGCCCGGCGCGGGACCGTCCCGCGACTGGCTCGGCTTCGTCAAGTCCCCGCGCGCCCGCAACAAGATCCGCGGCTGGTTCTCCAAGGAACGCCGCGACGAGGCCATCGAGCAGGGCAAGGACGCCATCGCCCGCGCGATGCGCAAACAGAATCTGCCGATCCAGCGGATCCTGACCGGCGACTCGCTCGTCACGCTGGCGCACGAGATGCGCTACCCGGACATCTCCTCCCTCTACGCCGCCATCGGCGAGGGCCATGTCGCCGCGCAGGGCGTCGTCCAGAAGCTGGTGCAGGCGCTCGGCGGCCAGGACGAGGCCACCGAGGACATCGCCGAGTCGACCCCGATCCGGCCGCGCTCCAAGCGCCGCTCCAGCGCCGACCCGGGCGTGGTGGTCAAGGGCGTCGACGATGTGTGGGTCAAGCTCGCCCGCTGCTGTACGCCGGTACCGGGCGACCCCATCATCGGCTTCGTCACCCGCGGCAGCGGCGTCTCGGTGCACCGCGCCGACTGCGTCAACGTCGACTCGCTCTCCCGGCAGCCCGAGCGGATCCTCGAGGTCGAGTGGGCGCCCACCCAGTCGTCGGTCTTCCTGGTCGCCATCCAGGTCGAGGCGCTGGACCGCTCCCGGCTGCTGTCGGACGTCACACGGGTCCTGTCCGACCAGCACGTCAACATCCTCTCGGCCGCCGTCCAGACCTCCCGCGACCGGGTCGCCACCTCCCGCTTCACCTTCGAGATGGGTGATCCCAAGCATCTGGGCCATGTGCTCAAGGCCGTACGGGGCGTGGAGGGCGTGTACGACGTGTACCGCGTGACGTCGGCCCGCAGGCCGTAGGGACACAACGAAGCGGCCCCGGTACGGAGATCCGTACCGGGGCCGCTTCAGTTCGCCCTCAGCCGCCGAACTCCTCAAGCCCCTTCAGCGCCTGGTCCAGCAGCGCCTTGCGGCCTTCCAGCTCGCGGCCCAGTTTGTCGGCCTTGGCGGTGTTGCCGGCCGCCCGCGCCGTCTCGATCTGCTTCTCCAGCTTGTCGACGGCGTCCTGGAGCTGGCCGGTCAGCCCCGCCGCGCGGGCCCGCGCCTCGGGGTTCGTACGGCGCCACTCGGACTCCTCGGCCTCCTGGATGGCGCGCTCGACGGCATGCATCCGGCCCTCGATCTTGGGGCGGGCGTCCCGCGGGACGTGGCCGATGGCCTCCCACCGCTCGTTGATCGTCCGGAACGCGGACCGCGCGGCCTTCAGGTCCGAGACCGGGAGCAGCTTCTCGGCCTCGATGGCCAGCTCCTCCTTGCGGGTGAGGTTCTCCCGCTGCTCGGCGTCGCGCTCCGCGAAGATCTCGCTGCGCGCCTGGAAGAAGATGTCCTGGGCGCCGCGGAAGCGGTTCCACAGGTCGTCCTCGTGCTCGCGCTGGGCGCGTCCTGCGGCCTTCCAGTCGGCCATCAGCTCGCGGTAACGGGCTGCGGTGGCGCCCCAGTCCGTCGAGTTCGACAGCGACTCCGCCTCGGCGACCAGCTTCTCCTTGGCCTTGCGGGAGTCCTCGCGCTGCGCGTCCAGCGACGCGAAGTGCGCCTTGCGCCGCTTGGAGAACGCCGAGCGGGCGTGCGAGAAGCGGTGCCACAGCTCGTCGTCCGCCTTGCGGTCCAGCCGCGGCAGGCCCTTCCAGGTGTCGACCAGCGCCCGCAGCCGCTCGCCCGCCGCGCGCCACTGCTCGCTGGTGGCCAGCTCCTCGGCCTCGGCGACCAGCTTTTCCTTGGCGTGGCGGGCCTCGTCGCTCTGCTTGGCCTTCTGCGCCTTGCGCTCCTCGCGCCGCGACTCGACGGTCTCGACGAGCTTGTCCAGCCGCTTCCTCAGTGCCTCCAGATCACCCACCGCGTGGTGCTCGTCGACCTGCTGCCGCAGATGGTCGATGGCGGTCTGGGCGTCCTTCGCCGACAGGTCGGTGGTCTTGACCCGGCGCTCGAGGAGGCCGATTTCGACGACCAGGCCCTCATACTTGCGCTCGAAGTAGGCGAGGGCCTCCTCGGGAGTGCCCGCCTGCCACGATCCGACGACCTGCTCACCGTCGGCGGTACGCACGTACACGGTCCCCGTCTCATCGACGCGGCCCCATGGGTCGCTGCTCACAGCGCCTCCTCCACATGATGCCGACGGGGGCGTGCGGCCCCCCGGCATCGTCCACAGTTTCTGTCCGGCAGAGCAGCGCCCTGGCCGGTCCGACGTGCTGTCTTGCGGGTAAGGGCGGCACCCGTCGGAGCGGGCACCCTCACCCAACGCCAATCTAGGCGACCGGCGGTCGGCTGTCCGCATCCAGCACGACCGAAATTCAGCGGTTCGCCCCGCGGAGAACGGCGGAAAGCCGCATGCCGGTCAGGGCGGTCAGGATTTGGTGACGGCCGCCTTGTCGATGACGACCGTGGCGTTCGGCGCCGTGCTGCCGATCTTCGGGTCGGGACGCGTACCGGCCGCGGCGATCTTCTTCAGGACGTCCATACCGCCGGTGACGGTCCCGAACGGCGTGTAGTTGGCGGGCAGCGGGCTGTCCTGATAGACGAGGAAGAACTGGCTGCCGCCGGTGTTGCGGGTGTCCTCGTGCTTGCCGTCGTAGTTGTTGGCCATCGCGACCGTGCCCGCCGGATAGACGCCGCCCTTGAGCCGCGGGTCCTTGAGGTTCTCGTCCGGGATCTTGTAGCCGGGCGAGCCCCCGCCGGTGCCGGTCGGGTCGCCGCACTGCAGGACGAAGATCTGCTGGTCGACCATGCGGTGGCACCGGCTGTGGTCGAAGAAGTGCCGGCCGGCCAGGAACGCGAAGGAGTTCACCGTGTGCGGCGCCTTGGCCGCGTCCAGCTTCAGCTCGATCCCCCCGCAGGTCGTGCTCAGCTTCGCGGTGTAGGCGGCGGCGGTGTCGATCGACATGGCCGGTTCCTTCTTCCACGTCTGCTGCGACGGCGAGCCCTTGGCGGGCTGCCGGCACGGGTCCGGCGCCGTGGTGGGCGAGGGGGGCGAGGCGGCCTTGTCGGACTCGTCGCTGCCGCCCGCCAGCCCGGCCGAGGCGTACGCGGCGGCACCCGCGGCGAGCACCACCGCCAGGGTGGACGCGACGATCACATTGCGGCGCTTGGCCTTGTGCTGGGCCACGGTCCGCCGTTGCTGCTGGCGCGCGAACTTCTCCCGGGCGAGCTGCCGCCGCCGCTGATCCTTGCTGACCACCGGTCGTCTCCTTCTCTGAGCATCTGTGCGCATCGAGGTCCGGGCATCGGGCGCCGCCGTCCGCCGTGGCCGTACCGTATACGGGTTCGCTCCGGTGACAGTCGCGCCGGTAGGCTCTGGAGCTGCCGAGATGTTCCGGGAGCGGTCCCGCGGACCTACCTCCACCGACCTTTAAGGACGAACGTGCTGATTGCCGGGTTCCCCGCCGGGGCCTGGGGGACCAACTGCTATCTGGTCGCCCCCGCCGCCGGCGAGGAGTGCGTGATCATCGACCCGGGCCACCAAGCGGCCCAAGGCGTCGAGGACGCGGTCAAAAAGCATCGGCTCAAGCCCGTCGCCGTCATCCTCACCCACGGCCATATCGACCATGTCGCCTCGGTCGTGCCGGTGTGCGGCGCGCACGACGTCCCGGCCTGGATCCACCCCGAGGACCGCTTCATGATGAGCGACCCGGAGAAGGCACTGGGCCGCTCCATCGGTCAGCAGCTCATGGGCGAACTCACCGTGGGGGAGCCGGACGACGTCAAGGAGCTGACCGACGGCAGCGCGCTGGAGCTGGCCGGGATGGAGTTCTCCGTCGCGCACGCACCGGGCCATACCAAGGGGTCGGTGACGTTCCGGATGCCCGAGCAGGCCGACATTCCGCCGGTCTTCTTCTCGGGCGACCTGCTGTTCGCCGGCTCCATCGGACGCACCGACCTGCCGGGCGGCAACCACACCGAGATCCTCCGGTCGCTGGAGCGCGTATGCCTCCCGCTGGACGATTCGACCGTGGTCCTGTCCGGCCACGGCCCCCAGACCACCATCGGCCGCGAGCGCGCCACCAACCCGTATCTGCGGGAAGTGGCCGCCGGCCTGGGAGACGGCCTCCGCGCCGCCCCGCGACGAGGAATGTGACGAGACTTTCCGTGAGCACCTTTCAGGCACCCAAGGGCACGTACGACCTGCTGCCGCCGAACTCCGCGACCTATCTCGCGGTCCGCGAGGCGATCTCCGGCCCGCTGAAGAACTCCGGCTACGGCTACATCGAGACCCCCGGCTTCGAGAA
This sequence comes from Streptomyces sp. NPDC101227, assembly GCF_044767545.1. Taxonomy (NCBI): domain Bacteria; kingdom Bacillati; phylum Actinomycetota; class Actinomycetes; order Kitasatosporales; family Streptomycetaceae; genus Streptomyces; species Streptomyces sp. NPDC101227. The sequence continues at coordinate 76,053 of NZ_JBIWOD010000011.1, read as the reverse complement.
CGTCGAGCTGTTCGCCCGCGGCGTCGGTGAGTCCACCGACATCGTGACCAAGGAGATGTACGCCTTCGAGACCAAGGGCGGCGACAAGCTCGCGCTGCGCCCCGAAGGCACCGCCTCCGTCCTGCGCGCGGCGCTGGAGGCCAACCTCCACAAGGGCGGCAACCTCCCCGTCAAGCTCTGGTACTCCGGCTCGTACTACCGCTACGAGCGCCCGCAGAAGGGCCGCTACCGCCACTTCTCGCAGGTCGGCGCCGAGGCCATCGGCACGGAGGACCCGGCGCTGGACGCCGAGCTGATCATCCTGGCCGACCAGGCCTACCGCTCGCTGGGGCTGCGCACCTTCCGCATCCTGCTGAACTCCCTGGGCGACAAGGAGTGCCGCCCCGTCTACCGCGCCGCGCTGCAGGACTTCCTGCGCGGGCTGGAGCTGGACGACGACACCCGCCGCCGGGTCGACATCAACCCGCTGCGCGTGCTGGACGACAAGCGCGAGTCCGTACAGCGGCAGCTGACCGGCGCACCCATGCTCCGCGACTACCTGTGCGAGGCGTGCAAGGCGTACCACGAGCAGGTGCGCGAGCTGCTGACCGCGGCGGGCGTGGCCTTCGAGGACGACGAGAAGCTGGTGCGCGGGCTGGACTACTACACCCGCACCACCTTCGAGTTCGTCCACGACGGCCTCGGCTCGCAGTCCGCGGTGGGCGGCGGCGGCCGCTACGACGGCCTCTCCGAGATGATCGGCGGCCCCGCGCTGCCGTCCGTCGGCTGGGCGCTGGGCGTGGACCGTACGGTGCTGGCGCTGGAGGCCGAGGGCATCGAGCTGGACATCCCCTCGGCGACGGCCGTGTACGCGGTGCCGCTCGGCGAGGAGGCCCGCCGGGTGCTGTTCGCCAAGGTCACCGAGCTGCGCCGGTCCGGGGTCGCCACCGACTTCGCCTACGGCGGCAAGGGCCTGAAGAACGCCATGAAGTCCGCCAACCGCTCCGGCGCGCGGCTGGCGCTGGTGGCGGGCGAGCGGGACCTGGCCGAGGGCGTCGTGCAGCTGAAGAACCTGGAGACCGGCGAGCAGACGCCGGTGACGCTGGACGCGGTCGTGGACGAGGTCACGCGGACGCTGGGCTGACGTATCCGGCGCCGGCGACGGTCCGGAGTCAAGGGGCCGCCCGCGGATTCATCCGGTCCGGGGGCGGTCCCTTTATGCGCATCGAACGGTGGGCGGTCGGGGAGTTGGGGCAGAATGAGGGGCGCGCCCGCGGACCCGCGGGCGGTCCGGCCTCATTCCCAGCGACCGACGGAACGGCTCTATGACGACGACAGCGGTTGATGACGTGTCCCTCGACGACGAGCCCGCGAACGAGGCGGGCGCCATCGGCTCGGGTCGTGGCTTCGCCCTGCTTCTGGTGATCACCGGCGCGCTGGGCCTGCTCGCGGCGTGGATCATCACGCTGGACAAGTTCGAGCTGCTGAAGGACCCGCACTACAAGCCCGCCTGCAGCCTCAACCCGATCATCTCCTGCGGCAGCGTCATGCAGAGCGAGCAGGCGGCGGCCTTCGGCTTCCCGAACCCGATGGCCGGCCTGGTGGGCTTCGCCGTGGTCATCGCGATCGGGATGGCCCTGCTGGCCGGCGCGCGCTTCCGCCGCTGGTACTGGATCGGGCTGAACATCGGCACCGGGCTCGCCGCGGTCTTCTGCATGTGGCTGATGACCCAGTCGCTGTACAGCATCAACGCGCTGTGCCTGTGGTGCACCCTGACCTGGTGCGTCACCATCGCGATGTTCTGGTACACCACCGCACACAACCTCAAGAACGGCATCATCCCGGCCCCCGCGGGGCTGCGCCGCGGCGTGGTGGAGTTCCACTGGGTCGTGCCGGTCCTCTGGTACGGAGTGATCGCCCTGCTGATCCTCACCAAGTGGTGGTCGTACTGGAGCACCCTGATCTGAGCGCTCCCACCCGGCAAGCATCCTGCGCCCCGGCCGCCGTCGATGACGGTGGCCGGGGCGTTGTCAGTGGGGTGGCATAGGCTCGTCGACGTGGAGCCCGACCTGTTCACCGCCGCCGCCGAAGACCGTCAGGAGAAGGACCCCGCGGGGTCTCCTCTCGCCGTACGGATGCGTCCGCGCACCCTCGACGAGGTCGTGGGGCAGGGGCATCTGCTCAAGCCGGGGTCGCCGCTGCGCCGCCTGGTGGGGGACGACAACAGGGGCGGGCCCGAAGGGCCCTCCGGCAAGGGCGGTGGTGGGCGACGGGCGGGCGGCGGCCCGGCCGGTCCGTCCTCCGTCTTTCTGTGGGGGCCGCCCGGCATCGGCAAGACGACGCTCGCGTACGTCGTCAGCCAGGCGACCAACAAGCGTTTCGTCGAGCTCTCCGCGATCACGGCGGGCGTCAAGGAGGTCCGGGCGGTCATCGACGGCGCCCGCCGCGCCTCCGGCGGCTACGGCAAGGAGACGGTGCTCTTCCTCGACGAGATCCACCGCTTCAGCAAGGCCCAGCAGGACTCCCTGCTGCCGGCCGTGGAGAACCGCTGGGTCACGCTCATCGCCGCGACGACCGAGAACCCGTACTTCTCGGTGATCTCCCCGCTGCTGTCGCGGTCCCTGCTGCTGACGCTCGAGCCGCTCACGGACGACGATCTGCGGGGGCTGCTGCGGCGCGCGCTCACCGATGCGCGGGGGCTGGCCGGTGCGGTCACGCTTCCCGAGGACAGCGAGGCGCATCTGCTGCGCATCGCGGGCGGCGACGCCCGGCGCGCGCTGACGGCCCTGGAGGCCGGGGCCGGATCCGCGCTGGCCAAGGGCGAGAAGGAGATCAGCCTCCAGACGCTGGAGGATTCCGTCGACCGCGCGGCGGTGAAGTACGACCGCGACGGCGACCAGCACTACGACGTCGCCAGCGCGCTGATCAAGTCCATCCGGGGCTCGGACGTCGATGCCGCGCTGCACTACCTGGCGCGCATGATCGAGGCGGGGGAGGACCCGCGGTTCATCGCCCGCCGGCTGATGATCTCAGCGAGCGAGGACATCGGCCTGGCCGATCCGACGGCCCTCCAGACCGCGGTCGCCGCCGCTCAGGCGGTGGCCATGATCGGTTTCCCGGAGGCCCGGATCACGCTCAGCCAGGCCACCATCGCGCTCGCCCTGGCACCGAAGTCGAACGCCGCGTATCTGGCCATCGACGCCGCGCTGGCGGACGTCCGGGCCGGCCGGGCCGGTGCGGTGCCGCCGCATCTGCGCGACAGCCACTACAAGGGCGCCCAGAAGCTCGGCCACGGCCAGGGCTATCAGTACCCGCACGACCTGCCGGGCGGTATCGCGGCCCAGCAGTACGCACCGGACGAGGTGCACGGCACGCGGTATTACGCCCCGACGCGGCACGGCGCGGAGGCGCGCTATGCGGACGTCGCGGAACGGGTCCGGGCGCGGCTGCGCGGCGAGGGCGGCGACTGACCGGGGCGGCGGCCGGGCGGCGGGCCGGTCACCTCGGGAGGGCCCGGAGTGACGCGCCGGCGCGTCACTCCGCCGCCGCGTCGAACAGCACATGCATGGCCCGCCGCAGCTCCGCCACGTCACGCACGGGCTCCGGGAAGTCGAAGCGGGCGTCGAAGGAGCGCCGGTCGCTGTCGGTGAAGCGGACGCGGAGGCCGAAGCGGTCGAGGCCGACGGGGACGGCGCGGTCGCGCGCCCCGCACACCGCGGAGCGGTCGCCGAGGAGGGCGCACAGGCCGCGTACCTGCTCGCTGTGGGCCGAGTGCAGATGCTGGAGCAGCTCCGCCTCGTGGGCCATCAGCGGGTCGGGGGACGCGGCGGCGAACTCGTCCGGTTCGACGGGCTCGGCTCCCCACAGGTCGTCGACCGCACCCTCGCCGACCTCCAGGCGCAGCATCATCCACGCGGACCGCTCGCCGAGCCCGGGCGCCGCACCGGGCTGGAGCGCCTCCCCGATCCCCAGCAGCTCCCCGACGGGGTGCCGCTCGGCGAGCAGCATCGCGGCCTCGGCGCGCTGGCCATTGCGTACGGGCGTGAGCCAGCCGGCGACCCAGGCCCGCCCGCGGATGCGATGGGGCACGGAGACGGGTGCGACATCCGTGATCTCCATCACGGCGGTGAGATCGTCGTCCTGGGCGTAGGCGGCCGCGCGTGCCGCCGACGAGTCGCCGGGTACCAGCAACAGCACGTCTCCGTCGGGTGTCACGGTCCGGCAGACGGGCGCCGAGAGGCCGGTCTCGTCGGAATCCTCGACTCCGGGAATGCTCAGTGAGCCCATACCATTGGACTCGACGAGGGTTCGTACGCGCTCGGCGGCAGTGGGCCGCTGGGCGTTGTCCACGGGACGCGGCTGACCCGCCTCGGTGCTGTGTGCGCCGGGCAGGGGGATCCCAGGTCGAAACATGCGTTCTCCTCGCGCTAAGGTAAGCCTCACCTAACTTACACGGAGGTCCGTTCCACGTGAACCAGTCGCGTCCCAAGGTCAAGAAGTCGCGCGCGCTCGGCATCGCGCTGACGCCCAAGGCCGTCAAGTACTTCGAGGCCCGTCCCTACCCGCCCGGCGAGCACGGCCGTGGCCGCAAGCAGAGCAGTGACTACAAGGTCCGGCTGCTCGAGAAGCAGCGCCTGCGTGCGCAGTACGACATCAGCGAGCGCCAGATGGCGCGTGCCTACGACCGCGCTCGGAAGGTCGAAGGCAAGACGGGCGAGGCCCTGATCGTCGAGCTTGAGCGCCGTCTGGACGCGCTCGTCCTGCGTTCGGGCATCGCCCGCACCATCTACCAGGCCCGCCAGATGGTCGTGCACGGCCACATCGCGGTCAACGACCGCAAGGTCGACAAGCCGTCCTTCCGCGTCCGCCCCGGCGACGTCGTGCAGGTCCGCGAGCGCAGCCGCGAGAAGCACCCCTTCCAGGTCGCGCGTGAGGGTGGCTACGCCCCCGACGGCGAGACCCCGCGCTACCTCGAGGTCAACCTCCTGGCGCTGGCGTTCCGTCTCGACCGGGACCCCAACCGCAAGGAGATCCCGGTGATCTGCGACGAGCAGCTCGTCGTTGAGTACTACGCCCGCTGATCACCAGCAGGCGCGGCACCGCACTCAGCCCGCCGTCTCCCCACCGCTCGCGGAGGGGGAGGCGGCGGGCTCGCTCGTGGCGGGCGGCGTGATCCGGGCCATCCGGCACGGCTCCGGCGCCTCCTCGGCGCTCCCCAGGATCCGCGCCACCGTCCGGTCCAGGTCCAGCCCGCCCCCGGCCCGCAGGCATGCCTCGTAGTGCTCCGCCCCCAGCAGCTCCCGCGCCCGCTCCTCGCAGAGCGCATGCGGCTGGTTGAAGTAGCGCGAGCCGAAGAGCGGCAGCCCCACCGACGGCCAGATCCGGCCCGCCGCGCCCTGGAGCACCGCCGCCTCCTCCGCGTCCCCCTCGCCGAGCGTCACCAGCGCCAGCATCTCGATCGCCAGCACCGCACCCAGCAGATCGTGAAAGGTGTGGTCGATCGCCAGGCACTCCTCCAGCAGCTCCCGGGCCCGCCCGCCCTCGCCGCCGGACCACGCCGCGAAGGCCAGCACGAACAGCGCGTACGCCAGCGTCCAGCGCTCGCCGTGGTCCCCGCACACCTGCTGCACGTCCTCGCACAGCCGCACCGCGTACTCGAGCTCGCCCTGGAAGGCCACCGCCATCGCCAGCTCGACCTGCCCCATCAGCACATTGCTGTTGAGCTCGCCGATCTCCCGGTAGCGCACCAGGGCCCCGCTCAGCAGCTTCTCGGCGCGCGGCATGTCGTCGCAGACCAGCGCCAGACAGCCGGTGCGGTGCAGCGCGTACGCGGCCGCCGTGGCGTTGTCCGTACGCTCGGCCTCCTCGCGGCACTCCTGGAGCGCCGCCATCGCGCCGAGGGTGTCGCCCTGGAGCACCGCGACATAGCCGACCACCCACAGCGCCTTCAGCCGGGCTTCGTCGTGGTCGCTCTCCAGCTCCAGCGCCCGGTCGAGCCACTGCCGCCCCTCCGAGAGCCGGCCGCAGCCCACCCAGTAGAACCACAGCGTGCCCGCCAGATACTGGCCGAGATACGCGTCCCCCTCGCCCTCCAGGCTCTGCTCCAGCGCGACCCGCAGATTCGGCAGCTCGGCCTCGATCCGGGCCGCGACCTCGGCCTGCCGGGGGCTGAACCAGTCCAGCTCGCACCAGGTGGCCAGCCCCAGATACCAGTCCCGGTGCCGCCGCCGCAGCCGCTCGCCGTCCTGCGTCGCCTCCAGCCAGCCCGCCCCGTAGGCCCGTACGGTGTCCAGCATCCGGTAGCGCACCCCGGCCGCGCCCTCCTCCCGTACGAGGACCGACTGCGCGACCAACTCCGAGATGACGTCGAGGAGTTCATCGACGGGCAGCTCCGGGCCCGAGCAGACGTATTCCACCGCCTCCAGGTCGAACTGCCCGGCGAAGACCGACAGCCGCGCCCACAGCAGCCGTTCCTGGGGCGTGCACAGCTCATGGCTCCAGCCGATCGCCGTACGGAGCGTCTGGTGACGGGACGGCGGCGCCCCCTGCGCGTGCCCGGCCGGCCGGCTCGGGGCAGCGCCGCGGTGCGTCCCGGTCAGCAGCCGGAAGCGGTCGTCGAGGCGGTGCAGCACCTGGTCGACGGAGAGGGCACGCAGCCGGCCGGCGGCCAGTTCCAGGGCGAGCGGGATGCCGTCGAGGCGGCGGCAGAGCTCGGTGACGGCGGTTTCGTTGGCGGGGCCGACGGCGAAGTCCGCGACGACGGCCGCGGCGCGGTCAGCGAAGAGCGCGGCGGCGTCGGCCTCGTTCAGCGGCGCCAGCGGCAGGGTGTACTCACCGGGTAGCCCGAGCGGACGCCGGCCCGCGGCCAGCACCCGCAGCCCCGGCGCGCGGCGCAGCAGCTCCCCGGTCAGCTCGGCGCACTCGGCCACCAGATGCTCGTACCCGTCCAGGACGAGCAGCAGTTCGCGGCCGGCGAGGTGATCGCACAGCGCGGCCCGCGGCGGCCGCCCGGTGTGGTCGACCGGCGCCAGCGCCTCGACGAAGGCGTGCTCCAGGACCTGGGGATCGCGCAGCGGAGAGATCTCGACCAGCCGGGCGCCGTCGCAGAAGCGATCCTGCAAGATCGCTGCCGCTCTGCGGGCGAGCCGGGATTTGCCGACGCCGCCGAGGCCGGTCAGCGTCACCAGGCGGGCGGATTCCAGCCGCTGGGCCAGCGCGGCCAGTTCGTCGTCGCGGCCGATGAACCGATTGAGTTCCGCGGGCAGATTTCCCGGATTCCCCGGTAGCGGCGGACGCGAGGAAGGGGAGCCGGACGAGCCGTCGGGGCGCGGGATGCGTCGCATGGCACACGGAGCGTACTCGGCCCCGTGCGGACCGTACAATCGCAGCTTTCGATTGCCCTCGCGGCGCGGGGAACGGGGTACGAACGGACAGTCACGGCGCGATAAGGTCAAGGCTGCCGTTCGAGCGGGACGAGCCGAGCGGGACGAGACCAGCCCCAACCAGTCGGAGAGTGGTGCCAGCGTGTCCGGTGGAGAGGTGGCCGGGATCCTCGTGGCCGTCTTCTGGGCGATCCTCGTGTCGTTCCTCGCCCTCGTGCTGGTGCGGCTGGCGGGGACCCTCAAGGCGACCACCAAGATGGTGGCCGAGGTGTCCGACCAGGCGGTTCCCCTCCTGGCCGATGCCTCGGCAACGGTCCGCTCCGCACACACCCAGCTGGCCCGCGTCGATGCCATCGCCGCCGACGTCCAAGAGGTCACCGCCAACGCCTCCGCGCTCTCCTCGACCGTCTCCTCCGCCTTCGGCGGACCGCTGGTCAAGGTCGCGGCGTTCGGCTACGGCGTGCGCCGCGCGATCGGCAAGAAGGGCGAAAGCGAGCCGAAGCGCACCGTCGTCGTCGGCCGAACCCTGCCCGGCGCCCGCCGCGGCGGGCGCCGCAACCGTCGCTCCAAGGACTGATCACAGCGATGTTCCGCCGTGCATTCTGGTTCACCACCGGCGCCGCCGCCGGAGTGTGGGCCACCAACAAGGTCCACCGAAAGCTGCGCAAGCTGCAGCCCGACAGTCTCGCCGCGCAGGCCGCGGACAAGGCCGTCGAGACCGGACACCGGCTGCGCCAATTTGCATTGGACGTACGGACCGGAATGGCGGACCGTGAAGAGCAGCTGCACGACGCGCTCGGTCTGACCAGGTCGAGCGAGGTCGCCGAGCTGCCCGCGCCGCGTTCCCACGCGGCGCTCGAAACGCACCACCGCACCACGAGAACCCCGGGAAAGCCCGGGCTGACCGGACCGACTGGAAATGAGGACCACTGATGGAGTCGGCTGAAATCCGCCGCCGCTGGCTGCGCTTCTTCGAAGAGCGTGGGCACACCGTCGTGCCGTCGGCGTCGCTCATCGCGGACGACCCGACGCTGCTGCTCGTCAACGCGGGCATGGTCCCCTTCAAGCCGTACTTCCTCGGCGAGGTCAAGCCGCCCGCGCCGCGCGCCACCAGCGTCCAGAAGTGCGTGCGTACGCCGGACATCGAAGAGGTCGGCAAGACCACCCGGCACGGCACGTTCTTCCAGATGTGCGGCAACTTCTCCTTCGGCGACTACTTCAAGGAAGGCGCCATCAAGTACGCCTGGGAGCTGCTGACCGGCTCGCAGGCCGACGGCGGCTACGGCCTCGACCCGGAGAAGCTCTGGATCACCGTCTACCTCGACGACGACGAGGCCGAGCGCATCTGGCACGAGGTCGTCGGCGTGCCCAAGGAGCGCATCCAGCGCCTGGGCAAGAAGGAGAACTACTGGTCCATGGGCGTCCCGGGCCCCTGCGGCCCGTGCTCCGAGATCAACTACGACCGCGGCCCGGAATTCGGCGTCGAGGGCGGCCCGGCCGTCAACGACGAGCGGTACGTGGAGATCTGGAACCTGGTCTTCATGCAGTACGAGCGCGGCGCGGGCACCGGCAAGGAGGACTTCGAGATCCTCGGCGAGCTGCCCAGCAAGAACATCGACACCGGTCTCGGCCTCGAGCGCCTGGCGATGATCCTCCAGGACGTCCCGAACATGTACGAGACGGACACCCTGCGCGTCGTCATCGACAAGGCCACCGAGCTGACCGGCGTCCGCTACGGCGCCGCGCACGACAGCGATGTCTCGCTGCGCGTCGTCGCCGACCACATCCGCACGTCCACGATGCTCATCGGCGACGGCGTCACCCCCGGCAACGAAGGCCGCGGATACGTCCTGCGCCGCATCATGCGCCGCGCCATCCGCAACATGCGCCTGCTGGGCGCCAAGGGCCTGGTCGTCGGCGAGCTGCTGGACGTCGTCATCAAGACGATGGGCCAGCAGTACCCGGAGCTGCTGGAGGACCGCCGCCGCATCGAGACGGTCGCCCTCGCCGAGGAGGCCGCCTTCGTCAAGACGCTGAAGGCCGGCACGAACATCCTCGACACCGCCGTCACGGACACCAAGGCCGCCGGCTCCGCGATCCTGCCCGGCGACAAGGCCTTCCTGCTCCACGACACCTGGGGCTTCCCGATCGACCTCACCCTCGAAATGGCCGCCGAGCAGGGCCTGTCGGTGGACGAGGACGGCTTCCGCCGCCTGATGAAGGAGCAGCGGGAGCGCGCCAAGGCCGACGCCCAGGCCAAGAAGAGCGGCCACGCCGACCTGTCGGCCTACCGCGAGGTCGCCGACAAGTCCGGCGCCACGGAGTTCACCGGCTACAGCGCCACCGAGGGCGAGTCCGCCGTCGTCGGCCTGCTGGTCAACGGCGTCCCGGCCCCCGCCGCCCATGAGGGCGACGAGGTCGAGGTCGTCCTGGACCGCACGCCGTTCTACGCCGAGGGCGGCGGCCAGCTCGCCGACACCGGCCGGATCAAGCTGGAGTCCGGCGCCGTCGTCGAGGTCCGCGACGTCCAGCAGCCGGTGCCCGGCGTCACGGTCCACAAGGGCGTCGTCCAGGTCGGCGAGGTGGTGCTCGGCTCGGCCGCGTACGCCGCCATCGACGTCACCCGCCGCCGCGCCATCGCCCGCGCCCACAGCGCCACCCACCTCACCCACCAGGCGCTGCGCGACGCGCTCGGCCCGACGGCCGCCCAGGCCGGCTCAGAGAACTCCCCGGGCCGCTTCCGCTTCGACTTCGGTTCGCCGGCCGCCGTGCCCGGCACGGTCCTCACGGACGTCGAGCAGAAGATCAACGACGTTCTCGCCCGTGAGCTCGACGTCCATGCCGAGGTCATGAGCATGGAGGACGCCAAGAAGCAGGGCGCCATCGCCGAATTCGGCGAGAAGTACGGCGACCGCGTCCGCGTGGTCACCATCGGCGACTTCTCCAAGGAGCTGTGCGGCGGCACGCACGTCCACAACACCGCCCAGCTGGGCCTGGTGAAGCTGCTCGGCGAGTCCTCCATCGGCTCCGGCGTGCGCCGCGTCGAGGCGCTGGTCGGCGTGGACGCCTACCGGTTCCTCGCCCGCGAGCACACCGTCGTCTCGCAGCTGACCGAGCTGGTCAAGGGCCGCCCGGAGGAGCTGCCGGAGAAGATCTCCGGGGTCCTGGCCAAGCTGAAGGACGCCGAGAAGGAGATCGAGAAGTTCCGCGCCGAGAAGGTGCTCCAGGCCGCCGCCGGGCTGGCCGCGGGCGCCAAGGACGTCCGCGGGGTGGCGCTGGCCGCCGCCCAGGTCCCGGACGGCACCTCCGCCGACGATCTGCGCAAGCTGGTCCTCGACGTGCGCGGCCGGATCCAGGGCGGCCGCGCCGCCGTCGTGGCCCTGTTCTCGGTCGCCAACGGCCGCCCGGTGACGGTCATCGCCACCAACGAGGCCGCCCGCGAGCGCGGCATCAAGGCCGGTGACCTGGTCCGCACGGCCGCCAAGACGCTCGGCGGAGGCGGCGGCGGCAAGCCGGACGTCGCCCAGGGCGGCGGCCAGAACCCCGCCGCGGTGCCCGAGGCCCTCGAGGCCGTCGAGCGCCTCGTGGCCGAGGCGGCCTGACGCGCGTGAGTGAGATGCGACGCGGCCGGCGCATCGCCGTGGATGTCGGGGACGCCCGTATCGGGGTCGCCTCGTGCGACCCCGACGGGGTCCTCGCCACCCCCGTCGAGACCGTGCCGGGACGTGACGTACCGGCGGCGCACCGCCGGCTCAAGGCGATCGTCGACGAGTACGAGCCGCTCGAGGTCGTGGTCGGCCTGCCCCGCTCCCTCAGTGGGGGAGAGGGGCCGGCCGCGGCCAAGGTCCGGGCCTTCGCCCAGGAGATGGCGAAGAACATCGCGCCCGTAGGGGTCCGGCTGGTCGACGAGCGGATGTCGACGGTCACCGCGACCCAGGGCCTGCGCGCCTCCGGGGTCCGCAGCAAGAAGGGCCGCTCGGTGGTCGACCAGGCGGCCGCCGTGGTCATCCTCCAGAGCGCCCTGGAAACCGAACGGACCTCCGGGCAGCCGCCGGGGGAGAGCGTCGAAGTGGTCATCTGATCGCGGTACGGTAACGTTCCGCGCGATGTGGCGGCGGTTCGAACAGCCGCGCGTGCAAGTAGAGGCGGATCGGCACACCGCAATCGCGCTGCCAGGCCGGAGCGCACCGCCTCTCGGCTCTAGGGGATCGATGACCGAGTATGGCCGGGGCTACGGCTCCGAACCGTGGCATCCCGAGGACCCGCTCTACGGAGACCAGGGTCCCTACGGAGGCCAGGCACAGCAGCCCCAGTGGGACGGACAGCAGTCCGCTCCCTATCCCCAGCAGCACCATCCTCAGCAGCAGTACAACGGCGGCTGGGACGGTACGCAGGGCGGGCAGCTGCCGTACGACCCGTACGACCCCTATGCCCAGCAGCAGCCGCCGGCCGATCCGTACGGCGGGGCGGGGCAGGACTACTACGGGCATCAGGATCCCTACCAGCAGCCGCAGCAGCCCCAGCACGGACAGCAGCAGATGCCGCGGCACCCGCAGTACCAGCAGGCGCCGCAACGGCAGCAGTACCCGCCGCAGCAGTACGACCAGTTCGACCAGTACGAGCAGCAGTACCCTCCGCAGCAGTACGAGCAGCACACGGAGCCGCCGTACGAGGACACCGCGGGCGACGACTGGCGGGCCGATCCGGAGCGGCTGCGGGAACCGGAGCCGGAGCACTCGTTCTTCGCCGACGATGACGACGATGACGACGGCCACCCCGACGACGACGCGCGCGAGCGCAAGAGCGGCCGTGACCGCCGAGGCAAGAAGAACGGCAAGAAGAACGGCAAGAACAAGCGGCGCAGCGGCACGGCCTGCCTGGTCGTGACGCTGGTATTCGCCGGCGCGGTCGGCGCCGTCGGCTATTTCGGCTACGACTTCTTCATGGCCCACTTCGGATCGGCGCCCGACTACGAGGGCGAGGGATCCGGCGCCGTACAGGTCGAGATTCCGGACGGTTCGCTGATCTCGGACATGGGCGAGATTCTCGCGAAAAAGGGCGTGATCAAGAGCGCCGGTGCGTTCCGCGATGCGGCGGCCGACAACGACAAGAAGTCGAGGTCCCTGCAGCCGGGCACCTATTCGCTGCGCAAGCACATGTCGGCGGCCGCGGCCATGGAGCTGATGCTGGATCCCAAGAGCCGGAACGGGCTCACGATCCGTGAGGGTCTGCGCGCCGGCGCGGTCTACCAACTCGTCGACCAGAAGCTGAAGCTCAAGGCGGGCACGACCAAGGACATCGCCAAGAAGCAGCTCAACAGTCTCGGGCTGCCGTCATGGGCCAACGACTCGGCCAAGATAAAGGATCCGCTCGAAGGCTTCCTCTATCCGTCCACGTACAGCGTGGGGCAGAACGCGAAGCCGGCCGATGTCCTCAAGCAGATGGTCGGGCGGGCCACCAAGGAGTACGCGAAGTACGACCCGGAGGCGAACGCCAGGAAGTTCCACCTCAAATCTCCGCTGCAGCTCATCACCGTCGCCAGCCTCACACAGGCCGAAGGCATGACGCACGACGACTTCCGGAAAATGGCGGCGGTCGTTTACAACCGGCTCGCGCCCAGCAACACGGACACCAATCAGAAGCTCGAATTCGACTCGACCTTCAACTATCTGAAGAACCAGAGCAAAATCGACATCAGTGCGGAAGAGATCCGGAACTACGACGACCCGTACAACACGTACTTCTACCGGGGGCTGCCGCCCGGTCCGATCGGCAACCCGGGCGAGGATGCGCTGAAGGCCGTCATCAACCCTGACAACACCAAGAAGTGGCTCTACTTCATCTCGGTCGACCAGAAGAAGACGGACTTCACCACGAATTTCAACGACCACAAGAAGCTGGTCAGAGAGTTCAACAAGCGGCAGCAAGCGAAGAAGCAGAGCGAGAACTGAGGGCCTGGCTGTGTCGGACAACAACAAGGCGGCGGTCCTCGGATCCCCCATCGCCCATTCTCTCTCCCCGGTCCTGCACCGCGCCGCCTACGCGGAACTGGGCCTGACGGACTGGACGTATGACCGCTTCGAGGTGGACGAGGCCGGGCTGCCCGGATTCATCGAGAAGCTCGGCCCCGAATGGGCCGGCCTCTCCCTGACCATGCCGCTCAAGCGCGCGATCATCCCGCTGCTCGACGAGATCACCGACACCGCGGCCTCCGTCGAGGCGGTGAACACCGTCGTCTTCACGGCCGACGGCCGCCGCACCGGTGACAACACCGATATCCCGGGCATGCTCTCCGCGCTGCGCGAGCGTGGCGTGGAAACGGTCGAGCGGGCAGCCGTCCTGGGCGCGGGTGCCACCGCCTCCTCCGCCCTCGCCGCGCTCTCCCGCATCTGCACCGGTGAGGTCACGGCGTACGTCCGCAGCGACGCCCGCGCCGAGGAGATGCGCGGCTGGGGTGAGCGGCTGGGCGTCGAGGTCCGTACCGCCCCCTGGGCGGACGCCGCCGAGGCCTTCGGGGCGCCGCTGACCATCGCCACCACTCCGGCCGGCACCACCGACGCGCTCGCCACCGCCGTACCCGACCGGCCCGGCACGCTCTTCGACGTCCTCTACGAGCCCTGGCCGACGGCGCTGGCCACCGCCTGGTCCGACCGCGGCGGCGCGGTGGTCGGCGGGCTCGACCTGCTGGTCCACCAGGCGGTTCTCCAGGTGGAGCAGATGACGGGCCGGTCGCCGGCCCCCCTTGCCGCGATGCGCGAGGCGGGCACGGCGGCGCTGGCGGCCCGCTGATCCGCATGGCCGCCCGCCCATCCGCCGGGCGGACCGCCCGGTCCGCTCCCTGGACCGGGCACCGCCGTCCGGCTCCGACGTGGGAGGATCGGGGGGAGACCGTACGCGGATGAGCAGTACATGAGGAGCACCGTTGAGCAGGTTGCGCTGGCTGACGGCGGGGGAGTCGCACGGCCCCGCACTCGTGGCGACGCTGGAGGGCCTTCCGGCCGGAGTCCCGATCACCACCGATCTGGTGGCGGACGCGCTGGCGAGGCGCCGGCTCGGCTATGGCCGCGGTGCCCGGATGAAGTTCGAGCGGGACGAGGTCACGTTCCTGGGCGGTGTGCGGCACGGCCTGTCCCTGGGCTCGCCGGTGGCCGTGATGGTCGGCAACACCGAGTGGCCCAAGTGGGAACAGGTCATGGCGGCCGACCCGGTGGACCCCGGGGTCCTGGCCGAGCTGGCCCGTAACGCGCCGCTGACCCGGCCCCGCCCCGGCCACGCCGACCTGGCCGGCATGCAGAAGTACGGCTTCGACGAGGCCCGCCCGATCCTGGAGCGCGCCTCCGCCCGTGAGACCGCCGCCCGGGTCGCCCTGGGCGCGGTGGCCCGCTCCTTCCTCAAGGAGACCGCCGGCATCGAGATCGTCTCGCATGTCGTGGAGCTGGCCGCGGCGAAGGCCCCGTACGGCGTCTACCCCAAGCCCTCCGACGTCGAGAAGCTGGACGCCGACCCGGTGCGTTGCCTGGACGCGGACGCGAGCAAGGCGATGGTCGCGGAGATCGACCAGGCCCACAAGGACGGCGACACCCTCGGCGGCGTCGTCGAGGTGCTGGCGTACGGCGTGCCGGTGGGCCTCGGCTCGCACGTCCACTGGGACCGCCGGCTGGACGCCCGGCTGGCCGGCGCCCTCATGGGCATCCAGGCCATCAAGGGCGTCGAGGTCGGCGACGGTTTCGACCTGGCGCGGGTGCCGGGGTCGAAGGCGCACGACGAGATCGTCGCCACCGAGGACGGCGTGAAGCGCACCTCCGGCCGCTCCGGCGGCACCGAGGGCGGGCTGACCACCGGTGAACTCCTGCGCGTGCGGGCGGCGATGAAGCCGATCGCGACCGTGCCGCGGGCGCTGGCGACCATCGATGTGGCGACGGGCGAGGCGGCCCAGGCGCACCACCAGCGCTCGGACGTCTGTGCGGTCCCGGCCGCCGGCATCGTCGCCGAGGCGATGGTGGCGCTGGTGCTGGCGGATGCCGTGGTGGAGAAGTTCGGCGGCGACAGCGTCGCCGAGACCCGCCGTAACGTCCGCAGTTACCTCGACAACCTGGCGATCAAGTGACGTCGCCGGCCGTCGTACTCATCGGCCCGCCCGGCGCGGGAAAGTCCACGGTGGGCGCGCTGCTGGCCGAGCGGCTCGGCGTGCGCTACCGGGACACCGACGCGGACATCGTCGCCACGGCCGGCAAGCCGATCGCGGAGATCTTCATCGACGAGGGCGAGCCGCACTTCCGTGACCTCGAGCGGGAGGCCGTACGGGCCGCGCTCGAGGACCACCCGGGGGTGCTCTCGCTCGGCGGCGGCGCGATCCTGGACGACGGCACCCGCAAGCTGCTCGCCGGCCTGCCGGTGATCTTCCTGGACGTCGAACTCGCCGACGCCGTCAAGCGGGTGGGTCTGGACGCGCCGCGCCCGCTGCTGGCCGTCAACCCACGCAAGCGGTGGCGCGAGCTGATGGAGCACCGCCGTCCGCTGTACACCGAGGTCGCCCGCGCCGTGATCACCACCGGCGAGCGCACCCCCGCCCAGGTCGCCGACGCGATCCTGGACGCTTTGGAGCTACCGCGGGCGGCGGCGGACGCCCCGCAGCCCGCCCACAGGGAGGAACAGGCATGACGGAGCAGGCCACCCGTATCCAGGTGGGCGGTACGGCGGGCACCGACCCGTACGAGGTGCTCGTCGGGCGGCAGCTGCTCGGCGAACTCCCCGGCCTGATCGGGGACGGCGTCAAGCGGGTCGCGGTGCTGCACCCGGAGGCGCTGGCCGCCACCGGCGAGGCGCTGCGCGAGGACCTCGCGGCCCAGGGCTACGAGGCGATCGCCATCCAGCTGCCGAACGCCGAGGAGTCCAAGACCGTCGAGGTCGCCGCGTACTGCTGGAAGGCCCTGGGCCAGACCGGCTTCACCCGCACCGATGTGATCGTCGGCGTCGGCGGCGGCGCCACCACGGACCTGGCCGGTTTCGTGGCCGCCACCTGGCTGCGCGGGGTGCGCTGGATCGCCGTACCGACCACCGTCCTGGGCATGGTGGACGCGGCGGTCGGCGGCAAGACCGGCATCAACACCGCCGAGGGCAAGAACCTCGTCGGCGCCTTCCACCCGCCGGCCGGTGTCCTGTGCGACCTCGCCGCCCTCGACTCCCTCCCGGTGCACGACTACGTCTCCGGCCTGGCCGAGGTCATCAAGGCCGGTTTCATCGCCGACCCGGCGATCCTCGAGCTGATCGAGGCCGACCCGGAGGCCGCCAGGCGCCCCGACGGCGCGCACACCGCCGAGCTGATCGAGCGGGCGATCCGGGTCAAGGCCGAGGTGGTCTCCGCCGACCTCAAGGAGTCCGGGCTGCGCGAGATCCTCAACTACGGGCACACGCTGGCGCACGCCATCGAGAAGAACGAGCGCTACAACTGGCGGCACGGCGCGGCCGTCTCGGTCGGCATGGTCTTCGCCGCCGAACTGGGCCGGATCGCCGGACGCCTCGACGACGCCACCGCCGACCGGCACCGCGCCGTCCTGGAGTCCGTCGGGCTGCCGCTGACCTACCGCGGCGACCAGTGGCCCAAGCTGCTGGAGACCATGAAGGTCGACAAGAAGTCCCGCGGCGACCGGCTGCGCTTCATCGTCCTGGACGGCCTCGCCAAGCCGACCGTCCTGGAGGGACCGGACCCGGCCATGCTGCTGGCCGCCCACGCCGAGATCGCGGAGTGACCGCGATGAGCACGCGGGTTCTCGTCCTGAACGGCCCCAACCTCGGCCGCCTGGGCTCCCGCGAGCCCGATGTGTACGGCGCCACCTCCTACACCGGTCTGGTCGAGCAGTGCACCGCGCTCGGCAAGGAACTGGGCTTCGAGGTCGACGTCCGGGAGACCAACGACGAGGGGGAGATGATCCGCTGGCTGCACGAGGCCGCCGACGCCTCGCTGCCGGTGGTCATCAACCCCGGTGCCTTTACGCACTATTCGTACGGCATGCGGGACGCGGCCGCCCAGCGCACCGCCCCGCTCATCGAGGTGCATATCTCGAACCCGTACGCGCGCGAGGAATTCCGTCACAATTCGGTCATCGCCGCCGTGGCGAGCGGTACGGTCGCCGGCTTCGGCATCGGCTCGTACCGCCTCGCGCTGCGTGCGCTGGCCGAGGAGATTTCCGGCTGACGCACACCCCGTTCCGGGGCACTCCTCGCCACCTTCGGCCGTTCACATGACGAGCGCCGGGGGTGGCGAGCACGAGAGCGCCCCCACCCGGCGGCAGTTGGGAGGGTACCGTTCGCAGCAGCACCACCCACGCCGACGGCTGTGGGGCGCAACGGCCCGTCCGGGCCGCTGGGTTACCGCACGACGCGCCGGGCAGTACGGCCCGGCGTCTGGAGCACCGCCCGGCGTGAGCCGGCGGAGCACCGCACACGTCGACCGCACGAGACGGAGAGCCACCGGATGCAGTACGCAGTGGGGGCTCCGCTGCCACCGCCCCGCCGGCCGGGATCCGGTCCGGGACCGGCCACGGGGGCGACCATGAACTGGACCCCCAACCCGGGACAGCCCATACCGCCCCCCTCGCCGCCGGCCCCTTCGGCGCCGCCTCCCCCCGCCGCCCCGCCCGCCCAGGGGCCGGGCTGGAACGGCCCCGCGCCGTACCAGGAGGCGCCGACCCCGCACAGCACGGACATCACCGGCCACCTCCGGCTGCCGCCGGGTGCCCCGGTGGCGCTGCCCGACCCGCCCGCCGGCGCCGCAGCCCAGGACTCCGCGCACGCCACCGTCGCGGTGCTGCTGATCGGCCCGGCCGGCGCCGGCAAGACCAGCGTCGCCCGCCACTGGGCCGACAGCCGACGCGTGCCGACCGCCCACATCAGCCTCGATGACGTGCGCGAATGGGTGCGCTCCGGCTTCGCCGACCCGCAAAAGGGCTGGAACGACAACTCCGAGGCGCAGTACCGCCTGGCCCGCCGCACCTGCGGCTTCGCGGCCCGTAACTTCCTCGCCAACGGCATCTCCTGCATCCTCGACGACGCCGTCTTCCCGGACCGCCCGGTCGTCGGCCTCGGCGGCTGGAAGCGGCACGTGGGCCCCGGCCTGCTGCCGATCGTGCTGCTGCCGGGCCTGGAGATCGTCCTGGAGCGCAACGCCCGGCGCAGCGGCAACCGCCGCCTCTCCGACGAAGAGGTCGCCCGGATCCACGGCCGGATGGCCGGCTGGTACGGCTCCGGCCTGCCGATCATCGACAACTCCCAGCACGACGTCGCCACGACCGTGCGGGTGCTGGACGATGTCGTCGCCCGCTCCATCGCCAGCCCGCCCAGCTGGTAGCGCCACCGGCCCGCTCCACCGGGCAGCGTCCCCCGGGCGGCCGTCTCCGACCGGCCGCCCGGACGGTCCGGCCGTACTCTCGGGATATGTCCGAGTTGTACGCGGTTCGACGCACGCGGCTGCGCGACCGCGTAGCCGGCGCCGGAAGCACCGCCGCACTGATCTCGCGCCCCGCCAACGTCCGCTACCTCACCGGTTGCGCCCCGCCGGGCGCCGCCCTGCTGCTGGGCCCGGCCGATGATGTCCTGGTGTGCGGGATGCCGCCGAGCGGCGACCCGTCCGAGGGCCGGCCCGCCGAGGACGTACGGGTCTCCGTGCTGCCCACCCGCGGCGGCGACCCGGTGGTGGCGGGCGCGGACTTCGCCGCGAAGTCCGGCGCGCAGCTCCTTGCCGTCGAGGAGCATCACCTGACGGTCGCCCGCCATCGGGCGCTCGCGCAGGTCGCGCCCCGGATGCGGCTCGTGGACCTGGGGTGCGCGGTCGAGGCGCTGCGGCTGGTCAAGGATGACGACGAGATCGCCTGTCTGCGGATCGCCGCGGAGATCACCGACCAGGCGCTGGGCGAGCTGCTGGAGTCGATCCTGGTGGGCCGTACCGAGCGGCATCTCGCGCTCGAGCTGGAGCGCCGTCTCGTCGACCACGGCGCGGACGGCCCGGCCTTCCCCACGTCCGTCGCGACCGGCCAGAACTCCGGCCGCCCCGGGCATCTGCCCACCGACCGGCGGGTCGAGGAGGGCGACTTCCTGACCGTGAACCTGGGCGCCAACTACCGTGGCTACCGCTGCGAGATCGGCCGGACCTTCGTCATCGGCACCACGCCCGCGGACTGGCAGATCGATCTCTACGACCTCGTTTTCGCCGCCCAGCGGGCCGGCCGGGAGGCGCTGGCGCCGGGCGTGGAGTGCCGCGAGGTGGACCGGGTGACCCGCCAGGTCCTGGTCGCCGCGGGGCACGGTGAGCGGCTCGGGCCGTGGACCGGGCACGGCGTGGGACTCGAAATCGATGAGGACCCTCAGCTGTCGCCCGCCGCCATGGGTAAACTGGACGCTTGCGTGCCGGTCACCGTCGAACCGGGGGTTCACCTCCCCGGCCGCGGGGGTGTCCGGATCGACGACACACTCGTCGTCCGCCCCGAGGCGGACGGCGGGCCAGAGCTACTCACGATCACGACCAAGGAGCTGCTCGCACTCTGAGCCGCAGCGGCTCGGTGCCCGGCTTCGTGGTCCCACCACCTGCAGTCCAGGAGATTCCGCAACCGTGGCATCCACGAACGACCTCAAGAACGGCATGGTGCTCAAGCTCGAAGGCGGCCAGCTCTGGTCCGTCGTCGAGTTCCAGCACGTCAAGCCCGGCAAGGGCCCGGCCTTCGTCCGCACCAAGCTCAAGAACGTGCTCTCCGGGAAGGTCGTCGACAAGACCTTCAACGCCGGCGTGAAGGTCGAGACGGCCACCGTCGACAAGCGCGGGATGCAGTTCTCGTACATGGACGGCGACTACTTCGTCTTCATGGACATGGACACGTACGACCAAATCCACGTCGACCGCAAGTCCGTCGGCGACGCCGCGAACTTCCTCCTGGAGGGCTTCGAGGCCGTCGTCGCGCAGCACGAGGGCTCGGTGCTCTACGTCGAGCTGCCGGCCGCGGTCGAGCTGGTCATCAAGGAGACCGAGCCGGGCGTCCAGGGTGACCGCTCCACCGGCGGCACCAAGCCCGCCACGCTGGAGACCGGCTACGAGATCCAGGTGCCGCTCTTCATCACGACCGGCGAGAAGATCAAGGTCGACACCCGCTCGGGCGACTACCTCGGCCGGGTGAACAGCTAACCGTGGCTGCCCGCAACAAGGCCCGTAAGCGCGCCTTCCAGATTCTCTTCGAGGCCGATCAGCGCGGCGCCGACGTGCAGTCCGTGCTCGCGGACTGGATGCGGCACGCCCGGACCGACCCCCGGCAGCCGCCGGTGAACGAATACACCCTGGAGTTGGTCGAGGGGTATGCGGAGCACATCGATCGCATCGACGAGCTGATCTCCACCTACTCCGTCGAGTGGGAGCTGGACCGGATGCCGGTCGTCGACCGCAACATCCTGCGGCTCGGCGCCTACGAGCTGATCTGGGTGGACGACACGCCGGACGCGGTGGCGATCGACGAAGCGGTACAGCTCGCCAAGGAGTTCTCCACGGACGACTCCCCGGCCTTCGTCAATGGCCTCCTCGGCCGCTTCAAGGAGCTGAAGCCGGGACTGCGGCGCGAGGCGCAGTAGCGCGACGCGCCACAACGGCCGCTGAACACACGAACGGGCCCGGAGCGATACGCAATCACTCCGGGCCCTTCGCATGCCCGCAGAACGCCGCCTGAGCCCCACGCAACCGCCGCGACGGCTCTTGCGTATGCGCCGACCGGGGTGCAAAGCCCGTTTCGCCGGACATAACGCAACCGCCGCCCCGGGAATCCCGGAGCGGCGGTACGTTTCTGCAACTGACGACCGGCGTCAGATCTCCTCGTGGGCCACCGCGCGGCGCGCGTCGGCATCCAGCACGCCCCAGCTGATCAGCTGCTCGGTGAGCACCGAGGGCGACTGGTCGTAGATCACGGCGAGGGTGCGCAGATCGTCCTGGCGGATCGACAGCACCTTGCCGTTGTAGTCGCCGCGCTGGCTCTGGATCGTGGCGGCGTAGCGCTGCAGCGGTCCGGCCTTCTCCTGGGGGACGTGAGCGAGACGCTCCAGGTCCAGCACCAGCTTCGGCGGCGGCTCGGCCGCGCCGCCAGGTGTCGTGCCCGGCAGCAGCTCCTGCACCGGCACACCGTAGAAGTCTGCGAGCTCGGCGAGGCGCTGCACGGTCACGGCACGGTCGCCGCGCTCGTACGAACCCACGACCACGGCCTTCCAGCGGCCCTGGGACTTCTCCTCGACACCGTGGAGGGAGAGGCCCTGCTGGGTACGGATGGCGCGGAGCTTGGCCCCGAGCTGTTTGGCGTATTCGCTGGACATAAAGCTCCCCAGACGGCTGTATCGATGCGGCTCCGCCGCGTGGCTGGTAACTCACTGTGAGGTTACGCAGCGTAATCTGACTTCGTCAAGCCGAATGGGCCAGACCATCGCCCGTCAGGGGTGCGCGCGGCTCCTGGAGGGTCCCCTGATAGCCTGAGGCACGTAAATCCGACGTCCTTTAAAGTCCGTCCCGTGAGGCGGAGAAGGGGGTCCGTTTCGTATGGACGCAAGCAGCTCCGACGTACGCGCACCAGGCGTACGCGATCAGCTTCCCGCGCGCCCGGTGCTCGAAGGCCCGGACATCGCGCGGATGCTCACCCGTATCGCCCACGAAATCGTCGAGCGCGCCAAGGGCGCGGACGATGTGGTGCTGCTGGGAATTCCCACCCGCGGCGTCTTCCTCGCCCGGCGGCTGGCCGCCAAGCTCGAGGAGATCACCGGCCGCGCGATCCCGGTCGGCTCGCTCGACATCACCATGTACCGCGATGACCTGCGCCTGGGCCCGGCCCGGACGCTGGCCCGTACGGAGATCCCCGGCGACGGCATCGAGGGCCGGGTCGTCCTGCTCGTCGACGACGTCCTCTTCTCCGGACGCACGATCCGCGCCGCCCTGGACGCCCTGGGCGACATCGGGCGGCCGCGCGCCGTACAGCTGGCCGTCCTGGTCGACCGCGGCCACCGCGAACTTCCGATCCGGGCCGACTACGTCGGCAAGAACCTCCCCACGTCGCTGCGGGAGACGGTAAAGGTCCAGCTCACCGAGGAGGACGGCCGCGACGCCGTGCTGCTCGGCGTCAAGCGGACCGCTCCGGCCGGCGAGCGCTAGGCACCGCGCGGGGACCCGGTGATCCCGGGCCCGTACGCCTGCCTGCTCGACGGACATTCCCGTACGCCCTCCTTCACCCACGGAGAAAACCGGATGAAGCGTCACCTCATCTCGGCCGCCGACCTCACGCGCGACGATGCCGTCCTGATCCTCGACACCGCCGAGGAGATGGCCCGGGTCGCCGACCGGCCGATCAAGAAACTCCCCACCCTGCGCGGGCGCACGATCTGCAATCTCTTCTTCGAGGACTCGACCCGGACCCGGATCTCCTTCGAGGCCGCCGAGAAGCGGCTCTCCGCGGACGTCATCAACTTCGCCGCCAAGGGTTCCAGCGTCTCCAAGGGCGAGTCCCTCAAGGACACCGCCCAGACCCTGGAGGCGATGGGCGTCGACGCCGTCGTCATCCGGCACAGCGCCTCCGGCGCCCCCTACCGCCTCGCCACCTCCGGCTGGATCGACGCCCCCGTCATCAACGCCGGCGACGGCACCCACCAGCACCCCACCCAGGCCCTGCTCGACGCCTTCACCATGCGGCGCCGGCTCATCGGTCCCGACGCCGGACTCGGCCAGGACCTCGCCGGGAAGCGCATCACCCTCGTCGGCGATGTGCTGCACAGCCGCGTCGCGCGCTCCAACGTCGACCTGCTGCACACCCTCGGGGCCGAGGTCACGCTCGTCGCACCGCCCACCCTGGTGCCGGTCGGCGTGGAGACCTGGCCGTGCTCGGTGTCGTACGACCTGGACAGCGTGCTGCCGAAGTCGGACGCCGTGATGATGCTGCGGGTGCAGCGCGAGCGCATGAACGCCGCCTTCTTCCCGACCGAGCGCGAGTACTCGCGCCGCTACGGCCTGGACGGCGAACGGATGGCGCGGATGCCCGAGCACGCCATCGTGATGCACCCCGGCCCGATGGTCCGCGGCATGGAGATCACCGCCGCGGTCGCCGACTCCGACCGCTGCACGGTCGTCGAGCAGGTGGCCAACGGGGTGTCCGTCCGCATGGCCGTCCTCTACCTGCTCCTGGGCGGCAACGAGCCTGCCGTCACCCACACCCGTACCGAGGAGAAGTAAGACCATGAGCAAGATTCTGATTCGCGGTGCGAAGGTGCTCGGCGGGGAGCCGCAGGACGTCCTGATCGACGGGGAGCTCATCGCGGCCGTCGGCACCGGGCTCCCGGCGGACGGCGCCCAGGTCATCGAGGCCGAGGGCAAGGTCCTTCTGCCGGGCCTGGTCGACCTGCACACCCATCTGCGCGAGCCCGGCCGCGAGGACTCCGAGACCGTCCTCACCGGCACCCGGGCCGCGGCCTCCGGCGGCTACACCGCGGTGTTCGCCATGGCCAACACCTTCCCCGTCGCCGACACCGCCGGCGTCGTCGAGCAGGTCTACCGGCTCGGCCAGGAGTCCGGCTACTGCGATGTGCAGCCCATCGGCGCCGTCACCGTCGGCCTGGAGGGCAGGAAGCTCGCCGAACTCGGCGCCATGCACGAGTCCGCGGCCGGGGTCACGGTCTTCTCCGACGACGGCAAGTGCGTCGACGACGCCGTCATCATGCGGCGCGCCCTGGAGTACGTGAAGGCCTTCGGCGGCGTCGTCGCGCAGCACGCCCAGGAGCCGCGGCTGACCGAGGGCGCCCAGATGAACGAGGGCATCGTCTCGGCGGAGCTGGGCCTCGGGGGATGGCCCGCGGTGGCCGAAGAATCGATCATTGCCCGGGATGTCCTGCTCGCCGAGCACGTCGGCTCCCGCGTGCACATCTGCCATCTGTCGACCGCCGGATCCGTCGAGATCGTGCGCTGGGCCAAGTCCCGCGGCATCGATGTGACGGCCGAGGTCACCCCGCACCACCTGCTCCTCACCGACGAGATGGTGCGCACCTACAACCCCGTCTACAAGGTCAACCCGCCGCTGCGCACCGAGCGCGACGTCATGGCGCTGCGCGAGGCCCTCGCCGACGGCACCATCGACATCGTCGCCACCGACCACGCCCCGCACCCGCACGAGGACAAGGACTGCGAGTGGGCCGCGGCCGCCATGGGCATGGTGGGCCTGGAGACCGCGCTGTCGGTCGTCCAGCAGACGATGGTCGAGACCGGCATGCTGACCTGGGCGGACGTCGCGGACCGGATGTCCGTCACGCCCGCGCGGATCGGGCAGGCCACCGGCCACGGCCGCCCCGTCTCGGCAGGCGAGCCCGCCAACCTCACGCTGCTCGATTCCGCTTACCGTGGAGAGGTGGACCCCGCGGGCTTCGCCTCCCGCAGCCGCAACACCCCCTACGAGGGCCGTGAGCTGCCGGGACGCGTCACCCACACCTTCCTGCGGGGCCGCGCAACGGTCGTCGACGGGAAGCTGGCGTGACTCCTCCACTCATCCATCTGGCCGAAGCGCAGAAGTCCGCGCCGGTCACCGACTGGGCCGCCCGGATCGGCTGGGTCGTCGGCCTGCTGCTCTTCGTGCTCTTCCTCTACTGGCTGATGCGCGAGGGCTGGAAGTGGCGCGGCACGCTCCAGGGCGATCTGCCCGAGCTGCCGTCCGCTCCCGACGAGCCCGGCGAGACGCGCCTGCACCTCAGCGGCCGCTACCACGGCTCCACCACGGCCGGGCAGTGGCTCGACCGGATCGTCGCGCGGGGCCTGGGCACCCGCAGCCGCGCCGAGCTGACCCTGACCGACCGGGGTCTGGACGTCGTGCGGCCGGGCGCGCAGGACTTCTTCGTGCCCGTCGCCGCCCTGCGCGGCGCCCGCCTCGACAAGGGCATCGCGGGCAAGGTCCTCACCGAGGGCGGCCTGCTGATCGTCACCTGGGAGCACGGGGACAAGGAGATCGACTCCGGGTTCCGCTCCGACCGGGCCGACGAGCACGCGGCCTGGGTCGAGGCCCTCACCACACTCAGTTCCACCACCAGCACCACCGAGCACACCGAAACGGAAGGCGCACGATGACGACCTCCACCAGGGGGACTGCCAAGATCCCCGCCGTACTCGTCCTGGAGGACGGCCGCACCTTCCGCGGCCGCGCCTACGGGGCCGTGGGGGAGACCTTCGGCGAAGCGGTGTTCTCCACCGGCATGACCGGCTACCAGGAGACGCTGACCGACCCCTCGTACCACCGCCAGGTCGTCGTCATGACCGCCCCGCACATCGGCAACACCGGTGTGAACGACGAGGACCCCGAGTCGCAGCGGATCTGGGTCTCCGGCTATGTCGTCCGCGACCCCGCCCGCATCCCGTCCAACTGGCGCTCGGTGCGCTCCCTGGACGACGAGCTGGTCGCGCAGGGCGTCGTCGGCATCAGCGGCGTCGACACCCGGGCGCTGACCCGGCATCTGCGCGAGGCCGGCGCCATGCGCGTCGGCATCTTCTCCGGCGACGCGCTGCCCGACGCGGGCACCATGCTGGCCAAGGTGCGCCAGGCCCCCGAGATGCAGGGCGCGGACCTGTCCACGCAGGTCGCCACCAAGGAGTCCTACGTCGTCCCGGCCATCGGCACGAAGAAGTTCACCGTCGCCGCGATCGACCTGGGCATCAAGGGCATGACCCCGCACCGGATGGCCGAGCGCGGGATCGAGGTGCACGTCCTGCCCGCCACCGCGACCGTCGAGGACGTCTACGCGGTCAACCCCGACGGCGTGTTCTTCTCCAACGGACCGGGCGACCCGGCCACCGCCGACCACCCCGTCTCCGTCATGCAGGGCGTGCTCGAGCGCAGGACGCCGCTGTTCGGCATCTGCTTCGGCAACCAGATCCTGGGCCGCGCCCTGGGCTTCGGCACCTACAAGCTCAAGTACGGCCACCGCGGCATCAACCAGCCGGTGCAGGACCGTACGACCGGCAAGGTCGAGGTCACCGCGCACAACCACGGCTTCGCCGTCGACGCCCCGCTCGACAAGGTCTCCGACACCCCCTACGGCCGCGCCGAGGTCTCCCACGTCTGCCTGAACGACAACGTGGTGGAGGGGCTCCAGCTCCTCGACCGGCCGGCCTTCAGCGTCCAGTACCACCCCGAAGCGGCCGCCGGCCCGCACGACGCCGCGTACCTCTTCGACCGCTTCGTTTCCCTGATGGAGGGCCAGCGTGCCTAAGCGCACCGATATCCAGTCCGTCCTGGTCATCGGCTCCGGCCCGATCGTCATCGGCCAGGCCGCCGAGTTCGACTACTCCGGCACCCAGGCCTGCCGGGTCCTCAAGTCCGAGGGCCTGCGCGTCATCCTGGTGAACTCCAACCCGGCGACGATCATGACCGACCCGGAGATCGCCGACGCGACGTATGTCGAGCCGATCACCCCGGAGTTCGTCGAGAAGATCATCGCCAAGGAGCGCCCCGACGCGCTCCTGCCCACCCTCGGTGGCCAGACGGCCCTGAACACCGCGATCTCGCTGCACGAGTCCGGTGCCCTGGACAAGTACGGCGTCGAGCTCATCGGCGCCAACGTCGAGGCGATCAACAAGGGTGAGGACCGCGACCTGTTCAAGGGCGTCGTCGAGGAGGTCAACCGCAAGATCGGCCACGGCGAGTCCGCCCGCTCGGTCATCTGCCACTCCATGGACGACGTCCTCAACGGCGTCGACGAGCTCGGCGGCTACCCCGTCGTCGTCCGCCCCTCCTTCACCATGGGCGGCGCCGGCTCCGGCTTCGCGCACGACGAGGAGGAGCTGCGCCGCATCGCGGGACAGGGCCTGACGCTCTCCCCGACCACCGAGGTGCTCCTGGAGGAGTCCATCCTCGGCTGGAAGGAGTACGAGCTGGAGCTGATGCGCGACCGGAACGACAACGTCGTGGTCGTCTGCTCCATCGAGAACTTCGACCCGATGGGCGTGCACACCGGCGACTCGATCACCGTCGCGCCGGCGATGACGCTCACCGACCGTGAGTACCAGATCCTGCGGGACGTCGGCATCGCGATCATCCGCGAGGTCGGCGTCGACACCGGCGGCTGCAACATCCAGTTCGCGGTCAACCCGGAGGACGGCCGGGTCATCGTCATCGAGATGAACCCCCGCGTCTCGCGCTCCTCGGCCCTGGCCTCCAAGGCCACCGGCTTCCCGATCGCGAAGATCGCCGCCCGGCTCGCCGTCGGCTACACCCTCGACGAGATCCCCAACGACATCACCGAGAAGACCCCGGCCTCCTTCGAGCCGACCCTCGACTATGTCGTCGTCAAGGTGCCGCGCTTCGCCTTCGAGAAGTTCCCCGTCGCCGACGCCACGCTCACCACGACCATGAAGTCGGTCGGCGAGGCGATGGCCATCGGCCGTAACTTCCCCGAGGCCCTGAACAAGGCGCTGCGCTCGCTGGAGAAGAAGGGCAGCCAGTTCGACTTCGTCGCCGAGCCGGGTGACAAGGCCGCGCTGCTGGAGAAGGCCAAGGTCCCGACCGACGGCCGGATCAACACGGTCATGGCGGCGATCCGGGCCGGTGCCACGCCCCAGGAGGTCTTCGACGCCACGAAGATCGACCCCTGGTTCGTCGACCAGCTCTTCCTGATCAAGGAGATCGCCGACGAGATCGCGGCCGCCGAGAAGCTCCACCCGGAGATCCTTGCGGACGCAAAGCGCTGCGGCTTCTCCGACGCCCAGATCGCGGCCATCCGCGGCCTGCGCGAGGACGTCGTCCGCGAGGTACGGCACGCCCTCGGCGTCCGCCCGGTCTACAAGACCGTCGACACCTGCGCCGCCGAGTTCGCCGCGAAGACCCCGTACTTCTACTCGTCCTACGACGAGGAGACCGAGGTCGCCCCGCGCGAGAAGCCGGCCGTCATCATCCTCGGCTCCGGCCCCAACCGCATCGGTCAGGGCATCGAGTTCGACTACTCCTGCGTCCACGCCTCCTTCGCGCTCAGTGACGCGGGCTACGAGACCGTGATGGTCAACTGCAACCCCGAGACCGTCTCGACGGACTACGACACCTCCGACCGCCTGTACTTCGAGCCGCTGACGCTCGAGGACGTGCTGGAGGTCGTGCACGCCGAGCAGCAGGCGGGCCCGGTCGCCGGCGTCATCGTCCAGCTCGGCGGCCAGACCCCGCTGGGCCTGGCGCAGGCGCTCAAGGACAACGGCGTGCCGATCGTCGGCACCTCGCCCGAGGCCATCGACCTCGCCGAGGAGCGCGGCGCCTTCGGCCGCGTCCTGACCGAGGCCGGACTGCCCGCCCCCAAGTACGGCACCGCGTTCTCCTTCGACGAGGCCAAGGAGATCGCCGCCGAGATCGGCTTCCCGGTCATGGTCCGCCCGTCGTACGTGCTCGGCGGCCGCGGCATGGAGATCGTCTACGACGAGCCGTCGCTGGGCGAGTACCTCACCCGCCATGCCGGCCTGATCTCCGAGCACCCGGTCCTCATCGACCGGTTCCTCGACGACGCCATCGAGATCGACGTGGACGCGCTCTACGACGGCCACGAGCTCTACCTCGGCGGCGTCATGGAGCACATCGAGGAGGCCGGTATCCACTCCGGCGACTCGGCCTGCGCGCTGCCCCCGATCACCCTCGGCGGCTTCGACATCAAGCGGCTGCGCGCCTCGACGGAGGCCATCGCCAAGGGCGTCGGCGTCCGCGGGCTGATCAACATCCAGTTCGCGATGGCGGGCGACATCCTCTACGTCCTGGAGGCCAACCCCCGCGCCTCCCGTACGGTGCCCTTCACCTCGAAGGCCACCGCGGTGCCGCTGGCCAAGGCCGCCGCCCGGATCTCGCTCGGCGCCACCGTCGCCGAACTCCGCGCCGAGGGCATGCTCCCCAAGACCGGCGACGGCGGCACCCTGCCGCTGGACGCGCCGATCTCCGTCAAGGAAGCCGTCATGCCCTGGTCGCGGTTCCGGGACATCCACGGCCGCGGCGTGGACACCGTGCTCGGCCCGGAGATGCGCTCCACCGGCGAGGTCATGGGCATCGACTCGGTCTTCGGCACCGCCTACGCCAAGTCGCAGACCGGCGCCTACGGGGCGCTGCCCACCAAGGGCCGCGCGTTCGTCTCCGTCGCCAACCGCGACAAGCGCTCGATGATCTTCCCGGCCCGCGAGCTGGTCGCGCACGGCTTCGAGCTGCTGGCCACCTCCGGCACCGCCGAGGTCCTGCGCCGTAACGGCATCAACGCCACCGTGGTGCGCAAGCAGTCCGAGGGCGAGGGCCCCAACGGCGAGAAGACCATCGTTCAGCTGATCCACGACGGCCAGGTCGACCTGATCGTCAACACGCCGTACGGCACCGGCGGCCGCCTCGACGGCTACGACATCCGTACCGCGTCCGTCGCCCGCGGCATCCCCTGCCTGACCACGGTCCAGGCGCTGGCCGCCGCCGTACAGGGCATCGAGGCGATGTCCCGCGGTGACGTCGGCGTGCGTTCCCTCCAGGAACACGCACAGCAGCTCACCGCGGCCCGCGAGGAGTAGGGACCGGGAGAGGGGGACACCGAAAGGTGTCCCCCTCTTCGCGACCCCCCGGCACCGCTCCAGCGACCTCCTCAGCGATCTCTTCAGCGCGGAAGGCCCCACCCGACGATGTACCGCCTCTTCTTCAACCTGATCTTCAAGCGTATGGATCCCGAGCAGGCCCACCACCTGGCCTTCCGCTGGATCCAGCTGGCCGTGCGCATCCCCGTGCTGCGCACCTTCATCGCCGCCGCCCTCGCGCCCCCCTACAAGGAGCTGCGCACCGAGGCGCTCGGCCGCCGGATGCACGGCCCCTTCGGCCTGGCCGCCGGCTTCGACAAGAACGCCGTCGCCATCGACGGCATGACCATGCTCGGCTTCGGCCATGTCGAGATCGGCACCGTCACCGCCCAGGCCCAGCCCGGCAACCCCAAGAAGCGCCTGTTCCGCCTCGTCCCGGACCGCGCGCTGATCAACCGCATGGGCTTCAACAACGACGGCTCGGCATCCGTGGCGGCCCGCCTGGCCGCCCGTAACCCGGTCTTCCCGACCACCGTCGGCGTCAACATCGGCAAGACCAAGGTCGTCCCGGAAGAGGAGGCGGTGGGCGACTACGTCACCTCCACCGAGCGCCTCGCCGTCCACGCCGACTACCTGGTCGTCAACGTCTCCTCCCCGAACACCCCGGGGCTGCGCAACCTCCAGGCCGTCGAGCACCTGCGCCCGCTGCTGAGCGCGGTGCGCGAGGCCGCCGACCGTACGGTCACCGACCGCCGCGTTCCGCTGCTGGTCAAGATCGCCCCGGACCTGGCCGACGCGGACATCGACGCGGTCGCCGACCTCGCCCTGGAGCTGGGCCTGGACGGCATCATCGCCACCAACACCACCATCGCCCGCGACGGCCTCGGCCTGACCTCCGACCCGAAGCTGACCGCCGAGACCGGCGGCCTCTCCGGCGCCCCCGTCAAGGAGCGCTCCCTGGAGGTCCTGCGCCGCCTGTACGCGCGCGTCGGCGACCGGATCACCCTCATCGGGGTCGGCGGCATCACCACCGCCGAGGACGCCTGGCAGCGCATCCTCGCCGGCGCCACCCTCGTCCAGGGCTACAGCGCCTTCATCTACGAGGGCCCGTTCTGGTGCCGCGCCCTCCACAAGGGCCTCGCCGCCCGCCTGCGCAACAGCCCCTACGCCACCCTCGCCGACGCGGTCGGCGCCGAACACAAGAAGGTGACCGCATGACTACTCCGGAGCCCTTCGGCGCCCGCCTGCGCCGCGCCATGGACGAGCGCGGCCCGCTCTGCGTCGGCATCGACCCGCACGCCTCGCTGCTGGCCGACTGGGGCCTGAACGACGACGTCGCGGGCCTGGCCCGCTTCACCCGTACCGTCGTCGAGGCGCTCGGCGAGCAGGTCGCGGTCTTCAAGCCGCAGTCCGCGTTCTTCGAGCGCTTCGGCTCGCGCGGCATCGCCGTCCTGGAGACCGCCGTCGCGGAGGCCCGCGAGCGCGGCGCCCTGGTGCTGATGGACGCCAAGCGCGGCGACATCGGTTCGACGATGGGCGCGTACGCCGACACCTACCTCGATCCGCGCAGCCCGCTGTTCTCCGATGCCGTCACCGTCAGCCCGTATCTGGGCTTCGGCTCGCTGCGCCCGGCGCTGGACGCCGCCGTGCTGAACGGCTGCGGCCTCTTCGTCCTCGCCCTCACCTCCAACCCGGAGGGCGCCGAGGTCCAGCGCGCGGTGCGCGAGGACGGCCGCACGCTCGCCGCCACCATGCTCGGCCACCTCGCGGCCGAGAACGCGGGCGCGGAGCCGCTGGGTTCCTTCGGCGCGGTCGTCGGCGCCACCCTCGGCGATCTCTCCTCCTTCGACCTGGCGGTCAACGGCCCGCTGCTCGCTCCCGGCATCGGCGCCCAGGGCGCCACCCCCGCCGACCTCCCGACGGTCTTCGGGGACGCCGTACGCAATGTGGTCCCCAGCGTCAGCCGGGGCGTCCTCCGGCACGGTCCGGACACCGCCGCTCTGCGCGCCGCGGCGGTCCGGTTCGCCGAGGAAGTGCGAACCGCGGTCTCTTAAGAGCATCTCGGCAGGTGATTTGGTCCCGAATTGTCCTAGTCAGCAGAGTCTGACCAGGACTTTTCGTCTGTTCTCGCTGACTCTGGCGCCATCGGCCGCTAGTCTCCGTCGAGAGCACTGCACGTAAGCGCGTTGCTCGTTGCTCCGCAGGTGCGGGGCGACTAGGTTCCACACCGGTCCGATATCCGACAGTTCGACATCCGAGGTGACGTAGGCGTGGCTCTTCCGCCCCTTACCCCTGAACAGCGCGCAGCCGCGCTCGAGAAGGCCGCCGCGGCTCGCCGGGAGCGCGCCGAGGTCAAGAATCGGCTCAAGCACTCCGGTGCATCCCTCCATGAGGTCATCAAGCAGGGACAGGAGAACGATGTCATCGGAAAGATGAAGGTCTCCGCCCTGCTCGAGTCCCTGCCCGGCGTGGGCAAGGTCCGCGCCAAGCAGATCATGGAGCGGCTCGGGATCTCCGAGAGCCGCCGCGTACGGGGTCTTGGCTCCAACCAGATCGCGTCGCTGGAGCGCGAGTTCGGCAGCACTGCTTCCTGAGTTTTCCGGCATTGCCCGGAAGCTGGAATAATCGCTGCATGAGTTCTGCAGTCTCCCGGGGGGAGACCCCCGTACCCCCGGTCAGACAACCGCGGCTGACCGTGCTCTCCGGCCCCTCGGGGGTCGGTAAGAGCACGGTCGTCGCGCATCTGCGCAAGGTCCATCCCGAGGTCTGGCTCTCGGTTTCGGCCACTACCCGCAAGCCGCGCCCCGGGGAGCGGCACGGAGTCCAGTACTTCTTCGTCGAGGACGAGGAATTCGACAAGCTCATCGCCAACGGTGAGCTGCTGGAGTGGGCCGAATTCGCCGGTCACCGCTACGGCACGCCGCGTCGGGCGGTCATGGACCGTCTCGAGGCCGGGGAACCGGTCCTGCTGGAGATCGATCTCCAGGGCGCCCGGCAGGTCCGCGAATCCATGGAGGAGGCCCTGCTGGTCTTCCTGGCCCCGCCGAGCTGGGACGAGCTGGTCCGCCGGCTCACCGGCCGGGGCACGGAGGCGCCCGAGGTCATCGAGCGCCGGCTGGCGGCCGCCAGGGTCGAACTGGCCGCCGAGAAGGAATTCGACATGACCCTTGTCAACACCTCCGTCGAGGCCGTCAGCCGTGAGCTGCTAGCCTTGATGCTGGATCGACCTGGGGACCGGAACGTCAGCGGCTGAGTCCGCGGAGGTTTCCGGCGGATCCCCGGTCGTCACATCTTTGCGTTTTTATGCTTCACCCCGGCTTCATCCCCTTCGGAAGGCAGAGAGTGTCCTCTTCCATCACCGCACCCGAGGGCATCATCAACCCGCCAATTGATGAGCTTCTCGAGGCCACCGACTCGAAGTACAGCCTTGTGATCTACGCCGCCAAGCGCGCGCGCCAGATCAACGCGTACTACTCGCAGCTCGGCGAGGGCCTGCTTGAGTACGTCGGTCCGCTCGTCGACACCCACGTCCACGAGAAGCCCCTGTCGATCGCGCTGCGCGAGATCAACGCGGGCCTGCTGACCTCCGAGGCCATCGAGGGCCCGGCCCAGTAAGCGGCACCACACCTCTACCGAGGGCCCGGCGGGGCAACCGCCGGGCCCTTGGTGTGTCATAGGGGCATACGGAACCGGTTGTCTCGGGGAGCGGCGGAGCAATGGACGCACAGGAGCGGGGTCAGGAGCGGGTACGGCCCAGGGTCGTCCTCGGTGTCAGCGGCGGGATCGCCGCGTACAAGGCCTGTGAGCTGCTGCGGCGGCTCACCGAGTCCGGGCACGACGTACGGGTGGTGCCGACGGCCGCGTCGCTGCACTTCATCGGGGAGGCCACCTGGTCGGCGCTGTCCGGTAACCCGGCCACCACCGAGGTCTGGGAATCGGTCCACGAGGTCCCGCACGTGCGCATCGGGCAGGCCGCCGACCTCGTCGTGGTCGCCCCCGCCACCGCCGACCTGCTGGCCAAGGCCGCCCACGGCCTCGCCGACGACCTGCTGACGAACACCCTCCTCACCGCCCGCTGTCCGGTGATCTTCGCCCCCGCGATGCACACCGAGATGTGGGAGAACCCCGCCACCCAGGAGAACGTCGCCACGCTGCGCCGCCGCGGCGTGATCGTCATCGAACCCGCGGTGGGCCGGCTGACCGGCGTCGATACCGGCAAGGGCCGCTTCCCCGACCCCGCGGAGATCTTCGACCTCTGCCGTCACGTGCTGCGGCGAAACGGCGCGGCCCACGGCGCGGCGGCCCTTCCGCAGGACCTCGCGGGCCGGCACGTCGTGGTGACCGCCGGCGGCACCCGCGAACCACTGGACCCGGTCCGCTATCTGGGCAACCGCTCCTCCGGCAAGCAGGGCTACGCCCTCGCCCGCACCGCGGCGGCCCGTGGCGCCCGGGTCACCCTCGTCGCGGGCAACACCGAGCTGCCCGACCCGGCCGGTGTGGATGTCCTCTCCATCGGTACGGCCCGCCAGCTCCGCGAGGCCGTACTGAAAGCCGCCAGGGACGCCGACGCGGTGGTCATGGCCGCCGCCGTCGCCGATTTCCGGCCGGCCGTCTACACCACCGGCAAGATCAAGAAGATCGACGGCGCGGAGCCCGAACCCGTCACGCTGGTACGAAATCCGGACATCCTCGCCGAGATTTCCGCGGAGCGGGCCCGCCCGGGGCAGGTGGTCGTGGGCTTCGCCGCCGAGACCGACGACGTGCTCGCCAACGGCCGCGCCAAGCTCGCCCGCAAGGGCTGTGACCTGCTGGTCGTCAATGAGGTCGGCGAGCACAAGGCCTTCGGCTCGGCCGAGAACGAGGCGGTGATCCTCGCCACGGACGGCACCGAGACCCCCGTGCCGTACGGCCCCAAGGAAGCCCTGGCCGAAACCATCTGGGACCTTGTCGCCCTCCGTCTCACGGGCCCCGCTCCCGAGTCGCCCGTGTAGCCTCGATTGGCCCCACCAGTCCGGAAAAGACCGGCGTGCCCCCTTGACCCAGCCGCTCGCTGAGGTGATCGTCCTACGGTGGACCGTGGTGTCCCAGGTCACGAGGGGTCCATAAATCGAGACTGCGTGCCCGAACGTCACATACGACCGATAAACTGGCCGTGGATCGGGCCGAGCGCAGCTCTCGGCCCTTCCGCCAATGATCAGCCAGCAGCCGCTGCAACCCCAGGGAGCGATGTGTCCCGCCGCCTGTTCACCTCGGAGTCCGTCACCGAGGGCCACCCCGACAAGATCGCTGACCAGATCAGCGACACCATCCTCGACGCGCTCCTCAAGGAGGACCCGGCCTCCCGGGTCGCCGTCGAGACGCTGATCACCACCGGCCTGGTCCACGTGGCCGGCGAGGTGACGACCAAGGCGTACGCCGACATCCCCAACCTTGTCCGCAGCAAGATCCTGGACATCGGCTACGACTCTTCCAAGAAGGGCTTCGACGGCGCTTCCTGTGGTGTCTCGGTGTCCATCGGCGCACAGTCCCCGGACATCGCCCAGGGTGTCGACACGGCGTACGAGAACCGCGTCGAGGGCGATGACGACGAGCTGGACAAGCAGGGCGCCGGCGACCAGGGCCTGATGTTCGGCTACGCGTGCGACGAGACCCCGGAGCTGATGCCGCTCCCGATCAACCTCGCGCACCGCCTCTCCAAGCGCCTGTCCGAGGTCCGGAAGAACGGCACCATCCCCTACCTGCGCCCCGACGGCAAGACCCAGGTCACCATCGAGTACGACGGCCACAAGGCCGTCCGCCTCGACACCGTCGTGGTCTCCTCCCAGCACGCCTCGGACATCGACCTCGACTCCCTCCTCGCACCCGACATCCGCGAGTTCGTCGTCGAGCACGTCCTGGCCGAGCTCATCGAGGACGGCATCAAGCTGGACACCGAGGGCTACCGCCTGCTGGTCAACCCGACCGGCCGCTTCGAGATCGGCGGCCCGATGGGCGACGCCGGCCTCACCGGCCGCAAGATCATCATCGACACCTACGGCGGCATGGCCCGCCACGGCGGCGGTGCCTTCTCCGGCAAGGACCCGTCCAAGGTCGACCGCTCGGCCGCGTACGCCATGCGCTGGGTCGCCAAGAACGTCGTCGCCGCGGGCCTGGCCCAGCGCTGCGAGGTCCAGGTCGCCTACGCCATCGGCAAGGCCGAGCCCGTCGGTCTCTTCGTCGAGACCTTCGGCACCGAGTCCGTCGACCCCGAGAAGATCGAGAAGGCCATCGGCGAGGTCTTCGACCTGCGCCCGGCCGCGATCATCCGCGACCTCGACCTGCTCCGCCCGATCTAC
Source organism: Streptomyces sp. NPDC101227 (assembly GCF_044767545.1). Lineage (NCBI taxonomy): Bacteria > Bacillati > Actinomycetota > Actinomycetes > Kitasatosporales > Streptomycetaceae > Streptomyces > Streptomyces sp. NPDC101227. The sequence goes on along the minus strand of NZ_JBIWOD010000011.1, from coordinate 39,805 downwards.
TCCCAGACCGCCGCCTACGGCCACTTCGGCCGTGAGCTGGAGGACTTCACCTGGGAGCGCACGGACCGGGTGGACGCGCTGCGCGAGGCAGCGGGGCTGTAAGCCGTTCCTTTGCTGTGGCCTGTGGCCCCGGACCGCCAGGCGGTCCGGGGCCACAGGCTTTTTCACGCCGGGGAACGGTCGGTCTGGTGCGCTCCCTGTCACCCCGTCGCCCCGTCGCCGCTTGACGGTCTCGACGGTCTCGGCGTTCCCCGTCACATGGCCGGCTGATGGTGGCGGCGCGTCGGATGATCATGGCCCACCTGGCGGCGCGGACGCGGAGCCGTAGGGGCCTGGGCCGGGGCGGCTCGCGGCCGCCCGCTGTCAGTGGCGTCTGCTAAGACTGGTGCTGTGAGCAGTGAGAACGGGCGGGATCCGGGGGAGCGGGGCGAGCAGCTGGCGCTGATCCGGGAGACCGTGCGCAAGGCGAAGGCGCCACGGGCCAAGCCGCGGACGTGGCGGGGCGCGGCGCTGGCCGGGGAGCTTCCGGTGGCTCGGGTGCTGGTCGACAAGGGGCCGGTGCATCTGGACAAGCTGTGGGACTACGCTGTGCCCGCGGCGATGGACGACGAGGCGCAGCCCGGGGTGCGGGTGCGGGTGCGGTTCGGGGCGGGCACCGGCAAGGTGCGGGACGGCCGGCGCGAGGGCGGGGGGCTGCTCGACGGGTACATCGTCGAGCGGATCGCCGAGTCCGAGTATCGCGGGCCGCTGGCCGCCCTCACCCAGGTCGTCTCGCCGGAGCCGGTGCTCAGCCCGGCGCTGCTGGCGCTGTGCCGGGCGGTGGCCGACCGCTACGCCGGCTCGCTCGCCGATGTGCTGCAGCTGGCCATTCCGCCCCGCAACGCCCGCGCCGAGGCGGAGCGGTTCCCGGCGCCGCCGCCACCGCCCGCGGTGCCCTCGCTGGCCAGCTGGGGCCGGTATGCGGACGGGCCCGCGTTCCTGGACGCCCTGGTGCGCGGGGGCTCGCCGCGCGCGGTGTGGTCGGCGCTGCCGGGGCCGCACTGGCCCTGGGAGCTGGCCGCCACGATGGCGGCGACCCTGGCGTCCGGGCGGGGTGCCCTGGTCGTGATGCCGGACGGGCGGTCGGCGGCCCGGGTGGACGCGGCGCTGACCGAGCTGGTGGGCCGGGGCATGCACACGGTGCTGGTGGCGGATTCGGGGCCCGAGGAGCGCTACCGCCGCTGGCTGTCGATACGCCGGGGCGCGGTGCGGGCCGTCGTGGGCACCCGCGCCGCCATGTACGCGCCGGTGGCGGATCTGGGCCTCGTCGCCATCTGGGACGACGGGAATTCCAGCCACAGCGACACCAACGCACCGTATCCGCACGCCCGGGACGTCCTGCTGCTGCGGGCCGTGCAGGAAAAGGCGGCGTGTCTGGTCGGTGATCTGGGGCGCTCGGTCGAGGCCACCCAGCTGGTCGAGAACGGCTGGGCGCGGGCCTTGGAGGCCGGGCGCGAACAGGTGCGCACGGCCGCGCCGTTGATCCGTACGGTCGATGATGTCGAGGCGGCCCGCGATGAGGCCGCGCGCGCCGCCCGGCTGCCGTCGCTCGCCTGGCAGACGGCCCGCGCGGGGCTGACGCGGGGGCCGGTGCTGGTACAGGTGCCGCGCCGGGGGTACGTACCGAGGCTGGCCTGCGTCCGGTGCCGCGAGCCCGCGCGGTGCCGGCACTGCGCCGGGCCGTTGGAGGCCCACAGCAACGACAGCGCGCTGGGCTGCGCTTGGTGCGGACGGGAGGCGCCGGACTGGTCCTGCGCGGAGTGCGGGGGCAACCGGCTGCGGGCCCAGATCGTCGGCGCGCGGCGCACGGCCGAGGAGCTCGGGCGGGCGTTCCCTGAGGTGCCCGTGCGTACCTCCGGCCGTGACCACATCCTCGACACCGTGCCCGACCGGCCCGCTCTCGTGGTCTCCACGCCGGGCGCGGAACCACTCGCCGAGGGCGGCGGTTACGCCGCGGCCCTGCTCCTGGACGGCTGGGCGCTGCTGGGACGGCCGGATCTGCGGGCGGGGGAGGAGGCGCTGCGGCGCTGGCTGGGGGCGGCGGCGCTGGTGCGCGGGCAGGCGGAGGGCGGCACGGTCGCGGTGATCGCGGAGCCGACGCTGCGGCCGGTGCAGGCGCTGGTGCGGTGGGATCCGGTCGGGCATGCGGTGCGGGAGCTGTCCGAGCGGGCCGAGCTGGGTTTTCCTCCGGTGTCCCGGATGGCAGCGGTGGCCGGACGGCCGGAGGATGTCGCGGAGTTGCTCGGTGCCGCCGAACTCCCGCCGGGAGCCGAGGTGCTGGGGCCCGTACCGCTGCCGGTGCAGGATCCGGGGCGGCCCCGTCGGCCGGGCGATCCCCCGCCGGGGGAGGCGTGGGAGCGGGCGCTCGTACGGGTCCGGCCGGGGCAGGGGGCGGCGCTCGCGGCGGCGCTCAAGGCGGCGCGTGCGGCGCGGCTGGTCAAGCGGGAAGGGGAGCCGGTGCGGGTACGGATCGATCCGCCCGATCTCGGGTGAGCGGTCCCGCGTACGGCGCCGCCCCGGACCGGTGGCCGTCGGGCGGTCCCGGGGCGTTGGCGTGCGTCGTCGGGCGCGACCGGCGGAGGCGGTGCGCCGAGGGGCGGTGTGCCCCGGAGCGCCGTCAGCCGTTGCGGGGGCCGGGGAAGGCGCCCGGCCGGGCGCCCTCGTCCCTGCTGGCGGCGGTCGGCTGCGCGGGCAGGGAACGGGCGGTGGGGACGGCGGGCGTCCCGGGCAGGCCCGCGGCCACGCCGACCGGGCGGGAGGGGGACGCCTCCGACGGGCGCTCCGCGCCGTCGGCCGGGGGCTGGGCGGCCGCCCGGCGGGCGCCGTAACGGCGGTGCACCGCCTGCTTGGTGACGCCGAGCGCCGAGCCCACCGCGTCCCAGGAGAAGCCCAGCGAACGGTCGAAGTCGACCGCCGCCGTGACGAGCGTTTCGATGCTGTCGCGCAGCTCCTGGGCGAGGCGCACCGTGGGTGCCGGCGCGCGCCCGTAGACGACGAAGCCCGCGGAGGGGCCCGTGCGGCGCGGCCGGTAGACGTTGCCGAGCTGAGCGGTCAGGGTGCGCAGCGCGTCCACCTGCCGGCGGACCCGCTCGATGTCCCGCACCAGGAGATGCAGGCTGGCGCGTGCCTGGGCGTCGTGGGTTGCGTGGTCGGCCATGAGCGAGCCTCTCGAACCGGCGTGAAAGAGGAAGGATGAAAGCGATCGGGCCGCCAAAGCGGCCCGTCAAAGGTCAATGCTGTTTGACCAACGCGACAGGAGCGGCTCTGGTCACGGTATGGGGGCGTACGAGCTTCCATGAGAGGCGCGGAAGCCTTCGCACGCCCCCCGGCCAAGCGCACCACGGTCCCGCGCCGGAGTCCGCCCCCACGATGCGCGTCGAGCCCCATAGACTGATGCGTCGATCCGCAGCGCGAGAGAGGTAGTGCGCCACCCATGAGGCTCGTCTTCGCCGGCACCCCCGAGGTTGCCGTGCCCGCCCTCGATGCCCTGATCGCCTCGGACCGGCATGAGGTGGTGGCCGTCGTGACCCGGCCCGACGCGCCGTCAGGCCGCGGCCGCAGGATGGTCGCGAGCCCCGTCGCGGAGCGCGCGGAGGAGGCGGGTATCGAGGTCCTCAAGCCCGTCAAGCCGCGCGACGAGGACTTTCTGGCCCGGCTGCGGGAGATCGCGCCGGACTGCTGCCCGGTGGTCGCCTACGGCGCGCTGCTGCCGAAGATCGCGCTCGACGTCCCCGCCAGGGGGTGGGTCAATCTGCATTTCTCGCTGCTGCCCGCCTGGCGTGGCGCGGCGCCCGTACAGCACGCCGTCCTTGCGGGTGACGAGGTCACCGGCGCCGCCACCTTCCAGATCGAGCAGGGCCTGGACTCCGGCCCCGTCTTCGGCGTGCTGACCGAGGAGATCCGGCCCACCGACACCAGCGGTGATCTGCTCACCCGGCTGGCGTTCGCGGGCGCCGGGCTCCTCACCGCGACCATGGACGGCATCGAGGACGGCACCCTGCACGCCGTCCCGCAGCCCGCCGAGGGCATCACGCTCGCGCCGAAGATCGAGGTGGAGGACGCCAAGGTGGACTGGGCGGCGCCCGCGCTGCGCGTCGACCGCCTCGTGCGGGCCTGCGCGCCCGCTCCCGGCGCCTGGACGGTCTTCCGCGACGAACGCCTCAAGGTGATGTCGGCCGCCCTGGTGACGGACCGCGCGGAACTGGAGCCCGGCGAACTGGCCGTCACCAAGAAGGCGGTGTACGTCGGCACCGGCAGCCACGCCGTCGAACTCATCTGGGTCCAGCCCCAGGGCAAGAAGCCGATGAAGGCCGCCGACTGGGCCCGCGGCGTACGCATCGAGACCGGGGAGCGGCTCGCGGGCTAGCCCGCGACGTCCCCGCGGCGGGGGCCGGCGCAGCCCGCGTAGGCTGGTGCCGGTCCCCTCTCTCGTATCCGGAGCACCTTTTCTGTGAGCCAGCAGCCGCCTCGCCGTCATGGCACCCGTAAGCCCTATCGCCGTCCGCAGAAGGACCCGGTCCGGATCCTCGCGTTCGAGGCCTTGCGGGCCGTCGACGAGCGGGACGCGTACGCGAATCTCGTGCTGCCGCCGCTGCTGCGCAAGGCACGCGAGGGCGGGAACTTCGACAGCCGGGACGCGGCGCTGGCGACCGAGCTGGTGTACGGGACGCTGCGCCGGCAGGGCACCTACGACGCGATCATCGCGCAGTGCGTGGACCGGCCGCTGCGGGAGGTCGACCCGCCGGTGCTGGACGTGCTGACGCTCGGCGCGCACCAGCTGCTCGGCACCCGGATCCCGACGCACGCCGCGGTCAGCGCGAGCGTGGAGCTGGCCCGGGTGGTGCTGGGCGACGGGCGGGCCAAGTTCGTCAATGCGGTGCTGCGCAAGGTCGCCGCCCATGACCTGGACGGCTGGCTGGAGCGGGTCGCGCCGGACTACGACGAGGACCCCGAGGACCACCTCGGCGTGGTGCACGCCCACCCGCGTTGGATCGTCTCCGCCCTGTGGGACGCCCTCGGCGGTGGCCGGGCGGGCATCGAGGACCTGCTGGAGGCGGACAACGAGCGGCCCGAGGTGACGCTGGTGGCGCGGCCGGGCCGGGCCACCGCCGACGAACTGGTGGCCGCCGTCGGCGAGGACAGCGCGCTGCCGGGCCGCTGGTCCCCGTACGCCGTGCGGCTGGCGGAGGGCGGCGAGCCGGGTGCGCTGGACGCCGTACGCGAGAACCGGGCCGGCGTCCAGGACGAGGGCAGCCAGCTGGTCGCGATCGCGCTGGCCAACGCGCCGCTCGAGGGCCCCGACCGGGCCTGGCTGGACGGCTGCGCGGGCCCCGGCGGCAAGGCGGCGCTGCTGGGCGCGCTGGCGGCGCAGCGCGGTGCCGCCCTGCTGGCGTCGGAGAAGCAGCCGCACCGCGCCCGCCTGGTGGCGCGGGCCCTCGAAGGCAACCCCGGCCCGTACACCGTCATCGCCGCCGACGGCACCCGCCCCGCGTGGCGCCCCGGAGCCTTCGACCGCGTGCTGGTGGACGTCCCCTGCACCGGCCTGGGCGCCCTGCGCCGCCGCCCCGAGGCCCGCTGGCGCCGCCGCCCCGAGGACCTGGACGGCTTCGCCCCGCTCCAGCGCGACCTGCTCCGCCGGGCCGTCGCGGCCGTACGGATCGGCGGCGTCGTCGGCTATGCGACCTGCTCACCCCATCTCGCCGAGACGCGCGCCGTGGTGGACGACGTCATCAAGGGCCGCGGTGGCCCTGCGGTGGACGTGGAGTTCATCGACGCCCGCCCGCTGATGCCGGGGATCCCGGCGCTGGGGGAGGGGCCGGACGTCCAGCTCTGGCCGCATCTGCACGGGACGGATGCGATGTATCTGGCGTTGTTGCGGCGGGTGGGCTGAGGGAACGCAGGCGTAGGGTCTCAGATTTCGTGGCCAAATCTCACGAGCGATGGCCAAGCGCTGGCATATCTGACACGAATCTGGGACTGGCAGGTTGTCCTGTCGCATTGAAGCTGTCGGATTGTCACTCGTCCTCGTTCGTGCCGGCAGATTCTCCACCCGAGTTCCGTGAAAGCCACGTCGTTTGAGAACACCGAAGGTCAGTGTTCTCAAACGACACGGCAAGCTAACGGGTCAGCGCTTCGCGAATGTTCGTCGGCCGTGGGTTGGTTGGGTCAGCTCCAGTGACCTGCGGCGGAGGTCTCGGCGACGTAGTCCTCGAACCTCCGGGCCGGCCGACCGAGGGCTCGTTCCACGCCATCGGAGACCGCGGAGCCCCGGCCGTCGCGGATGGCCACGAGGACGCCGGTGAGCAGTCGCGCGACATCGGCCGGGACGCCGTCGGAGACGCAACGCTCGACGAAGACCTCGGGGGCGACGTCGACGTGACGGATCGTGCGCCCGGTGGCCTCGCTGATGAGGTGGGCCGCCTCACCGAAGCTGATCGCTCGCGGGCCGGTCAGCTGGTAGATCTGGCCGCTGTGCCGGTCTTCGGTCAGCGACGCCGCGGCGACCTCAGCGATGTCCTCCGCGTCGACGAACGGCGTGCGCCCGTCACCTGTGGGCAGGGACAGGGTCCCGTTGAGGATCCCCGGCAGCCAGGAGGATTCGCTGAAGTTCTGGGAGAACCAGTCCGGTCGCAGGATGGTCCATCCGACGCCGCAGCCGCGCACGGCCTGCTCGGCGACCTTGAGGGGGTGACTGTCGTCGGCATGACCGACGCCGTGGGCCGACAGCAGCACCACTCGCCGCACGCCTGCGCCGACCGCCTCGGGCACGAACCTCGGCATGCGCGCCCGGCGGTCCACGCCCGTGCGCAGATTCGGCTCCAAGACGTAGACGGCTGCAACGCCGTCGAGGGCCTGCGCCCAGGTAGTTGGGTCGTCGAGGTCGAAGGGAATGTCGCCGCTGGTGCGGGACGCCGTGCGGACCGGCCGGCCGTCGGCCTTCAGGCGCCGGGCGATGCGGCGACCGGTCTTGCCGGTGCCGCCGAGGATGAGGATCTTCTCCATGCCTCCAGAGAACTCCAGGGACGGAAGACGATCCATGGGAGAACGTCGCAGATGCCTTTGTGATCGTCTAGCGTCGTCGGCGTGGACGTTCTGAGCGATCTGCTGCACCGGGCCCGTGCCAGGCACGCGCTGATCCGACAGTTGATCCAGCGCCCGCCCTGGTCCATGACCTTTGCTGACGCTCCTCCGCTCACGGTCGTGGCCACGCTCGGCGGCCCCGCATCGGTCCGGCTCCACGACTCCGACGTCGCGCCGGTGCTCCTCGCCTCGGGCGACATCGCCCTTCTCAGCGGAACGGGCCCCTACACGATCGCTGACGGGCCGTCCACCCTGCCCCAGGTCGTGGTCCGCGGGGGAAGGAAATACGTCGTCGGCAGGGGCGAGGAGGGGGCGGGGGCCCATCGGAGCGTGGCCCCCCGTACCTACGGCGACGGTCTGCCCGGGGCAACGACCATGCTCCGGGGTGCCTATGAACTCCGTGGCGACGTGGGCGACCGCCTGCTCGATATGCTCCCGCCGCTGGCGGTCGTGCCTGCCGGGCCGCGGACCCGTGCGGCGCTGGACATGCTCGCCACCGAGGTCGCCCGCGAGGAACCCGGTCAGGATGCCGTCCTGCACCAACTGCTGGATCTCGTGCTCGTGCTGGCGCTGCGGGCATGGTGCGCCAAGCCACAGACGACGCTCCCCTCCTGGTACGGGGCGCTGACCACTCCCGCCATCGGCGACGCGCTGCGCCTGCTGCATGAGGAGCCCGTCCACCGATGGACGGTCGGCGAGCTGGCCGCCAAGGTCGACATGTCTCGCGCCGCCTTCGCCGCTCGTTTCACCCACCTGGTCGGCGAGCCCCCGCTCACGTACCTCACCGGGTGGCGGATGGTCCTGGGGGCGGACTTGCTCCGGGACACGGAGGCAACCGTCGCAGCCGTGGCCCGCGAGGTCGGGTACAAGGACGCGTTCGCCTTCAGCGTGGCCTTCAAGCGTGCCCGCGGGGTCAGCCCCTCGGTCTGGCGCCGGCGGGTGCGCCGGAGCGGTCCAACCTCGCTCGCTGAGGAAGTGACACGCTCCTGAGACAACAGCTAAGCGACACGACCTGAGACAACGAGAAGAACCGCAGGTCACAGCATCGTCGTCTGACAGCGAAGCCGAGAACCTACGCAGGCGCCCCCTGGCGCCTGTGTCTGCGCCCCCGCTCCGCCGTGCGGCGGAGGGGCATCGGCCTGAGGTGCGATGTGCGGCGGGGCCGCGCTCGGGATCGTGGTGATCGGCGGGGAACTCCCCGCCCACGACGCCACGTCCCGTGGAGGAATTCATGCCCCGCATTCGCCTGCGCCGCCCTTTCGCCGCCGCTGCCACCGCCCTCGCCGTCGGTGCGGTGACCGTGCTGACCCTGGGGGGTACGGGTGCGGCCACCGCGGCCGAGGGCGGTCCCCGGACCGGTGCTCAGGCCGTCCGGCACACCGTCGACGAGCCCCTGCTCAAGGGATCCGGCAAGCTCGAGCGCGATGCGGGCGACAACGCCCACCTCACCGTTGACGCCCATGGATTCGCCGGCAATGCGCGCGGCACCTTCTACGTCAGCCACCACGTCGGCGCGAAGTGGGGCGGTTACTTCAAGGGCCGTATCGACTGCCTGCTGACCGGCGGCCCGGTCGCCGTCGTCACCGGCGTCGTGTCCGAGTCGCACTTCACGGATGCACCGGGCATGCCGCACGTCGGTGACCTCAAGGGCAAGCGGCTCGGCTTCACGGTGCTGGACGACGGCAAGAAGGACCGGCTCGGCTACAGCTGGGCCATCGACGGCCTGCCGAAGAAGAGCGTCGGCAAATGCGAGAGCAGCGCCCCGTTCGAGACCCTGGAGAAGGGTGACTTCACGGTCCACCACTGGATGCCGCCGCGCGGCACCGCCGGGCGCTGAGTGCCGCTGGTCCGGCGGATCAACGGGAGCGTCTGGCGGCGGGGCCCGCCCAGGGCCCCCGCCGTCGCCGGCCCGGGGTGACACGTCTCTCCCCCCGCTCGTCCCGGGCGCTGTCGAGAGGGGGGCGATCACGAGATATCTTGATGTCGAGCAATGTTGGAGACGTGGAGAGACCTGGAGCGGAGCACCCGGTGACTGACTCGACCATCATCTATACGCACACTGACGAGGCTCCGGCCCTGGCGACGTATTCGTTCCTGCCTGTGATCCAGGCATACGCATCGACCGCCGGCGTCACTGTGGAGACCCGCGACATCTCCCTGGCCGGACGCATCATCGCCCACTTCCCCGAGTTCCTCGAGGAGGGCCAGCGCATCGACGACGCGCTGGCCGAGCTGGGCGAGCTGGCCAAGACGCCCGGGGCGAACATCATCAAGCTGCCGAACATCTCGGCGTCCATCCCGCAGCTGAAGGCCGCCGTTGCCGAGCTGCAGGAGCAGGGCTACGCGCTGCCGGACTACCCGGACGACCCGAAGACCGACGCGGAGCGGGACATCCGCGCCCGTTACGACAAGGTCAAGGGCAGCGCCGTCAACCCGGTGCTGCGCGAGGGCAACTCCGACCGCCGCGCGGCCGCGGCGGTGAAGAACTACGCCAAGGCGCACCCGCACCGGATGGGTGCCTGGTCGGCCGACTCGAAGACGAACGTGGCGACCATGGGCGTCGACGACTTCCGCTCCACCGAGAAGTCCGCGGTCATCGGCGAGGCCGGTGCGCTGCGCATCGAGCTGCACGGCGACGACGGCAGCACCACCGTGCTGCGCGAGTCGGTGCCGGTCCTGGCGGGCGAGGTCGTCGACGCGTCGGTCATGCGCGTCGCGGCGCTGCGGGAGTTCCTCACGGCGCAGGTCGCCCGCGCCAAGGCCGAGGGCGTGCTGTTCTCCGTGCACCTCAAGGCCACCATGATGAAGGTCTCCGACCCGATCATCTTCGGTCACGTCGTACGGGCCTTCTTCCCGGACACCTTCGCCCAGCACGGTGCGGCGCTCGCCGCGGCCGGGCTCACCCCGAACGACGGTCTGGGCGGCATCCTCAAGGGCCTGGAGTCCCTGCCCGAGGGCGCGGCGATCAAGGCGTCCTTCGAGGCCGAGCTGGCCAAGGGCCCCGAGCTGGCGATGGTCGACTCCGACCGCGGCATCACCAACCTGCACGTGCCGAGCGATGTCATCGTCGACGCCTCGATGCCGGCCATGATCCGTACGTCCGGCCACATGTGGGGCCCGGACGGCGCGGAGGCCGACACCCTCGCGGTCATCCCCGACAGCAGCTACGCGGGCATCTACCAGGTCGTCATCGACGACTGCCGGGCCAACGGCGCGTACGACCCGGCGACCATGGGCTCGGTGCCGAACGTCGGTCTGATGGCGCAGAAGGCCGAGGAGTACGGCAGCCACGACAAGACCTTCGAGATTCCCGCCACGGGTACCGTGCGGGTCGTCGACGAGGCCGGCAACGCCGTGCTGGAGCAGGCGGTCTCCGCCGGCGACGTGTTCCGGATGTGCCAGACCAAGGACGCGCCGATCCAGGACTGGGTCAAGCTCGCCGTCACCCGCGCCCGCGCCACCGGCGATCCCGCGGTGTTCTGGCTCGACGAGGGCCGCGCGCACGACGCCGGTCTGATCGCCAAGGTCAAGCAGTACCTCCCGGAGCACGACACCGACGGCCTGCAGATCGAGATCATGGCGCCGGTCGACGCGATCCGCTTCTCCCTGGAGCGCATCCGCCGCGGCGAGAACACCATCTCGGTCACCGGCAACGTGCTGCGTGACTACCTGACGGACCTGTTCCCGATCCTGGAGCTGGGCACCAGCGCCAAGATGCTGTCGGTCGTGCCGCTGATGAACGGCGGCGGCCTGTTCGAGACCGGCGCCGGCGGCTCCGCGCCCAAGCACGTCCAGCAGCTGGTCAAGGAGAACTACCTGCGCTGGGACAGCCTGGGCGAGTTCCTCGCGCTGGGGGTCAGCTTCGAGCACCTGGCGCAGACCACGGGCAACGCGCGCGCCCAGGTGCTCGCCGACACCCTCGACCGTGCGACGGCGACGTTCCTGGAGAACGACAAGTCGCCCAGCCGCCGCCTCGGTGGCATCGACAACCGCGGCAGCCACTTCTACCTCGCGCTGTACTGGGCGCAGGAGCTGGCCAAGCAGACCGACGACGTGCAGCTCGCGGAGGCGTTCGCGGCCCTGGCCAAGACGCTGACCGAGCAGGAGCGGACGATCGTCGACGAGCTGATCGCGGTGCAGGGTTCGCCCGCCGCCATCGGCGGCTACTACCAGCCCGACGTCGCCAAGGCCGCGGCCGTGATGCGTCCGTCGGCGACCCTCAACCAGGCGCTGGCGACCCTCGCCTGACGCAGGTCACCACCGCACCTTCCGCCCCGGCCGGTACCCCCGGCCGGGGCGGTTGCGCGTGTGCACAGGGGCGGGCGGCGCGGGGCGGTGGACGCCCGCCTCCGTCGGCCCCCGGGCGGGGCGCCATACTGGTGGCATGGCCTTGATCAACCCCAGCATCCTGTCCGCCGACTTCGCCCGCCTCGCCGAGGAGGCGAAGGCCGTCGAGGGCGCCGACTGGCTCCACGTCGACGTCATGGACAACCACTTCGTCCCGAACCTCACGCTCGGCGTGCCGGTCGTCGAGTCGCTGAGCAAGGCGACGGACACCCCCCTCGACCTGCATCTGATGATCGAGGACCCGGACCGCTGGGCGCCGCAGTACATCGAGGCCGGGGCCGGTTCGGTGACCTTCCACGTGGAGGCCGCGGCGGCGCCCGTACGGCTGGCGCGGGAGATCCGGGCCAAGGGCGCGCGGGCCTCGATGGCGCTGAAGCCCGCCACCCCGATCGAGCCGTACGAGGACCTGCTGCCCGAGCTCGACATGCTGCTGATCATGACCGTGGAGCCGGGCTTCGGCGGCCAGGCGTTCCTCGACATCATGCTGCCGAAGATCCGCCGCACCCGTGAGCTGATCTCCAAGCACGGACTCGAGCTGTGGCTCCAGGTGGACGGCGGGGTCTCCGACGCGACCATCGAGCGGTGCGCGGAGGCCGGCGCCGATGTGTTCGTGGCGGGCTCGGCGGTCTATGGCGCGGACGATCCGGCCAAGGCGGTGCGGGATCTGCGCGAGAAGGCCGCGGCGGCCACGGCCGCCGGCTGGGGCTGCGCCCACTGAGGCGGGAGGGGTGCACGGGACGGGCCGCCTCCTGTGAGGCGGGTCGTGCCGCCGGTTGTCCGAGTCGCAACCGAGCGTTCACGGCCGCCGCAGCGGTCATGGTCCCCGTACACCTCCGGTTTCTGAAAGGATGAGCAAAGACTCGATCAGATGCGCAAAAGGGGAGAATTTCGTGGTAGCCAGCCGCCCACAGTCCGGAATGGGCCCCGCCGAGCTGGTGCAGGCGGCGGCGATGGCCCGCCGCTTCTATCTTGAGGGCAAGTCCAAGATCCAGATCGCGGACGAGTTCGGCGTCAGCCGGTTCAAGGTCGCCCGTGTGCTGGAGACGGCGCTGGAGCGCGATCTCGTACGGATCGAGATCCGGGTGCCCTCCGAACTCGACGCCGAACGCTCCGATGCGCTGCGGGCCCGCTACGGCCTGCGGCACGCCGTCGTCGTCGAGTCGCCCGCCGACGCTTCCGAGGACGCCGCCGACCCGGAGAACCTCGGCGAGGTCGCGGCCGACCTGCTGGGCGAACTGGTCGCCGAGGGGGACGTGCTCGGCCTGGCCTGGGGCCGGTCGACGATCCATATGGCCGCCGCGCTGCACCGGCTCCCGCCGTGCACCGTCGTCCAGCTGACCGGCGTCTACGACGCGGGCACCGCCGACCGCGGCTCGGTCGAGGCGGTACGCCGCGCGGCCGATGTCTCCGGCGGCGAGGCCCACCCGATCTACGCCCCGATGCTGCTGCCCGACTCGGCGACCGCCGCCGCGCTGCGCGGCCAGACCGGCATCGCCCGCGCCTTCGAGTACTTCGACAAGGTCACCGTCGCCTGTGTCTCCATCGGCTCCTGGGAGCCGGGCGTCTCGACGGTCTACGACATGCTCTCGGAGGAGGAGCGCGAGCACTACGCCTCGCTGGGCGCGGCCGCCGAGATGTCCGCGCACCTCTTCGACACCGAGGGGCGGCGGATCGGCCGGGACCTCGGCGAACGCTGCATCACGGTGGAGGCCGACCGGCTGCGCCGTATCCCCGAGGTCGTCGCCATCGCGGGCGGCCGGCGCAAGGCCGCGGCGATCGGCTCGGTGCTCCGTTCCGGGCTCGTCACGAGCCTGGTGACGGACACCGCCGCCGCCGACCACCTGCTGCTGGAGACCGGCCCCGGGCCGCGCCCCGCCCTCGACCGGGCGGACCCCGACGGCGCCTGACGCAGAGCCAGGGCCCGCCTGCGCCGCCGATCACCGGCGGGCAGCGCGGGCGCGGCTGTGACAGCATCGGCGCCATGGAGATCAGCTCCACCCCGCGCCGGACCGCAGCCCTCATCGGCGCGCTGCTCGCCGGGCTGCTGCTGGCGCTCACCGGATGCTCCACGGGCGTGGGCCGGCAGGCGAGTTCACCGACGACCGTGTCCGGCGTCCCCGGCTCGCCCCGCGTTCCCGGCTGGGCCGAGGGGATGCACCTCGTCCCCGCGGGCGAGCTGCCCCCGCAGGCGCGCGACACCCTCCGGCTCATCGACGCCGGCGGCCCCTTCCCGTACCCCCAGGACGGGACCGTCTTCGGTAACCGCGAGCGGCATCTGCCCGCGCATCCCCGCGGTTATTACCACGAGTACACGGTCCCCACCCCCGGCTCCCCGGACCGCGGCGCCCGCCGCCTGGTCACCGGCGAGGGCCACGAGACCTACTACACCGAAGACCACTACCGGACTTTCCAGGCGGTGTTGCGATGACGGGTTCTGTGCCCCGGCCACTGGCGGCCGTGCTCGACGGCAGTACGCCCCCGGGGGTGCTGCCCTGGCCCGGCGACCGTCCGCTTTCGGATGCGCTGGCCGCCGCCCGGGACGCCGGGTGGAGCACCGCGACCCTCGATCTCGAAGGGGCCGTGGACAAGGCGGAATTCATGGACCGGTGCGCCCGGTCGCTGCGGCTGCCGCAGTGGTTCGGCCGGAACTGGGACGCGCTCGCCGACTGCCTCACCGATCTGTCCTGGTGCCCGGCCGACGGCGGCCGGCTGCTGGCGCTCACCGGCTGGCAGGGGTACGCGGCGGCCGTACCGGAGGACTGGAGCGTCGTCGAGGGCGTGCTCGCGGACGCGGTCGGATACTGGCGCGGAACGGACACCGGACTGGCCGTGATCATGGCGCGCGGCAGGGCGCGGCCGGGTTCGTAGAAACGTCCAGGGGTATGTGTGCCATTACACCAAGGGAACACCGGTTCGCATGTTCCGGCGGTGATGAGGGATGATGTCCTAGGAGCCGCAGCCTGACCCGGGATACGGTTCGGTGCTGACTCCCCACCGGCCCAGACGTAAAACCGCAGGTGAGAGAGCCAGTATGCGTTTCCTGAACGATGCCAAGCCGCCGTACGACCTGACGTACGACGATGTGTTCATGGTGCCCAGCCGTTCGGCTGTGGGTTCCCGTCAGGGTGTGGATCTTTCCGCGCCCGACGGCACCGGCACCACCATCCCCCTCGTCGTCGCCAACATGACGGCGATCGCCGGCCGCCGGATGGCCGAGACCGTCGCCCGTCGTGGCGGCCTCGTGGTCATTCCGCAGGACATCCCGCTCGACGTCGTCACCGAGGTCGTGACCTGGGTCAAGCGCCGGCACCTCGTGCTGGACACCCCGATCGTGCTGTCCCCGGTCTCGACCGTCGCGGACGCCCTGTCGCTGCTGCCCAAGCGGGCGCACGGCGCGGGCATCGTCGTCGAGAGCGGCCGCCCGGTCGGCGTCGTCACCGAGCACGACCTGGCCGGGGTGGACCGCTTCACCCAGGTGTCCGAGGTCATGTCCAAGGACCTGCTCGTCCTCGACGCCGACATCGACCCCCGTGAGGCCTTCAACCGCCTCGACGCCGCCAACCGCAAGCTCGCCCCGGCGGTCGACGCCGACGGCATGCTGGTCGGCATCCTGACCCGCAAGGGCGCCCTGCGCGCCACCCTCTACACCCCCGCCACCGACGCCGAAGGCAAGCTGCGGATCGCCGCCGCCGTCGGCATCAACGGCGATGTGGCGGGCAAGGCCAAGGCGCTGCTGGACGCCGGCGTGGACACCCTCGTGGTGGACACCGCGCACGGCCACCAGGAGGGCATGCTCAGCGCGGTCAAGGCCGTCCGGGCGCTCGACCCGCAGGTCCCGATCGTGGCGGGCAACATCGTCGCCGCCGAGGGCGTACGCGATCTGATCGAGGCCGGCGCGGACATCATCAAGGTCGGCGTCGGACCGGGCGCCATGTGCACCACCCGCATGATGACCGGCGTCGGCCGCCCGCAGTTCTCCGCGGTGCTCGAGTGCGCCGCCGAGGCCAAGAAGTACGGCAAGCACGTCTGGGCCGACGGTGGCGTCCGCCACCCGCGCGATGTCGCGATGGCGCTGGCCGCGGGCGCGTCCAACGTCATGATCGGCTCGTGGTTCGCCGGCACGCTGGAGTCGCCGGGCGACCTCCAGCACACCGCCGACGGCCGCCCGTACAAGGAGAGCTTCGGCATGGCCTCCGCCCGTGCGGTGCAGCGCCGTACGAGCGAGGAGTCGGCCTACGACCGGGCCCGTAAGGGTCTGTTCGAGGAGGGCATCTCCACCTCGCGGATGTTCATCGACCAGGGGCGCCCCGGCGTCGAGGACCTGATCGACTCGATCATCGCGGGCGTCCGCAGCTCCTGCACCTACGCGGGCGCGGGCTCCCTGGAGGAGTTCGCCGAGAAGGCCGTGGTCGGCGTGCAGAGCGCCGCCGGATACGCCGAGGGCAAGCCGCTGCACGACAGCTGGAGCTGACGCTCCGGGAAGTGGCCCCGCACCGTCGACCGACGTCGACGGTGCGGGGCCACTCGCGTTTCCGGGCCGGCCCGCCGCCCGGGCTTCACGGCGATTTTTGACGCCTCCGCGCAACGAACCACCGCCCGCCCCGCCGGTGCGCAACGATCCTTCGCCATTGCGCAAGGAACCCGCATTACGGCAGGTCAACGCGGGGCCGTAAGGTTCACCGCGGTACGTGGAGTGGCGGAGGCCGTCTGCTCGGCGGTCTCCCCTTTGCGTGGGTTGCTTCGGCATGCCCGCGTCCGGACCGCCGTCGGTCGCCGCCATCCGTCTCCGTGAGGGCCCACCGCAGTGGGCGCCGTCCGGAACCCGTCATCGGAACCGTCAACGGAATCCCGCATGGATTCCGCCATCCGACCGGCAGCGATAAAGGAGCCACCCCAGTGTTGGAGCACGGCGCAGCCCCGCCCGCAGGGGCCAGCGACACCCGGCCACCTAGCCCAGGCGGTCCCCTCACCCGCCTGATGCGGCGCAAGCCGGTCGAACGGCTGGTGGCCGAGGGCGGCCAGGGAGAGGGCGGCACGCTCCGCCGCTCGATGGGCATGTGGCAGCTGACCATGATCAGCATCGGCGCCACGCTGGGCACCGGCATCTTCGTCGTCCTGGGCCAGGCCGTCCCGGACGCCGGACCCGCGGTGATCATCTCGTTCGTCATCGCCGGCATCACCGCCCTGTTCTCCGCGCTGTCCTACGCGGAGCTGGCCGGCACCATCCCGGTCTCGGGATCCTCGTACTCCTACGCCTACGCCACCCTCGGCGAGCTGGTCGCCTGGATCTGCGGCTGGTGTCTGATCCTGGAGTACGGCGTCTCGGTCGCGGCCGTCGCCGTGGGCTGGGGGCAGTATCTGAACGAGCTGCTGGACGGCACCTTCGGATTCACCATCCCCGACGCGCTGTCCCAGCCGCCCGGTGACGGCGGCATCTTCAACCTTCCGGCCCTGCTGGTCGTGATGCTGGCCATGGTCTTCCTGCTGGGCGGGGCCAAGGAGAGCGCCCGGGCCAACACCATCATGGTGGCCGTCAAGATCGTCGCGCTGCTGCTGTTCTGCGGCGTCGCCATCCAGGGCGTGCGCTCCGGGAACTACGCCGACTTCATGCCGCTGGGCATGACGGGCGTCAGCGCCGCGGGCGCCACCCTCTTCTTCTCCTACATCGGCTTCGACGCCGCCTCCACGGCCGGCGAGGAAGCCAAGAACCCGCAGCGCGACCTGCCGCGCGCGATCATGCTCTCGCTGATCATCGTCACCGCGCTGTACTGCCTGGTCGCCGCCATCGCGGTCGGCGCGATGCCGTGGAAGAAGTTCCAGGGCTCGGAGGCCGCCCTCGCCGGGATCATGAAGGACGTCTCCGGACAGGACTTCTGGGCCGTGCTGCTCGCCTTCGGTGCCGTCATCGCCATCGCCAGCGTCGTTCTGACCGTCCTCTACGGCCAGACCCGCATCCTCTTCGCGATGTCCCGGGACGGCCTGGTGCCCAAGGTGTTCTCCAAGGTGCACGCCAAGAGCGGCGCCCCGCGCGCCAACACCGTGATCGTCTCGGTGTTCTGCGGAGTGCTCGCCGCGGCGATCCCGCTGGGCCAGCTGGCCGACGCCACCAGCATCGGCACGCTCTTCGCGTTCGCGCTGGTCAATGTGGCCGTCATCGTGCTGCGTCGCAAGCGCCCCGACATGCCGCGCAGCTTCCGTACGCCGCTCTCCCCCCTCTTTCCCGCGATCGGCTTCGTGCTGTGCGTCTACATGATGGGCAGCCTCGACGTCGTGACCTGGGTGGTCTTCGGAGTCTGGATGGCCGTCGGCCTTGTGATCTACTTCGGATACGGCATGCGCCGCTCCCGATTGGCCACAGCAGAGAAGTGATCCACCCGCAGTGCGACTGAACGATCTCGACGAACGCATCGTCCACGCCCTCGCCGAGGACGCCCGCCGCAGCTACGCCGACATCGGCCAGGAGGTCGGACTCTCCGCCCCGGCCGTCAAGCGCCGGGTGGACCGGCTGCGGGCCGAGGGCGCCATCACGGGATTCACCGTGCGGGTCGATCCGGCCGCGCTCGGCTGGGAGACCGAGGGGTTCATCGAGCTCTACTGCAGCCGCAACACCTCGCCCGAGGCGATCCACCGCGGCCTGTCGCGCTACCCGGAAGTGGCGTCCGCCTCCACCGTCACCGGTGAGGCGGACGCCATCGTCCAGGTCTTCGCCTCCGATATGCGGCACTTCGAGCGGGTACTGGAACGGATCGCGGGCGAGCCGTTCGTGGAACGGACCAAGTCCGTGCTCGTGCTCTCGCCGCTGCTGAGGCGGTTCGGGTCGGGGGCCCCGAGCTAGGAGCCAGGCCCCCTCCGGCCCGGCCGCGTACGCCGGCTATGCCCCCAGGCCCGCCGGCATCCGCGGCGGGGTGCCCCGGGTCCACACGATGCGCAGCGACGTGGCCGCGATCCGCCAGCCGTCCGGGGTCCGCACCAGCTCACTGTCGGCGTGACCCGCCGAGATGAAGACGTCCCCGGAGCCGTCCGCCAGGACATGGGTGCTGAGCTGGGCGCCGCGCGCGGTCGCCCGGTCGCCGTCGATCTCCAGGACGGCGTTGGTTCCCAGATGCACGGTTCCCTCGAACAGCGCCATACCGCGCTGGACGTGTGCCAGCAGGGCGCCGCGGCCGTGGACCGTGCCGATCGGCATCTCGGCGGTCACCTCCTCGGTGTGGAAGGCGCGGGCCCATGCCTCGTCGAAGTGGCCCTCGTCCAGGGACCGGAGGTAGCGGTCCAGGAGGTCGGTGATCTCGGCGCGGTCGGTGAGCTGCTGAAGTCGGCGATGCATCGCTTCGGTGTCCATGGGTCCGAGGTTGCTACCTGAAGCGGACTTGAGGTCAAGTGTCGCCACGGCCTGAGTCGGCCGCCGGGCCGCAGCCCGTACGCCACCGTCGCACCCACCACCAGCACCGCGACCGCCGCGATCCGGTGGCCGAGCGCCGCACCCAACTCCGTTGCCACGTCCTGGAGTTCGGAGCCCATGCGGGCCTGGCCGGGTGGCACGGACGCCACGATGGCGGGCCCGCGATGAGCCGCGCCGCAAGGTGATCGCGACCGTCCCGACCCTCGCGGCCCCGCCGAGGATGGTGCGCGACAGCGACGCGATCGGTCCGGGCGCCGAGCGGACCGCCGCGGCGGCGCTCCGCGCGCCGGGGCTGCGCGGACCCGTCCGCGACGCCGCCGCGGCAACCGTCCGCGGGACGTGAGGGGGACGTGAGCGAGGCCGTCGGTCACGGCTCGGCCGTGGGCTGACGACCCCCGCCCGACCTGTGCGAACGCCACGGCGCAACGAATCACCGCCGAGCCCCTTGAACGCGCAACGAATGCTCCGTCGACGCGCAACGGTGGCGCCTTGTCCGGAATCGGCGGCGGCCCGTACCGTCAATGCGTCCCGCCCGCACCGTCCCGCCGAGGGGTTCCATGCCGTCCCTGCACACCGCCCTGCTCCAGAGTTCGGGACGGCCCGGCGATGTCGCGCACAACCTGCAGGTACTCAAGGATGCGGTCCGAGCGGCCGCTGCCAACGGCGCCGGGCTGCTCGCCTGCCCCGAGCTGTTCCTGACCGGCTACGCCATCGGCGGCGACGTCCACCGGCTCGCCGAGCCCGCCGACGGCGACAGCGCCCGGGCCATCGGCGAGATCGCCGCCGAACACGGCATCGCGGTGCTCTACGGCTACCCCGAGCGCGCCGACGGCGACACCGTCTACAACTCCGCGCAGCTCATCGGCCCCGGCGGCGAGCGCCTGGCGAACTACCGCAAGACCCACCTCTTCGGCTGCTTCGAGCGCGAGTGGTTCACCCCTGGCGAGCAGCCCGTCGTCCAGGCCGAGCTGTCCGGCGTCCGGATCGGCGTGATCATCTGCTACGACGTGGAGTTCCCGGAGAACGTCCGGGCGCATGCGCTGGCCGGCACCGATCTGCTGCTGGTGCCCACCGCGCAGATGCACCCCTTCCAGTTCGTCCCCGAATCCGTCATCCCGGTCCGCGCCTTCGAGAACCAGATGTACGTCGCGTACATCAACCGGGTCGGCGCGGAGGGCGAGTTCGAGTTCGTCGGCCTGAGCTGCCTGGCCGGCCCGGACGGTGTCGTCCGCACCCGCGCCGGCCGCCACGAGCAGCTGGTGCAGGCCGAGGTCGACGCAGGCTTCCTGAAGGAATCCCGGGCGGACAACCCGTATCTGCACGACCGACGGCCGGAGCTGTACGGCCCGCTGACGTGACCCGCCCCGCCTGACCCACCCCACCGGAACACCCGGTCCGGCCGCAGCCCGCCCCCGGTCTGCGCCGCCCTGCCCCGCCCGCTGTGCCCCGCCTGCAAGGAGTCCGTACCCCATGACGTCCACGGTGCCCCCCGCCGTCCCGCACACCGACGTGCAGCCGCCGATCACGATGTTCGGCCCGGACTTCCCGTACGCCTACGACGACTTCCTGGCCCACCCGGCGGGGCTCGGCCAGATACCGGCGACCGAGCACGGCACCGAGGTCGCCGTCATCGGTGGCGGCCTCTCCGGCATCGTCACCGCGTACGAGCTGATGAAGATGGGCCTCAAGCCCGTCGTCTACGAGGCCGACCAGATCGGCGGCCGGCTGCGCACCGTCGGCTTCGAGGGCGTCTCCGCCGCGGGCGACGCGGACGAGCTCAACTGCGAGCTGGGCGCGATGCGCTTCCCGCCGTCCTCGACGGCGCTCCAGCACTACATCGACCTGGTGGGCCTGGGGACCGAGCCGTTCCCGAACCCGCTCGCCGAGTCCACCCCGTCCACGGTCGTCGACCTGAAGGGCGAGTCGCACTACGCGAAGACCCTGGACGACCTGCCCGCGGTCTACCGCCAGGTCGCCGAGGCGTGGAACGCCTGCCTGGAGGCGGGCGCCGACTTCACCGACATGAACCAGGCCATGCGCGAGCGCGACGTCCCGCGCATCCGTGAGATCTGGGCGCAGCTCGTCGAGAAGCTCGACAACCAGACCTTCTACGGCTTCCTCTGCGACTCCGAGGCCTTCAAGTCCTTCCGGCACCGCGAGATCTTCGGCCAGGTCGGCTTCGGCACCGGCGGCTGGGACACCGACTTCCCCAACTCCATCCTGGAGATCCTGCGGGTCGTCTACACCGAGGCCGACGACCACCACCGCGGCATCGTCGGCGGCTCCCAGCAGCTGCCGCTGCGCCTGTGGGAGCGCGAGCCGGAGAAGACCGTGCACTGGGCGCCCGGCACCTCGCTGTCGTCGCTGCACGACGGCGCGCCCCGCCCCGCGGTGACCCGGCTGCACCGCACCGCCGGCAACCGCATCACGGTGACCGACGCCGACGGCGACATCCGCACCTACACGGCCGCGGTCTTCACCGCGCAGTCCTGGATGCTGCTGAGCAAGATCGCGTGCGACGACTCGCTGTTCCCCATCGACCACTGGACGGCGATGGAGCGCACCCACTACATGGAGTCGTCCAAGCTCTTCGTCCCCGTCGACCGGCCGTTCTGGCTGGACAAGGACGAGGACACCGGCCGGGACGTCATGTCGATGACGCTCACCGACCGGATGACCCGCGGCACCTACCTCCTCGACAACGGCCCGGACAAGCCCGCCGTCATCTGCCTCTCGTACACCTGGTGCGACGACAGCCTGAAGTGGCTGCCGCTGGACGCCAACGAGCGGATGGAGGTGATGCTGAAGTCGCTGTCGGAGATCTATCCGAAGGTCGACATCCGGAAGCACATCATCGGCAACCCGGTCACCGTGTCCTGGGAGAACGAGCCCTACTTCATGGGCGCGTTCAAGGCCAATCTCCCCGGCCACTACCGCTACCAGCGCCGCCTGTTCACCCACTTCATGCAGGACCGGCTCCCCGAGGACAAGCGGGGCATCTTCCTGGCGGGCGACGACATCTCCTGGACGGCCGGCTGGGCCGAGGGTGCCGTGCAGACCGCGCTCAATGCCGTGTGGGGCGTGATGCACCACTTCGGCGGCAGCACCGACGCGGCCAACCCGGGCCCCGGCGACGTGTACGACGAGATCGCGCCGGTCGAGCTGCCCGAGGACTGAGTCACCGCAGAGCTGCCCGGGAACCGATGACCCGCGGGCCGGTCAGGGGCCGGCCGCGGGGACCCGCCGCAGCGGCGGTTAATTCAGCGGCGTGAGCAGACACCGGCCCACCAGCCCCACGCTCGCGTCCAGCCGCTCGGCGAACTCCTCGGCCATCTCGGGCAGCCGCCGCGCGCCCCACATCATCCGGGCCGCCGCCCAGGCGGCGTCCCGGGCCCTCTCCAGGCTCCAGGAGCCGGCGAGATGGGTGAGCGGATCGGCGATGTCCAGCAGGTCGGGGCCGGGCATCAGGCTCTCCCGGATCCGCTCCTCGAGCCCGGTCAGGACCGCGCCGATACGGTCGAAGTCCCCTTCCAGGGCGGGCGGTTCGCACTCCAGCGCCCGGCAGGTGTCCACCACCGCCAGCGCCAGGTCGTGCCCGATGTGCGCATTGATCCCGGCGAGCGCGAACTGCAGCGGGTGGATGCCAGGGTGCCGGCGCAGCTGGAACAGCGGGCGCCAGCAGGCGGGCGGGCGCCGGCCCGCGGCGGCGGCGTCCACCGCGGTGAAGTAGCGCCCGGCGAAGCGGACGTCCAGCTCGTCCGCCGCCACCGGGTCCGCGAACGCGCCCGCGCCGATGCGTCGCGCCACCGCTTCGGTGACGGTCAGGTAGACGCGGTTGAAGACGGCCACGCCGTCCGCGGCGGGCAGCGCCGCGTCCAGGTCCCGCATCCGCGCCAGTACCCCGCCCACATCCGCCGCCGTCGCGGATCCCGGCCGCGTTCCGCACCGCTGAGTCGTCGTCATCCGTTCAGCGTGACAGCAGCGCCCGGAAATGCGGCCTTTGCCGTGTGCCGATGACCTGATCGGGGTAATTACTGGCGCGCCCACTTGTGCTTTTAGGCTGAGCCTTAAAGAGCGTCAACTTCCCCGGAAAACCGCATACTTTGGCGTCCTCCCCACGGGACACCGCATACGAGGCGGTGCCGAAATTCCGGAGGTCGTCATGCCCCGAAGACTCGCCGCAGCCCTGTCCGCCCCGCTCCTTGCCGTGTTAGCCCTGTCGGCGGGGGCCGCCCCGGCGCAGGCCGCACCCGCCGACAAGCCGCGCGTACTCGCCAGTTGGACGGGGACCGACGCGAGCAGCTACAACAACTGGGTCGCGGCCCGCGGAGATCAGGCGAAATGGTCCGCATACGACTTCGACTGGTCCACCGACTATTGCTCGAAGTCGCCCGACAATCCCTTCGGCTTTCCCTTCGAGATCTCCTGTGCCCGGCATGACTTCGGCTACCGCAACTACAAGAAAGCGGGCACTTTCGAGGCCAATAAACCGCGGCTCGACAGTGCCCTGTACGCCGATCTGAAGCGGGTCTGCGCGCGCTATTCCGGCGCCAAGAAGAGCTCCTGCGACGCGCTGGCCTGGACGTACTACGAGGCCGTGAAGCACCTCGGCTGACCGGGGCGGGCCGGGGTCGCGCGCCGCGTCGTCAGCGGGAACCCGGCCCGCTCTCCCCGTCCGTCTCGCCGTCCGTCCCTTCGCCACCCGTCCCGTCGCCGTACGCGGAGGTGCCCTCGTCCAGGAGTGGCGGCTGCACCTTGAGATGCGCGGGAGCCAGCGCGCGCAGGACGTGGTAGCCGGCGAGCACCACGATGGTGCCCAGCGCGATACCGCCGAGCTCGAAGTTGTCGCTGATGCGCAGGCTGACGCCGCCGACGCCGATGATGATGCCCGCGGCGACCGGTACGAGGTGCAGCGGATTGCGCAGGTCCACCTTGTTGTGGATCCAGATCTGGGCGCCGAGCAGGCCGATCATGCCGTACAGGATGACGGTGATACCGCCCAGCACCCCGCCGGGGATCGCGGCCACCACCGCGCCGAACTTCGGGCACAGGCCGAAGAGCAGGGCGAAGCCGGCCGCCGCCCAGTAGGCCGCGGTGGAGTAGACCCGGGTGGCCGCCATGACGCCGATGTTCTCGGAGTACGTGGTGTTGGGCGGGCCGCCGACGGCGGTGGAGAGCACCGAGGCGACGCCGTCCGCGGAGATCGCGGTGCCCAGCTCGTCGTCCAGCGGATCGCCGGTCATCTCGCCGACCGCCTTGACGTGTCCGGCGTTCTCCGCGACCAGCGCGATCACGACGGGCAGCGCCACCAGGATCGCCGACCACTGGAAGGCGGGCGCGTGGAACGACGGCAGGCCGATCCAGTCGGCCGAGCCGACCGCGGAGAAGTCCAGCCGCCAGTGGTCGGCGACCTTCCCGGCCCCGTTGACGGAATGGATCTGCCCGAAGACCCGGTCGAAGACCCAGGAGACGGCGTAGCCGAAGACCAGCCCGAGGAAGATCGCGATCCGCGACCAGAACCCGCGCAGACAGACCACGAACAGCCCGGTGACCAGCATGGTCAGCAGCGCCACCCACTGGTCCTGCGGCCAGTACGTACTCGCCGTCACCGGCGCCAGGTTGAAGCCGATCAGCATCACCACCGCGCCGGTGACCACCGGCGGCATCACGGCATGGATGATCCGCGCCCCGAACCGCTGGACCGCCACGCCCACCAGGAACAGCGCGACGCCGACGACGAGGACCGCTCCGGTGACGGTCGCGCTGGTGCCGCCCTGCGCGCGGATGACGGCCGCCACGCCGACGAACGACAGCGAACAGCCCAGGTAGGAGGGCACCCGGCCGCGGGTGGCGAGCAGGAAGATGGCCGTCGCCACGCCGGACATCATGATCGCGAGATTGGGATCGAGGCCCATCAGAACGGGCGAGACGAAACTCGCGCCGAACATGGCCACGACATGCTGCGCGCCCAGGCCCGCGGTCCGCGGCCACGACAGCCGCTCATCCGGCCTGACCACGGCCCCCGGGGCCGGGTTGCGCCCGTCGCCATGCACGGTCCAGCGCACGCCGAGGCCCATGTCTGCTCCACTTCTCCGAACGGTGAGGACAGGGCAGTTTCCCATCCCGCCGGAGAACATGTACTAAGCGGCCGCTTACGATGGTCCGAGTCATGCCACGCACCACGTCACAAGAACTTCAGGAGCACCACCCGTGAGCGTCGAACCCCTCCAGGCCGCCCACCCCGTCCCGTACGGCCAACTGGTCCCCGTCACCGTCCACTTCGACGACCTCGACGCGCTCGGCATGCTCCACAACTCCCGCTACCCGCTGCTCGTCGAGCGCGCCTGGGGCGAGTACTGGCACGGCCACGGCTTCGGCTTCGACGGCGACTGGGCCGCCGCGGGTGACATGTGCAACGTCATCAGGGAGATGCGCCTGACCTACGAGCGCCCGGTCACCCGTGCCGGCCGCTACGCCGCCCACCTGTGGGTCGAGCGCCTCGGCCGCACCGGCCTCACCTACGGCTTCCGGATCTGCTCGGCCGACGGCACCGAGACCTACGCCCAGGGCCACCGCGTACTCGTCCGCGTCGACTCCGAGACGCTGCGCCCCACCCCGTGGTCGGACAAGGCCCGCGCGATCGCGGACGGGCTGCGGCGGCCGGAGCCGGCGGCGGAAGCGGCCTGAGTCACCGCTCGCAGCGGCGCCGGGCTTCCCGTACGGCCATCTCGCCGGCCTGCACGAACCCCCGCTCGCCGGAGTCCACCGGATGCCAGCGGAAGTCGGTGACGATGCAGCGGACGGCCGGCCGGATGTCGGGCCCGAGCGCGTCGAGGGCGTTGCGGACCCCCTGTTCCAGGGCCCGCTCCAGCAGGCCGACCCACTCCTTGTCCTCGGGCCAGGCGCGCCTCTGCTCCCGGACCTCCGGCCGGTCGCGCACCGGCCAGTCGAGGACGACGGGGGAGAGCTCGTCGTCGGGCAGCGGCTCGAAGTCCATGGTGACGATCGCGAACGGGCCGCCGCACGAGGTCTGGCGGACGTGCGTGATGGACACCTCCCGCACGGGCTGCGGCGGGAAGCGGCGGGTCCGGTGCGTCGGGAGGGTGGTCATGGGAGCTCCTGCTGCCTCACCCGCGCGATGGCGGTCACCGCGCCGGCCGCGAGCGTCTCAGGCCGGAAGGGGGCGGCGCGAGCCGTTTGTTGCGTTCGCTCCCCGCGTCCGGCGCGACGAAACCGCAGCGGCGCAGCGCCCGCTCCACGGCCATCGCGCCGGCCCGCTCGAAGGCGCTCTCGCGGGAGTCGACTTCGTGCCAGTGGACCCGGGTGACCGTGCACCAGGCCGCCGCCCGTACGCCCGGGGGCAGATCGTCGAGGGCCGCTGTGATCCCCCGCTCCAGCGCCCGCGCCAGCTCGCCGGGCAGCCACTTCTCCGGGTTGCGCCGCCGGTCGCGCTCGGGCCAGTCGAAGACGACCGGCGCGAACTCGTCGTCCGGCAGCGGATCGAAGTCCACCGTGCAGACCGCATGGGGTCCGCCGCACCCGCCGTTACTGACGTGCACGATGCGGACCTCGGGTATCCGGTGCGGCGGAAAGCGGCGCGCTCCGCGTGCGGGGGCGGTCATGGGGGCTCCGGGTGGGTGGCCGGTGCGGCGCCGGCCGCCGCTCCGGTCAGGAGCGTTCCAGATCGGTCGCGGTGGCGGCCACCGTTTTGTGCGCCGCGCGCCCCGGCACCCGCAGTACCCGCGCCCCCGCCACCAGGCCCGCCGCCAACGTCGTGACCAGCGCGAACGAGATCGTCAGCGAGGATGCCTGGGCGATGCCGCCGATCGCGGACGGGGCGATCAGGCCCGAGGTGTAGGTGATCGTGGCGACGCCCGCGATGGCCTGGCTGGGGGCCGGGCCGCTGCGGGCGGCGGCCGCGAAGGCCAACGGGACCACGACCGCGATGCCCAGGCCCATCAGGGCGAAGCCGGCCATCGCCGGCGCCGGATGCCGGGCGGCCATGATCAGCAGACCGCCGGCCGTCGCCAGGACGCCGCCGACCCGTACCGTGCGCACCGCGCCGTAGCGGGCCACCACCTTGTCGCCGGCCAGCCGGGCGACGGCCATCGTGCAGGCGAACGCGGTGGTCGACGCGGCCGCCAGGCCTGCGTCGGTGCCCAGCCGGTCCCGGAGGTAGACCGCCGACCAGTCCAGGCTCGCGCCCTCCGCGAAGACCGCGCAGAAGCCTATGGCCCCGATGATCAGCGCGGACTTCGGCGGCAGCGCGAAGCGGGGCGGCGGATGCTCCTCGGGGGCGCTGCGGAGATCCGGTACGCCCTGGCAGGCGGCGGCACCCAGGAGCGTCAGCAGCAGCGCGGCGCCGCCCAGATGGAGCCGGGCGTCGGTCCCGGCGTGCGCGGCGACGGTGCCGGCCGCCGAACCCAGCAGCGCGCCCGTGCTCCACATGCCGTGCAGCCCCGACATGATCGGCCGGCCGAGCCGGTCCTCGGTCTCCACGCCCAGCGCGTTCATGGCGACGTCCGCCATGCCCGAGGTCGCGCCGTAGACCAGCAGCGCCGGGCACAGCACGTACAGGCCGGGGGAGAGGGCGGGCAGGGCCAGGGCGAGGGTCCACAGGGCGAGCAGGACGCGCAGTGCGGTGCGGGCGCCGAGGCGGTGGCTGATCCGTCCGGCCAGCGGCATGGCCAGGGACGCGCCGATGGCGGGGAAGGCGAGGGCCAGGCCGAGCTGGCCGGGGGTGAGGGCGGTGTGGTCCTGGATCCAGGGGACGCGGGTGGCGAAGTTGCCGGTGACCGAGCCGTGGATGAGGAAGACGAGGGCGAGCGCCCACCGTGCGCGGCGCAGCCCGTTGGCGGGGGGTGGGGTGGGTGCGTCGGGGACGCCGTTGCCGACCATGAGAGGTAAACTATCAGGAAGCCTGCCTGATAATAAGAGGGTTGTCCCGCCGGTGATCCGCACGGATGAAAGGATCCGGCCATGGATGCATCGCGCGCGGCGGCCGCAGGGCGCACCGCCTCACCGGCCACCGCACGGCGGATCAACGACCGGCTGGCCCTCCAACTCCTCCAGTCCGAGGGCCCTTTGACGGCAGGTCAGCTCAAGTCGCTGACCGGGCTGTCCCGCCCGACCGTGGCGGACCTGGTCGAGCGCCTCCAGGACGCCGGGCTGATCGCCGTGGTCGGCGAGAGCGGCGCGCAGCGGCGCGGACCCAACGCCAGGCTCTACGGCATCGTCGCCGACCGGGCCCATCTGGTCGGCCTCGATCTGCGCACCCACAGCGCCACCCTCGCGGTCGCCGACCTCCTGGGTCGGGTACGCGCCGAACGCACCGTCCCCATCGGCCCCGACGACACGCCCGAAACCGCCGTCGCGACCGCCCTCGCCGCCGTGGACCGGGCCCTCGGCGCGGCGGGCGCCGCCCACCCGCACACCCTCGCCGTCGGCGCCCCAGGCCTGGTCGACCCCGCCACCGGCAGGCTCGGCGGCAACGACTGGATCCCGCCCTGGCACGTCGCCCTGGTCGGCGCGCTCCGCGACCGGGGGACCTCGGCGGTCCTGTTGGAGAACGAGGTCAATCTCGCCGCCATCGCCGAACAGCGCGACGGCGCGGCCCGCGACCGCGACACCTTCGTCCTGCTCTGGCTGGGGCACGGCACGGGCGCCGCCGTCGTCCTGGACGGCGCCCTGCGCCGCGGCGCCTCGGGCGGCACCGGCGAGATCGGCTTTCTGCCCGTCCCCGGCACCGGTGCGCTGCCCTCCGCGAGCGGCTGCGACGGCGGTTTCCACTCGCTGGCGGGCTCCGCCGCGATCTGCGCACTGGCCGCGGAACACGGCCTGACGCCGGACCCGGGCCCGGCCGGCCCCGCCGCCGCGGACGCCCCGCCCGCCGAGGCCCTCGTACGGGCCGCGGCGACCGGGGGCCACGCCGCCTTCCTCGATGCGCTCGCCGCGCGGATCGTCCTCGGCGTGGCGGCGGTCTGCGCCGTACTCGACCCCGGGTGTGTCGTCCTCGGCGGCGAGATCGGCCGGGCGGGCGGCGCCGCGCTCGCCGAGCGGGTCGCCGAGCGCCTCGCCCGCCTCTCCCCGCTGCGCACCGAGGTCCGCGCGGGCACGGTCGGCGGGCGGGCGGTACTCCTCGGCGCGGTGCTCGCCGCGCGCGACGCCGCTCAGAACGACCTGTTCGCGCCGGCGAGTTGAGCGGGCGCCCGGCCCGTACGACGGCCGGGCCGCCCCCGGCGGGCGCCGGGCGCCGGTCTCCAGGAGCGCCCCGGACCAGGTGTCACCGCCCCGCCCCGCCCCCGCCCCGCGCCGCCAGGAACTCCGCGTACGTCCGCCTCCCGTCCGCGTGTTCCGGCGTGAGGATCCCGCCCCGCCGCAGCGCCGCGAACGTCCGGCCCGGCAGCCACAACGGCATCCGCAGCCGGCGCCGCCCGCCCGCCTCCAGAGTGGCGCCTACCAGGTCCCGGACCCGGAGCACCTCGGGACCGCCGAGGTCGGTGACCCGCCCGGCCGGTGCCCCGGCCGCCAGCTCGGCCAGCCGGTCGGCCACCTCGGCCACCTCGACCGGCTGCACCCGCACACCCACCGGCACCGGCAGCACCGGCGACCGCGCCCCCGCCTTGATCACCCCGAGCACCAGGTCGTGGAACTGCGTGGTGCGCAGCACGCTCCAGCCGAGCCCGGAGTCCTCGATCAGCCGCTCCACCGCGAGCTTGGTGCGGTAGTAGCGCATCGGGACCAGGTCGATGCCGACGATGGAGATGTAGACCAGATGCGGCACCGCCGCCGCCTTCGCCGCGTCGATCAGCCGCCCCGCGGCCTCCGTGTCCCCGCCCGACGGCGCCGAGGCGCAGTGCACGATCGCGTCCACCCCCGCCACCGCCTCGTCCAGCCCGGTGCCCTCGCGCAGATCGACCGCGTACGCCCGCAGCCCGCGCCGCTCCCGGCCGGTGTGTGGCCGCCGGCTCAGCGACCGCACCTCGTGGCCGTCGCCGAGCAGCCGGTCGACCAGGATCCGCCCGAGCGTGCCCGTGCCGCCGGTCACCAGAATTGTCGCCATCGCGGAATCAGTCCTTGGGTGCGCAGGTACGTACTGTCCCCACTGTGACGAGACGGCCGCTCCGCCCGTGACACCCGACGCGCGCCGCGTCCTGTGAGCCACCCCACAGGCCCTCGCCCGCATGGCCGACGATCAGCCGTGGCAGACTGAAGCTGTACTGACATAAGAGCAGCAGCGCACTCCGGGGTCGGTGTAATTCCGAACCGGCGGTAACAGTCCGCGACCCGTCCGCAGCCAGCGGCCGGTTGAGCAGGTGAAATTCCTGCACCGACGGTGAAAGTCCGGATGGGAGGCAGTGCGCGGCGGGCGAGCTTCGGTACACCGCCGTCGGCGGCGCGTCGGGTCGTATCCCGGCGAGCCCCCTATTTTCCGGCCGCGGTGTCCCCGTGGCGTCGTTCCCGCTTCTGTCGTCCAGACAGCCCCGGAGTCCGTGCCCGAAGAGGCAGGAGGACCCGGTGGCCACCGCAGCCCCCGACGAGACCGCGGCAATGCGCCGGGCCATGGAGCTCGCCGCGCGCGGCCTCGGCCACACCAGCCCCAACCCGGTGGTCGGCTGCGTCGTCCTGGACTCCCACGGCCGTACGGCCGGTGAGGGCTGGCACCAGCGGGCCGGGGGACCGCACGCCGAGATCCACGCCCTGCGCGCGGCGGGCGAGAAGGCCCGCGGCGGCACCGCACTGGTCACGCTCGAACCCTGCAACCACACCGGCCGCACCGGCCCCTGCGCCCAGGCGCTGATCGACGCCGGGATCGCCCGGGTCGTCTACGCCGTCGCCGACCCCAACCCGGCCGCCACCGGCGGCGCCGTCACCCTGGCCGAGGCCGGCGTCGACGTCGAGGGCGGACTCCTCGCGGACGAGGCCGCGGCCGGCAACGAGGCCTGGCTGACCTCGGTCCTGCGCCACCGCCCCTTCGTCCTGTGGAAGTACGCCGCCACCCTCGACGGGCGGATCGCCGCCGCCGACGGCACCAGCCGCTGGATCTCCTCACCCCAGTCGCGCGCCGACGTCCACCGCCTGCGCGCCGCCGCGGACGCCGTCATCGTCGGCTCCGGCACCGCCCGCGCCGACGACCCCCAGCTCGGCGCCCGGATCGCCGGCCTCTCGGACGACGAGATCAGCCAGCCGCTGCGGGTCGTCGTCGACACCGGCGCCAGGGCCGTCAAGGCCGGCGCCCGCGTCCTGGACGGCACCGCGCCCACCCTCATCGCGGTCGCCGAGGACGCCGACGCCGCCCGCCTCGAAGGCCTCGCCCCGATCGTCCGGCTGCCCCGCGCCGCCGACGGCCGCGGCCTGCACCTCCCCGCCCTGCTGAAGGCCCTGTACGAGCGGGACGTCCGCTCCGTACTCCTCGAAGGCGGGCCCACGCTCGCCGGGGCCTTCCTCGCCGCAGGGGCCGTCGACAAGGTCGTCGGCTATCTCGCCCCGGTACTGCTCGGCGCCGGACCGGCCGCCGTCAGCGACGCCGGAATCACCACCATCGCCCAGGCGTTGCGGCTCGACGTGACCGACACCGAGCGGCTCGGCCCCGATCTGCGCATCACCGCAACCCCCATCCGCCATGCCCGCACCGAGCATGCCCGCCACGAGGAGAACTGAAGTGTTCACCGGAATCGTCGAAGAACTGGGTGAGGTCGTCGCCGTCGAGGACCTCGGCGACAGCTCCCGTTTCCGACTGCGCGGCCCCGTCGTCACCGAGGACGCCAAGCACGGCGACTCCATCGCCGTCAACGGCGTCTGTCTGACCGTCGTGGAGACGGAGCGCGGGGAATTCACCGCCGATGTGATGGCCGAAACCCTGA
The DNA here is from genome assembly GCF_044767545.1 of Streptomyces sp. NPDC101227. Classification (NCBI taxonomy): domain Bacteria; kingdom Bacillati; phylum Actinomycetota; class Actinomycetes; order Kitasatosporales; family Streptomycetaceae; genus Streptomyces; species Streptomyces sp. NPDC101227. The sequence continues at coordinate 8,077 of NZ_JBIWOD010000011.1, read as the reverse complement.
ACCGCTCCAGCCTCGGAGCGCTGGCCGCCGGCTCGCGGGTCAACCTCGAACGCCCGATGGCGCTCGGCGGACGGCTCGGCGGCCACCTCGTCCAGGGCCACGTCGACGGCACCGGCACCATCGTCGAGCGCACCCCGGGCGAACACTGGGAGATCGTCAAGATCGCCCTGCCCGCCACGCTCGCCCGCTATGTCGTCGAGAAGGGCTCCATCACCGTCGACGGCGTCAGCCTGACCGTCGTCGAGGCGGCGGACGACTACTTCACCATCAGCCTCATCCCCACCACGCTCGACCTGACCACGCTGGGCATCAAGCGGCCCGGCGACCCTGTCAACCTCGAGGTCGACGTCCTCGCCAAGTACGTCGAGCGGCTGCTCGGCCGGACCATCGCCGACGCCGGGTACGCCGAGGACGCCGCCGACCTCAAGGACCTCCAGGAACTGAAGGAGATGGACCGTTGAGCGCCCTCGACTGGCTGAACGGCGAGGCCTTCACGGCCTTTGACCAGCACGTCATCTGGTCGGACATGGTCGGCAACACCATCGGCCTGGCGGCCCTCGCCCTGGGCTGGCGGCGGTCCATATGGACCTGGCCCGCCCAGTTCCTCTCCGGCCTCATCCTCGTCGCCGCCTACGCCTCCGCCCACCTCAGCGGCGGCGTCGGCAAGCAGCTCCTCGTCATCGGCGTGGCGCTGTGGGGCTGGCGGCAGTGGCAGCGCGGCCGGCAGCAGGCGCAGGACGGCACCATCGCCGTACGGTTCGCCGGCTGGCGCGAGCGCGGCCTGCTGATCGCCGGTACGGCGCTGGGCACCGCCGCCGTCGGCGCACTGTTCACCCTGTTCCCGCAGCTGTCCTGGAACCCCTGGCCGGACGCCTACATCTTCGTCGGCACGCTCGCCGCGATGGTCGCCCAGGCGCGCGGCCTGGTGGAGTTCTGGTTCGCCTGGCTGCTGGTCGATGTCGTCGGCGTTCCGCTCGCCTTCAGCAGCGGCCTCGCCTTCTCCGGCTTTGTCTATGTCGTCTATCTCGCCCTCGTCGTGTGGGGCATGCGCGACTGGTGGGTGCGCTCGCGGGCCGCCGCCGGCCCCGTCCTGGAAGGAGCAGCGGCATGACCGCACTGCAAAGCTGGTACGCCGCCGAGGACCTGGCGCTGGACCCCGTGGAGCGGGCCATCGCCGAAATCGCCGCGGGCCGCCCCGTCGTCGTCGTGGACGACGAGAACCGCGAGAACGAAGGCGACCTCGTCATCGCGGCCGAGAAGGCCACCCCCGAGATCGTCGCCTTCATGATGAGCGAGTGCCGCGGCCTGATCTGCGCCCCCATGGAGGGCACCGAACTCGACCGCCTCGAACTCCCGCAGATGGTCGAGAACAACACCGAGTCGATGAAGACGGCCTTCACCGTCTCCGTCGACGCCACCGCCGCACACGGCATCAGCACCGGCATCTCCGCCGCCGACCGCGCCACCACGCTGCGGCTGCTCGCCTCCGGCGACTCGACGCCCGGCGACTTCGTACGGCCCGGCCACATCTTCCCGCTGCGCGCCAAGCCCGGCGGCGTCCTGGTCCGCAACGGCCACACCGAGGCCGGCGTCGACCTCGCCCGGCTCGCCGGTCTCCGCCCCGCCGCCGCCATCGTGGAGATCGCCGGCGAGGACGGCACCATGCTGCGGCTGCCCGAGCTGGTCCCGTTCGCCCGCAAGCACGGCCTGGCGATCATCTCCATCGAGGACCTGATCGACTACCGCCGCACCTCCGCCCCCACCGTCCGCCGCGAGGCCACCACCCGGCTGCCCACCGCCCACGGCGAGTACACCGCGTACGGCTACCGCTCGACCGTCGACGGCGTCGAGCACATCGCGCTGGTCGCCGGCGAGATCGGCGACGGCGAGGACGTCCTGGTCCGGATGCACTCCGAGTGCCTGACCGGCGACATCTTCCACTCGCTGCGCTGCGACTGCGGCCCCCAGCTGGAGGCCTCGCTGGAGCGGATCGCCGAGGCCGGGCGCGGCGTGGTGATCTACCTCCGCGGCCACGAGGGACGCGGCATCGGCCTGCTGTCCAAGCTGCGCGCGTACGAACTCCAGGAACGCGGCCGCGACACCCTGGACGCCAACCTCGAACTGGGGCTGCCCGCTGACTCCCGCGACTACGCCGCGGGTGCGCAGATGCTCCAGGACCTGGGCGTGCGCTCGCTGCGACTGATGACCAACAACCCCGACAAGACCTCCGCCCTGGTGCGGTACGGCCTCAAGGTCACCGGCCGCGAGCCGATGCGCATCCAGGCCGGCGAACACAATCTGCGGTATCTGCGCACCAAGCGGGACCGCATGGGCCACGACCTGCCCTGGCTGCCCGGTGCAGGCACCGTTCCCCAAGCTCTCGAATCCGCTCGAGCAGGGGAGGCCCCAGTCACCGGAGCGGCTGACGCCGCGCCCCCCGGTAGCGCGACCACCTGCGGCAACCAGTAGCACCCCGTCACCCGTCAGCACATCACCACCCCCATCACCCGTACGAGGAGAACCGTGAGCGGCAAGGGCGCACCCGAACTGACCGTGAAGAACTGTGGCGACCTGCGGGTGGCCGTGATCGCCGCCCAGTGGCACCAGCAGGTGATGGACGGCCTGGTGGACGGCGCGCTGCGCGCCCTGACCGAGCTCGGCATCGACGAGCCGACGCTGCTGCGGGTCCCCGGCGCCTTCGAGCTCCCGGTCGTCGCCAAGGTCCTGGCCGGCCGCGGCTATGACGCGGTGGTCGCGCTCGGCGTCGTCATCAAGGGCGGTACCCCGCACTTCGACTACGTCTGCCAGGGCGTCACCCAGGGCCTGACCCAGGTCTCCGTGGACACCGGCGTCCCCGTCGGCTTCGGCGTGCTGACCTGCGACACCGAGCAGCAGGCCCTGGACCGCGCCGGCCTTCCGGGATCGACCGAGGACAAGGGCCACGAAGCGGTCACCGCGGCGGTCGCCACCGCCGCCACTCTCCGCACGGTCAGCGAACCCTGGCGCTGAGCGGGGCGGGGCGACCGCGTAGGGTAGGCGTCACCATGTCCAAGAAGACTTTCGAGGAGCTCTTCGCCGAGCTCCAGCAGAAGGCCGCCACCGGCGACCCCGCCACCTCCCGCACCGCCGAACTGGTGCAGGCCGGTGTCCATACCATCGGCAAGAAGGTCGTCGAAGAGGCCGCCGAGGTCTGGATGGCCGCGGAGTACGAATCCGACGAGGCCGCCGCCGAGGAGATCTCCCAGCTCCTCTACCACCTTCAGGTGATGATGATCGCCAAGGGAATCTCCCTCGACGACGTCTACGCCCACCTCTGATCCACCCCCCCGCTTCCACCCCAACTCCCTTCAGCTGCAAAGGAACCTGCACTCATGCTGCGCATCGCTGTCCCCAACAAGGGTTCACTGTCCGAGCCTGCGTCGGCGATGCTGCATGAGGCCGGCTACCGCCAGCGCAAGGACCGCAGGGAACTGGTCCTGGTCGACGCCGAGAACGAGGTCGAGTTCTTCTTCCTGCGCCCGCGCGACATCGCGGTCTACGTGGGCTCCGGCAAGCTCGACATCGGCATCACCGGCCGGGACCTGCTGCTGGACTCCGGCTCGCACGCCGAGGAGATCATGCAGCTCGGCTTCGCCGGCTCGACGTTCCGGTACGCCACCCGCCCGGGGACCGCCAAGGACGTCAGCGAGTTCGGCGGCATGACGATCGCCACCTCCTTCGCCGGCCTGGTCAGCAAGCACCTCGCCGACAACGGCGTGGACGCCTCCGTCGTCCACCTCGACGGCGCCGTCGAGACCGCCATCCAGCTCGGCGTCGCCGAGATCATCGCCGATGTCGTGGAAACCGGCACCACCCTGCGCAACGCCGGCCTGGAGATCATCGGCGAGCCGATCCTCTCCTCGGAAGCGGTCGTCATCCGCCGCGCCGGCGCCCCCGAGGACGACCCGAAGGTCCGTCAGTTCCTGCGCCGTATGCAGGGCGTCCTGGTGGCCCGCCGGTACGTGATGATGGACTACGACATCCGCGTCGAGCACGTCGAGAAGGCCGTCGCCCTCACCCCGGGCCTGGAATCGCCCACGGTCTCCCCGCTGCACCACGAGGGCTGGGTCGCGGTCCGCTCCATGGTCCCCTCCAAGGAGGCCCAGCGGATCATGGACGAGCTCTACGAACTCGGCGCCCGCGCGATCCTCACGACCGGCATCCACGCCTGCCGGCTCTGACCGCCCTCCCTCAAACTCGCGACTTCTCCCCCCTCTCGACTTCTGCCCCCCTCTCGACTTCGCTCGAGCGGGGGGACCCCCATGAGCGGGGGAACCCCCATCCCCGCCCCCGACGGAAGACCGACGACGTGTCCGCCGAGCCCTCCCTCGAGCTCCCGAACGTGCCCAGCCTCCCGGTGACCTTCCGGCCGACCCGAACCCGGGCCGTCCTGTACACCGTCGGCCTCGCCCAGCTCGCCGCCCTGACGGCGATCGCGATGCTGCTGCCGAAGCTGACCGGCGGCGAGCGCATGAGCTTCGTCGGCACGGGGCTGCTGATCCTGGCGGTCCTCCTGCTGCTCGCCCGCCCCAAGGTGGTCGCGCGGCAGGAGGGCATCACGGTCGTCAACCTCACCACCAAGCGCGAACTGGCCTGGGCCCAGGTGCTGCGGGTCAACCTCCGCCAGGGCGACCCCTGGGTCCATCTCGACCTCGCCGACGGCACCAGCCTGCCCGCGATGGGCATCCAGCCCGGCATCGCCCGCGAGGCGGCCATCCGTGACGCCCGCGCGCTGCGCGAGCTCACCGAGAATCACGGCACCGGCAACCACACGGCCGGGTGAGCCTGCCCTAATCCGGGCCTCGCTGTTTACTCTGTTCTCCGGGACGCGCCGTGCGTCCCGCCCCTCAGTGGGCACCCTGCGAACCGAGGAGTGACTCCCTCCGGCAATGGACGGATCGTCCTGTAGTACCTGCGCCGCCCCTCCCCAACCCCCGCATACCACGGAGGCGGCGGCATGACCGGCCCCCTGCTGCTGCTCGCGGCGGCCCTCGTCCTGATCCTGGCCAACGGTTTCTTCGTCGCCGCCGAGTTCGGCCTCGTCACCGTCGAGAAGGCGGACGCCGAGCGCGCCGCGGCCGACGGCGATCGGCGCGCCGCGACCGTCGTCTCCGCGCTCCGCGAACTCTCCTTCCAGCTCTCCGGCACCCAGCTGGGCATCACGATCACCTCCCTGGTGGTCGGCATGCTCGCCGAGCCCGCGCTGGCCGGGCTGCTGGACGGCCCGCTGCGCGCCATCGGCCTGCCGAAGGCCGCGGCACCCGGCGTCGCCGTCGTCCTCGGCATGCTGGTGGCCTCCGGCGTCCAGATGGTCGTCGGCGAGCTCGTGCCCAAGAACTGGGCGGTCTCCAAGCCGCTGCAGGTCGCGCGGTTCGTCGCCGGTCCGCAGAACGCCTTCTCGCGCTTCTTCCGCCCGGTCATCACCCTCCTCAACACCGTCGCCAACCGCCTCGTCCGCGCGCTCGGCGTGGAGCCGACCGACGAGCTGGCCTCCGCCCGCACGCCCGGCGAACTGGTCTCGCTCGCCCGCCACTCCGCCCAGGCCGGCGCCATCGAGCAGGACACCGCGGACCTCTTCGTCCGCACCATCACGCTCGGCGACCTGACCGCGGAGAACGTCATGACACCCCGCGTACGCGTCAGCGCCCTGCAGGCCTCCGCGACCGCCGAGGACGTGGTGAACCTCACCCGCGCCACCGGCCTGTCCCGCTTCCCCGTCTACCGCACCCGGCTCGACGAGATCGTCGGCATGGTGCACCTCAAGGACGCGCTGGCCATCCCGGCGCACGAGCGGCTGCGCACCCCGGCCGCCCGGATCGCGGTGCCGCCGCTGCTGGTACCCGAGACGCTGCCGGTGCAGCCTCTCCTGGAGCGGCTGCGCAGCGAACAGCCGATCGCCGTCGTCGTCGACGAGTACGGCGGCACGGCCGGTGTGGTCACCCTGGAGGACATCATCGAGGAGCTCGTCGGCGAGGTCCGCGACGAACACGACGGGGTGGACCTGCCCGAACTGGGCCAGGCCCCGGCCGAGGACGGCCGCCCCGCCTGGGACGCCGACGGCGGCTGCCGTGTCGACATGCTGCGGCGGATCGGCCTGGAGGCCCCCGACGGCCCTTACGAGACGGTGGCGGGACTGGTGGCACACATACTCGGCAGGATCCCGGCGCCCGGCGACACCGCCGAACTCGACGGCTGGCGGCTGCGGGTCCGGCTGGTCTCCCACCACCGCGCCGAGCGGATAAGGATCGTACGGACCGGTCCCACGGCTGTGACTCCCGCAGTGCCCGCCGCCACGACCCCCGCCCCGCTCGCCGCGGAGGCGGCCCGATGACCCTCGCACAGCTGCTCTTCGCGATACTCCTCGTGCTCGCCAACGGCTTCTTCGTCGGCGCCGAGTTCGCCCTGGTCTCCGTACGCCGCAGCCAGATCGAACCGCTGGCGACGGAGGGCTCCAAACGGGCCCGGCAGGTCCTGCACGGCCTGGAGAACCTGCCGCAGATGATGGCCGCCGCCCAGTTCGGCATCACCGTCTGCTCCCTGACCCTCGGCGCGGTCGCCGAACCGACCGTCGCCGGCCTCCTGGAGCCCGCCTTCGAGGCGATCCACCTCCCCGAGGCCCTCATCCACCCCCTCGGCTATGTCATAGCCCTGGCACTGGTGGTCTTCCTCCACCTCGTCATCGGCGAGATGGTCCCCAAGAACATGGCGATGGCGGCGCCCGAGAAGACCGCCCTGTGGTTCAGCCCCGGCCTGGTCGCCTTCGCCAGGCTGTGCCGCCCGGTCACCGCCCTCCTCGGCGCCTGCGCCCACGGTGTGCTGCGGCTCTTCCGCGTCGAGCCCAGGGACGAGGTCGAGGCGGTCTTCACCAGCGAACAGCTGACCCATCTCGTCGAGGACTCCGGCCAGGCCGGCCTCCTGGAACCGGAGGAACAGGAACGGCTCTCCGACGCCCTGGAGCTCGGCAGCCGCCCCGTCACCGACGTCCTCCTGGACCGGGCGGGCCTGATCACCGTCGACCCGACGGTGACGCCCCGCCAAGTGGAGGAGCTGACCGTCAAGACCGGCTACTCCCGCTTCCCGGTCTGCGCGCCCGGCGGCGCGTACATGGGCTATCTCCACGTCAAGGACGTCCTGGACCTGGAGGAGCGGGACCGCGCGGTCCCGCAGCGCATCTGGCACGCGATGGCGACGCTGCGCGCCGAGCTGCCCCTGGACGACGCCCTGACGGCGATGCGCCGGGCCGCCTCCCACCTGGCGGCGGTCGCCGATGGGACCGGCCGGGTGCTCGGCCTGGTCGCGCTGGAGGACGTCCTGGAGATGCTGGTCGGCGAGGTCCGCGACCCGGCCCACCGCCGCACCCCCGAGGCCCGCGCCGAGCGCGTCGCCGCCCCGCGCGCCCTGCCGGAGGGGGACCGGGCGCTGGCGGGGTAACCGGGGCCGCGCCCGCCCCGGCCCGCCGCGTTCGCGTGCACCGGGGCGGCGGCCGGGGCACGCGCCCGACTGCCTCCGGCCGGACGGCGAACGGGCCGTGCCCTGCGGGTCAGCTGCCGAGTCGTCGAGTCGTCGAGTCGTCGAGATGGCGAGCTGTCGAACCGTCGAATCATCGAGCTGTGAGCTGTGAGCTGTGAGCTGTGAGCTGTGAGCTGTGAGCCGTTGGGCTTTGGGCTGTGAGTCGTTGCGCCGTGGGCCGTCAGCCGTGGGCAGTGAGCCGTGAGCGGTTGCCTTCGGGCCTTCGGGCCTTCGAGGCATCGGGCCACCGAGCCGCCGGGCCATCGAGCCGTCGCGCCGCCGAGCCATTGACCCTTCGCCCCGTCGACTCCGGGAATACCCGCCCGCCCCCGCCGCGTTGTGGCCCGCAGGGGGCGCGCGCACCCCTTACGGGATCCGTTCGCCCGCCCCCTAGGTGTATTGATCCGCAGCGTTGTTCACGCGGGTGATGGGCTGTTTCCCGTCCAGTGCGGTGTGGCATCGGTGGTGGTTGTAGGTGTGGAGGAAGTCTGTCAAGGCTTCGGTCCGCTCGGTGTTGCTGGTGTAGGGC